>NZ_JBIAIK010000019.1:0-5139 GCF_042871385.1 Streptomyces sp. NPDC005808 | reverse complement strand
GCCCCGCCGCCCCCCCCCCCCGCGGGGGGCCCCCCCCCCCCCCCGCGGGGCCGCCCCCCCCCCCCCCGCAACACGGGCGGGCTGGGGCGGTGGGGGCGAAAGAATCCCACCCCCGCCCCTGCCGGCCCCCCGCACCCCCTACTGCAGATGCCACTTCTGGTTGGCAGCCCCCGTGCAGGTCCAGATCTGCGCCCGCGCCCCGTTCGCCGACGAATTCCCGGTCACATCAAGGCACTTGTTCGCCGCGGTATTGACGACCTCCCCGGTGGTGGAGTTGTACGTCCACCGCTGAGCCCCCGTCCCGTTGCAGTCGTAGAGCTGAAGCTGCGCCCCGTCGGCAGTGGACGCCGACGTCACGTCGAGGCACTTCCCGAGCGACTGAACCGACCCGTCGGCCTTGACCGTCCAGGTCTGCGCGGTCGAACCGTTGCAGTCGTAGAGCTGCACGGCGGTCCCGTTGGCCGACGAACCACCGGCCACATCAAGGCACTTACCGGCAAGCCCCACAAAGGCCCCGCTCTGCTCGCCGCCACCGGCCTGTGTCCCGGACCAGGTGAACGTCGCCGAGGTCTTGCCGGGCAGCGAGTAAGTCGCGTGCTGCCCACCCCAGTTGATCGTCACCGTCTTCGCGGTGGACGCGTCGTTGTACGCGATCAGCGCCTTGGACCCGTCGGGGTTGCGCCACGCGACGTTGGGCACGGACGTACTCGCCGTGGAGGCGATGCGCTGCGCGCCCGGCTTCACGAACTTCGTGAGGTGCCCCATCGTGTAGTACTCGATGGTGTAGTCGACCTGCCCGCTCTGCGCGTCGCCGTTGTGGACGGTGACGAGCCCCGTGCAGGTGCCGCAACCACCGTTGTGCGGCCCCATGTTCTGGTCCACGGCCAGCGACCACTTCGTCACCGACTTCGCCCAGTTCCGGGTGTAGTCGACGATGTTGAGCATGTCCTCGCGCTGCTGGTTGGCGATCCAGGTGCCACCGGAGTGCTCGGTCCCGAAGGCGTCGAGCGTGGGGTACTGGTTGTGGACGGTGGTCTGCTTGGTGACGTCGCCGCCGTAGCCGTGCCACGCGATGCCGCCGAAGTTCGGATGCGTGCGGACCGCCGCGTCGTCGACCGTCGAGGCGGCGTACGAGTCGTACACGTCCCAGTTCCAGTCATGGGCGAGCACCTTGGTCGACAGCCCCGCCGCCTGGAGCTTCGGCAGCAGCTCGCTCTTCGTGAAGTAGGCGAGCCCGGAGGCGTTCCAGCTCATCGAGGGGTACCCGGAGCAACACGTCGGCTCGTTCTGCACGGTGACGTACGAGACGGGCACACCCTGAGCCTGGTACGCCTGCAGGTACTTCACGAAGTACGAGGCGTACGCTCCGTAGTTCTCCGACTTCAGCCAGCCGCCGTTGAGCGACCCGCTGTCCTTCATCCAGGCCGGCGCCGTCCACGGCGAGGCCATCACGGTCAGTGACGGATTGAGCTGGCGCGCCTGCTTGGTCAGCGGTACGACGTCCGCCAGGTCGTGTGCGATGGAGAACTGCGCGAGGTTCGGGTCCGTCTGGCCGGCCGGCACGTCGTCGTAGGAGTACCCGTACCGCGCGAGGTCCGAGGCGCCCATCGGATTGCGTACGAAGGAGAGCCCGATCCCGTCCGTCGGCGAGAACAGCTTCGTCATCGCGGCGTCGCGCTGGGCCTGTGTCAGAGCCCCGCTGCTGTTCATCAGCCAGGCAGCGGTGTCGGTGAAGGAAGCGCCGCCGCCGGTGAACGTCTGGTACCGGGTGTTCTCGTCCACGGTGATGTTGTCGCCGGTTCCGCCACTGCCGGCCATGAAGGCGAAGGGTGTTTGCGGCTGCAATCCGCGCGTGACATGGCGGCCGCCGGTGTCGTCCGTGGTGGTCAGGTAGGCGGTGACCTGCTCGCCCGCCGCGTGGGCGGGCACGGTGCCCACGGCGCCGAGTCCGGCCGTCGTCAGCAGCCCGGCGAGGAGCAGCCGCGCCGTCCGGCCCCTTCGCCTCAGGCTCCTCGGGGATCTTGTCGTGCTTGTGGTGCTCATCGGTCCGCAGCCCTTCTGGAGGTGGGGGATTGGGGCATGCGAGGCGTGAGTAAATGACGGCTGCGAGCGCGAGTCAAGAGGTTGCGCGTTCAGAGGCTGAAGGAACAACTCCGCTGATCGAGCCGTGTATTGGGCGTGTACCGGTTCTGACGTGACGTCTTGACGGTTCGCCGGGACGCCAGTTAACTCACGGCGTGATCTAAGTCGTAAGAGTACTGAAGAGCGCTGAAGAGAGAACGACGAGCACTCAGCGCACCGAAGAGGGTTTGAAACACGAATCAAAAGGATCAACGAGAGTCGAGGGAAGGTCCATGCGAAGAACCGCCCTGCTCGTTTCCGCCGCCTTGCTCACCGGGCTGCTGCCCCTGGCCTCCGCGTCAGCCGCCGCACAGGCCGCCGACCCGTCTGCTGTCCCCGTCGACACCTTTGAGGGCGAGGTCCCGTTCGCGAATCCGCCCACAGAAGGCACCTTCGCGTCGGGCGGCGACGCCGCCGACCAGTCCCTGAGCGCGAGCGTCCTCACCGACTCCACGGTCTACCCGGTCGAGGAGGGCGGCAGGGCCAAGGTCAAGGTCTCCGTCGCCACCACCGGCGCAGTCCCGCTCGACGAGCCGGTGACCGTCGCGTACGAGACGGCCGGCGGCACCGCCGACGCCGGCAAGGACTACAAGCCCGTCCAGGGCTCGGTCACCTTCCCCGCGGGCACCGCCTCGGGTGCCTCGCGGACCGTCTCCGTGACCACGGTCAAGGACAGGTCCGGGGAATCCGCCGAGACGATCCCCCTGAAGCTGACGGTCACGGGAGCCAATGCCCCGGTCGGCACCCCGCAGGTCGTCATCGACGCCCACGGACTCCCGTACCTGGACACGAAGCTGTCGGTGGACAAGCGCGTCGCCGACCTCGTGTCCCGGCTGTCCCTGGAGGAGAAGGCCGGTCAGATGACCCAGGCCGAGCGCAACGCGCTCACCTCACAGGACGACATCGCGACGTACGCCCTGGGCTCGCTCCTCTCCGGTGGCGGCTCGACTCCCACGCCCAACACCCCCGAGGCGTGGGCGACGATGATCGACTCCTTCCAACTCCAGGCGCAGGCAACGCGGTTCCAGATCCCGCTGATCTACGGCGTGGACGCCGTGCACGGTCACAACAACGTCGCCGGCGCGACCGTCATGCCGCACAACATCGGCATCGGCGCCGCCCGTGACCCCCAACTCGCCGAGGAGACCGGCGAAGTGACCGCCGCGGAGGTCCGTGCCACCGGCATTCCGTGGACCTTCGCGCCCTGCCTGTGCGTGACCCGTGACGAACGCTGGGGCCGTAGCTACGAGTCCTTCGGTGAGGACCCGGCCCTCGTCGAGTCGCTGGAGACGACCATCCAGGGTCTCCAGGGCCGCGCCAACGGCAAGGACCTGAGCGACAGCGACAGGGTCCTCGCCACCGCCAAGCACTTCGTGGGCGACGGCGGCACCGAGTACGGCTCGTCCACCTCGGGCTCGTACACCATCGACCAGGGCATCACCAAGGTCACCCAGCAGGAGCTGGAGGCGGTGCACCTCGCGCCGTACCAGGACGCCGTGGACCGCGGCGTGGGCTCGGTCATGCCCTCCTTCTCGTCGGTCGACATCCTCGGCGACGACGCCGGCCCGGTGAAGATGCACGCCAACGCGGCGCTCATCAACGGGGTGTTGAAGGACGAGATGGACTTCGACGGCTTCGTCATCAGCGACTGGGACGGCATCGACCAGATCCCCGGTGACTACGCCTCCGACGTCCGTACGTCCATCAACGCGGGCCTCGACATGATCATGGTGCCGTACGCGTACAAGGACTTCCACGCCACCCTCATCAGCGAGGTGAACGCGGGCCGGATCAGCGAGGAGCGCGTGGACGACGCCGTATCTCGCATCCTCACGCAGAAGTTCAAGCTCGGCCTCTTCGAGCAGCCGTACGCCGACACCAGCGGCGCCTCCGACATCGGCTCACCCGAACACCGGGCCGTGGCCCGCGAGGCGGCGGCCGAGTCGCAGGTCCTCCTCAAGAACGCCGGCAGCGTACTGCCCCTCAAGAAGTCCCAGAAGGTGTACGTCGCAGGGTCCAACGCCGACGACATCGGCAACCAGACCGGCGGCTGGACCATCACCTGGCAGGGCTCCTCCGGCGAGATCACGGAGGGCACCACAATCCTGGAGGGACTGCAGAAGGCCGGCGGCAACGTCACCTACTCCAAGGACGCGTCGGCTCCGACCGCCGGTTACGACGTGGGTGTGGTCGTCGTCGGCGAGACCCCGTACGCCGAGGGCGTCGGCGACGTGGGCAACGGCAACGACCTGGAACTGACCGCCGAGGACAAGGCCGCCGTCGACAAGGTCTGCGGCGCCATCAAGTGCGTGGTCCTGACCGTCTCCGGACGACCGCAGCTCATCGGCGACCGGCTCGGTGACATCGACGCGCTCGTCGCCTCCTGGCTGCCGGGCACCGAGGGCTCCGGCGTCGCGGACGTCCTCTACGGCAAGCGTCCCTTCACCGGCCAACTCCCCGTCACCTGGCCGAAGTCCGAGTCCCAGCTGCCGATCAACGTCGGCGACACGTCGTACGATCCGCAGTTCCCGTACGGCTGGGGCCTCACGACTCTCACCAAGACACCGGAGGGTGGCACGGCGACCCTGAAGGCCCTCGCCCTGGCCGCCAAGGCCGCCGAGAGGACGGGCTCGGCCAAGGCAGGCCAGGCCGCCGTCACCAAGGCCCGCCTCCTGGTCCAGCAGAAGATCGGCACCGACATCACGGCCGCCGTCTCCAAGCCCTTCGCCGACGCCGACCACCTGCTCCTGACGGGCCGGTACGCGGACGCGGTGGCGAAACTGAGGGAGGCGTACGCGGCGACGTAGGCACGTCCGAACGCCGGACGGGTACTCAGCCCGTCCGGCGTTTGAGGACGAGCGCGTTCAGCGCGACAGCGGGGGTCTGGGGGCGGCAGCCCCCAGGAACAAGGGACGGGTAGGGGCGGAGGGGGCGAAAATGCCCCCCCCCCCCCCCCCCCCCCCCCCCCCCCCACCCCCCCCCCCCCCCGGCCCGCCCCGCGGGGGGGGCCCCCCCCGC
>NZ_JBIAIK010000018.1:0-156451 GCF_042871385.1 Streptomyces sp. NPDC005808 | reverse complement strand
TTCGTTTCGTGGTGCGCCCCGGACGGCTCCGTGGGCGGGGGGGTGCGCTTATATTCGTTATGGGGCGCGCGATTGGTTAAGAAAAAGCGCTTTACCGGGGGGGGCCCCCCCCGCGGGGGGCCCCACCCCGTTTCAGCTCACCGCGGAGAGGTTTGTGGCGTTGGGTTCACAGTTGTGCCGTTTACGCCGCCGAGCGCGCCCTGCGGTACAGCACGGCGCCGCCGAGCAGTGCGCCGACGCCCACCGGGACGATCGCGCCCAGGGGCAGGTCACCACCGGTCTGAGCGAGCTGCCCGAACCCCTGCGGCTGGGTGACGGACCGCGCGCCCAGGTGATCCGCGTGCGCCGCGGCGCCGCCCGGATTCTGCTCGCCCCAGCCGGCCGGCTCGGCCGGACTGCCCGGCTGACCCGGGGTGCCCGGCTGACCCGGCGTACCAGGAGTGCCCGGCTCGCCCGGGTGCCCCGGCTGCCACGGCTTGCCCGGGGTCGGCGTCTCGGGTCCGCCGCCGGGCGGGGTGGTGGAGTGACCGCCGCCCGTCCCGTTCCCGCACTCGTTGCCCGTCACGGCGTTGCCGATTCCGCCCACGTTCACGCTGTTGCCGCAGATGTTGACCGGCACCTCGACCGGCACCTGCACGTGGTTCCCCGAGCCGACTCCCGGTGAGTCACTCGCGTGCCCGCCGGCCCCCGAGCCTCCCCCGGCGTGCGAGCCGTCGTCCCCGTAGCCGCCCCCGGACGAACCGCGGCCACCGCTCTCGTTGGCACACTTGTTGCCCATCGCCGGGTTGAGCAGCCCGACGACGCTCACGGTGTTGCCGCAGGCGTTGACCGGCGCGTGCACCGGCGCCTGCACCGTGTTGCCCGACAGCACGCCGGGCGAGTCCGAACTGGCGCCGTTCGCACCCGAGTCGGCATGTGCGTGGCCGCCGGTGACGGCGAGAACGCCACTCGCCGCCGCCACGGTCATCAGGCCCTTGCGGGTGACCTGTCGCATAGCTATATCCCTGCCTTCGCCCTTGGCTTGGACCATCCGGAACGCGCACGCATCCGACCGAGGCGTGCGCGGAAAGCCGGTAGGCCCCGGAGCGCATGGCGCGCGCTCCGGGGCCGACGGACTCAGACCCTCATGGAGTCAGATCCTCATGAGCACAGCCCCCGGTGGGGACAGGTCCTCATGGGATGAGGCACAACGTCACTTGTTGATGCAGGTGTTGCCGAAGGCGGGGTTCAGCAGCCCGATCACCGAGATCGTGTTGCCGCAGACGTTCACCGGGATGTGAACCGGCACCTGGATGACGTTGCCGGAGACGACGCCGGGGGAGCCCACAGCGGCACCCTGGGCACCCGAGTCGGCGACGGCCAGGCCCGCACCGGCGAGAACGAGACCACCGGTGGCAGCCGCAGCGGCGACGATCTTCTTGATCATTATTCCTCCTTGTTGGCAAATGCGATCCCAGCTTCGGATCGCATCACCTGTAACGAGGGGGAAGTAATGGGGCTACGCGCTTATCGTCTCATTCACTCTTCTCAGTCGATTCCGCACAGGTTGGCGAATAGTGAAGTCTCGTTTCAGCGGGCCAATTCACCACATCCCGGGGCCCGTTCAGGAGGCGTCAATGAAGCGGTCCAGTACGCGCACGCCGAACTTCAGCGCATCGACCGGAACCCGCTCGTCGACGCCGTGGAACATGCCCGCGAAGTCCAGCTCCGGCGGCAGCTTCAGCGGCGCGAAGCCGAAGCAGCGGACGCCGAGGTCGGCGAAGGACTTGGCGTCGGTGCCCGCCGACAGCATGTACGGGACGGCGCGCGCGATCGGGTCCTCGGCGGACAGCGCGGTCTGCATGGCGTCGACGAGAGCGCCGTCGAAGGTGGTCTCCAGCGCCTTGTCGGCGTGCACGTCCTCGCGCTTCACCTTCGGGCCGAGAATCCGGTCGAGGTCGGCGAGGAATTCCTCCTCGTAGCCCGGCAGATAACGTCCGTCGACGTGCGCGGTCGCCTGCCCCGGAATCACGTTCACCTTGTAACCCGCGCCCAGCTGGGTGGGATTGGCGGTGTTCTGCAGAGAGGCGCCGATGAGCTTGGCGATGCCGCCGAGCTTGGCGAGCGTCGCGTCCATGTTCTCCGGGTCGAGTTCGGTGCCGAGCGCGTCGCCGAGTTCGTCGAGGAAGTGCCGCAGCGTCTTGGTCACGCGGACCGGGAACCTGTGCCGCCCGAGCCGCCCGACGGCCTCGGACAGTTCGGTGATGGCGTTGTCGCGATGGATCATCGAACCGTGCCCGGCGGTGCCGTCCACGGTCAGCTTCATCCAGTGCATGCCCTTCTGGGCGGTCTCGATGAGATAGAGCCGCAGGTTCTCGTTGACCGTGAAGGAGAACCCGCCGACCTCGCCGATCGCCTCCGTGACGCCCTCGAAGAGGTCCGGGTGCTTGTCGACCAGATGCCGCGCCCCCCAGGTGCCGCCCGCCTCCTCGTCCGCGAGGAAGGCCAGGACGATGTCGCGGGGCGGCTTGCGCCCGCTGCGCAGCCGGTCCCGTACGACCGCCAGCGTCATGGCGTCCATGTCCTTCATGTCGACGGCGCCCCGGCCCCACACACAGCCGTCCGCGATCTCGCCGGAGAAGGGGTGGTGGGTCCAGTCCTGGGCATTGGCCGGTACGACATCGGTGTGGCCGTGGATGAGCAGCGCGGGGCGCGACGGGTCCTCGCCCTCGATCCGGGCGACGGTGGAGGCGCGCCCCTGGTGCGACTCGAAGATCTGCGGTTCGAGTCCCACCTCGGCGAGCTTCTCGGCGACGTACTCGGCGGCTTTGCGCTCACCGGGCCCGGAGTGGTCCCCGTAGTTGCTGGTGTCGATCCGGATCAGCTCGCGACAGAGGTCCACGACCTCGTCCTCGCCAGAGACGCCCCTGGCCGTGCTCGACTCGCTCACGCTGCTTCCTCCCACTGTCACTGCTGGTGGTCCCCCTCCATCCTCTCTCCGCCCCCCGCCGTGACCAAGGCCGGACCCGGCCCGTCACACGCCGTTCACGCGGGAACGGGGCGTGATCGGACACCCTCGGAGGCCTGGTAATGTTTTCTCTGTCGCCGCGGGGGCAGCCCCGTGCGACAGACACCTTGTCCGGGTGGCGGAATGGCAGACGCGCTAGCTTGAGGTGCTAGTGCCCTTTATCGGGCGTGGGGGTTCAAGTCCCCCCTCGGACACAAGTTGTTCCACGCGAAGGGTGCCGACCAGTTCTGGTCGGCACCCTTCGCGTTTCGTCGTCGTACGTCAACTCCGCGCGGGCATCAGCTGGAAAGCGCCGGAGCCGTGGCCGACACCGCGACCGGCACCGGAGCCGGGACCGGGATCTCGCGGGCGTGGGGGTAGGCGGCCGTCCGGTGCTGGAAGGAGAGGATCTTCGGGTTCCGGACGACTCCGTCGCGGATCTCGATGGCCTTCCTGACCGTGGTGTCGGCCTCCCATGCCGCGGGGCCGCTCATGACCTTGCGCAGGTACGGCAGGAGCGCCTCGCTGATCTCCCAGGTGGCCGAGTTCCACAGGTGGGACGGGCTGTGATCCACCCCGTAGTAGTGGCAGCCCTGTCCCACCATGGGCATGGGCTCGCCGAAGGTGGTCGGGCGGGCCCATTCGAAGCCCATGCCGTCGTCGCAGGCGACGTCGATGAAGAAGGTGCCCGGCCGGAACAGGGCGAGTTCCTCGTCGGTGACGAACATCAGCGGGGCGTCGGTGTCCTGCAGGA
This sequence comes from Streptomyces sp. NPDC005808, assembly GCF_042871385.1. Taxonomy (NCBI): domain Bacteria; kingdom Bacillati; phylum Actinomycetota; class Actinomycetes; order Kitasatosporales; family Streptomycetaceae; genus Streptomyces; species Streptomyces sp. NPDC005808. Next base: position 152,711 of record NZ_JBIAIK010000018.1, on the reverse strand, counting down.
CACAGTTGACGATGATGTCGAACCCGGCCAGGTACTCCGCCAGCGGCGCGGAACCGGCCGCGGTGATCGCCCGCAGCCGTGAGGGATCGTCCTCCTGCTCCTCGAAGTGCCCCATCACGACCGACGGCATCGGCGAGGCCACCGCCGCCGCGGCGCGCTGGGTGAGGACCGTGACGTCGGAGACGCCCATGGCGCCCAGGCCCGTGACCGCTCCGCGCGCCGTGGCGCCGAAGCTGATGACCACCGCACGCAGGCGGCGCCCGTAGCTGCCGGTCAGCCCGCCGAGCTGCAGAGCGTGCAGCACCGAGCAGTAGCCCGCGAGTTCGTTGTTCTTGTGGAACACATGGACGCTGAAAGCGCCCGTGGAGGTCCAGTGGTTCATGGCCTCCCAGGCGATGAGGGTGAGCTGCCGGTCGATGGCGAGCTGGGTCATCCTGTCGTCCTGCACACAGTGCGGCCATCCCCACAGCACCTGGCCCTGGCGCAGCTCGGCGACATCGTCGTGGGTCGGTTTGGGCAGCACCACCACATCGCACTCGGCGATGAGCTGTTCTCGGGTGCGCAGGCCCGCGACGAGCGGTCGCAGAGCGTCGTCACCGACGCCGAACCGCTCGCCGTAACCCTGTTCGAGAAAGATGTTCTCGCGTATGTCCGAGGCGATCCGGCCGAGGTGGCCCGGGTGCAGCGGCAGTCGGGACTCGTTCTCCTTGCGGGACGAGGCGAGTACGCCCAGACTCATCAGGCTCGTGCGGCTCATGCGGGTTCCTCGTCATGGAGTTGTTGTCGTTCGTGTCATCGCCGGCGCGTTTCGGCCGACGGAAGGCGCGTCTCGTGGGACCGCGCACCGTGTGAACCAGAAGTCCGCTAGCTCAGGGCGGGGAACGGCACGCGGAACTCAGCGTGCCAGTGCGAGCGAGCAGTCATGGGGCGGCTCATTTCCGCCGGGGCGCGATGTCCCCCGGCCTTGCCGTTCCCCGAGGGCGACGCTGTGACGGATGACGGCGTGCGGGATGCGCTCGGTACCCCCAACCGTACTCCCCCGAGGGCCCCTCGAACCCCGCTGACGTGCGAAGGGCGGCGGAGTGGACGTCACCAACTCCGAGCGGAACCACGCCCATTCCACTGCCGTACGACGTGTTACGGCAAGATGTGGGGCAGATCTCGTCAGGATGACATACCCCCACGTCAGGGCACCGGCGGCAACCCGGAATCATTGGTTCCGGGGCCCTCCCAAGGCCTCCTCACGTGGCTGACGTGCAGGTACGCGGCTAGCGTCGTACTAAAATTCCCTGCTTGTTTGGAGCTGGACCGGAATATCCCCAGGCGTACCTGCGGGCCCACCAGCGCCCCGGACGCTCCGGGCACACCACGTGAGGACCCGATGGCAGCCCTAGAGCAAGGCCCTGCGCTCGCTCTGTCCGACGAGGAGGTGCGCGCGGAGTTCGGTGAGCAGGCGCGTTTCTCCGCCTCCTCCGCCGCCTCGCCGCGCACCCTTGTGGACATTCTCGACGCCTCTGTCAGGGCGTACCCCGACGAGCCCGCCCTGGACGACGGGGTGCGCTCCCTCACCTACCGCGCGCTTGCCGCCGAGGTGGAAACCCTCCGGCGCGCACTCGCGGACGCGGGTGTCGGGCGGGGCGACCGGGTCGGCGTCCGGGTTCCTTCCGGAACCAACGACCTGTACGTCGCCATCCTCGCCGTACTGGCCGCCGGTGCCGCCTATGTACCGGTGGACGCCGAGGACCCGGACGAGCGGGCCGAGCTGGTCTTCGGCGAGGCAGAGGTACGTGCGGTCGTGGGGGCCGGGCACGAGCTGACCGTCACCGGCAGGAGCGAGACGCCCGCCGGGCGCCCCGGCACCGAGCACGACGCCTGGATCATCTTCACCTCCGGCTCCACCGGCAGGCCCAAGGGCGTCGCCGTCAGTCACCGCAGTGCCGCCGCCTTCGTCGACGCCGAGGCGGATCTCTTTCTCACCGAGGACCCGATCGGGCCCGGCGACCGGGTGATGGCAGGCCTCTCCGTCGCCTTCGACGCCTCCTGCGAGGAGATGTGGCTGGCCTGGCGGTACGGGGCCTGTCTGGTGCCCGTGCCGCGTTCCCAGGTGCGCAGCGGCGCGGACCTGGGGTCCTGGCTGGTCGAGCAGGAGATCACCGTCGTCTCGACGGTCCCGACGCTGGCCTCGCTCTGGGAGCCGGAGGCGCTCAACGAGGTCCGGCTGCTCATCTTCGGCGGCGAGGCCTGTCCGCCCGAGCTGGTCCAGCGGCTGGTGACCGAGGGGCGTGAGGTGTGGAACACCTACGGCCCCACCGAGGCGACCGTCGTGGCCTGCGCCTCCCTGATGACCGGCGAGGAACCGATCCGGATCGGGCTGCCGCTGAACGGCTGGGAACTGGCCGTCGTCGACGAGGCCGGGGAGCCCGTCGCGATGGGCGGCAGCGGGCAGCTCGTCATCGGCGGGGTGGGACTCGCTCGCTACCTCGACCCGGAGAAGGACGCCGAGAAGTACGCGCCACTGGAGTCGCTCGGCTGGGAGCGCGCCTATCGCAGTGGTGACCTGGTCAAGGCGGAGCCCGAAGGGCTGATCTTCCTGGGCCGGGCCGACGAGCAGATCAAGCTCGGCGGACGGCGCATCGAGCTCGGCGAGGTGGACGCCGCTCTGCAGGCACTGCCCGGTGTCGCGGGCGCCGCGGCCGCCGTACGGACCGCGCGCAGCGGCAACCAGCTGCTCGTCGGCTATGTCGTCACCCAGGACGGCTGGGACCAGGCCACGGCCGTCGAGAAGCTGCGCGCCGAACTGCCCGCGGCCCTGGTCCCGTTGCTCGCGCCCGTGGACGACCTGCCGACCCGGACGTCGGGCAAGGTCGACCGCAACGCGCTGCCCTGGCCGCTGGAGAACCTGGAGACCGGCGGCGCGAAGGAGCAGCTGTACGGCACCGAGGCCTGGCTCGCCGAGCAGTGGAGCGAGGTGCTCGGCATCCCCGTCGCCACCGCGTCCGACGACTTCTTCGCGATCGGCGGCGGCAGCCTGGCCGCCGCCCAGCTCACCACGCGACTGCGCACCCGTTACGCCAGCGCGGCCGTCCTCGACATCTACCAGCAGCCCACCCTGCGCAAGCTGGCCCGGCACCTGGAGGAGTCCTCACAGGACGACAGCGCCGAGCGGGTCATCGCGCCCGTGCCGCTGCGGACCAAGGCGGCCCAGCTCCTGCTGCTGATCCCACTGTTCACCCTGATGGGACTGCGCTGGACGGTGGCGCTGACCGCGCTCGGGAACGTGACTCACTGGTTCGGGCCCTACCCGTGGGCGCCGACCGCGTCGTGGTGGCTCGTCGGCGCCGGGGCCCTCGTCCTCTTCAGCCCGCCGGGGCGGCTCGCGATCGCAGCGGGCGGTGCGCGGCTGCTGCTGCGGGGCGTGCGGGCCGGCCGTCATCCGCGCGGCGGGAGTGTGCATCTGCGGCTGTGGACGGCCGAGCGGCTGGTCGAGTTCAGTGGCGCGACCTCGCTGACCGGGTCCTGGCTGGAGCGGTACGCGCGTGCCCTGGGCGCCAAAATCGGCCCCGACGTGGATCTGCACTCGCTGCCGCCGGTGACCGGCATGCTCAAGCTGGGCCGGGGCGCTGCCATCGAGTCCGAGGTCGACCTGTCGGGGTACTGGCTGGACGGTGACCGGCTGGAGATCGGTCCGGTCAAGGTGGGCGCGCACGCCGTGGTCGGCACCCGCAGCCTGCTCTTCCCCGGTGCGCGAGTGGGCAAGCGGGCCGAGGTGGCCCCCGGTTCCGCCGTGGCGGGGCACGTCACGACCGGGCAGCGCTGGGCCGGAGCGCCCGCCGTCAAGCTCGGGAAGGCCAAGCGGGCCTGGCCCAAGGAGCGGCCTGCGCGTGGCACGTACTGGCGCGTGATGTACGGCGTGACGGGTTTCGCGCTGTCCGCGCTGCCGCTGGTCGCGGGCCTTGCCGCGCTCCTTGTGGCCCATGTGTTCGTGAGCGCGGACGCCGGGCTCGGCGAGGCGCTGCGCGGCGCCGCGGTGGCCCTGGTGCCGGCGACACTCGCCTTCGGGCTCGCGTACGCGCTGCTGCTCCTGATCGCCGTACGGCTGCTCAGTCTGGGGCTGCGCGCGGGCACGTATCCCACGCACAGCAGGGTCGGCTGGCAGGCCTGGACGGTCACGCAGCTGATGGACCGCTCACGCGACACGCTGTTCCCGCTGTACGCCGGGCTGATCACGCCGGTGTGGCTGCGGCTGCTCGGCATGAAGATCGGGCGGGGCGCCGAGGTGTCCACCGTGCTCGCGCTGCCGAGTCTCACCACCGTCGGTGAGGGCGCGTTCCTCGCCGACGACACGCTCACCGCGCCGTACGAGCTCGGTGGTGGCTGGGTGAAGATCGGGCGGGCCGAGATCGGGCGCCGGGCGTTCCTCGGCAACTCCGGGATGACCGCTCCGGGACGCAGTGTGCCGGACGGCGGTCTGGTCGGGGTGCTGTCGGCGACGCCGAAGAAGGCGAAGAAGGGCAGCTCCTATCTGGGGCTGCCGCCGATGAAGCTGCCGCGTGCCACACAGGGCGGCGATCAGAGCCGTACGTACGACCCGCCCGCTCATCTGCTGTGGGCACGCGGTCTGGTGGAGCTGTGCCGGATCGTGCCGGTGTTCTGCTCGGCGGCCCTCGCCGTGCTGACCGTGGCCGCGCTGAGTGCGCTGGGGGACTGGGCCTGGGCGCTCGCCGGGGTGGTGCTGCTCGCGGCGGGTGTGCTCGCGTGCGTGCTGTCCATCGTGGCGAAGTGGGTGCTCGTGGGCCGGCACAAGGCGGGAGAGCACCCGCTGTGGAGCAGCTTCGTGTGGCGCAACGAGCTTGCGGACACCTTCGTCGAGGTGGTGGCCGTGCCGTGGCTGGCCGGTTCCGTGCCGGGTACGCCGCTGATGACGGCGTGGCTGCGCGGGCTCGGTGCCCGGATCGGCAAGGGCGCCTGGGTGGAGAGCTACTGGCTGCCCGAGACGGATCTGGTGACACTGGGCGACGCCTCCACCGTGAACCGAGGCTGCGTCCTGCAGACTCACCTCTTCCACGACCGGATCTTGCGGACGGATACTGTTGTCCTCCGTGAGGGCGCCACCCTGGGCCCGGGCGGAATCGTCCTGCCCGGCAGCACTGTGGGGGCCCGTTCCACACTGGGTCCCGCGTCGCTGGTGATGGCGGCGGAGTCCGTACCCGACGACACCCGCTGGCTGGGCAACCCGATTGAGTCATGGCGTTCATAGAAGAGATGGCCGGATCGGATACGAAGGGCGGTGTACCGGCATGTCGTACGAGCACAGGGCAGGGAGCAGACGCAGCAGTGAGCGTTCAGCAGACAGTGGCACCGGACCCGTACTTCCCGGCCAACGGTGATCCCCGCTACCGGGTGCACCGGTACGAACTCGCGCTGGACTACCGCCCTGGCCCGAACCGGCTCTCCGGCACCGCGCGGCTCAACGCCATAGCGGGCCGCTCCCCGCTCACCGAATTCCAGCTGAACCTGGCCGACTTCCGGATCGGCCGGGTCCGGGTCGACGGCAAGGCGACGCACTACACACACCGCGGCGGCAGACTGCGCGTCCGGCCCCCGAAGCCGATCCGGGCCGGCGTCGCCTTCACCGTCGAGGTGCACTGGGCCGGCAATCCCAAGCCGGTGAACAGCCCCTGGGGCGGCATCGGTTGGGAGGAGCTGGAGGACGGGGCGCTGGTGGCGAGCCAGCCGGTCGGCTCACCCTCCTGGTACCCGTGCAACGACCGTCCGGCGGACAAGGCCTCGTACCAGATCTCGGTCACCACGCCGTCCTCGTACTCCGTGGTGGCCGGAGGCCGGCTGCTGACCCGTACGACGAGGGCTTCGACGACCACCTGGGTCTACGAGCAGTCGGCGCCGACGTCGAGTTATCTGGTCGGTCTCTCGATCGGGAAGTACCAGACGGTGCTGCTCGGCGACCCCGGCCTCGGCGGTGTGCCGCAGACCGGTCATCTGCCCGCGGACCTGCTCGCCGAGTTCTCCCGGGACTTCGCGCGGCAGCCCGCGATGATGGAGCTGTTCGAAACCCTCTTCGGGCCGTATCCGTTCGGCGAGTACGCGGTGGTGGTGACGGCGGAGGAGCTCGATGTCCCCGTCGAGGCACAGGGGTTGTCGCTGTTCGGCGCCAACCACGTGGACGGCGCGCGGGGTTCGGAGCGGCTGGTCGCGCACGAGCTGGCGCACCAGTGGTTCGGCAACAGCGTGTCCATCGCGGACTGGCGGCACATCTGGCTGAACGAGGGGTTCGCGAAGTACGCGGAGTGGCTGTGGTCGGAGCGTTCCGGAGGTCGCGGGGCACATCAACTCGCCGCCGCCGCGCACCGGAAGCTGTCCTCGCTGCCGCAGGATCTGTGCCTGGCCGATCCGGGGCGCAAGCTGATGTTCGACGACCGGCTCTACGAGCGCGGCGGGCTGGTCCTGCACGCGCTGCGCTGCGCGATGGGCGACGACGCCTTCTTCCGGATGCTGCGCGGCTGGGCCACCCAGCACCGGGGCGGCGCCGTCACGACGGCGGTCTTCACCGCGCATGTCACCCGCTTCGCGGCCGAACCCCTGGACGACCTGTTCGCGGCGTGGCTGTACAAGACGGCGCTCCCTCCGCTGCCGTCACCGCAGACCCTGCTTCCGGCGCGGCCCACGTATCCGCCCACCAACGCCGACTCGGCGTAGAGGCGGTGAGTTTCGCAGCCATGACGACAGCCACGACCGGTCGCTCCTGCCCGTGCGGGTTGCCCCAGGCGTACGAGCGGTGCTGCGGGCGCTATCACTCCGGGGCCGCGGCCGCGCCGACCGCCGAGGCGCTGATGCGGTCGCGGTACACCGCCTTCGTACGGCGGGACGAGCAGTACCTGTTGCGGACCTGGCATCCGCGTACCCGGCCCTCGTCGCTCGACTTCGATCCCGGGATGCGGTGGACCGGTCTGGAGGTCCTGGAGACGGGCGATGGGTCCGCGTTCCACTCGGTGGGGACCGTGACCTTTCGGGCCTCCTACCGAGGCGGCTCGCTGCATGAGCGCAGCCGCTTCGAGCGGTTCGAGGGCGCGTGGGTGTACGTGGACGGCGACTTCATCGAGTAGCCGTTACGGCGCCAGTACGTCCAGCTCCTGGAGCGCACCCGCCGTGATCTCGCGGGTGAGCGCCTCGGCGCGGGCGGCGTCGCCCTCCCGGACGGCCTCCGCGACCTGGACGTGCAGGGTGACGGCCGCGGGGTCGGGGTCCTCGAACATGACCTCGTGGTGAGTGCGGCCCGCCAGGACCTCGGCGACTACATCGCCGAGCCGGGCGAACATCTCGTTGCCCGAGGCGTTGAGGATCACCCGGTGGAAGGCGATGTCGTGGACGAGATAGCCCTCCAGCTGATGGCCGCGTGAGTTGGCGACCATGCCCAGGGTGCATTCGGTGAGCTCGGCGCACTGCGCGGCGGTGGCGTGCCTGGCGGCGAGGCCTGCGGCGATCGGTTCGACGGCGGAGCGCAGGACGGTGAGCGAACGCAGCTGGTGGGGACGGTCGGCGTCGGCCAGCCGCCAGCGGATGACCTGAGGGTCGTACACGTTCCACTCGACCTTGGGGAGGACCGTCACGCCGACGCGGCGGCGGGACTCGACCAGGTGCATGGACTCCAGGACGCGCACCGCCTCGCGCATCACGGAACGCGAGACCTCGAAGCGCTGCGCGAGTTCGTCCGTGCGCAGAACGCTGCCGGGCGGGTACTCGCCCGCGGTGATCGCCGGCCCGAGGATCCCCAGTACGTGTTCGTGCAGGCCCCGGCCCCGTGTGCTCATGGGGGCCAGCGTACGAGTCCGACGCTCGGAACAAAAAGTCAGACTTATATGTCACAGACTCTTGAATTTGTCTTACCTAATGGGTTTCAGTGTCGTCGGCATCGGATGTCCCGGGCTCGGATGTCTCGGTTCGGAGGTCTCAGTTCGGGTGTCTCAGGTATCGGCCAAGACGATGAGGACAGCGAGAGCACGATGGAGCTGACGCGTACCCCCCATGTCGTCGTGATCATGGGCGTGGCAGGCACCGGGAAGACCACCATCGGTCCCCTGCTTGCGGCCCGGCTCGGCGTTCCGTACGCCGAGGGCGACGACTTCCACCCCCCGGCCAACATCGCCAAGATGACGGCCGGGACACCTCTGACCGACGCGGACCGGTGGCCGTGGTTGGACGCCATCGGGCGCTGGGCGCACGAGCGGGCGGGGCTCGGCGGGGTGGTCAGCAGCTCGGCACTGAAGCGCGGCTACCGGGACCGGCTGCGGGCGGCCGCCCCCGGGGTCGTGTTCGTGCACCTCACCGGAGACCGCGCGCTCATCGAGGGCCGGATGTCGCAGCGCCAGGGCCACTTCATGCCGGCGGCGCTCCTCGACTCCCAACTCGCCACCCTCCAGCCGCTCGAGGCGGACGAGGTGGGCGTCGCCGTGGATGTGTCCGGTGACCCCGGGGAGATCACGGAGCGGGCCGTGGCCGCACTCCGCGACCTGCCTCAGCCCTCCCTCTGACCCCCCTTTTTTTCTACCTTGCTCACGTACTCATGTAAGGGAACCACCGTGACCAGACTCAGCGTCGAGTCGCTGGCAGCGGACGCCGTCGAGCCGATCACCTCGGCGGGCCATGCTCAGCTGGGCATCGCCGTACTGGCGGGCATCGCCGTCATCGTCCTGCTCATCACCAAGTTCAAGCTGCACGCCTTCCTGGCCCTGACCGTCGGCTCGCTCGCGCTCGGCGCGTTCGCCGGGGCGCCGCTCGACAAGGTCATCGTCAGCTTCACGACCGGACTCGGCTCCACCGTCGCCGGCGTGGGCGTCCTGATCGCCCTTGGCGCGATCCTCGGCAAGTTGCTCGCCGACTCCGGAGGCGCCGACCAGATCGTCGACACGATCCTCGCCAAGGCCGGCGGGCGTGCGATGCCGTGGGCGATGGTCCTGATCGCCTCGGTGATCGGCCTGCCGCTGTTCTTCGAGGTCGGCATCGTGCTGCTGATCCCCGTCGTGCTGATGGTCGCCAAGCGCGGCAACTACTCGCTGATGCGCATCGGCATCCCGGCACTGGCGGGCCTGTCCGTGATGCACGGCCTGATCCCGCCGCACCCCGGCCCGCTGGTCGCGATCGACGCGGTGGGGGCCAACCTCGGTCTCACACTGGCTCTCGGCATCCTGGTCGCCATCCCCACGGTGATCATCGCGGGTCCGGTCTTCTCGAAGTACGCCGCCCGCTGGGTGGACGTCCCGGCGCCCGACAGGATGATCCCCGCTCGCGCCTCCGAGGACCTGGAGAAGCGCCCCGGCTTCGGCGCCACCATCGCCACCGTGCTGCTTCCGGTCGTGCTGATGCTGGCCAAGGCGCTGGTGGACATCGTCGTCGACGACCCCACGCACATGGTGCAGCGGGTCTTCGACGTCATCGGCTCGCCGCTGATCGCGCTGCTCGCGGCCGTGCTCGTCGGCATGTTCACGCTGGGCCGGGCCGCCGGTTTCACCAAGGACCGGCTGTCGACGACCGTCGAGAAGTCGCTCGCCCCGATCGCGGGCATCCTGCTGATCGTCGGCGCGGGCGGCGGCTTCAAGCAGACGCTGATCGACTCCGGCGTCGGCCAGATGATCCTGGACATCTCCAAGGACTGGTCGATCCCCGCGCTGCTGCTGGCCTGGCTGATCGCGGTGGCGATCCGGCTCGCGACGGGTTCGGCGACCGTCGCCACCATCTCGGCGGCCGGTCTCGTCGCGCCCCTGGCGGCCGACATGTCCACCGCGCACGTCTCCCTCCTGGTGCTGGCGATCGGCGCGGGTTCGCTCTTCTTCAGCCATGTCAACGACGCGGGATTCTGGCTGGTCAAGGAGTACTTCGGGCTGAGCGTCGGACAGACCATCAAGACCTGGTCGGTCATGGAGACGATCATCTCGGTGGTGGCGGGCGGGCTGGTCCTGCTGCTGTCACTCGTGATTTAGCGGGTCACGCGGCCGGCATTCAGCGCGTCACGGGCCGGCGTCAGGGCCGCCAAAGGCGGTGTTCCCGTTCTGCCCACTCGCGGCTGACGGAGCCGGTGCGGAGGCCGCGGCGGGCTTCCGGGTCGGCGAGGGCCATGCCGATGTGGCCGGCGAGGACGATGCCGATCGTGAGGGCGAGCCAGTCGTGGACGAAGGTCGCGCTGGTGCGCCACATCAGCGGGGTGAGGTGGGTGAACCACATCAGCAGCCCCGTGCCGAGCATGACGAGGGTCGCGCCCGCGATCCACGCGGCATAGGTCTTCTGACCGGCGTTGAACTTGGCGGCGGGACGGGAGGAAGGACGGGCGTCGCGGCGTAGCACCGCACGGAGCCACGTGCGGTCCTGCGGCCCCCAACGGTTGAGGCGGCCCAGGTCCGCGCGGAAGGCGCGGGAGGCCAGGCCCGCCAGGACCGGCACCGGGAGCACCAGGCCCGCCCACTCGTGGACACGGACCACCAGCTCGCGGCGGCCGACCAGCTCGGCGAGCTGAGGCACGTACAGGCACGCCGCGGTCACCACGCACACGCCCATGAGCAGGGCCGTCACCCGGTGCACCCAGCGTTCCGCGCGGCTGAAGCGCCGTACGCGGGAGGACAGGGCCGGGGTGTCGTCAACTCGTGGGTTCATCGTCGCGTCCGTTCGACCGGCCGACCCAGGCGTCCACGTCGTAGCCACGTTCCTCCCAGTAACCCGGACGGACGTCCTCGGTGACCGTGATGCCGGAGAGCCACTTGGCGGACTTGTAGAAGTACATGGGGGCGACGTAGAGGCGGACCGGGCCGCCGTGGCTGTGGCCGAGGGCCTTGTCCTGCATCCGGTGGGCGACCAGGACGTCGGAGCGCCGGGCCTGTTCCAGGGTGAGGCTCTCCGTGTACATGCCGTCGAAGCAGGTGAAGCGGATCGCCCCGGCCGTGGAGCGCACTCCGGCGGCGTCCAGGAGGGCGGAGAGGCGGACCCCCTCGAAGGGCGTACCCGGTACCCGCCAGCCGGTGACGCACTGGACGTCGTGCACGAGCCGGGTCTGGGGCAGGGCCTTCAGGTCGGCGAGGGTGTAGGAGGCCGGGTGGTCGACCAGGCCGTCGACGGTGAGGCGGTAGTCGGTGGCGTCCTTGTGCGGGACGGACGAGGCGACCGAGTAGTAGCGGAAGCCGCCGCCGTTGGGGAGGAGACCCGTCAGGCCGGTGGGGTCCTTGTCGGACGCGCCGGCGAGGAAGGATTCGAGGCCGCGCTGGAGCGTGGGTGCGGCGAGCACGCCCAGCGCGCCGAGTCCGAGCGTGCCGAGGAACACCCGCCGGCCGACCGGCACGCCGCGCTCTTCGGGGTGTTCCGGTTCCCGCGCCTGCGGTCGTTCCGGCTCCCGCGCTTCGGGATGTTCAGGGTTCACCCATCGATTCGAGCACCCGCGACCCCCAAAGGGCCAGGGGAAGCGGGTGCCCGTCAGAATTCCGTAACCACTTATTACGCACTGTTGAGGAAGTGAACCGGCTGCAGGTCAGCTCACCGCCTTGGCCGCCGCCCGGCCCGCCGTACGCCCGGAGAACAGGCAGCCGCCGAGGAACGTGCCTTCGAGGGAGCGGTAGCCATGGACTCCGCCGCCGCCGAACCCGGCGGCCTCACCCGCCGCGTACACACCCTCCAGCGGGTCCCCGCCCTCCGTCAGTACGCGCGAGGAGAGGTCGGTCTCCAGGCCGCCGAGGGACTTGCGGGTGAGGATGTTGAGGCGGACGGCGATCAGCGGGCCGGCCTTGGGGTCGAGGATGCGGTGCGGGGCCGCCGTACGGATCAGCTTGTCGCCGAGGTAGTTGCGGGCACCGCGGATCGACATCACCTGGAGGTCCTTGGTGAAGGGGTTCGCGATCTCCCGGTCGCGCGCGACGATCTCGTTGCGCAGCGCGGCCTCGTCGATGAGCGGCTCCTTGGTCAGCGCGTTCATGCCGCGGACGAGCGCGCCCAGGTCCTTCTCGACGACGAAGTCCACGCCGTGGTCCATGAACGCCTTGACCGGACCGGGCACATCGGCGCGGGCCCGCCCGATGACGTCCCTGATGGACTTGCCGGTGAGGTCGGGGTTCTGTTCCGACCCCGAGAGCGCGAACTCCTTGCCGATGATCTTCTGGTCGAGCACGAACCAGGTGTAGTCGTACCCGGTCTTCATGATGTGTTCGAGGGTGCCGAGGGTGTCGAAGCCGGGGAAGAGCGGTACCGGCAGCCGCTTGCCGCGGGCGTCGAGCCAGAGCGAGGAGGGGCCGGGCAGGATGCGGATGCCGTGGTTCTCCCAGATCGGGTTCCAGTTCTGGATTCCCTCGGTGTAGTGCCACATGCGGTCGCGGTTGATGAAGTGGGCGCCGGTCTCCTCGGCGATGGCGAGCATCTTGCCGTCGACGTGCGCGGGAACCCCGGCGACCATCCGCTCCGGCGGACTGCCCAGCCGCTCCGGCCAGTTGGCGCGTACGAGGTCGTGGTTGCCGCCGATGCCGCCGGAGGTGACGATCACCGCCTGGGCCTTGAACTCGAAGGCGCCGCTGACGGTGCGGCTGCTCGCCTGGCCGCGCTCGATGCCGGACGGCTCCAGGATCTCGCCGGTGACCGTGTCGACGGCGCCCGCGCTGCGGGACAGACCGGTGACACGGTGGCGGAACTTCAGCTGGACGAGGCCACGGGCGACGCCGGCCCGTACGCGCCGCTCGAAGGGTGCGACCAGGCCGGGTCCTGTCCCCCAGGTGATGTGGAAGCGGGGTACCGAGTTCCCGTGCCCGTTGGCGTCGTAGCCGCCGCGCTCGGCCCAGCCGACCACCGGGAAGAAACGGACGCCCTGCCCGTGCAGCCAGGAACGCTTCTCCCCGGCCGCGAAGTCGACGTACGCCTCGGCCCACTGACGCGGCCAGTGGTCCTCGGCGCGGTCGAAACCGGCCGTTCCCATCCAGTCCTGGAGGGCCAGCGCATGGCTGTCCTTGATCCGCAGACGGCGCTGCTCGGGCGAGTTCACGAAGAAGAGCCCGCCGAAGGACCAGTGCGCCTGGCCACCGATCGACTGCTCCGGCTCCTGGTCGAGGAGGATCACCTTGCGGCCTGCGTCGACGAGCTCCGCGGTCGCGGCGAGCCCCGCGAGGCCCGCTCCGATCACGATCACATCTGCGTCGTAGGCCATGGGCCCGTCCTCTCGGCATTCCGACGGGCCGGATCGGTGGCGGCACGAGTGCCCACGAGGTTGCCCATGAGCCTGGTCATGAGCCTGTCCATGAGGCTGGTCATGAGCCTGTTCATGAGGTTCGTCACGAACCGATCGGCTTCGTCGCTGGTTGATGAGACATTGGAAGTACGGAAGGCGGTGGTCGCCCATGGTGCTCGACCACTCGTTGTTACTGATCGGTCAGATCCTTCGGCAAGAAGAGTGACCGAGTCAACTGCCCGGATCCGGGTACTGTCGGGGCAGGCCCCGGCCTGTGGCACTACAGTCGGCGCGATACGCACCCGTGGCCCGCACTGACTCCCGATGTATCGAGGTACACAGCGTGTCGGTTCTCGTTCTGATCCTCTCTGTGAGCGCGGCCTGTTGTCTGGGCTTCGGGTTCGTGCTCCAGCAGAACGCCGCCTCGCACGCCCCGCTGAGCGACTTCCTCTCCCCCCGCCTGCTGCTCGACCTCATCCGGGTGCCCCGGTGGCTGGGCGGCATCGGGCTCATGGTGTGCGGCATGGTCCTCGGCGCGGTCGCCCTGGGCAAGGGCGAGCTATCCCTGGTGGAACCCCTGCTCGCCACGAACCTGCTCTTCGCGCTCGCACTCTCCCGCCACCAGACCAAGCAGCCGCTGGGCCGGCAGGGCTGGGCCGGGCTCCTGCTGCTCGCGGGCGGGGTCAGCGCGTTCATCGTGGCCGGGCAGCCGGAGGGCGGTGACGCCGTCAGTGATCCCCTGCGGCAATGGCTGATCATCGGGATCATGGTGGGCCTCGCGCTCCTGCTCACCGCCTACGCGAAGCGGTCGCGGCTCAGCTCCATGCCCGTGCTGCTCTCCCTGGCCGCGGGCCTGCTGTACGGCGTCCAGGACGCGCTCACCCGGGTCAGCGGCCAGCGCTTCGGCGAGGGCGGCTGGGCCGAGCTGGTCACCGGCTGGCAGCCGTACGGCGTTCTGGTCCTCGGCGTGACGGGCCTCGTGCTGGTGCAGAGCGCCTTCGAGACCGCGCCCCTGCGGATGTCGCTGCCGGCCCTCACCGCGGCCCAGCCGCTGGCCGGGATCGTGTGTGGGGTCGGGTTCCTGGGGGACCAGCTACGCACGGATGCCGGGGCACTCGCCTGGCAGGCCGCGGGTCTCGCGGCCGTCGTGGTGGGGATCGTGCTGCTCGGGTTGCATCCGGCGATGCCGCGCGGGACGTCCGAGACGAAGCCGACGCTGGATCTTCAGCCGCATTGAAGCCTCCGCGCTGAAGGCGGCCGGACTCACGGCGCATTCCGGCTCGGAGCGAGCCCCTCGGGCCGGCCTGTCGACGTGGCTCGGCCCTGCTTGGATGGGGAACATGAGTGCCGCTGACGAGATCCTCGACATCGTGGACGAGAACGACCAGGTCATCGGGCAGTCCCCGCGCGGGGAGGCATACGCGCTCGGCCTGCGCCACCGGTGCGTGTTCATCCAGGCCCGGGATGCCCAGGGCCGGATCTTCGTCCACCGCCGGACATCCACCAAGCTCGTGTTCCCCTCCCTGTACGACATGTTCGTCGGCGGGGTCGTCGGCGCGGGCGAGACGTACGACGAGGCGGCCCTGCGTGAGGCCGAGGAGGAACTCGGCGTCTCCGGGCTCCCCGGGCCCGTGCCTCTTTTCAAGTTCCTCTACGACAACGGTGCCGGCCAGACCTGGTGGTCCTCCGTCTACGAGGTGCGCTGCGAGCTGCCGGTCGCCCCGCAGGTCGAGGAGGTCGCCTGGCACGCGTTCCTCCCCGAGGACGAGGTGGAACGGCACCTCGCCGACTGGATCTGGGTCCCGGACGGCCTGGCGGCGTACGAGCGGCTCAAGGACTACCGCTCGTCGGGGGTCTGACCGGCTTCCGACGCCCCCACACCAGCACCAGCACGCACGCCCGTGCCGGCACCCGTTATGGACCCGCTCCCCGCTAGCGCGTCGGCCAGCGCCCGCGCGTGGGCGGGGGTGCCGCACAGGTCGAGGGGCAGGGTGCGCGGGCTGTAGTGCCCGTCGCACACCTTCAGGGGGCTCGGCCCCACCGCGCCACCGCTCAGCGGGCTCTCGCCCTGCACCGTCCAGGTAGGGCCGTCCCAGAACGGATGGTCGAGGAGCCGCTCGGCCACGCGGGGTGCCGCCCCCGCCGCGACTCCCACGGCGGTGAGCGCGCCGGATATCCGGGAAACCGCCCCGGCCACCGGCACGTCCGCGTCGCCGAAGGCGGGCAGCAGCAGGAGCAGCCGCATCGCGGGGTCGCACACCCCCTCGGACCGTGCCGGGGCCGAGTCGGCGACCGCCACCAGCTCGGGCCAGGACAGCCCCGGGCCACTGAAGTGACCCTCCAGCGAGGTCATGGGCGCGTCCCGGTCCCAGTCAGGGTGCGTGATCAGGTAGTCCGTGCCGGGGTCGTCCGGGAAGTTGCGGTGGACGATCCACAGCAGGTGCCCGCCGGTAAGCGGAATGCGGTACGCCGGCCAGACCTCGCGCGCGCTGTACAGTGCCTCGGTCGCGGCGTCGACGTCCGCCTCGTCGGCGCCGAAGAGGGCGGGCTCCTCCATGAACTCGTCCCAGACCGGGAGGAAGTACGCGGGCCAGAATCCGGCCAGCCCGATCAGTTCCTCGGCCGGGGCGATGCCGTGGCCGGGCTCGGCGTACCGGGCCAGTGAGAGGGGGACGTCCATGCGCCGAACGGTAGCGAGCCGCACCGACAACGCTCCCGGTAGGGTCCAGGGCGTGATCCAAATCGTACGGAACGTCCGGCTGTGGTTCGCGCCCCCGGCCGTCGGAGCGGAAGGCAGCACGCCCGACTACCGCTTCTCCCTGGCGAACGAGCGGACCTTCCTGGCGTGGCTGCGCACCGCGCTGGCACTGATCGGCGGCGGCTTCGCGGTGGACCAGTTCCTGCCGGACCTGGGGCGGGGATGGCGCGTCGGCCTCGCGCTGGCCCTGCTGGCGGCGGGTGTGCTCTGCTCACTGCGGGCCGTCAACCACTGGGTGCGATGTGAGATGGCGATGCGGAAAGGCGAAGACCTGCCTGTGTCGCGCTTCCCGGCCGTGCTGAGCATCGTGGTCGCGATCGTCGCCGTGGCCATGGTCGTCGTCGTACTGCTCGGCAGGGCAGGATGACCACGCCCGCCCCGGAGGGGGAAGAAAAGCGCGACCCGGGCCTGCAACCGGAGCGCACGCGCCTCGCGTGGCGACGTACGACCCTGTCGGGCACGGTGGCCACCGTGCTGGCCGCGAAGACGACCCTGCACGGCGGCGGATCGGTGACCGGCGTCGTGGTCTGCGCCCTGTGCTGCGTGCTCTGGCTGGGCTTCCTGGCCATCGCCCACCGCCGGATCCGGGTGCTCACGGCGGTCTCCGGCTCGCACCGGCCGCCCGCACTGACACCCCTGCACGCGACGGCCGCGACGCTGTGCACCGTGGCACTTGCGGTGTGCGCCGCGGCGCTGGTGTTCTGAGCCGGAGGTCTGCGCCGCGGAGCTGGTGTTCTGAGCCGGAGAGGTCTCGTCCGTGGGGCACCTTGGTTCCCCCTGAGGCTGGAGGGAGATGCCGATCACGTTTCGTTCCCGCGCTGGACGACATACCGACTGGTCGGCATCATGGTCATGTCCTGTTTCCCCGCGCGTAGGAGCCAAGATGTCCCCAGACCATCCGCCAGGTCTCGACCTCGACCGGCTGCGCGGCCTGCTCGACCGCGAGCGGCCCGGGCTGGTGAAAGGCCCGCTGACCGGCCGGCTGATCGAAGGCGGACGGTCGAACCTGACGTACACCGTCACGGACGGCGGCGCGAAGTGGGTCGTACGGCGGCCTCCGCTCGGGCATGTGCTGGCCACCGCGCACGACATGAAGCGTGAGCACCGGGTGATCAGCGCGCTGTACCCGACGGCGGTTCCGGTGCCGCGCCCGGTGCTGCTGTGCGAGGACGAGTCGGTGCTGGGATCGCCGTTCTACGTCATGGAGTTCGTGGAGGGGACGCCGTACCGCACGGCGGAGCAGCTCGCCCCGCTCGGTCCGGAGCGCACCCGCGGCGCGGTGCTCGGTCTTGTGGACACGCTGGTCGAACTGCACGCGGTGGATCCCGCCGAGGTCGGACTCACCGACTTCGGACGTCCGGAGGGCTTCCTCGACCGCCAGTTGCGCCGCTGGGGCAAGCAGTTGGAGGCGTCCAGGAGCCGCGAGCTCCCCGGGATCGACGAACTCCACGCAACTCTGGGGCGCGCGCTCCCCGACTCCCCGGCGCCGACCGTCGTGCACGGCGACTACCGGCTCGACAACGTGCTGATCGACACCGACGACCGGATCAACGCGATCCTGGACTGGGAGATGTCCACCCTCGGCGATCCACTGACGGATCTGGGGCTGCTGGTCATGTACAGCATCCCTCTCAAAACGCTCGACTCCCCCATCAGCACGACGGCTTCAGCCGCCGGGCACCCGCATCCGGCCGAAATCGTCGAGCGGTACGCCGCGCGCTCGGGGCGCGACGTGTCCGCCATTTCCTGGTACACGGCTTTCGCGTGGTTCAAGCTCGCCGTCATCCTGGAGGGCATCCACTACCGCTACACGCAGGGCCAGACGGTCGGCGCGGGATTCGACCGCCTGGGCGCGCTGACCCCGGTCTTCATCGAGCACGGCCTGACCACCCTTCAGGAAGGCTGATCCGCCATGGACTTCGCATTCGACGCGCGCACCGAGGAGCTGCGCCATCAGCTGCTCGTCTTCATGGACGAGTACGTCTATCCGGCGGAGAGCGTCGCTGAGGAGCAGCGCGCTCGACTGGCGTCGCCGTGGGACACCCCGGCCGTGGTCGAGGAGTTGAAGGCCGAGGCACGCAGCCAGGGGCTGTGGAACCTCTTCCTGCCGGACTCCCGGTACGGCGCCGGGCTCACCAACCTCCAGTACGCGCCGCTCGCCGAAATCACCGGCCGCAGCCCGCACTTGGCGCCCACCGCGCTGAACTGCGCCGCGCCCGACACGGGCAACATGGAGGTACTCGCACAGTTCGGCGACGAGCAGCAGAAAAAGCAGTGGCTGGAGCCGCTGCTCACCGGTGAGATCCGCTCGGCGTTCGCGATGACCGAGCCCGAGGTGGCCTCCTCCGACGCCACGAACATCACCACACGCATCGAGCGGTCCTCCGACGGCTCCGACGAGTACGTCATCACGGGCCGCAAGTGGTACATCTCCGGCGCGATGAACCCGGACTGCAAGATCTTCATCGTGATGGGCAAGACGGACCCGGAGGGGTCCGACCTCCGCCGTCAGCAGTCCATGGTGCTCGTGCCGCGCGACACTCCCGGTGTCGAAGTCCGGCGCGCCATGCAGGTGTACGGCTACGAGGACCACTCCCACGGCGGGCACGCGGAGGTCTCCTTCCATCAAGTCCGGGTTCCCGTGGGCAACTTGGTGGGCGAGGAGGGTAGCGGCTTCGCCATCGCCCAGGCACGCCTCGGCCCCGGCCGGATCCACCACTGCATGCGGCTGATCGGGATGGCCGAGCGGGCGATCGAGCTGATGTGCCGCCGAGCCGTGTCCCGTACCGCCTTCGGTAAGCCGCTGGCACACCAGGGCGTGGTCCAGAACTGGATCGCCGACGCCCGTGTGGCCGTCGAGCAACTGCGCCTGCTGGTCCTCAAGACCGCCTGGATGATGGACGCGGTCGGCAACAAGGGCGCCCACACCGAAATCCAGGCCATCAAGATCGCCACTCCCCGTACGGTCGTCGACATTCTCGACAAGGCGGTCCAGCTGCACGGCGCGGGCGGCGTGAGCCAGGACTTCCCGCTGGCCGAACTGTGGGCGACCGCACGGACGTTGCAGCTCGCCGACGGTCCCGACGAGGTGCATCAGCGGTCGCTGGCGCGGCAGGAGATCAAGAGGCACCAGTGAGACGCGGGCCGGCGTCGGGGCCAGTGCGGGGTGCGGGTGCAGCGCCTGGGCCGGTGAAGGTGCGTGCCGCGAGGGCCGGTGAGGGTGTACGTCTTCACCGGCCCTGTCCCCCTGGCCCGCGGGACTCGGGCCGGCCGTGGATCCCTGACCCGCGGATATCGGCCTCAGGGCCGCAGCGCGCGCAGCAGCAGGTCGGCCAACTGGTCGGCGACCTGCTGCGGGGTGAGCGGGCCGTCGGGGCGGTACCACGTCGACAGGTGGTGCACGGAGCCGAAGTGGTAGTCGACGACCAGGTCGGCGGGGGTGGCCGTGGAGAAGACGCCCTTCTCCTGGCCCTCCTCGACGAGCGCGCGGAAGCGCTCGTGGTACCGGCGGCGCTCGGCGCGTACCTGCTTGTGCTTCTCCGGGCTGAGGTGGTGCATGGAGCGGAAGAAGATCGACGCGTCGTCGAGGTTGTCGATGGTCGTGACGACCACGTCGGCCGCGGCGCCCCGCAGCCGTTCCTCGACGGGTGCGTCGGCGCCCGCGAAGGCGTCCAGTCGCTCCTGCTGGATGCGCAGCACGCGCGCGTAGACCTCGTGCAGGAGGTCGTCCTTGGAGCCGAAGTAGTGGTAAAGCGCCCCCTTGGTGACGCCCGCCGCCTCGACGATCTCCTGCACGGAGGTCCGGTCATAGCCCTGCTCGGCGAAGAGCCGGGTGGCGGCGGCCAGGAGCCGCTGCGGCACGGGCGTACTGTCACCCTCCGTCGTCCTGGGCACTGCCGCCACCTGCCTTCCTTGGTTCTCTGGCTGTCCTACTGACTCTTGCGCGATCTGAGTCTTGCGCGATCTGACTCTTG
Organism: Streptomyces sp. NPDC005808; assembly: GCF_042871385.1. NCBI lineage: Bacteria > Bacillati > Actinomycetota > Actinomycetes > Kitasatosporales > Streptomycetaceae > Streptomyces > Streptomyces sp. NPDC005808. The sequence goes on along the minus strand of NZ_JBIAIK010000018.1, from coordinate 132,778 downwards.
TGCGATCGGGAACGCAGCTCCCGATGCAGGATCTTGCCACTCGCCACCTTCGGCAGAACGGGCAGCATCTCCTCCCGCCGCGAATATGTGTGCGGCCGGTCGCCCCTACTCGTGGTCGAGCACGTAGAACCGGCCTTCGGTCACTGACCGGCCTCCCACTTCTGCTGGATGTGGTTCATGTTGGTCAGCCAGCGGTCGGGGTTCGCGGCCCTCACCTGGTAGTACTCGGCCACCTCGGGGTGCGGCAGGATCAGGAAGCGGTCCTCCCGCATCCCGGCGAAGAGGGCGTCAGCGACGGCCTCGGGCTCGATGGCGGTGGGCTGGAGGACCAGGTCGCCCGCGCTGCCGGTGGCGGCGAGCATGTCCGTGCGCACGCCCTGCGGACAGATCGCGTGGACCTTCAGGCCGCGGTGCCGGTACGTCAGGGACAGCCACTCGGCGAAGGCGTACGCACCGTGCTTGGTGACGGCGTACGGCGCGGCGCCGATCATGGTCAGCAGTCCGGCCGCCGAGACCGTGGAGACGAAACGGCCGCTGCCACGCTCCAGCCAGGCGGGGAGCAGCTCGTGGGCCGCGCGTACGTGGGCCATGACATTGACGTCCCAGGCGAGCGCCCAGACCTGCTCGGGGGCCGCCTCCGTCCCGCCCGACCCGACGCCCGCGTTGGCGCAGTACACGTCGACCGTGCCGCCGAGGGCGTCCCTGGCCTCCGCCATGATCGTGGAGGCGTCGCCCGGGACCGCGATGCCGCCGATCTCGTCGGCCACTGTCTTCGCCTTGACGGCGTCCAGATCGTTGACGACGACCCTGGCCCCCTCGGCGGCGAAGCGGCGGGCCAGCGCGGCTCCGATACCGCCCCCCGCTCCGGTGACGATCACTCCGGCATCCTGCACGGCTTCCACCATCGGTCTCCTTCGAGGCGACGTGATTCGGCTCTGTCTCCGGCCAGACTAACCAGTCGGTATGTAAACAGGGAAGGCGGTTCGAGGGGCGCGGGATGTGACATTTGCGGGCTCGCGGCGTGGCGCGACAGGCCAGGAGCTGCCCGCGGGCTACGAACTTCCGGCGGAAGCCCATAGCGTGCCTGTGCCAACCTTCCGCGATCACGGAGGTCCCCCCATGCGCCTGTCCCGACGAACCCTGCTCGCCGCCACCACGGGCGCGGTGGGCCTGCCCGCGACCCCCGCAGCCGCGGCCGCGGGGAGACAGCTGCGTACCGGCTTCGAACGCCTGGCCGCGGGCGGTTACGCCCCCCTCGACGGACAGCGCGTCGGCGTCGTCACCAACCCCACCGGCATCACCCGGGACGTGCGCCACATCGTCGACGTCATGCACGCCGACGACCGCGTGAACCTGATCGCCGTCTTCGGTCCCGAGCACGGCTTCCGCGGTACGGCGCAGGCGGGCGGCTCGGAGGGCCGCTACGACGACCCGGCGACCGGACTTCCCGTCTACGACACGTATCTCAAGAGCGGTCAGCCGCTCGCCGACATCTTCACCGCGTCCGGCGTGGACACCGTCGTCTTCGACATCCAGGACGTGGGCGCGCGCTTCTACACGTACATCTGGACCCTGTACGACTGCATGGCCGCGGCCCGACTGGCGGGCAAACGCTTCGTGGTGCTCGACCGGCCGAACCCGGTGACCGGCCGGGCGGCCCAAGGTCCCGTGCTGCACAAGGAGTTCGCGACCTTCGTCGGACGGGAGCCGATCGCGCAGGCACACGGAATGACGGTCGCGGAACTGGCGCGGCTGTTCAACGGGGAGTTCCTGGCGACGCCGGTGCCGCTGGAGACCGTACTGATGTCGGGTTGGCGGCGCTCGGAGTTCTACGACGCCTCCGGTCTCCCCTGGGTGCCGCCGAGCCCGAACATGCCGACGGCCGACACTGCGCTGGTGTACTCGGGGACCTGTCTCTTCGAGGGGACGAACCTGTCGGAGGGGCGCGGCACGACCCGTCCGTTCGAGCTGCTCGGCGCGGAGGGTATCGACCGGAGCTGGGCGGAGGCGGTGGGGCAACTCGGGCTGCCCGGCGTGCACTTCAGGGAGGCGTACTTCGCCCCGACCTTCTCCAAGTTCCAGGGCAGGACCATCGGCGGAGTACAGATCCACGTGCACGACCGGGCCGCGTACGACCCCGTGCGCACCGGGATCGCGCTTCTGGTGACCGCGAAGGAGGTCTGGAGCGGCTTCACTTGGCGTGCCGACCACTGGATCGACAAGCTGACCGGGTCCACCGGCGTCCGCACGATGATCGACGCGGGGGCGACGGTCGACGAGGTCGTGGCGGCCTGGCAGGACGAACTGGCGGCGTTCCGGCGCGTGCGCGAGGAGTACCTGGTGTATCGGTGAGGTGTGAAACGCCTGCCGGTTCGCCATTGCGGTCTACCGGCCGGCAACGGCCGTTTGCAAACTCTTGTTGGCAAACTCTTGTTGGCAAACGATCGGTGGCGAACGATCGGTGGCGAACGATCGCCCGCAAACGGCCGTTGGCCAACGAGCGTGGGGGAAACGCTCGTTGGCCAACAACCGTAGGTACCGGTACCGGTACCGGTACCGGTACCGGACCGGTAGTGCAGTGCTACAGCACCGTCATCGGTGCGACGTGTACTCCACCACCTGCTGGTAGGTCGGACGGTTCTGCCAGCTGATGCTGTAGTGCTTGATGCCGCCGAGCGGACGGTGGATGACCGAGTCGGCACACCACTGGTTGCCCGCGGCGCAACTGGCGTCGCCGGGGTAGACCTGAGCCGCGGTCTTGCCGGCCGCCGTCTTGAGGGTGCTGATCAGGATGTCCCGGCAGCCGCTGAGGGTGCCGCCGCCGCAGTACTTCTTCGCCAGCGGGCCCTGCACGGTCTCACCGAGCACCGCCCGGATGTCCTTGTCGACATAGCTCCACCATCCGTACTGGAAGGCGCTTCCCGCGTGCGAGCCGGTCGGGCCGTGTCCGGCCGAAGGCGGCTCGTCGATGGGGAGGTTGTTGGTGATGGCCGTGTACAGGCCGGTGCCGAGTCCCGGTTCGAACTCAGCCTGCACCAGCAGCGGCCACCACGCGTCCAGGATGCGGATGGCGTCGGCGTTGGCGTAGGTCTTCGAATTGAACGAGGTCTCCGCGCGTTTCGACCCCGCCGTCACCCAGGCGGACAGTGTGCTCACCGCCGCTGCGGCCGCCGTGTCGGTGACCGGCTGACTGTTGATGACCTTCAGCAGGTCCGGAAGCACGTCCTCCGCCCGCAGATCGGCGAGCGCGGCGTCCGCCATGGCCTTCACCAGCGCGGATCTGGTCACGCCTCCCGCGGCCACGAGTCGCTTCACGCGGTCGTCGATGAGGTTGCCGCGATGGACGGAGCCGTTGCCCCAGGGGGCGGTCGCGTAGTCCTCGGCCACCTTGTTGTTCCAGGAGATGTAGTAGTCCTGGTCGATGTCGTTGGGGTGCGCGGACGCCGGGGTGTAGGTGGCGGTGTTCGTCGCCCCGTCCCAGCCCTGCCACTCGTACGCGGCCTGCGCCCACACCGGGAACTCGGCGTCGACGCCGGTGGCGCGCACCGGGTTGTTGCCACTGTTGTAGTACGCGGTGTGGGTCGAGTCCGCGTAGAACCAGTTGAAGGTGAAGTTGATGTGCTGCGCCGCCGCCTGGAAGGTCTCCGGGCTCTTGACGTAGTCCGGGTCGTTGAACATCTGGAAGCCGATGATCGAGTCGGCCTCGTGCATGTAGGAGGAACGCAGGGTGGTGTACGCGACCTCCTTGCCGCCGACCGTGGCGCGATGCGTCACCGGGCCGTACTTGGTGCGGTAGACCTGCATGCGGTAAGAGCCCGCGGCCGTGGGGTCGGCCGTGGTCGGCACCCAGGCGTTGGTGTGCTCGACCTTGTCCATGGCCGTGCAGGTGCCGTGGTAGAGGTAGTGGTAGTCGTCCTGGCACAGCTCGACGGCGTACGTGTCGATGATGTCCTGGCCGGACGTCGTGGCGCTCCAGGAGTAGTCCTGGCCGCGGCCGAGTTCGACGTAGAAGCTCAGTCCCGCGAACGAGGCGCCGCGGGCGCTGAGGCCCGGGCCCTGGATCTCCTGGAGCATCAGGAGCTGGGGCGCGAAGTAGCCGGTCTGGGGGCCGAAGACGGCGATCGGGTGGCCGCTCGCGGTGTGGTCGCCGCTCACCACAAGCGCGTTGGACATGCCCTTCTTGGCGGAAGAGAGGGCGGCGGCCGCTGCCGTGGCGGACGTGCTCTCGGCGGTCGCGGTGGCCGCGCTGCCGGTGCGGTCGAAGACCAGTTGCTCCTCGGTCAGGGTGCCGGCGTCCGGCAGCGCCTGACCCTGCGCGACAGCGGGCTTGGCCGCGTACGGGAAGCTCTGGCCGTCGTGGAGGGTGAGGGCGGCCTCGGGGTCGTTGCGCTCACGGAAGGACTCCCAGACCTTGGTGCCCTCCACCACGCCGTACTGGGACTGGGCGGCGAGCAGCGAGATGGCGTTGTTGACCTCGCCGCCGCCTCCCGAGCCGAAGAGGGAACCGATGACGGAGGCCAGCGCGACCAGGTCGGTGAGCTTGAAGTGGTCGATGGTTCCGGCGTTGGTGATGGAGTCCTTGTGGCCGGTCAGGACGTACTCGCCGGGGAAGTAGCGGCCGCTGTCGGAGGCGTCTATGTAGGCGTTGACGCCGGCGAGGTAGGCGGTGACGTCGGCGAGCGCCTGCTGGCCACGGGCGCCGTTGTTGGTGGTGACGCTGTCGATCTGGGCCTGCAGTTCGGCCTCGGTGTAGGGCGCGGTGCGCCAGAACTGCTGCTCAAGTGCCTGGTTGGAGGGGTCACCGCCCGCGAAGGGGGTCAGCGTGCCGCGTCCGACGTGCCGGAAGACGTCCATCAGCCACAGCCGGTCCTGGGCTGCGGCGTACCCGGCGCCGAACTCGGTGCCGTAGCGGGTGGTGCCGGTGATGTGCGGGACACCGGTCTTCCTGTCACGGACGATCGTGACGTCGGTGCGCCCGGCGGGGTTGAGGGTCGATTCGACCTGGTCGGCGGGGACACCGAACGAGGCGTCGTTGAAGAAGTCGTTGATCTTGGCATCGGTGAGTGCGGAGTAGCCCGAGGCCAGGTTCGCGTAGGGGCCGAGCTGGTCCTCCGCGTGGGCCGGCTGGATGCCGAGGACCTGGTTGAGCAGGACCTCTGCGAGGGTGGCGTTGCCGTTCTCACCGGGCGGCAGGATGTCGGAGCACTGACTGCCGCAGTAGTCGTTCGCGGCGGCCGCCGTGATCGGCGTGCCCGCGGCGGACGCTTGGGTAAGGGGAGACAAAAGGCCGGCAATGAGAAGGCATACGGATGCTGCCTTCAGGAACTTGGGCAATCGGCGGGGAGTTCTCAGTCTGTCCAGGATGGTGCGTGGGGTGCGCCGGGTCATGGCAGCTCCTCGCGAAGGGGGGTGGGCCGGACGTTACCGCCGGTATCCCCGTGTTTGAAGATGAACATGCGTCACTTTCAGGGATCGGGTACTCCCCAGGGAGCGCCCGCCCTCCGGCGCTGTGCCCGCCGCGCAACTGACGGGCGGACAACAGGCAGCTCACAGCGTTCGGAGGTAGGCCATGAGGGGTTCGGCAGATGACTTCTTGAAGGTCATCGGAAATCCGATGGAGCCGAATCGCTTGTCGATACGTCTATTCGGCGAAGTCCGTGCGACGACGCCGAAGTGACCGAAGTACAGGTGCAGGTGTGACGGAGGTGCAGGACGATGGCCGGTTTCCGGAGTCTGGCGAGACAGGTGCGAGATCCGAGGAGTGATCTGGCACTGCGGCGCTACTCACTGCGCAAGTGCCTTGAAAGGTTCGCCCCTTACGGACATCGGGCGACCTGGGACCATCTGTCCTCGAGGGCCGGGTTCGGTCCCGAGGACCGCTCCCCCGATCCGGCGCGGCTCGTGGCCGCACTGGACGAGCTGGAGGAAGCCCGTTCGGTCTGGCTCGCCTATGAGGTCGGGTTCGCGGAGCGGCGCAAGAAGGAGAAGCACGACGGGTTGCGCAGGCCGGGCACCATCGATGACTGGCACCGGATGACCTGGGGCGGCTTCGGGGTCGCATGGTGCGACAACCCGCGGATCCACCCTCACGAACCGCTGGCCGAGGTGCTGCGCCGGCTGATCGCCGCGTTGGAGCGCGAGCCGGGTGCGATGTGCCCGGTGTGCGCGGGCGAGCGCCTCGACTGGAAGTTCGACCTGGCCCACGAACCCTCGTCCGGCCCTGTCTGCACGCGCTGCGGAATCGTGGTGCCGCGGCCTGTTCTCACCCCGGAGGCGCTGGCGGAGGCCAGGCGCGGGCCGCGGCTTCTCATATCGGCGTAAGTGCGCGACCGGGCACGTGAGTGCGGCACCGGGTGCGGCTACTGCGGGTGAGGCGCCCGGTGTGGTGTCCGCGATGCGGTGTCCGGCGCGGGTGGCTTCAGGTGAGCTTGCCCGGCGCGGGGTCCGCGGGTGAGTAACCCGCCGCGAGGTATCCGCGGCGGGGCGGCGCGCAACTGCATGATGGCGTGCCCCTGCAGGGGCAGCGTACGAACCCGGTTGTCAGTGTCGGCCGGCAGTATCGAGGCATGGTGCAGGTGTGTGTGAACGGAGCCAGGGGCGCGGGTGACGGTGCCGTCGTGCCACTGTCGCCCGGCTCGATGGCCGCGTCCGCGGCGGAGGATGTCGCGGCCGGGGCATCGGACATCCATGTCCATCCGAAGTCTCCCTGCGGGCACGACACGTTGTCACCCAGGGCCCTTGCACCGACGCTCGAAGCGATACGGGCACGGGTGGACGTACCGGTCGGCGTGACCACCGGCGCCTGGGCCGAGCCGGACCCGGTGGCCCGCGTGGAGCGCGTGCGTTCCTGGACGGTGCTGCCCGACCACGCCTCGGTCAACTGGCATGAGCCGGGCGCCGAGGAGGTCGCGTCGGCGCTCCTCGACCGCGGGATCGGCGTGGAGGCGGGCATCTGGTCCGACACGGACGCCGCCGCGCGCTTCGTGGCGTCGCCGCTGGGGCCACGGGTGTTGCGCGTACTGGCCGAGGTGCTGGACACCGCCGCCGACACTGCGGAGGAGTCGGCCCACGCCCTGCTCTTCGACCTGGGCGCCGCCCACGGCCGCCCTGTCCTGCTGCACGGCATGGAGGGCGGCACCTGGCCGGTGCTGCGGCTCGCGGGGAGGCTGGGCCTCGCCACCCGGATCGGGCTGGAGGACACCTTGCTGCTGCCGGACGGTGAACGAGCCCTGTCCAACGGCCAGTTGGTGGCGGCGGGACTCGTCCAGTACCAGTCCGGGCGGGATCGGCGTACCTCGTAGAGCCGGGAGCCGCTTCTCCGGCGTACAGGATTCGGGTGCGGCTCAGCACGCTCAGCAAGTTCAGCAGGAGTCCCCGGGTTCCTTCCGCGGGGCGTGGGCCCGCTTGTCCCGTCCCTCGGCCGGACGGGCGCGTTCCGCCATGAGGCGCGAGCCTGTCAGGCGCTCACCGAAGACGTCGTCAGGGTTGGAGAGCACGCAGGTCTCCAGGGACAGACAGCCACAGCCGATGCAGTCCGTCAGGTGGTCCCGCAGACGGCCCAACTGGTTGATGCGCTCCTCGAGTTCGGAGCGCCAGGCCTCCGAAAGGCGGGCCCAGTCCTCCCGGGTCGGGGTGCGCTCCTCGGGGAGTTCGGCGAGCGCCTCGCGGATGGTGGCGAGCGGGATGCCGACGCGTTGCGCGGCGCGCACGAAGGCGACGCGGCGTAGCGCGTCCCGGTGATAGCGGCGTTGGTTGCCGGTGGTGCGGCGGCTGTTGATGAGGCCCTTGGACTCGTAGAAGTGCAGGGCGGAGACGGCGGCGCCACTGCGCGCCGAGAGCTGGCCGACGGTCAGCTCGTGGATCTTCTCAGGGATCTGGGGCACCCCTCCAACCCTACCCACCTCGCCACACGCGGAGTCCGTTGACATCCGACCCGCACCCGACCATGCTAAGCAGTCGCTTAGACATTGAGCCACAGGAGGCCAGGGACATGGCAGAGCCGAGGATCTTCGAGTCCGCCGACGAGCTGAAGGCCGCGGTGGGCGTGCAGTTGGGCCACAGCGACTGGCTGGAGATCGACCAGAAGCGGATCGATCTGTTCGCGGACGCCACCGGTGACCACCAGTGGATCCACGTGGACCCCGAGAAGGCCGCCGCGGGTCCCTTCGGCACGACCATCGCGCACGGCTACCTGACGCTCTCACTGCTCCCCGTGCTGGTACCGCAGGTGATGCGCGTCGACGGCTTGAAGATGGGCGTCAACTACGGCACCAACAAGGTCCGTTTCCCCGCGCCCGTCCCGGTGGGCTCACGGCTGCGCGCCACCGCCGTCCTCACGGAGGTCGCCGAGGCGGGCGGTGGCGTCCAGGTCACGGCCGCGGTGACGATCGAGCGCGAGGGCGGCGACAAGCCGGCGTGCGTGGCGGAGTCGGTGTCGCGCTACTACTTCTGAGCCGGTCCTCAGCGGACCGGCACCTGCCTGAACCGGGTCCCAGGGGCATCCGGGGATCCGAGACCCGCAGCGGCTACGGACCGGCACGCGCCTGACCCGGGCCCCAGCGGCGTCCGGGGATCCGAGACCCGCAGCGGCTACGGCTTCGCCCCCACCATCCGCAGCACGAGGTCGGCGTAGAGCGCGCCGACCTCATCCGGGGTCCTGGGGCCGTTGACGTTGAACCAGCGCGCCACGTCGATGCAGAGCGAGAGCACGGCGAGCGTGGTGCCCGGCACGTCCGGCACGTCGAATTCGCCCGCCGCGACGCCGTCCTGGATGATGCCGCGCACAGCGGCGTCGGTCCGGCGCCGCAGGGCCACGATCTCCGCGCGCGCCTCGGGACCGAGCGCGTCGAGTTCGTACTGCACGACGCGCGCAGTGGTGTGCTGAGCGGCATGCCACCGTACGAAGGACCGCACGGCGTCCGCGAGCCGCTCGGCGGCGCTGCCGTCACGCTCCGCCGCGGTCCGCAGAATGTCGATCGCCTTGTCGTGGCCGATCCGGCTGATCCGGTGGAGCAGCTCTTCCTTGGTCTTGTAGTGGATGTACAGCGCGGCCGGGCTCATGCCCGCGCGGCCCGCGATGTCCCGGGTCGTCGTCGCGTGGTACCCGCGCTCGGCAAAGGCCTCCACGGCGGCGACGAGCAGCCGCCGGGCCGCGTCCGGGGTGACCTCGGCCCACGGCTGCACCTCGGCGCCGGCCGTCTCCTCCGCCGTACTCATCGCTGGTTGGCCCCTTCCACTGGCAGGGTGACACCATACCCCCGAACCTGAGCGAGCGCTTAGCGTGCCCGCTCAGGGGGCACATCAGAAGCCCGAAACGTCGGTCGGCGCTCGCCCGACGGCCAGCTTCCGGATCCGGCTGGCGCCCAGCCGGGCGGGCGCGACCAGGGCGACGGCAGGGGAGACGATCCCCGGTCCACGAAGTCCCTGGCGAGCCGCCGGACGGCGGTCTGCTCCTCGCTGAGCTCCAGGTCCATGACGGGTCACCCCAGTACATTTTAATTATCACTGCTAGTTTTCAGGTCCAGCCCTACTATGTGCGCCATGGCCCGACCGCGCAAGCCGCTCCTCAGCACCGACCGCATCGTCGACGCGGCGCGGACGCTGCTGGACACCGAGGGACTGGCGGCCTTCTCGACGCGGCGGCTCGCGGCCGAGCTGGGGGTGAGCGGGCCGTCCCTCTACAACCACTTCCCGACCAAGGACCAGATCCTCGAAGCGGTCGCCGACTCGGTCAGCGCGCAGGTCGACCTGTCGATGTTCGAGGACGGCCGTGACTGGCGTACAGCTCTGCACGACTGGGCCCTGTCCTACCGGGCGGCGTTGCGCGACCACCCCAACATCGTGCCGGTGCTGGCGCGGGGGCCCGGGAGGCGCCCCGCGGGGCTCCGGCTCGCGGACGCCGCCTTCGGCGCGATGGTCGAGGCGGGGTGGCCGCCGTCCCAGGCCACGTCCATCGGCGCGCTGATGCGCTACTTCGTCATGGGCTCAGCCCTTGACTCCTTCGCCGGCGGCTTCGTGGACGACGCGGGGGCATACGATCCCTCGGACTACCCCCACCTCGGGCAGGCGCATCTCCTCGCGGAGCAGCAGGAGAAGATCGACGAGCGGGCGTTCGAGATGGGGCTGAGTGCCTTGCTGGATGGGTTGGCGGTGCGGTTCAAGGGGTTGGGGCGGGCGGAGTGAGGTCGGGCGTTTTCGCCCCCTACGTCACCGAGCGTCCCTCATTCCTGGGGGCTGGCACCCCCAGGCCCCCCTCGTCGGCCTGAACGGCCTCGTCCTCAAACGCCGGACGGGCCAGGGGTCAGTTCTCCAGCGTTTGAGGAGCTGGGCTCCAGGGGCAGCGCCTCGTCTCGGACGCGGCGTCCGAAATCCGCGAGACCTCGCCCCGGCAGCCCGTCTAGCCTCAGGACCATGATGACCACCCCGGCCCACTCCCCCGCCCATTCCCCCACGCCCGCCCGGCGGACCGACCCGCGCGCCGCGGCCGCCGCAACCGTCACCGTCGTGCTGTGGGCCTCGGCCTTCGTCTCGATCCGGAGCGCCGGTGCGGCGTACTCGCCGGGCGCGCTCGCTCTCGGCAGGCTGCTGGCGGGAGCCGTCACGCTGGGCGCCATCTGCCTGATACGCAGGGCGGGTTGGCCACCCCGTTCGGCCTGGCGGGGCATCGCCGTGTCCGGGGTGCTCTGGTTCGGCGTCTACATGGTCGCCCTCAACTGGGGCGAGCAGGAGGTGGACGCGGGCACGGCGGCGCTGATCGTGAACATCGGCCCGATCCTCATCGCCCTGCTCGGTGCCCGACTGCTCGGCGACGCCATGCCGCCGAGGCTGCTCGCGGGGATGGCGGTGTCGTTCGCGGGGGCGGTCGCCGTGGGACTGTCGATGTCGGGCGAGGGCGGCTCCTCCCCGGTTCTCGGGGTCGTCCTGTGTCTGCTCGCGGCCGCCACCTACGCGGCCGGGGTCGTCGCTCAGAAGCCGGTCCTCGGCGTGTCGAGCCCGCTGCAGGCCACGACGTTCGGCTGCCTGATCGGGGCGGTGGCGTGTCTGCCGTTCGCGGGGCAGCTTGTCCATGACGCGGCGGAAGCGCCTGTGTCCGCGACGCTCAACATGCTTTATCTGGGGGTGTTTCCTACCGCGCTCGCGTTCACGACGTGGGCGTATGCGCTGGCGCGTACGACGGCGAGTCGGATGGGGGCGACGACGTATGCGGTACCCGCTCTCGTGGTGATGATGTCCTGGCTGTTCCTGGGCGAGGTCCCTGGGCTTCTGACTCTCGCCGGCGGGGTGTTGTGCCTGGCCGGGGTGGCGGTGTCGCGCTCCCGGCCGAGGGCCCGGGTGGTGCAGCCTGTGCCGGAACGGATCTGAGGCTCGGACAGGTTTTCGCCCCTCCGCCCCTACCCGTCCCTTGTTCCTGGAGGGCTGCCGCCCCCAGACCCCGCTTCGGCCTGAACGGCCTCGTCCTCAAACGCCGGACGGGCTGAATATCACTCGCCCGGGTGGGGCGGCAGACCTGCTGGAAATCCCTAGCCCCGGCCGGGCTGCAGAGCTGAGGTCTGCCCCGCCGGAGCAGCGGCCTCCGGCTTCGCGGGGGCGCGCAGCGCGATCCCCGAAGACACCACCAGCAGCGCACCCAGCATCATGAACGGCGCGGCCACGCCCGCGACTCCGGCCACCAGGCCCGCGGCGGCGGGCGCGGCGACCTGTCCGAGCCGGTTGCCGGTCAGGCGGAGGGCGAGGGCCGTGGAGCGCGCGCCGTCGGGGGCGGCCTGGACCACCGTCGTCATCGAAAGCGGCTGGCCGACGCCGAGGCAGAACCCGAGGACCAGAAGCATCGCGGCCAACCCCCAGACCGGCACCGGCAGCGCGATGCCCGCACACAGCACCCCCGCCGCCAGACAGGTCACGGTGAGCAACGCGGTCCGGCCCAGCAGCCTCAGCATCGGCGTCATCACCAGCCGGCAGGCGATCGTGGCCGCCGCTCGCAGGCTCAGCAACAGGCCGACCACGGACGGCGCGATACCCCGGTGTTCACCGACGACCGGCAGATACGCGGTGAGGATGTCCGTCGCGGACAGCACGGCGAGGCTGATGAAGATGCCCGCGGGGACACCCCGGGTGCGCAGTATGCGGCGCACGGGGATGCGATCGCCTTGTGCCGTACGGGACTTGGCCGCCGTACGGTGTTCGATGCGCCACAGCGAGGTGAACGAGACCGCCGCGAGGCCGCCGGCGACGAGCAGGGCGAGGGCGCTGGTGCCCGCCATGTCGGAACCGCCGATGAGAGCGCCCGCGGCGATCGGTCCGACCAGTTGGCCGAGGGAGGCACCGATGGTGAAGTGGCCGAAGTTGCGGTCCTGTTCGTGCGGCGCGGACTGGCGGGCGACGATCGACTGGGCGCCGATGACGAAGCAGAGGTGGCCCAGGCCCATCACTCCGCTCCACGCGGCCATCACCGTGAGCGAGTCCGCCGTGCCGCTGAGGGCGCAGCCGCCCGCGATGAGCACCACGCCGACGGGCAGCAGCGGGGCGCAACGGCCGTGGTCGGTACGGCGGCCCAGCGGCACCGCCGCGAAGAGGGGCAACAGGGCGTACACACCCGCGATCACGCCGATCGCACGTTCGTCGGCGCCAAGGGCGAGGGCCCGGTAGGAGACGGCGGGCCGCGCCATCGACACCGCTCCCTGCGCGAAGCTGAAGGCGATGACGAGGCGCAGCAACCAGCCGCGGTTTCCACCGGGCCCCACAGTGATCCTCCATCCGGTGACGAGCGACGAGCGACGGACGACGGACGGCCACTGACCCGTCTCTGATGACATCCGTCCGTGAATATCTGCCAGGCGTCTAGATGATGCCGAACAGAATCCCCGCCCCCAGCACCACCAGTGAAGTGAGCGCCGCCCACTTCACCACGAACCTGGTGTGGTCGCCGAACTCGACCTTCGCCATGCCGACGAGGACGTAGACGGCGGGGACCAGCGGGCTCGACATGTGCAGCGGCTGGCCGACGAGGGAGGCGCGGGCGATCTCCAGGGTGGAGACACCGTGGGCCTGGCCCGCCTCGGCGAGGACCGGGACGATGCCGAAGTAGAAACCGTCGTTCGACATGAAGTACGTGAGCGGGATGCTCAGGACGCCGGTGACGAAGGCCATGTGGGGGCCCATGGCGTCCGGGATGTTGGAGACCAGCCACTCGGCCATGTGGTCGACCATGCCGGTGCCCTGGAGGACGCCGGTGAAGACGGCGGCGGCGAAGACCATGCCGGAGACGTTGAGGACGTTCTCGGCGTGGGCGCCGAGGCGGGCCTTCTGGTCGGGCATATGGGGGAAGTTGACGGTGAGCGCGAGGGCGGCGCCGAGCAGGAACAGCACCGGGATCGGCAGCAGCTCCATGATCATGGCGGTGAGCAGGGTGACCGTGAGCAGGGCGTTGAACCAGTAGAGCTTGGGGCGCAGGGTGGCGCGGTCGGGGTCGAGGACCGCGAAGCCGTCGTCGTCCTCGGGCGCGTCCGCGTCCGTTCCGGAGCCCGAACCGCCTTCGCTCACAGGCGTTTTGCCGAGATCGACCGAGCCACCGCTACCGCTGCCGGCGCCGACCAGAACCGTCTCGGCCTCCTGCGGCTCCAGTACCTCCTCCAGCGTCAGCCGGCCCAGCCGCGTGCGCTCGCGGCGACCGAGGACGTACGAGAGCACGAAGACGCCCAGCAGGCCGACGGCGAGGGCCGGGATCATCGGTACGAAGATGTCGCCGGCGTCGACCTTGAGGGCGGTGGCGGCGCGGGCGGTCGGGCCTCCCCAAGGGAGGGTGTTCATCACGCCGTTGGCCATGGCGGCGACGCCGGTCATCACGACGAGGCTCATCTTGAGGCGCTTGTACAGCGGGTACATCGCCGAGACCGTGATCATGAAGGTGGTCGAACCGTCTCCGTCCAGGGAGACGATCGCGGCGAGCACCGCCGTACCGACCACGATGCGCAGCGGATCGGCCTTGCAGAACTTCAGGATGCCGCGCACGATCGGGTCGAAGAGCCCGACGTCGATCATCACTCCGAAGTAGACGATCGCGAACATGAGCATCGCCGCGGTGGGGGCGAGGCTGGTGACACCGTCGATGACGTAGTCGCCGAGCTGGGCGCCCTTACCGACGAACACACAGAAGAGCGCCGGAATCAGCACGAGCGCCGCGATCGGCGACATCTTTTTCAACATGATCAGGACCAGGAAGGTCGCGATCATGGTGAAGCCGAGGATGGTCAGCATGAGTGGATACCTAACGTTCGCCCTTGAACTCCCACCTGGGACGGCGGTGCGTGTGACGTTAGGTCGGGTGCGCAAGTCTTAACAAGACGTTGACACGTGAGCAATAAGCGCAAAACTCCAGGTCACAGCTTTGCTCAGCTCACGGAGGTCAGCTCCACGGGTACGCCGTTGAGGACCGCGGTCCCCGACAGGGGGTCCAGGAGGCTGCCGTCGAGGAGCTGGTTGACGTTGACTCCGGGGTCGAGTGCGGCGTGGCTCATCCGGGTGCCGGGGCGGTCGTGTCCCCACCCGTGCGGCAGGCTCACGACCCCGCGCCGTACGGCGTCGGTGACTTCGGCGGGGGCGGTCACCTCGCCCCCGGCGCCCTTGACGCGGACGGCCGAGCCGTCGCCGATCCCGAGGTGTTCGGCGTCCTCGGGGTGGATGTGCAGAGTGCAGCGGTTGGTGCCGCCGGTGAGGGCAGGCACGTTGTGCATCCAGCTGTTGTTGGACCGCAGGTGACGGCGGCCGACGAGCACGAGGGCGGAGGGGCGCTCGCGCAGGGCGTCCCGCAGCCGGGGAAGATCGTCGGCAATCGGTCCGGGCAGCAGCTCGATCTTGCCGCTGCGGGTCTTGAGCGGCCCCGGGAGTCGCGACCGCAGGGGCCCGAGATCGATGCCGTGCGGCTGCGCGAGCAGCTTCTCCAGGTTCAGCCCGTCGGGTCGTACGCCGAAACCGTCGCCGTAGGGGCCCAGGCGCAGCATCATGTCGAGCCGCCGCTCGGGGCCGTTGTCGCCGGCGAGCTGTGCGGCGAGTTCCTGCGGGTCACGGCCGTGCACCGGGGAGTGTGCCTCGGCGACGGACTTGCCGAGTGTGCTGCCGATGACCATCGCGTCCACGGCGGAGGGGTCGGCGCCGTGCATGCCGGTCGCGGCCAGGGTGAGCCGCGCGAGGATCTCGGTCTCGGCCAGGCGGCCCGGCTCCAGGGGGACGGCGGCACGGGTGTAGCGGACCTGGTTGCGTACGGCGAGCGTGTTGAAGGCGAAGTCGTGGTGGGCGCTCTGCGCGGGCGGGGGCGGTGGGAGCACGACGTGCGCGTGGCGCGAGGTCTCGTTCAGGTACGGGTCGACGCTGACCATGAAGTCCAGCGAGCCGAGGGCCTTGTCGAGGCGGTCGCCGTCGGGTGCGGAGAGTACGGGGTTCGCGGCGACGGCGATGACCGCGCGGATCGGCTCGCCCTGTTCGGTGGCGGTGTCGATCTCTTCGGCGAGAGCGGAGATCGGCAACTCCCCCTTGGCTTCTGGGTACTCGCTCACCCGCGAGTGCCAGCGTCCGAGCGCGAAGCCGCGGCCGGGGCCGGCGGCCCGGGGTGTCCGGTCGGTGGCGGCCTGCGGGAAGAGTGCGCCGCCGGGCCGGTCGAGGTTCCCGGTGAGGATGTTGACGACGTCGACGAGCCAACTGGTCAGGGTGCCGTGCGGGACGGTGCAGCTGCCGATGCGGCCGTAGACGGCGGCGGTGGGTGCGGCGGCGAGCTCGCGGGCGAGCGCCCTGATCGTGTCCGCGGGGACGTCGCAGGCCTCGCTTGCCGCCTCGGGAGTGAAGTCCCGTACGGCGACGGCGAGTTCGTCGACGTCCTGGACGTGCGGGGTGAGGTCGCCGAGATCGACGAGCTTCTCCTCGAAGAGGACGTTCGCCACGGCGGCGAGCAGCAGCCCGTCGGTTCCGGGCCGGATCGCCACGTGCCGGTCGGCGAGCTTTGCCGTACGGGTCCGTCGCGGGTCGATGACGGTCAGGGTGCCGCCGCGTGCCCGCAGCGCCTTGAGTTTGCCGGGGAAGTCGGGGGCGGTGCACAGGCTCCCGTTGGATTCCACCGGGTTGGCGCCGATGAGCAGGAGGTGGTCGGTGTGGTCCAGGTCGGGCACCGGGATCGCGTTGGCGTCGCCGAACAGCAGGCCGCTCGACACGTGCTTGGGCATCTGGTCGACCGTGGAGGCGGTGAAGATGCTGCGGGTGCCGAGAGCGGTGAGCAGGACGGTCGGGTAGAGGGCGCCCGCCATGGTGTGCACGTTCGGGTTGCCGAGGACGACGCCGACGGCGTGCGGCCCGTACCGCTCGACGACGGGCCGCAGTCCGGCGGCCACCGCGTCGAAGGCCTCCTCCCAGCTTGCTTCGCGCAGCTCGCCGTCCTTGCGTACGAGGGGGGTGCGCAGCCGGTCGGGGTCGCTGTCCGCCGCCCCGAAAGAGGCGCCTTTCGGGCAGATGAACCCCTTGCTGAACACGTCGTCGCGATCACCTCGGGCGCCGGTCACCCGGGTGCCCTCGATGGTGAGCGTCAGCCCGCAGGTGGCTTCACAGAGGGGGCAGATCCGCAGGGCGGTGCGGGAGTCGGCGGTGGTACCGGTGGTGCGGGACACGGGGTCCTCCCGGAGGGCGGTGGCAGCGTTGGCACACGGACTGGGGCCGAGCATACCGACCGGTACGCATGGCGGGGAGGGCCTGCTGAGGGTCAGGTCGGAAATTCGCGAGCGGTTCACTGCACGCAGGTCCTCGGCTGCGATCCCCCGCCGAGGACTCGCGAGCGCTTCGCCACACGCCGACCCTCCGCGGCGGCCCTCCGCGACGGCCCCTCATTCGAGGGTTCGCGGTCGGGATCCGCCACCGCCGGTGCTCGGCGCGGCTCCGCGGCACCTCGGTCGATGACTCGCGAGCACTTCGCGGCCCGCCGGTCCTCCCCCGCGGCCCCTCAGTCGAGCACTCGCTCCAGATAGGCCCGCAGCAGTACTCGGGTCTCCTCGATGATCCGTTCATCGCCCTCCGGGGCGAGCCGGAAGGCGAGGTGGACGAGGGTGTCGGCCGACTCCACGGCGACCAGGAAGACGCGCCGGAGGTCCTCGTCGGGGGTGCGGTCGAGGTAGCCGGCGAGGAGCTCGGTGAGGCGGTCGGCGACGCGGGTGTTGGGCTCGGCGCGGGAGCCGACCGGGATCTGGTTGCCGAAGTCGACAAGGGAGAAGCCGGGCGCGGTGCGCTTCATACCTATGTACTCGTCGAGCACGGCGTCCACGGCGGCACGCCAGCCGCTTGGGACCTCCCCCTCCTCGTCGGTCTCCTGAAGCCGGAGGGTGACGCGCTCGGCGTAGCGCTCCAGGTTGCGCTGGGCGAGCGCGTCGGCCATCGCGCGCTTGTTGCCGAAGAAGCGGTAGACGGAGCCGATGGGTACGCCGGCACGCTGGGCCACGGCCCGGGTGCTCAGCGCGTCGTAGCCGACCTCGTCGAGCAGGTCGGCGCAGGCATCGAGGATGCGGGTCAGTCGTTCTGCGCTGCGGCGTTGCACGGGCGCTCGGCGCAGCGAGCTCGCATGGGGCACGGGCTTCATGATGCCTTTCCGCCGGGGTCCGGTGAACCTCCGGTCTCAGTACGGGCCTCGCTGCCGCTCGTACTCATCGAGGTTCCGGCGACTCGGTCTCGGCCGACGTCTGTCCGGCCTGCGACGACGACGTGATGTCCGCGGTGCTCTCGACCGGCTCTTCGTCGACGGCCCACACCGTGCGGTCGTCCGCGTAGAGGCGGGCGGTGACCTGGTGTGTGCCGCGCGGGACGAGGTCGCCGGGGAGGTGGTACTCGGAGGTGCGGAGCGTTGCGATACTGCGGCCGTCGACGTAGAGGATGGCGATCCCGTGTCCGGCGACGGCCACCGCGCGCGTACCGGCGGGTGAGAAGCGGAAGCGCTCGACGGTCAGCGTGACGTCCCAGCCGTTGTCGGATTCCGGCTGGACCTCGATCGCGACCTCGGGTGCGTCCTTCTCCTCGATCTCACGGTAGCGCCGTCCCGCCTCGTCGGTCTTCTCCAGCAGCTCGCCCACGGGTGAGGCCGACACTCCGTCCTTCGGCTCCTGCGCATCCCCCGAGCCGCAGCCCACCGGTCCGCCGAGCAGGGCACAGAACGCGAGCGCGGCGAGCAGTCCACGCGTCCACGACATGCCGGGGAGCGTAGAACATCGCACTGACACTCGGATCCCCCTGGGGGCAGGTTCCTGGACCGCGGGCCGATCCCTGAGGTGTACGACCGCCCGAGTCGCAGGGTTCCCCGACCCGTATGACCCTGAGCCGGACCGCGACCGGACCAGGCCCGGACAGCTGCCGGGTCCGACCGCGACCGGAGTCATTCGACCCGGCGTCGTACCGCCTCTTGCGTGCCTCGGGCTCGATTCCTATGGTGAAGCATAGGAATCGAGTCCGAGGGAGTGTTCATGAGCGGGGACGCGGCGATCCTGGGCGGGGACGCGAGGAAGACGGCCGAGGGGCTCGCCCACCTCTCCGGATTCGGCAACCAGCACAGCTCGGAGGCGGTTCCCGGCGCCCTGCCGATCGGTCGTAACGCGCCGCAGCAGGCGCCGCTCGGCCTGTACGCGGAGCAGCTGAGCGGTTCCGCGTTCACCGAGCCGAGGGCGAACAACCGGCGCTCGTGGCTCTACCGCATCCGTCCGTCGGCCGCGCACCCCCGGTTCACGCGTACCGACAACGGCGCGCTCCGCACGGCTCCCTTCGCGGAAACCGTGCCGGACCCCAACCGGCTGCGCTGGAACCCGCTGCCCGAACCCCCGGCCGGCACCGACTTCTTGAGCGGCCTGTGGACTCTCGGCGGCAACGGCGACGCCGCCCAGCGCACCGGAATGGCGGTGCACCTGTACTACGCCAACTCCTCGATGGAGCGGGTGTTCAGCGACGCCGACGGCGAGCTGCTGATCGTGCCGGAGCGCGGTGGGCTGCTGCTGCGCACCGAGTTCGGGCTGCTCCATGTCGAGCCCGGCCACGTGGCGCTCGTCCCCCGTGGTGTCCGCTTCCATGTGGAGTTGCTCGACGAGAGTGCCCGCGGCTATGTGTGCGAGAACTACGGTGCACCCTTCCAATTGCCCGACCTGGGCCCGATCGGCGCCAACGGGCTTGCCAACGCCCGGGACTTCCTCGCGCCCGTCGCCGCCTACGAGGACGTCGAGGGCCCGGTCGAGGTGGTGAACAAGTTCTGCGGCAACCTCTGGACGGCGACGTACGACCACTCACCGCTGGACGTGGTCGCCTGGCATGGCAACCATGTGCCCTACGTCTATGACCTGCGCCGTTTCAACGTGATCGGCACCATCAGCTACGACCACCCGGACCCCTCGATCTTCACGGTGCTGACCTCGCCGAGCGACACCCCGGGACTCGCCGGTGTGGACTTCGTGGTCTTCGCGCCGCGTTGGCTGGTGGGCGAGGACACCTTCCGGCCGCCGTACTTCCACCGGAACGTGATGAGCGAGTACATGGGGCTCATCGAGGGTGCGTACGACGCCAAGGCCGAGGGCTTCGTGCCGGGGGGCGGTTCGCTGCACAACATGATGTCGGCGCACGGGCCGGACCGGGACACCTTCGACCGGGCCAGCGCCGTCGAACTCAGGCCGCAGAAGGTCGACGACGGGCTGGCCTTCATGTTCGAGACCCGCTGGCCGGTGACCACCACGGCACAAGCGGCGCGGGCGGAGCACCTGCAACAGGCGTACGACGATGTGTGGCAGGGCCTTCAGCGGAACTTTCGCCGGGACGGCTGACCACCCTCGCCCGTTCCTCCGATCGCCGCCGCCGCCCGTCACACTGCCTGCCGTCGCCCGTTTTTCCGATCGCCGCCGCCCGTCACACCGCCCGCCGCCGTCCGTCGCGCTCTTCCCCTCGCACATTGCACTGAACGCCCACGACCGGTACGGATATCCCTCGTGACCTCCTTCGCCCCGGACTCGATCGTCCTGAACCGCAAGCTGCCGCTCTGGTATCAGGTGTCGCAGTCCCTGCGCGCCTCGATACTCGGCCGCACCGCCCAGGACCCGCTGCGCCTGCCCACCGAGGAGCAGTTGGCGGAGCACTACGGAGTGAGCGTGCTGACCATGCGGCAGGCGCTCAAGGAGCTGGAGGACGAGGGGCTCATCACGCGGCACCGCCGGCGCGGCACGTTCATCGAACCGAGCGCTCAACGAGGCGCGCCCGTACGGCTCCTCGGCTCGGTCGACACGATCGTGGCGCAGCAATCGGGGATGACGACGGAACTGCTGGCCCACGGCACGGCTCCGGTGTCCGCCGAACTCGCGGAGTACTTCCCGGATCTGGCCGAGGTCGGCTCGTACCACCGACTGCGCGGAGACGAGAAGACGGGCGAGCCGACGAACCACGCGCGCAACTTCGTGCGGCCCGAACTCGCGGCGCTGATCGATCCGCAGGACCTGGTGCGCTGGCCCATGACCAAGGTGCTGCGCGATGTGGTGGGCGTTCGGATCAGCCGGATCACCGACACCGTGGAGGCCACGCTCGCGGATCCGGAGACGGCACGGCTGCTCCAGGTCCCGCTGCTCAGCCCGATCCTGCACTACACGGGGGTCATCCACGGGGAGGACGGCCGCGCCCTGGACGTGGCCCGTATCCACTACCGCGGCGACCGTTTCTCCTTCACGGTCACCCTCGACGCCCACTGACCGGCTCCTGGACCACGTCGTACGATGCCGAGCGTGACGCACGACGACGCTCCGCTGCTTGCGGACCTCATGCCGTGGTCGGCCGCTCCGCCGAGGCTGGGCCGGAGGTGGCCGACGGCTCCCGACGCCGCGTCCCTGAAGGCTCGGTGGGACGCGCTGGTGAAGGCGCAGGGCGCGGAGCGCGAGGCGTTGTTCGGCGTCACCCGCTCGCGCACACTGCATTCGGCGGTGACGCAGTTGCCCGGGCAGGCGAGCGGGACCGGGCGGCTGGCGCGTGAGTCGGGGCCCTGCGCGGAGCCGGTCCGTGTGCTGGGCGGTCCCTTCGACGAGCAGTGGCTGATCCCGGACCATCGGCTGATCGACGCGGCGCGCCCGGAGTTGTGGCGGGTCGCCGACGAGCGGCAACTGTTCGCGGTCGAGCAGACGGTGGTGCCCCAGTCGTCGGGGCCGGTGCTGCTGGTCGCCTCCCTCCTTCCGCTGAGTTCCGGTCGCGGAGGCCGCGTCCGTCCCCTTTACCGTCGTCCCGACGCTCTGGAACCGAACCTGGCGCCGGGCCTGTTGGAGCACCTCCGCACCCGCCTGGGTCACTCCCCCGATCCACTCGATGTCCTCGCCTGGACGGTGGCGGTCACCCGGGCGGGCCGTGCCGGGCTCGCCGTCCCCCTCACCGCCGACCCCGGACTCTGGTCGCAGGGCGTCGAGTTGGGGCGCCGGATGCTGTGGCTGATGCGACGCGACGGCGAACGGCCCAAACTCCCCGGGGGCCGTCGCCCCTACGTCCGCTCTCCGCTCCCGGCGCTCCCGGTCGACGTGCAGTACGAGCGCGAAGAGGAGGCCCTTCACCTCGACGAGGGCCGGATCTCGCCCGTTCCGCCGGAGGCCTGGGACTTCGAGGTGGGCGGCGTCCGCGTACTGGAGCAGTGGTTCGCGGCCCGGACGCAGCCGCCCGAGCCGGGCACCCTGGAGTCGATCCGGCCGAGCACCTGGCCCCCGGCCTGGACGTCCGAGCTGCTCGAAATCGTCACCGTGCTGGCGCTGCTCGCGGAACTACGACCCCAACAGGCCGAGTTGAAGATGCAGGCCCCGGTCACGGCGGCCGAGCTGCGCACGGCGGGCGTACTTCCGGTGCCCGGCGGGGCACGGCGGCCGGCGTCGGTACTCGACCACCACGAGGAAGGCCCGGAGGGCCAGTTCGCGCTGCTCTAGCCTTCGCTACCGACCCTTCGGCTCGAATGCGTCCAAGACTCGGCCGAGCGCCCGCTCCAGCACCGCCTCCAGGTCGATCGGACCGGCGTCCTCCATGAACGCCGCCGCCAACCGCGGGTACTCACCCGTCGCGATCCGGCCGCCCAGATAGCCGATGCGGACCGCGTTCTCCTGCTCCTCGGACCAGGGCAGGGAGCGGGTCCGTTCGGCGGTGGCCAGTTCGTTGCCGACGTACGTCGTCACGACGCCGTTGAGCATCGCGATCAGCTCGAACTTCGTGCCGTAGGGCGCGTCAAGGGGGTCGAGGCAGGTCAGACAGTGCTCCAGGTAACGCAGGGCGTTGGGGCTGAAGCCGTAGACCGGGGACATCAGACGCGGCAGCCAGGGGTGTCGGTGCATGAGGGCGCGGCCCTGATGGGCCATCCGGAGCATGTCGGCACGCCAGTCGCCCGAGGGTTCCCGGAGCTCGTGCTCGCCACTGATGACGTCGACCATCAGCTCGTACAGATCCTCCTTGCGGGGGACGTAGTTGTAGAGCGACATGGTGCCGCAGCCCAGTTCGGCCGCGACGTGCCGCATGGAGACTCCGTCGAGCCCCTCCGCGTCCGCGATCCGCACCGCGGCGGCCGCGATGTCGGCACGGCTGTAGGCCGGCCGCGGACCACGGCCCGCACGCTCGGGACGAGCCCAGATCACTTCGGGTACGGCACTGCGCCCTGACATTGGTCGATCACCTCGCAACCATCGTAGTTACGTACACCGTACGTAGTGCGCTATGGTCTACCTATGACAACTACGTACGCTGTACTTAGTGAAGGTCTGGAGAAGCGTTTCGGAGAGGTCCATGCCGTCAGGGGGCTGGATCTCGCGGTGGCCGAGGGCACGGTCTGCGGGATTCTCGGGCCGAACGGCGCGGGCAAGACCACAGCCGTACGGCTGCTCACCACCCTGCTGCGACCCGACGCGGGCTCCGCGCGTGTCGCAGGGCACGATCTGGTGAGCGAGCCGGGAGCCGTGCGTCGCTCGATCGGGGTCACCGGGCAGTACGCCTCGGTGGACGGCGACCTCACCGGGCGCGAGAACCTGCGGCTGTTCGCGCGGCTGCTCCGGGTGCGGGGGACGGCAGCGCGGGCGGCCGAACTCCTCGACCGCTTCGGGCTGACCGAGGCCGCCGACCGCCCCGTGTCCACGTACTCGGGCGGAATGCGCCGCCGCCTCGACCTGGCGGCGAGTCTGATCCGGCGCCCGGAGGTGCTCTTCCTGGACGAGCCCACCGCCGGGCTCGACCCCGCGAGCCGCAACCAGATCTGGGCGGCCGTGCGCGCGCTCAAGGACGAGGGCACGACCGTGCTGCTGACCACGCAGTACCTGGAGGAGGCCGACCAACTGGCTGACGACATCGCGCTGGTGGACCGGGGCAGGGTCGCCCACACCGGCTCGCCCGCCGAACTCAAGGCGCTCATCGGCAGTTACGCGGAGGTGGTCGTCGCCCACGCGGAGGCCTTGCCCGGAGCCGCGGCGGTCCTCGACCAACTGACCGGCAACGCGCCCTCGTTCGACGAGGAGCGGCACACGGTCGGCGCGGTCACCACCGACACGACGCTGACGCTTCCCCGGCTTGTCCGCGAACTCGACGCGGCCGGAGTGCCGTTGCTCGACGCGAGCCTGCGTCCGCCGACACTCGACGACGTGTTCCTGCGCCTGACCCACGAGAGGACGGACAGCATGACCGACCACAAGGAGCTTGTGACATGAGTGCGTTGGCGTACGACGGCACCGCGATCCTGGGCCGGAACCTGCAGCGGATGCGGCACAGTCCCGGCCTCCTCATCCTCACCCAGACCATGCCGATCAACATGCTGCTGTTCTTCGGCTATGTCTTCGGCAGCGCACTCGCGACACCCGGCCAGGCGTACCGCGCCTTCCTGGTGCCGGGGCTGCTGGTGGCGACCGCCGCCAACGGGATCATGACCGGGATGTTCCAGGCCGCCCAGGACTCGCACCGGGGTGTGATGGACCGCTTCCGGACGCTGCCGATGAGCCGGGCCGCGGTGCCACTGGGCCAGGCCGCCGCCGATCTGGTCGTCACGACCGTCGGCATGCTTCCGCTGATGCTGGTCGGGCTCGCGGTGGGCTGGCGGATCGACGGATCGGCGCTGGAAGTAGCCGGTGCCGTAGGCCTGTTGCTGCTGTTCCGGTTCGCGATGACCTGGGTCGGCATCCTGCTCGGGCTCGCCTCGCGGAGCGAGGAGGCGGCCGGTCAGCTCGGCGCCGCGACGTTCATGCTGCCACTGCTGTCGAACGCCTACATTCCCACGGACAATCTGCCTGGCTGGCTGCGGACGATCGCCGAATGGAACCCGATCAGCGCGGTCGCCACGGCGATGCGGGACCTCTTCGGGAACGCCCCGGTGCCGACGGACGGCGCCTGGCCGGTGACCCATCCCGTCGCGGGGTCGCTGGCCTGGTGCGCGCTGCTCATCGCGGTGTTCCTGCCGCTCGCCGTCCGCCGCTACACACACGGCGGACGGTGAACCGCGGCAGGAGCGCCCCCGTCCGGTCGGCGAACTCCTACTTCTGCGGCGTGAGTTCGGGCCCCAGCGAGGAGAACTTCTCCTGGGACACCACCCGCTGCGGGGGCCAGGTGATGTTCTCCGGGGGCCACTTCTGGCCGGTCTTCTTCAGGAACCAGGCCGGCGGCTCGTACATCGGCGGCTCATAGCCGTCCGGGAGCGCCGTCTTCCACTCGACGTCCTTGGTGCGCTCCTTGAACTCGTCCTTGATCGCCTTGAGGCGCTCGGGCTGGGTGAGCAGGTCGACGGCGGTCGCCGCGAGATAGCGGGCGGCGGCGATGACGGCGGCCTGGCCGGGGGCGGCCGCCGCGCAGGACGCGGTGGACCAGGTGTGCATCTTGGTGCCGATCGGGGCGAGCGCGGCGCCCATCGACACGGTCGGCACGTTCCAGCTGATGTCGGCGACGTCGGTGGAACCGCCTCCCAGGAACACCGGGTTGGGCGCGGTGAGTTCGGCGATCGAGGCGTGCATGCCCTGCTGGGGCAGACCGAGGGACTCCTGCAGCTCCTTCGCCAACGCATGGGCCTCGTCGGTGAACTCGGGCGGCCCGATCTGCTTCATGTTCGCGTGCAGCAGTTCGGCGAAGGACTTGGACGGCAGCTGGTTCCAGCAGGCGGAGGTGATGCGGTGCCTCACCGAGGTCTGCGAGGCCTTCGCCGCAGCCTCCGAGACGGCGATCACCTTGTCGAGGAGTACCTGGACCCGGGCGGGACTGCCCTCCCGTACGTAGTAGCTGATCTCGGCGATCTCCGGGGTCACGTTCGGGATGTCGCCGCCGTTGTTGATCACCCAGTGCAGGCGGCCGCTCGGCGCCAGGTTCTCCTCGCGCAGGAACTCCGACATCGTCGCCATCATCACGGCGGCGTCCAGGGCGCTCTTGTTGCCGAGCGGGGTGCCGCCGTGCCCCGCGACGCCGAGGAAGGTGAAGGTCACGGCGGTCATCGCGGTGGTGGAGCCCCAGCCGGTGGCGTTGGAGGTCGAGGGGTGCCAGTCGAGGAACGCGTCGAGGCCCTCGTACACGCCCCGGCTGACCGCGTAGGTCTTGCCGATCAGCGTCTCCTCGGCGGTGGAGCCGAAGAACTTCACGGTGACCGGCAGCTTGTGCTTCTTGGCGGCCTGGGCGACGGCGGCGGCCGCCGCTGCCGCAGCGGTGCCGAGGGCACTGTGTCCGCAGCCGTGTCCCGGACCGTAGCTGGGGGCGAACGGATCGTGGATGTACTCGCGCGGGTCGTGATGGCCGACGCCCTTGTTCTGCGAGAGGCCCGGCAGAGCGTCGTACTCACCGCTGAAGCCGAGGACCGGGCCGCCGCTGCCGCAGGAGAACGTGGCGGTGAACGCGGTCGGGAAGCCGGCGGTGCCGAACTTCACCTGGAATCCGGCCTTTTCGAGGAAGCCGGCCTCGGCGAGCGAGGAGTTCCACTCGCGCAGGCTGAGTTCGGCGTGGTCCCAGATCTCGGAGTTGAGACCGGTGATGGAGTCGGTGTGGGAGGTGATCCAGTCCAGGGCCGCCGTCTTGGCGGGGCTGTCCTGGGCCAGACCTTCCGGCGCCGTGTACTCGGCTTCGAAGGAGTCGGCCGACGCCGCCATCGCGGGGTCCGCCTCGGCCGTCATCACGGCCGTGGTGACACCGGCGGCGCCGAGCAGCTGCATGATGCGGCGGCGGCTCAGCACCTGGCCGTTCGCGGCCGGCGACTCGTGTTCGTGTTGATCGTGCAGGTCACACACGCGCATCCTCCCGGGATTGAGGTTGGGTGTATCGGCCAAACGGATCGGGTAAACGATCAGCCACCCTGGACCCATGACGTTGCCCCGTCAACATCCCGGGATGACAAAGGTGTTACGCGAGAGACATGATCCCCCGCATGCAGCCACTGCCCCTCCCCCTCGACGGCATCACCGTCGTCGCCGTCGAGCAGGCCGTCTCGGCGCCCTTCGCGACCCGTCAGCTCGCTGACCTCGGCGCCCGCGTGATCAAGGTCGAGCGGGTCGACGGCGGGGACTTCGCCCGCGACTACGACACCGCGGCGGCCGGTCTCGCCTCGCACTTCGTGTGGTGCAACCGGGGCAAGGAGTCCGTCGCCCTCGACCTGAAGGATCCACGCGGCCTCGAGGTCGTACGCCGGCTCGTCGCGGACGCGGACGTCTTCGTACAGAACCTCGCGCAGGGCGCGGCGGCGCGGCTCGGCCTGGACGCGGCCACGCTGTGCGCCGCGCATCCGCGGCTGGTCGCCGTGGACATCTCGGGGTACGGGCCGAGCGGGCCGTACGCCGGCAAACGTGCGTACGACATGCTCGTGCAGTGCGAGGCGGGGCTCGTGTCGGTGACGGGGACGCCGGAGCAGCCGGTCAAGGCGGGGATTCCGGCGGCCGACATCGCGGCGGCCATGTACGCGTTCTCCGGGGTGCTCGCGGCGCTCGTGCGGCGCGGTACGACGGGGCGCGGGGGCCCGGTGGAGGTCTCCATGCTGGACGCGCTCGCGGAGTGGATGGGGCATCCGCTGCACCATGTGATGCACGGAGGAACTCCCCCGGCGCGCACAGGTCTGGCGCACGCCGTCATCGCGCCGTACGACGCGTATCCGACGGCGGACGGCGGCCGGGTACTGCTGTCGGTGCAGAACGACCGCGAGTGGCAGCGGCTCGCCCACCAGGTGCTGGACCAACCGGAGTTGGCCGACGATCCGGCGTACGCGACGAACGCGGCGCGGGTCGCCAACCGGCAGCGTACGGACGCGCTGGTGGCGAAGGCGCTGGGTCCGCTCGTCGCCGATGAGGCAGTGGCCCGTCTGGAAGGCGCGGGCATCGCGTGCGCCCGCCTGCGGGACGTACGGGAGGTCGCGGAGCATCCGCAGCTGGCGGCCAGGGACCGGTGGCGGGAAGTGGGTTCACCGGCGGGGCCGTTGCGGGCACTGCTGCCGCCGATCACGCTGCCGGGTGGTGGGGAGGCGCGCATGGGGGCGGTGCCCGAGCTGGGAGAGCACACCGGGGCGGTGCTGCGGGGGGTGGGCCTGACGGAGGAGGACGTCGCGGAGCTGCTGCGGGACGGTGTGGCTCTGTAGTCGGTAAGGGGGTGGGCTCTTAACCGTGGGGGTGGCGGGCTCACTTGAGCTGGGCCGGCACCGCGCTCGTAGGGCGCACCAAGTTGGGGGTGCGCGCTTCCTGCCGCCGGGCGGAGAGGCAGCTGACACGCGGGCGCCGAGCGGTTTGAGTATGACCTGACCCGCGCCCGGTGATACACCGGGCGTCGCCGCCTGCCGTGGGGGGTGACGGACGCGGAAAAGCGGCGCTGCGCCGGGTCGGTGGGACCGCCGGAGCGCGGGTCGGGAACGCCGGTGTCGCCGCCCTGCTCAGCGACCGCCGAACAGTGAACGGCTCAGCCGCTTGAGCGGCGCGAAGAGCGAGACCCGCCTCACTCGCGCGACCCTGCTGCTGCTCTCGTGCGCGGTGTCACGCGAGGTGAGTTCACGCATCAGCGAGGTCGCCTCGGCTGTCTCGCGCTGCGGGATGGGAGGACCGCCCAGCACCGCGAGATGGCGGTCGAGGCGCGAGCTGGTCGCACTGCTCCCGCACGTGATCGCAGGGACACGTGCCCTGCTGCGCACTGTTATCTGTTCCATGTCACTCCCCACCCGTACGAGTCCACCCGGCCCGGGCAGGCTAACCCTATCGCCCCCTCGTGGCACTCCGGTATCGCAGGCACATGATTCACCTTCCCCATAAGGGTGTTGACGATTACTCTCCGAATCCGACCGAATCCAGGGCGAGTTGGACAACTGGTGCGGTAGTGGGCTGCGCTGAGCCACCTTCGGGCTCGACGGTGACAGCGAGTGACGTCGCGGTCGTATTCAGTCCGTCGACGACCAGGGGCGTGTCGCCGTCGAAGAGCCCCAGGGAGCGCGGATTCTCATCGGGGCGCATGAGCCAGAGCTGGTGCACGCCCCCCTGGGCGGGGGCCCCGTACCCGCTCAGTGTCACGACGGCGCTCCGCTCGGCGGCGGAGGCGACCACCCCGATACCGCGTCCCTGGGCGTCCCGGTCGCCGGCCGCGCGAGCATCGGGGGCCGCCAGAACGTGGGCGATCTCACGAGCCTGGGCGCGCTCCACGTCCAGTTGGTCCTGGGTCCGCGTCGCCTGCACGGCGAAGAGCGAGGCGACGACGAGGGCCGCGGCGGCCGTGGTGGTGGCGAGCGGGGCGAGGAGCGGGCGGAAGCGGGGGGCACGCCCGCGGGCGGTCTGATGCGCGGGCTGGTGGGGGACACGCCCGTGTGGCGCGAGCTGCGGCGACGGCTCCTGCGGTGTGGTCCGTACGGCGGTCAGCACCCGGTCGCGCAGCGCGGCCGGCGCCGGTGCCGCGGTGGACCAGGCGAGGCGCACCGCGTCCTCGGTGAGTGCCCGGACCTCGTCGTCGCAGAGCGGGCAGTCGCGCAGGTGGCGTTCGAAGCGGCGGCGCTCGTCGGGTGCGAGGGCGTCCAGCGCGTAGGGGGCTGCGAGGGAGTGCAGATCGCGGCGCAGCAACCGGTCGAGGAGGCTCATCCGGCACCTCCCTCTCGTACACACGGATCTCCGTGCGGTCGTCCATGGGCATCACGGTCGGGCAGACGGCCGGGCACACGGTGGGGCAGTGCGTGGGGCAGGCGGTCCGGCACACGGTAGGGCAGTCGGTGGGGCAGGCGGTCGGGAACACTCATGCGAGACCTCCCAGGCAGTCACGCAGCCGCGTCAGTCCGTCGCGCATACGGGTCTTGACCGTGCCGAGCGGCAGAGAGAGCCGTTCGGCCACTTCACGGTAGGTGTATCCGTCGTAGTACGCGAGGGTGACGGACTGGCGTTGCAGGGCGGTGAGCCGGTCGAGGCAGCGGCGGACCCACTCGCGCTCCAGCCCGGCCTCGACCTCCTCGGCGACCTGGTCGAAGGCGGGGCGGTGCGCGCGCTGTCCCTCGCGCTGCTCGCGCTCGGTGGCGGCGCGGGCGCTGCGGACCCGGTCGACGGCCCGGCGGTGCGCGAGAGTGAGTACCCAGGAGAGGGCGCTGCCCCGCCGCGGGTCGAACCGCCCGGCGGAGCGCCAGAGTTCGAGCAGCACTTCCTGGGCCACCTCCTCCGACTGAGCGGGATCCCGCACCACGCGGCGCACCAGTCCGAACACCGGCCCGGACACCAGTCCGTACAACTCCTCGAATGCTTTCTGGTTGCCTCCGGCCACGAGCACCAGGAGTTCGTCCGCCTCCACGTGTTCCCCCCTCTCCGGCCCCGCAGGGCCGTCCCGTCACTTACGTGTTCGCAGCGAGCACGCTCCCGGATGGGTTACGGATCGGCGAACCGAAAATGCGGGTCCGCAGCCAGGAAACGGGACACGGGTCTGCGTGACAACAGGTCTGTCGCAGAGTCAGGCCGCCGTGGGTTCAACGGGCTTGTCCCGAGGCGGCATCAGCGGAAAACAGGTCTGCCTACCGCGCAGCCGGCCACAGAAACTGAGCCCGTCGCTGAAACAAGCTGTGAAAACCGCCGTAGATACGTTTGGGATTTGACCAATCCACCCCGGCGACCGCTCCGAATGGCGTGCGTCAGGCAATTGGGACGTGAGGACGGACGGCATGACACCTATCTTCAGGAGTGG
Source organism: Streptomyces sp. NPDC005808 (assembly GCF_042871385.1). Classification (NCBI taxonomy): domain Bacteria; kingdom Bacillati; phylum Actinomycetota; class Actinomycetes; order Kitasatosporales; family Streptomycetaceae; genus Streptomyces; species Streptomyces sp. NPDC005808. The sequence continues at coordinate 102,655 of NZ_JBIAIK010000018.1, read as the reverse complement.
CGCGGGACGCAGGAGTCTCGCGACCCTCGTCTGTGGTGCGCTGGCCGCCGGGGGGCTCGCAGCCGCCGGCGTGACGGCATTGGTACCGGGGGCGGCCTCCGCCTCCAGCCATCGGGAGGCCCCGTTGATCTCGGGGGCTCCGCAGTACGACAACACGGACGTGTACGCGTTCGTGAGCCCGGACAAGCCCGATACGACCACCATCGTGGCGAACTGGATCCCCTTCGAGGAACCGGCCGGCGGACCGAACTTCTTCACGTTCGCCGAGGACGCCCAGTACGACATCCACATCGACAACAACGGTGACGCGCAGGGCGAGTTGCTCTACCGCTACACCTTCAAGACGCACGTCAAGAACGGCGACACCTTCCTCTACAACACGGGTGCGGTCGACAGTCTCGACGACCCCGACCTCAACATCACGCAGACGTACGACATCGATCTGCTGCGGCTGGAGAACCAGAAGCAGGTGTCGAAGACGAAGGTCGCGGACGATGTCCCCGTGGCGCCGTCGAACGTCGGCAAGGCGTCGATGCCGGACTACGCCAAGCTGCGCGACCAGGCGGTCCACGAACTCGCGGGCGGTTCGACGACGTTCGCCGGTCAGGCCGACGACCCGTTCTTCCTGGATCTGCGGGTCTTCGACCTGCTGTACGGCGGCAACCTGACCGAGGTCGGGCGGGACACCCTCAGGGGCTACAACGTCAACTCGATAGCCCTGCAGGTGCCGAGCCACATGATCCAGGAGTCGGCCGAGCAGCCCATCGTCGGCATCTGGTCCACCACCCAGCGCAAGGACGCTTCCGGTGACTGGACGCAGGTCTCCCGGCTGGGCATGCCGCTGGTGAACGAGGTCGTCAACCCCATCAAGGACAAGGACAAGTTCAACGCGTCCTCGCCCTGGAACGACGGCGACTTCCTGAAGAACGTGACCAACCCGGAGCTGCCCAAGCTCATCGAGGCGATCTACAAGATCCCGGCGCCGGCGGAGCCGCGCAACGACCTCGTCGACGTGTTCCTGAAGGGCGTGGAGGGCCTCAACCAGCCGCCCAACGTCACCCCGGCGGAGGAACTGCGGCTCAACACCTCGATCAAGCCGGTGGCTTCGCCCAAGCGGCTCGGTGTGCTGGACGGCGACACCGCGGGCTTCCCGAACGGACGCCGGCTCAGCGACGACGTGCTCGACATCGCGCTGCAGGTCGTCGAGGGTGAACTGGTCGGTTCCAAGAACGACTTGGGCGACGCGGTCGACAAGAACGACAAGAAGTTCGGCAACACCTTCCCCTACCTGGCCATCCCGGCCGCGGGTTCACGCGGAACGCTCGCCAAGGGCACGACCAGCGGGACCGACGTGCGCAACCAGCTCGGTGACGCGCTGCAGCCCACGAGTGCCTCCGGCGAGACCGACACCATGCTGATCGCGGCCTCCGCCGCGGCGGGCGCGGCCGGCTTCCTGCTGATCGGCAGCGGCCTGATGTGGTGGCGCCGAAGGATGAACGACCGGGCCTACTGACCAGGCTCACGGATCCGCGGCCGGGCCACCGACCCGGCCGCCCGGTCCCCCGGCCGGGCCTGCCCGGCCCGGCTCAACGACTGGCGCGGCTCGCACGTACTCATCCCCCACGGCGCGGGCCGCGCCGCTCAGCCCCGCAACGACCGTTTCCGCCAAGGAACCAAGGACTTCGAGGAGAGGGCATGTCCCCGCCTACGAACGACAGCGCGCCGGAGAGCGAACGCGGCATCGAGCCCGCTGACCGTGCCGCGGAGGCCGTGCCCGAGGATCATCCCGCGGGTGCCGGGGCGGCCGACGCCCAGGCGCCGGGCCCGGTCGCCGGTGACGTGGCCGACGAGGTCACCAATGAATCGGCCGACGAGCGCCGCGTCGCCGCCGTCCGACGGCTCTCCGCGTCCGGGCGCCGTTGGCGTGCGGCCCAACTCACCTTCTGCGCATCGGCGCTGGCCGTCGCTCTCACCGCGGGAGCCATAGTGGTCGGGGCTCTCCAGGACGACGGCGGCGCGGCCACCTTCGCGGCGGCGCCCGCCGGCGTCTCGCCGCAGTTGCTCTCCGGCGCGGATCTCGACGCGAGCATCACCTCGCTGCAGGCTCATCTCCGGGCCCAGCCAAAGGACTTCGGCGGCTGGTCGACGCTCGGTCTCGCGTACATCGAGCAGGCCCGCACGAAGGGCGATCCCTCCCGGTACCCGCAGGCACAGCAGGCGCTCGCCCGTTCCCTCGCGCTGCGCCCGGACAACGACCCCGCGCTCGCCGGCCTTGCCGCCCTGGCCGCCGCGCGGCACGACTTCACCGGCGCCCTCAAGTACGCGGACCAGGCGCTCAAGCAGAACCCGTACAGCGAGCGCGCCCTCGCCTCCCGTATCGACGCTCTGGTCGAACTCGGCCGCTACGAGGAGGCGTCGAAGGCCGCAGACACGGCCGACTCGCGCCGCCCGGGCGTCCCGGTCTTCACGCGGTACGCGTACGTCAGCGAGCTGAGCGGCGACGCACAGACCGCTCGACGCGTCCTGGAGCAGGCGCTCGACTCGGCGACGACCCGCGGCGACGTCACGTACGTGGCCACCGCCCTCGGCCAACTCGCGTGGAACCAGGGCGACTACAAGTCGGCGCTGACGTTCTACGCCCGCGCGCTCGCCGCCGACGACACCTATCTCCCCGCCCTGGAAGGCCGCGCCCGCACGCAGGCCGCGCAGGGCGACCGGGCGGCGGCGATCAGCGGCATGGAGCAGGTCGTGGAGCGGTATCCACTGCCCCAACCACTCGTGGAGCTCGGCGAGTTGTACGAGGCACGCGGAGAGGACGGCGACGCCCAGAAGGCCCGCGACCAGTACGCACTGGTGAACGCCTGGGTCTCGCTGGCCCGCGCCAACGGCGTCAACGCCGACCTCGACACCGCCCTGGCCGCCGCCGACCACGGCGACAAGGCGGCCGCGCTGAAGGCGGCCCGCGCAGAGTGGGACCGCCGCCACACCGTGCACACCGCGGATGCCCTCGCCTGGGCGCTGCACGTCAACGGCCGCGACGCGGAAGCGCTGCCGTACGCCCGCGAGGCGACGGCCACCGGCTACCGCAACGCTTCCTTCCTTTACCACCGCGGCATGATCGAGCGCGCCACGGGCCACGAGAAGGAGGCCGGCGCCTCGCTGGAAGCGGCCCTCGACCTCAACCCGGGCTTCTCGCCGCTGGGTACCACCGAGGCCCGCAAGGCGCTGGAGGCCGGCAAGTGACCCCTACGCTCCGCCGCGCGATCGGCTCAGCGGCTGCCGTCCTCGCCGCCGCCTGCGCGCTCGTCCTCGTCCCCTCCGGACAGGCGAGCGCCCACCCACTCGGCAACTTCACCGTCAACCGGTACGACGGTCTCGTCGCCGCTCCCGGGGAACTACGGGTCGACCATGTCGAGGACCTCGCGGAGATCCCGGCCACCCAGGCCGAGCCGCAGATCGAGCAGCTCGGGCTGACGGACTGGGCCCGTCAGCGGTGCGAGACGGCCGCGCGGGACAGCGCGGTCACCGTCGGCGGCAGCGAGGTCCCGCTCACCGTCGGTACGAGCGTCGCGCGGGTGCGACCCGGGCAGGCAGGGCTCAACACCCTCCGCGTGGAATGCCGGTTGACGGCGGCGCTCCCCGAACTGGACGCCGTGGACGTCGGTTTCCGGGGCGCGGGGACCGACAAGGGGCCGGGCTGGCGGGAGATCACCGCGCGCGGCGACCGGATGACGCTCGCCTCCTCGGACGTACCGACGGAATCGGTGTCGCGGCAGCTCACCCAGTACCCACAGGAACTGCTCTCGTCGCCGGCAGACACCGCGTCCGCGTCCCTGCGGGTGCGGGCCGGTGGCCCCGCGCTCGCCGACAACGGCCGCGCCGCGCCCGCCGACTCGGTCCTGCCGCGCGGCGCCGACCGCTGGACCCAGGCACTCGACTCGCTGGTGGCCGGCCACGACCTGACGTTCGGCTTCGCCGCTCTCGCGCTGCTCATCGCGGTGGGCCTCGGCGCCCTGCACGCGCTCGCACCCGGCCACGGCAAGACCCTGATGGCCGCGACGGCGGCGGCCCGCGGCGGCCGGGCGGGCCTGCGTGACGTCCTGCCGCTCGCCGCCTCGGTGACGGTCACCCACACCCTGGGCGTGGTCGCCCTCGGCCTCCTGATCACCGCCGGTTCGGCCGCGGCCCCCTCCGTGATCGCCTGGCTTGGCGTCACCAGCGGGCTCCTGGTGACGCTGGCGGGCGCGACACTCGTACGCCGCGCCTGGCGCAACCGGGCACACGGGCACGGGCATTCCCACGGGCACTCCCACCGGAACGGGAACGGGCACCCGCACGACCACGGAGACGGCCGCGCGCACAGCCCCGGCCATGACCATGACCATGACCACCCACACAGTCACGACCAGGACCACGCGCACAGCCACGACCACGCCCACAGCCACGCGCACTCGGAGCACCCGCACGACGAGCGCGAGCATGCGCACGAGCACCCCCACGCCGAGCGGCACGAACGCCCCCTGGTCCTCGCGCACGCCCACGCCCACGCGTCCGCGGAAGCCCGCCCGCACCCCCAACCCCCCGTCCGTCGGCACAGCCACCCGCACGCCTCCGCCCCAAAGGAGAAGCGGACCGCTCTCGAACACACCCACGGCGGCTTCACCCACACCCACCCCGTCGCTCCCACCCTCCGCGGCACGATCCTGCTCGGATTCGCCGGCGGGCTCGTGCCCAGTCCGTCCGCCGTGGTCGTCCTGGTGGGCGCCGCGGCGCTGGGACAGGCGTGGTTCGGGTTGCTCCTCGTCCTCGCGTACGGCGTCGGGCTCGCCCTGACGCTCACTGCGGCCGGGTTCGCCGTCGTGAAGCTGGGCGACGGGGTGAACCGGGTGCTCGCCGGGCGCCCGCGGTGGGCCGGCGGCCCGGCCGCGGCCCTGCTGCGCAGGACCGCACCGCTGGGATCGGCGTTGGTGGTCGTGGCGCTTGGGGCCGGCTTGGTGTTCAGGGGGGCTGCATCCGTACTCGGCTGAGCTACTTTTGGGAGGAAATCACGCGGATGCGCAGCGGATACCAATGGGGGGACACCCGTGTCCGAAGATCCGGGCAGTGAACGTGTGATCGCCGGGCGCTACCGCCTGTTGTCACCCTTGGGCGAAGGCGGCATGGGCACGGTGTGGCGCGCCCGCGACGAGGTGCTCCAGCGCGAGGTCGCCGTGAAGGAGGTCCGCGCGCCCGGCGGAATCCCGGCGTACGACGCCGAGCGGATGTACGCGCGCCTGGAGCGCGAGGCGTGGGCGGCGGCCCGCATCACGAACCGCAACGTGGTGACGGTGTACGACGTGGCCACCGACGACGGCCGCCCCTGGATCGTCATGGAGCTGATCCGCGGTCTCGCCCTCTCCGATCTCCTGGACGCCGAGGGGCCACTGGACCCGCAGCGCGCCGCGCACATCGGCGCCGAGGTGCTCACCGCGCTGCGTGCCGCGCACGAGGCCGGGGTGCTGCACCGCGATGTGAAGCCGGGCAACGTCCTGATGGCGAACGACGGACGGATCGTGCTGACGGACTTCGGTATCGCCATGGTCGAGGGCAGCTCCGCGCTCACCATGACAGGCGAGGTCATCGGCTCGCCCGAATTCCTCGCCCCGGAGCGGGCGTTGGGCCGGACCCCCGGGCCCGAGTCGGATCTGTGGTCGCTCGGGGTGCTGCTGTACGCGGCGGTCGAGGGCAACTCCCCGTTCCGTCAGAACACTCCGCTGAGCACCCTGCGCGCGATCGTCGACGAGCCGCTGCCGCCACCGCGGCGCGCGGGTCCGCTCACCCCCGTCATCGAGGGGCTGCTGGCCAAGGACCCGGCCGGGCGGCTGAGCGCCGAGCAGGCCGAGCACGAGCTGCGGATCGTCGCGGCGGGCGGCACCCTGGCCGGCCCGGGCTTCGGTCCGCCTCCCCTGATCCCGCAAGCGCCGACACTCGCCGGACTCCCCCAGACCTCCCCCGGATCAACACCGCCGATGCCGTACGGGCCGGCCGACGCCACCGTCACCTCGGCCGGGACGACAACCGCGGAGCCCGACCGCAATCGCCGGGCGGCCGTCGTCCTGATCGCCGGGATCGTGGCACTCGCCCTCGCGCTGGGAGGACTGACGTACGCCCTGTTGAACCGTGACAACGGGGACGGCGGCGGGGCCGCCATCAGCAGCGGTACGGGCGGCGTGAGTTCGAACCCGGAGACCAGCGGCAGCGGGAGCGACCCGGGCACCAGCAGCGGGAGCCCCTCCACCAGTGCGACACCCACCGAGAGCCGGACGACCACGCCTCCGCCCGCCCAGACGGCGCAGGTGACGGTCGCGGGTGCGCATACCGAGTACTCCGGCGCCTGCCCGCCACCCGACGCGCAAGCACCCACGTTCACGGCGACGTTCACGGTCGGCCGGGTGCCGGCCGAGGTCGAATACCGCTGGGTGACGGAGACCGGCGAGGTGTCGGATCCGGGCTGGAAGACCCTCTCATTCCCCGCGAGCGGTGGCAGGACCCAGCAGGAGACGGTGATCGTGACGACGTACGACGAGTCGGGAACGTACGAGAACGAGATCGGTGTGGAGATTCGCAGCCCCGTACACGCGACGTCCGACTCGGTGCCGTTCTCGGTGACATGTGTGACGGAGACCCCGACAGGCGAGGCCTCCGCTTCCGAGTCTCCCTAGGACCCCTAGGGCCCCTAGAACCTGTCCTGGGTGATCAGGTCACGCTGTTGAGCACCGGCAGATATCCGCCGGACTGTCCCGATGCGGTCGGGTGGTACGACTCACCGATGTTCAGCAGGTTCACGCTGTGCAGCCAGGCGCTGCCGGAGCAGATCTCGTGGCCGGTGAATCCGCCCCTGACGTCGCCGAAGGTGAAGCCGTGGTGGGCGGCGCGCTTGGCGATCGCGGTGTCCAGATAGTCGGCGGCGCCGTTGATCGCGGCTCGCTCGGCCTCGGTGAGGCCGGTCAGGCAGCTGCCGTTGAGCTTGTAGAAGCGGGGGTAGCCCAGGACGACCACATGGGCGGACGGGGCTTTCGCGCTGATCGCCGAGTAGACGGTGTCGAGCTTGCCGGGGAGTGTCGAGTCGACGTACGCCTTCGCGGTGGCGATCCGTGCGAGGCAGGAGCTCTGCGACTGGAGCACACAGGTCGTCATGACGTCGGCGAAGCCCGCGTCGTTGCCGCCGACGCTGACGGAGACGAGGCCGGTGGAGGAGTTGAGGGGGGTCAGCTGGTTGGCGACGACATCACCCGTACGAGCGCCGGAGCAAGCCGTGAAGTTGAACGACGAGGGTGAATGGGCGGCCGCCCAGAGGTAGGGGTACGCCTTCGTGCTGCGCTTGCAGTTGCCGCTGGAGCTGAGGTAACTGCCCGCGCCGACACCGGAGGAATAGGAGTCGCCGAGGGCCACATAGCCGGTGGCCGCAAGGGTGGGGGACGCCTGCGCCGTCGTTGCCCCGGTGAGGGCGACGCCGAGGGCGAGGAGGAGCGAGGTCACGTATGCCGTAATTCGGGAACGTCTCATGGAACCTCCCTTTAGCAGGATCTCTGCATAACTTTCGTACCAGCTACGCGTGTTGACAGGAAGTGTCCATGCCAAGACTTTCGGGCGCTTTCCGGGCCCCACCCTGTGCGTTTACCTTGAATTTGATTACGTGTGCATGACAGCGTCGTGACAAGAGGTCAACTCCCTTGAGTCACAGAGGGAGATCACCGAGTCTTACTTCAGCCCGGAGTGGAACGCGACGCTCCGGGCTGTGCGCCGGATCAAGTGCACCCCCACACCGCGCGCGCCCCACCCAGGCGCCCGCCGCCCGAGGAGGACTCCCTCGTAATGGCACAACTCCGTAGCAAGAAGATCAGGATCGCCGCGATAACCTCCGTGGCGACCGCCGCCCTTGTAGGCGGATTCACCGCGCTCCCTGCCCAGGCCGCCCCGGCCACGGGCACGGTGCTCGCCGCCGGCTCCCCCACGGCCATCAAGGACAGCTACATCATCACGCTCAAGAAGACGGCCGGTTTCAAGGCCTCTTCCAGCGAGGGCAAGGGTCTGATCAGCGAGTACGGCGGCACGGTGAAGAAGACGTTCGGCGCCGCGCTGAACGGCTACACGGCCACGCTCTCGGCCCAGGAGGCCGCGAGACTCGCGGCCGATCCGGCGGTCGCCACGGTCGAGCAGAACCAGACGGTCCACCTCACCGACACCACGCAGACCAGTGCTCCCTGGGGCCTGGACCGCATCGACCAGACGTCGCTGCCGCTCTCCACGACCTACACCTACCCGGACACCGGGGGCGCCGGTGTGACCGCGTACGTCATCGACACCGGCGTACGCATCACACACACCCAGATCGCCGGGCGCGCCACGAACGGCTACGACGCCATCGAGGGCGACACCGTCGCCCAGGACGGCAACGGGCACGGCACCCATGTGGCCACCACCATCGCGGGCGCCACCTACGGCGTCGCCAAGAAGGCGAACATCGTGGCGGTCCGCGTCCTGGACAACGCCGGCTCCGGCACCACCGCGGGCGTCATCGCCGGCATCAACTGGGTGACCAGCAATCACAGCGGCCCCTCGGTCGCCAACATGTCGCTGGGCGGCGGCGCCTCCACCACGCTGGACACGGCCGTCTCGAACTCCATTGCGAGCGGCGTGACCTACGCGATCGCGGCGGGCAACAGCAACGCCAACGCCTCCTCGTACTCCCCCGCCCGGGTCGCGGCGGCGATCACGGTCGGCGCCACCACCAGCACGGACGCCAGGGCCAGCTACTCCAACTACGGCGCGACCCTGGACATCTTCGCCCCCGGCTCCTCGATCGTCGCCGGTTACAACACCAGCGACACCGCCACGGCCACGCTCTCGGGTACGTCGATGGCCACACCGCACGTCGCGGGCGCGGCCGCGATCTACCTCGCGAGCCACACCTCCGCCACCCCGGCGCAGGTCTCCACGGCCCTGGTGAACGGTGCCACGTCCAACGTGGTCACCAGTGCGGGCACCGGCTCGCCGAACAAGCTCCTCAAGCTCGTCCCGTAGTACGTCGGCTCGGCCGAGCCGAGTGACAGTTCCCCGGAGGCAGTCGGCGCCTCCGGGGAACTGCCGTTCACGGAAGGCGCCGAGTTGTCGCGGGCGGGGTCGGCCGTCCGAACGGCTTCCGCACTTGACGGCCCGCCGTACGCTGCGCGACATTGAAGCCCGGCATCCGGCGCTTCGGGGGGCAAAGTCGCCAATGCAGACCATACGACGCATCAAGGAACCTTCAGCGGGCACCACGGAGGGGACGGGGCGGGATCCGGGGAGGGACCTGCTGCCACTGCTCGGCGGTGCCGCGACGGTCGTCGCAGCAGTCGGCGCGGTGCTCGCGCTGGCCGACGTGGACTCGCCGCTGCGCGGTCCGTTCACCCTGTTCTTCCTGCTCGCCGCGCCGTCGGTCGCCATCGCGGCCGCGTTGCGCGGCCTGGAACACTTCGGCCGCCTGCTGGTGTCCGTCGCCGGAGGGATCGCTGTCAACATGCTGGTGGCCCAGGGCATGTTGGCCCTGCACCAGTGGTCGGTGCCCGGTGGGGTGGTGGCCGTGACCGCGATCAGCACCGTCCTGCTCCTGCTGGTACTGGTACGGCGCCTGCGTGGCCGTGCCGCGAGAAGGCGGGCTTCCTGACGTGGACATCAGCGTGTACCGCCCGGGCGAGCTGACCGCCGCCGACCGGGCGGCGTGGACGGCTTTCCAGGCGAAGGCCCATCTGAACGGCTCACCGGGGCTGGCGAACCCATTCCTGTCACCCGAGTTCGCCCTCGCGACGGGCCGCTGCCGACGGGGCGTGCGGATCGCTGTCGCACGGGAGAACGGCGAGCCCGCGGCATACTTCCCGTTCCAGCGCACCGGAACCGGTATCGGCCGAGCCGTCGGCCTCGGGGTCTCCGACTGCCAGGGAGTCGTGCACCGACCCGGGTTCACCTGGGACGCGCACGAACTGCTGCGGTCCTGCGGGCTCTCCGTGTGGGAGTTCGACCACCTGGTGGAAGGGCAGGCGCCGTTCGAGGCAGCCGCCTCCGTCGGCTTCCCCTCCCCGGTCATCGACGTCGACCAGGGCTACGAGACATACCTGCGCCAACTGCGGGAGCGATCACCGAAGTTCACCAAGTCGACGCTGGCCAAGGAGCGCAAGCTCGGCCGGGACGCGGACGGGATGCGCTACGTCCACGACGAGCGCGACCCCGAGGCGCTGCGCACGCTGATGGACTGGAAGTCCGCGCAGTACCGCAGGACCGGGCGCAGTGACCGCTTCGCGCACCCCTGGATCAGCCATCTGGTGGAGCAGCTCTTCCACACCCGTTCCGAGCAGTTCGCGGGAATCCTGTCGGTGCTCTACGCCGAGGGCAAACCGGTCGCCGCGCACTTCGGGCTGCGCTCGGAGCGGGTACTGGCCTGCTGGTTCCCCGCGTACGACCCGGCGTTCTCGAAATACTCGCCGGGTCTGATCCTGCATTTGCGCATGGCCGAGGCGGCCGCCGCCGACGGAATCGCCTATCTGGATCTTGGGCGGGGCCAGAAGGAATACAAGGACTCCCTGAAGACACGGGAACTCACCGTTTCCGAAGGGTGGGTGACACGACGTCATCCGATCGCCGTCGGACACAGGGCGCGCCGCGCGCCGGTCCGGGCACTGCGAAACGCGGTACTGGCCAGGCCGGAGTTGTTCGAGTCGGCCGACAGAATGCTCAAGCGGATGGGAAAGATCCGTTCGAGGCGTTAGGTAACGGTCAAACCAACAAAAACGTGAGGCCTCGTTCCAGGTCTTGCCATACGGTCTCATTCATCAATACCGTCGTACATCTCACCCGCATCGGTTCATCAACGTATATGCGATCTAGGGGAGGGCTCAAGATCGCGACGGTGGCCCGGCGCGGGGCGCGGTAGGGGGGTGCCGTGCTCGGTGACCAGTTGTGCCGAGTCGTCCGCGCGACCGGCTTTCGTCTTTTCCGAAAGCCGGCAGCTTTGCCAGCTCACCCGGCAAGCACGGAGATCTATTTCGTTGTGCCGTAAGTGAGAACCCCCCTTTCGAACCGGACAAAGAGCCGGACCGCCCAGGGGCGGGCGGTCCACCGGACGAGAGGGACCAGACTCATGAGCTCAGTCCTGCGCCCAGCTGTTTCGGGCGAAGATTCGACCACGGCCGGCAGGTACCGGCCGATCTCCTCTCACCTGGCCATAGCGCCGCCGGTGAGCGTCGTGATTCCGGCCATGAATGAGGCCGAGAATCTCCCGTACGTCTTCAAGACCCTTCCGAGCTGGATACACGAAGTGGTTCTTGTCGACGGCAATTCCACCGACAACACCGTCGAAGTGGCCCGTGACCTGTGGCCGGACGTCAGAGTCGTGAAGCAGCGCGGAAAGGGCAAGGGGGATGCCCTGATCACCGGGTTCGAGGCGTGCACCGGCGACATCATCGTGATGGTCGACGCGGACGGTTCCGCCGACGGCAACGAGATCGTGTCGTATGTGTCCGCACTGGTGTCGGGGGCGGACTTCGCCAAGGGCTCTCGGTTCGCCAACGGCGGCGGCACCTCCGACATGACGCCGATCCGCAAGCTCGGCAACCATGTGCTGTGCGCGGCCGTCAACGCCAAGTTCGGGGCCCGATACACCGACCTCTGCTACGGCTACAACGCGTTCTGGCGGCACTGCCTGGACAAGATCGACCTCGACTGCACCGGCTTCGAGGTGGAGACCCTGATGAACATCCGGGTCGTCAAGGCAGGTCTCAAGGTCCAGGAGATTCCGAGCCACGAGTATCTCCGCATCCACGGATCGAGCAACCTGCGGGCCGTGCGGGACGGGATCCGGGTGCTCAAGGTGATCCTCAAGGAGCGCTCCAACCGGCGTGCGCTGCGCCGTAGGCCGCACGCCTCCCAGCTCAACTCGGGTCGGGGAGAGGTGTCTTGAGCGAACAGGACATCGCGCGCATCTCGGTGGTCGTCTGCGTCTACACCGAGGACCGCTGGGAGGACATCCTCGCGGCGGTCTCCTCGGTGCGGGCGCAGTCCCTGCCCGCGCTGGAAACACTCCTTGTCGTGGACCACAACGCCGCGCTCCTCGACCGGCTGACCAGGGAGTACAAGGAGACCGACGGGGTGCGGGTGCTCGCCAACGCGGGCCCCCGCGGCCTGTCCGCGGGCCGCAACACCGGGATCGCCGTCGCGCGCGGCGCGATCATCGCGTTCCTCGACGACGACGCCGTGGCCGAGCGGGACTGGCTGCTCCATTTCGCCTCGGGGTACGAGGATCCGCGGGTCATGGCCGTCGGCGGCCGTACGATGCCGATCTGGGCGTCGGGTCGCCGGCCGGCGTGGTTCCCCGAGGAGTTCGACTGGGTGGTGGGCTGCACATACAAGGGGCTGCCCCCCGGCCGGGTCCGGGTCCGTAACGTCCTGGGCGGCAACGCCTCGTTCCGGCGTACGGCGTTCGACGCGGCGGGCGGTTTCGCGACCGGCATCGGCCGCGACGGCGACAAGCGTCCGCTTGGCTGTGAGGAGACGGAGCTGTGCATCCGTCTCACCCGCGCCCGGCCGGACGCGATTCTCCTGATCGACGACCGCGCCGTCATCCACCACCGGGTACCCAAGGTGCGCGAACACTTCGCGTACTTCCGCACGCGCGCGTACGCCGAGGGTCTCTCCAAAGCCCTCGTCGCACGAAGTGTCGGCGCGGACAAGGGACTTGAGTCCGAGCGCCGATACGCCACCCGCGTGCTGCCCGCCGGGATCGCCCGCGGCCTGCGGGACGCGCTGCTGGGCCGCCCGGGCGGCGCCGGACGCGCGGGCGCCATCGTCACCGGAGTGCTGACAGCGGCGGGCGGGTACGCACTCGGCAGCATCCGGGCGCGCAGGGGCGGCGCCGCCTTCTCCGTCGCGGAGATCGAGGGGGTCTCTCCGGCAGCCGACGACAAGGGGGCCGCGGCATGAACGGACCGGTGCCGATCCTCATGTACCACTCGATCGCGCCGCGGCCGGGCGACGCGACGCGCAGACTGTCCGTCACCCCGGACGCCTTCGCCCAGCAGATGGCGCTCCTCGACACGCAGGGGTTCACCCCCGTCGACACGGCGCGGCTCGGGGCGAGTTGGCGGGACGGCGCACCGCTGCCGAAGCGGCCGGTCCTGGTCACCTTCGACGACGGCTACGAGGGCGTGCACCGGCACGGCCTGCCCGTGCTGGCCAAGTACGGCTTCGCAGCCACGCTGTTCGTGTCCACGGGCTGGATCAGGGGCGCGTACGAGACCGGCGGCAGGCTCGGCACCATGCTGGACTGGGACCAGGTGCGCGAGCTCGCGGCGGAGCAGGTGGAGATCGGCGGGCACAGTCATACGCACCCGCAGATGGACCAGCTCTCCGACGCGGCACTCCGGTTCGAGGTGCAACGCTGCCGGGAGATCATCACGGGTGAGGTGGGCACCCGTCCGGCGTCGTTCGCGTACCCGTACGGCTACTCCAGTCGCCGGGTGCGCGCGGCGGTGCGCGAGGCGGGCTTCGCCCAGTCGCTCGCCGTCGGCAACGCCCTCGCCCGCCGCCGCCAGGGGCCGTACGCCCTGCGGCGCGTCACCGTGCGCCGGAGCACGGGTATCGAGGAGTTCGAGCGGCTGGTCGAAGGCCGCGCGATCACCCTCAACTTCGCCAGGGACCGCGCCCTCACCAAGGGGTACGCCATGGTCCGAAGAGCTCGCCAGGTCCGCCGGAAGGCCATCAGTTCCCGTGTCTGACACGACCACCGCCGCCCAGGCTTCATCGCCCACCACCGAGGCGCCCGCACAGCGCACGGGCCGCCGTCTCCGCCTGCCCGGCCGGGGCAAGGGCGGGAGCGGAGGAAACCAGCTGTTCCGCAACGCCTACGCCCTGATGCTCAACACCGGCATCTCCGCGGTGCTCGGGCTCGGCTACTGGCTGATCGCCGCTCGCTACTACACCGAGACGGCGGTCGGCCAGGGCTCCGCGGCGATCGCCGCCATGAAGCTTCTCGCGGGCCTCACCGCGGTCACGCTGACAGGCGCCCTGGCCCGCTTCATCCCGGTCGCGGGCCGCGCCACCGGGCGCCTCATCTTCCGTACGTACCTGGGCAGTTCGGTGGTCGTCGCGCTGGCCGCCGGCGTCTTCCTGCTGACGCTGAGCAGCTGGGGGCCCTCGTACCGGTTCCTGCACGGATCGCTGGCCGGCCTCGGCTTCGTCGTGGCCGTCGTCGCCTGGTCGCTGCTGACGCTCCAGGACGGGGTGCTGACCGGACTGCGCAGCGCCCTGTGGGTGCCGGTGGGCAACACGGTGTTCTCCGTGGTGAAGCTGGTGCTGCTCATCGCCCTGGCCTCCGTGATCCCGGCGACGGGTGTCTTCGTCTCGTGGGTCGCGGCGATCGCCATGTCCGCGGTGCCGCTCGGCTGGCTGGTCTTCCGGCGTCTGGTCCCCCGCCATGTGAAGGCGACGAAGGAGGACACGAAACCGCCCTCGGTGAGGGAGATCGGGCGCTTCCTCGCGGGCGACTACACCGGGTCGCTGTTCTCGCTGGCCGTGGTCTACCTCGTCCCGGTCATCGTGGCCTCGCAGGTCAGCTCCGCGGACAACGCGTACTTCTACATCACCGCGACCATCGGCGGCACGGTCAATCTGCTCGCCATCAACATGGGCGCCTCCCTCACCGTCGAGGGCTCGCACGCCCCGGCACGCCTCGCCGCCAACACCCGGGCCGCGCTCAGGCGGATGGCGCGGATCATGCTGCCGGTGGGCGCGCTGCTGTTCCTGGGCGCGCCGTTCATCCTGCGCGTCTTCGGCCAGGGCTACGCGGACGCGGCGACGCCACTGCTGCGCTGGTTCGCCGTCGGCGGGCTGCTGCGGGTCGTCATGGAGACGTACTTCGCGGTCCTGCGCGCCCAGAGCCGGACAGCCGGACTCGCCTGGCTCCAGGGCCTGTTGTGCACTCTGGTGCTCGGTCTGACGGTGGTCCTCCTCCCCCGCATGGGCCTGACCGGCGCGGGCATCGCGGAGGTCGCCAGCCTCGCGGTGATCGTGGCGATCTCCGCGCCCCGGCTGTACAAGATCCTGCGGACCGCGCCCGCCGAGGTCTCCGCGGGCGCCGCACCCGACGGGGACCTCGCCGACCTGGGGGCGCGCGAGGTGCCCACACCGAAGCGCGGGCCCACGTGGGCGCTGGACTCGGACACCCTCGCCCTGGGCGTCCACGTCGACTTCGACCACCTGGAGCGCCGGCCGGACGTGCGGCCCGGTCCGGGAACACCGCCCACGGGGACACCGAAGGTACGGCCGGACCACCGCCCGACGTGGGCGCTGGGCAGGCCGTCGGTCGGGCTGCCCGTCGAGGCGCGGGAGCCGGGTTCGGAGGCATCGCTGGGCCCGGCCGAGGCTCCGGAGACAGACGCGCCCTTCGAGAAGACGGCGGCGGCTCACAGCACACCTTCGGAAAGCACCCCTTCAAAGGCCAGGGGCGAGCCATCCGGCGACTCGGCCGGGTGGGCACGACCGGCCACGGTGCTCCCGCTTCCGACGGACGGGACGGATCCCCCCTCCCCGCGCAGGCGGTTGACACCCCCGACCAGACCGGGGGTGGTCCTCGGCTGTCTGCTGGTCTCGGCCCTGCTCCTCTACTGGGTCCCCGCACTCACTCTCAACGACGGCGCCCTCGACCGAATGGGCGGGCTCGGGCTCATCTCGGTGCTGCCCCTGCCGACCCTCGTCGGCGCCGCCCTCCTGGTCACCGTGTTCGCCTCGCTGCTCTGGATGGGCCGGGAGCACAAAGGGCTGCTGCTCGTCACGCTGCTCGCCACCGTGGTCTCACTGCACGCGCTTCCCGCGGTGATCGAGACCGAGCCACGGTTCGCCACGGCCTGGCAGCACCTCGGTTTCCTGGACTACATCGACCGCACCGGATCCGCCGTACCCGACCTGGACGCCCGCTGGAGCTGGCCGGGCTTCTTCGCGGCGGCCGCCTTCGTCGCGAAGGCCTGCGGGGTCACCGACCTCACCGAGGTGATCCGCTGGTGGCCGCTGACCATGCAAGTCCTCTACCTGGCACCGATGTTCCTGCTCGTCCGCTCGATGCGGGCGAGCTGGCGCGCGAAGTGGACCGGCATCTGGATCTTCGTGCTCAGCGGCTGGGTCGGCCAGGACTACTTCTCGCCGCAAGGCTTCACCTACCTGCTGTACCTCGTCTTCGTGGCGATCCTCCTCGTCTGGTTCCGGGCACCGCGGGTGCTCTGGACGAAGCGACGGCCGGGCGAGGCGGAGGTCGAACCGGCGAACCGCGGGCAGCAGGCCGTTTTGCTCATGGTGTTGATCGGTCTGTTCGCGGTGACCGTCCCGGCGCACCAGCTGACCCCGTTCGTGATGCTGGGCGTTCTCGCGGTCCTCGTCCTCGTCGGCCGCTCCGAACTGCGCGGCCTGCCGATCCTGTTCGCCGTTCTGGTCGCCGTCTGGGTCGGCTTCATGGCCGAGCCGTACTGGTCGGGCCACTTCGACGAGCTGTTCGGCGGGATCGGCGGAGTCGGCGGCAATGTGTCCTCGTCGGTCTCCGGCCGTATCGAGGGCGGCAGTTCGACCCACAAACTCGTCCTCTACGCGCGTGTGCTGCTGGCCGGCGGCGTGATGACCTTGGCCTGCTACGGCTGGTGGCGCCGCCGCGAGAACAAGTACCGCGAACGCTCGCTGCTCGTCCTCACCTTCGTGCCGTTCCTCGGCTTCGGCATGCAGTCGTACGGCGGCGAAATGGCCCTGCGCGTCTTCATGTTCGCCCTCCCGGGCGCGGCCCTGCTCGCCGCGCTCGCCCTGTTCCCGCGCACCGGCGTCACCGCGAAGGAACGGGACAGGGACCGCGTCAGCCTCGCACCGCTCGCGGCTCTCATGGCGGGCCTGGTCCTCATGGGCGGCTTCCTGGTGGCCCGTTGGGGCAACGAGTCCTTCGAGCGGATCAGACCGGGCGAGGTCGCCGCCATGAACTACGTGTACGCGCACGACGATCCGACCGCACGCCTGCTGTGGATGAGCAACGACACCGTCGAGAACGTGACACCCGCGATGCCGTGGGGCACCCGGGACATGGAGAAGGTGGAGTACCTGCCGACCCTGGCCCCCGTCGACCCGGTCCTGGTGTCGAGCCTGGTCAAGGCCCTCAGGGACGCGGGCCCCAACTCGTATCTGATGATCAACCGCAGCCAGGTGGTCTACCTCCAGCTGGACGTGGGCTACTCGCCGACCTGGGAGACGCGGCTCCTCAAGAACCTCGACGAACGACCGGAACTGAAGAAGGTCTTCGACAACGACGACGCGACGGTGTACGCGCTGCGCGAGCAGCCCGCGGGCGAGATCCCGAAAGCCGATCCCGGGCCGATCGGGCCTCAGGTGACGTGGACACCATGGTCGGTGGTGGGCGGCCTCGCGGCCGTCGCGCTCATCCTGATGCTGACCACGCGGGAGATCGTACGGGTCGCGGTACCGCCGGGCGTGCGGCAACTGCGGTGGCTGCAGAGCAGCTTCTGGTTCGCACTGCCGCTGCTGGCGGTACTGCTGGCTTCACTGGTGCAGCGGTTCCTGACGATGAAGTAGTTCCTTGAAGGCGCACAAGGAGGGTGTAGTTCCTTCGGAGGCGTACGGGGTGAAGTGGCTCAGCGTGCCAGCCACTTCACGCCGTAGGCGCCCAATTCGACCTGCTTCCCGTCGATCTTCGCGCTGATCGACCGGTCCAGCGTGTTGACGACGAGGACCGTCGTGTCGGTGGCCAGGACACGGACACGGGGCACGTCGGCGGCGGCGACGGACACCGTCCGGTACACGGTCCCCGGCGGGAACTCCGCGCTGAACCGGGAGAGGAGGCCGAACATCGCCATCGCCTCGCCCCCGCCACCACTGTCGGTCGGTGTCCACAGGCAGCCCGCGCAGTCGGGCCCCTTCTCCTTCTCCGGGTTCCAGTAGAAGCCGGAGGTGGCGCCGCCGCGGGCCATCGCGATCAGGCCGGAGGCCTGGACGGCGACACGGCGGGTCTCGGACCAGCCCTTGCGCTCGTCGTTGCCGTCGGCCGGTTCGACGTAGTACTCCGCCCACCACAGCGGCAGATCAGCCGTCCGCTCCCGTACCCATTCGCCGACGGCCGTGAACTTGCCGGTGGCCGCGAACTCGTCCGGCAGCAGGTCGTCGTCCTTGGTGTAGCTGGAGCCGTCCACGACGACGAAGTCCGCGCCCGCCTTGTTCTTGTTCCAGTAGTCGAAGGCGTCCAGGACTCGCTGGTCCATGGTGCCCCAGGTGCCCTTGACCGTCGGCGAGGCGTCGTGCGTCTGACGCGGGTCGAGACTGTCCATGCCGAGGTAGGGCCCGCCGACCATGATGTCCGGGTCGACCTTCTTCAACGCCTTGTAGACCAGGTTGTAGAGCTCGGTGTAACCCTCGTAGTCCCAGCGGGCCTTCTCGTCGTTCCAGAAACCCTTGAACTCGTTCCAGACGATGAAGTGGCGTACGTCCGGATAGCGCTTGGCGACGGTCGCGGCGAGCGCGGCGAAGTCGTCGTAGTGTGCGCGGTCCGGGGCGGTCTCCAGGGCGGCCTGGCCCCAGTCGGTGTCGCCGGACTCGCCGCCCTTCATCCAGTCCGGGGAGCAGCACAGGGTGACGACCGGTGTGCCGCCCGAGGCGCGCATGAAGTCGATACGGCGGTCCATCTCGACGAAGTCGTAACGCCCTTTGACGGGCTCGGGGTTGCCGGCTCCCCAGCCCATGATGTGCTGGATCTGTGGCATGGGCTGCTCGGCGAGCAGTCCCTCCACGCGCCCGGTGGCCGTCGCGCTGCCGTCGTCGGCGCTGAACTGGGTGTGCGTGAAGCCCCAGCCGACCTCCGGCTCCGCCGCCTTCGCCGGGGCGGGCGTGCCGTGCACCTTGTCCCCGTCCCGGGTCGTTCCCTCGGTGCCCGCGCCGTCCCCGGGCAGCGTGTTGAGCAGGGTCACCAGCAGGGCCAGAGCGACCGCTCCCACGCCGAGCACCGCGGTGAGCCGCCACCGCCGAGTCCCCGAATTCCACCCATGACGTGCCATCAAGGGCAACAGTAACGGCGGGGACAGCCGGTGGAACAGGTTCCGGATGGTCCCCCGGTCTCTCCTTTCCGGCGGCCTTGCCGCCGGCGACCGGGCCGCGGCCTCTCGGACACCCGACCGAAAGCCGGTTGAGCTGGGACCCCTCGCGAAGGACACCCGGACCAGGCAGCGGAAATCCCGTGCGCAGGTTCCCTCGGTGACGGATCATGGCGGCATGTCTGCCAACCCACACGACGCACTGCCGATCCGGCTCAACGTCGATGACAGCGACTCGCCGTCGGACGTCATCGACGCGCTGTTCCTCGGCCGCTTCGCGACGGGCGAGCAGCCTCACTCGCACGCGGTCAACATCGAACGCGTACGGTCCGGGGCCACGCTGCTCCCGAAGGGCGCCCGCGTGCTGCGCTCCGCCCGTGACGACGACCGCAGCGCGACCCTCGCCGAGGGCGACGGCTGGACCCTGCTCGTCTCCCGCTGGAACCGCGGCGCCGACGTCACGGTCACCGCGACCAGCACCGAGCTGGCCGAGAAGGTCCTCGACCAGGCGACGAGCGGCGCGGCCGACGAGCCCGAACCCCAGCCGGAGAACGTGACGATGGGGTTCTGGTACGTGTCCCCGCGCCGCGGCCCCTACCGCACCACACGCCAGATCTCGGCCGGCACCTGGGACGAGATCCGGCCGAACTACACCACTCCGGTCGCGGACGCGATGGACACCCTGATGAAGACGACGCCTCAGGACATCGCCGGCCGGCTGCTCCTGCTGCACGGCCCGCCCGGCACGGGCAAGACCTCGGCCCTGCGCACCCTGGCCCGCTCCTGGCGCGACTGGTGCCAGGTGGACTGCGTCCTTGACCCCGAGCGGCTCTTCTCCGACGTCGGATATCTGATGGACATCGCGATCGGCGAGGAGGACGGCACGGGGAAGGGCCGCTGGCGGCTGCTCCTCCTCGAGGACTGCGACGAGCTGATCCGCGGCGAGGCCAAACACACGGCGGGGCAGGCCCTCTCGCGCCTGCTCAACCTCACGGACGGCCTGCTCGGCCAGGGCCGCAACGTCCTGGTCGGCGTCACCACCAACGAGGACCTGGAGCGCCTCCACCCCGCCGTTGTCCGGCCCGGCCGCTGCCTGGCCCGTATCGAGGTCGGCCCGCTGACCCGCCGCGAGGCCGTGAACTGGCTCGGCACGGAGAAGGGCGTCTCCCGCGAGGGCGCGACCCTGGCAGAGCTGTATGCGCTCCGCCGGGGGACGTCTCCGACA
The DNA here is from genome assembly GCF_042871385.1 of Streptomyces sp. NPDC005808. Lineage (NCBI taxonomy): Bacteria > Bacillati > Actinomycetota > Actinomycetes > Kitasatosporales > Streptomycetaceae > Streptomyces > Streptomyces sp. NPDC005808. The sequence continues at coordinate 82,297 of NZ_JBIAIK010000018.1, read as the reverse complement.
CAGGTACCGGATCCGCGGGAGGGGGCGGACGCGGGGCTGTATCTGTAGGAGGCGTCGAGGCGTGGGCGTATACCGGAGCGCGGGCTCACTTCTTGATGTGCGCCGCGAGAGGCGCTACTCCCCGTACTCCTGCCGCAGGGCCGTGGCAGGGCCCTACTCCCCGTACGCCGCCCGCAGGGCATCGCGCGCCGCGTCCAGCGCGGCGGACTCCGTGAGACCGAGGCGGCGTACGCGCTCGGCGTAGGCCTGCGCCGCGACCGCGGCCTCGCGCTCGGCGGCCGAACCGGCGGCAGCCACAAGGGTTCCGTTGCGGCCCCGTGTCTCGATCACCCCGTCCGCCTCCAGGGCCCGGTACGCCTTGGCGACCGTGTTGGGCGCGAGGCCGAGCGACTCGGCGAGCCCCCGCACGGTGGGCAGCCGGTAGCCGACCGGCAGCGCTCCGGACCGGGCCTGCTCGGAGATCTGGGCGCGCACCTGCTCGTAGGGCGCGGTCCCCTCATCGATGTGGATCTTCAGCGTCACGGGGGTGATTCTCCCGTACCCGGCGGAAAAATGAGAGGCACCCGCACGCAGCCCCCGCGTAGCGTGAGACTTCATGACAGTGATCGTTCGCGATGTCCGCCCCGGCGACCGGCGGGACGCCGAGGGCTTCGCCGGGGTCCGCACCCGCGCCCTCCCCTTCATGCTGAACTCCCCCGATTCCGTCGTCCACGACATCACGCACGCTCACCCCGACGCCCACTACCGGCCTCTGCTCGCCGAGCAGGACGGCGAACCGATCGGCACGGCCAACGTCGGCATCGTCCATGACAGCCCGGAACCGGGGCAGGGCTACGTGAACGTGTACGTGGACCCGGACCGCACGCGCCGCGGCGCCGGCTCGCTCCTGGTACGCGCCGCCGAGGAACACCTGGCCGGCCTGGGCGCCACCAAGCTCTTCGCCTGGGTTCTGGACTCCCCCACCAACCGTGCCTTCGCCGAGAAGCACGGCTACCGCGCGAGCCGCTCCGCGCACTTCCTCCGCCTGGACCTGGCGGGCGCCACCCTGCCACCCCGTCAAGCCCTCCCCCCAGGTGTCGAACTCCGCAAGGGCTCCGACTACGCCGCAGATCCGCGCCCCCTGTTCGATCTGGACGCGGAGACCAGTGCAGACGAACCCAGCGACGTCGACCAGGAGTTCACGGACTACGAGGCCTGGCTCCGGGAGACCTGGGACCACCCCCTCTTCAGCCCGGAGCTGACCTCGATCGCGGTCGTCGACGGCCGCCCCGCCGCGTTCAGCGCGGCCCGCACGGACGGCGACACCCGCTACGGCACCGTGATGACGGGCACCGCCCGCGCCCACCGCGGCCGCGGTCTCGCCAAGCTCGCCAAGACCGACTCCCTGCACCGCGCCCGCGCCGCCGGCTTCACGGAGGCGTTCACGGGAAACGACGCCGGCAACGAACCGATGATCGCGATCAACAAGTGGTTCGGCTACGAGATCTGCGCGACGGAGGTGCGCTATCTCCGCGAACTCGGCTGACGCCCACCGGCAGGTGGAGATCGTCCTCGTCAAGGCGGGCCGTACGAAGATCCGTTACCCCGCCGAGCTGCTCGCCGACGACGGCACCCGGGTGACCGTCCGCGCGCCGTGGGCGGGCGACGGTGTCCGCGACTTCGGCTTCGTACGCTTCGAGCCGGGCGATGTCTTCACCGAGTACTACTGGCGGGACCGGTGGTACGCGGTGAAGGAGGTCCGCGACGCCGAGGGCACCCTGAAGGGCTGGTACTGCGACATCACCCGCCCGGCCGTCGTCGCCGGCAGCGAGCTGGTCGTCGAGGATCTCGACCTGGACCTGTGGCGCTCCGCCGACGGCACGGCCGTACTCCGCCTGGACGAGGACGAGTTCGCGGCGAGCGGCCTGGCGACCACGGATCCGGTGGCCGCGGCCGCCGCCGAGAACGCTCTGGACGAACTCGAACTCCTCGCCCGGAAGGGTGACTTCGAGGGCCTGCTCGGCTAGGACAGGTCGGGGACGAGGGCCACCATCGCGTACCGCTCGTCCTCGACCTCTCTCCCCCACAACCGTGAGTCGTCGGAAAGCCGCTCCACCCGGATGTCCGCCGCGAGGGGTTCGAGGAGGGCGGTGAGCCGGTCGGCGGATATACCGACCGGGCTCACCGTCCCCCACACGCCCTCGACGAGAACGAGCCGCCCCCCTGGGCGGAGGAGTCCGCACCAGTGCCGCAGGACGCGCCCGGGGTCGGGCAGCGTCCACAGCACGTGGCGGCACAGCAGTACGTCGAACCGCTGCTCACCGACGGGCGGTGTCGCGGCGTCACCGACCAGGAACACCGCGTCACGCCCGGCGAGCTTCGCGCGGGCACGGTCGACCATGCCCGGCGAGGAGTCGACCCCGGTGACGCGATGCCCCCACTCTGACGCGAGGAGTGACAGGCTGCCGGTGCCGCAGCCCAGGTCGAGGACATCCGCGGGCCGCGCCGGCAGCCACGTACGCAGCCGGGCGGCCCAGGCCTCCCGCACGACGGGATCTCGCAGCCCGTGGTCAGGCTCCTCGTCGAAGGTGACGGACTCGGCGTCCCAGTCGACGTCAGCCCCCGGAATCAGCGGATTCATCTCGTTGTTACTTGCCATGCGCACCAGGGTGACACCCGCCACTGACAGTCGAATCGTGACTGGCACCACAGACAGATCGCGACCGATGAGGAACTCTCCCCGAAAGGGTCTACCTCCACATCACGATGGACATAGGTAGACGCAAGGAGGCAGCCATGCGCCGCGTAACCCTGCAGAAGCCCCTGAGGAAGTCGGACTCCCGCCGCGTGCGGGACGAAGCCGACGAGCGCCCGGCCGAGCGTCCGGAGGTCCGAAAGGACATCCACCGCACATGGTGGCCGGACGGGTGAGCGGCACATGCCCGCCCCGGCATGAGCACGTCCGAGCGTGGAGCCGGTCCCCACACGCCACCACCACGACGCGAACGCTGCCTACCTGATCGCAGTCTCAGCGCTCCCTTAAGGCCGTCATAAGGATCTCCTTCTCCTGCTTCCAGCAGGCGATTTCGCGGTTTCCTCGGGCTAGCTTGCTGATCGCCCCCACGGGTTCAGCCCAAGCATCCGGGACCGTTTCGAGGAGTTCCCCCATGACCGCAGCCCTGCCCGTTCGCCGCAAGGCCGCCGCGATCGCCGTCGTCGGTGTCGCCCCGCTCGCCCTGGCCGCGCTCGCCGCCGTACCGGCTGCCGCGCACGGCACGATGGGAGACCCGGTCAGCCGGGTCTCCCAGTGCTATGCGGAGGGTCCGGAGAGCCCCGAGTCGGCCGCCTGCAAGGCGGCCGTCGCGGCGGGCGGCACCCAGGCGCTCTACGACTGGAACGGCATACGCATCGGTGACGCGAACGGGCAGCATCAGGCGCTGATCCCGGACGGCAAGTTGTGCAGCGCGAACAGCGACGAGTTCAAGGGCCTGGACCTGGCCCGCGGGGACTGGCCGGCCACGAGCGTGAGCAGCGGCTCGTACACCTTCAAGTACCGGGTGACCGCGCCGCACAAGGGCACCTTCAAGGTGTACGTCACCAAGGCCGGTTACGACCCGTCGCAGCCGCTGGCCTGGGACGATCTGGACCTTGAGAATCCGGTCGCCACGGCCACCGACCCGGCCGCGTCGGGCGGGTTCTACACGTTCTCCGGCACCCTCCCGCAGCGCTCCGGCAAGCAGTTGCTGTATGCGATCTGGCAGCGCTCGGACAGCCCGGAGGCTTTCTACTCCTGCTCGGACATCACGTACGGCGGCGCCAGTGCTACTACCGGCAGCGGTACGACCACCAACTCCTCCCCGGCTCCCGCGCCGACCGCCTCCGCGCCTTCCGAGGAGCAGATCGAGGCCGGTGCCGACAAGTCGACCGTCGAGCACAACGGCCACGGCGACAACGACGCCAGTACGTCGGCGGAACCCACCACGGCCGCCACGGACCCGGAAACCGGCGAGCCGGGCACCGACGACCCGGAAACCGTCGCGGCGGCCAACCAGGCCGAGGCCCAGGCAGCCGGTACCTCGGAGAACCTCGCCGAGACGGGCGGCGACGGCACCACCCCGTACCTCGCGGTCGGCGGCGCCGCCGCCCTGGCGCTCGGCGCGGCGGCCCTGTTCGCCTCGGTCCGCCGCCGCGCGGTGAGCGGCGGACGCCACGGCCGCTAGGGGTCCCCTAGCGACGTAGGACGAAGGACGGAAGGACTCCTGGGGCTGTCCGGCGGCTCAGGCCGGACAGCCCCCGGTCGCGCGCTCGCCCTCGGCCTCAGCCTCGCGCGGACGCACAGGTGGTCGGGGTGGCGCCCGCCGGATCGAGCGCGTTCGCCACCTCGTGGAAGGCGATGCGGTCGAGCAGGCCGATCGCCACATGCTCGGACAGGTCGAGGGCGCACAGGTTCTGCAACAGGACGTTGTGGACGTCGGATCCGGTGAGGAACTGCGAGCTGTACGGCGTGACCACCTGGTCGTACTTGGTGGCGATGACCGTGTAGTGGACGCCCGCGACGGTGTCGCCGCCGGCGTTGAGTTTGGCCAGGAACGCTGATCCGGTGACCTGGTCGGCGAGTCCCGGGGTCGCGGTGGTCAGCAGGTCCTGGGCACCGGGGAAGTACGGCAGCAGGTTGGTGAGGCCGCTCATGGTGGTGCCGTGGTTGTTGGGCGCGATACCGACGAGGGCGTTCACCTTGGCGGCTCCGCCGAGGAACTTGAGGTAGTAGCGGGGCATCATGCCGCCCTGCGAATGGCCGACGAGGTCTGCCTTGGCGGAGCCGGTCGCGGCGAGCACTTTGTCGACGAAGACCTGGAGCTGCTCGGCCGACTTGTCGATCGGGCCGAGGCCGTAGAAGAGCGGGACGCCGGGCAGTTGGCCGTAGTCGAGGGAATAGACGCAGTAGCCCCGGGTCACCAGGTAGGGCGCCAGGGCCAACCAATTGTCTACGGAATTCCCGAGAGTGCCGTGGACGAGGACGACGGGGCGGGGGTGTGCGGTGGAGGGTTTGCAGGAGTAGTCGTTCCAGCCACTGCTCGGCGCGGCGGCCTCGGCGGTGGTGGCGGGGACGATCCCGACGGTGGCGGTGAGCAGGACCGCGGCCAGCGGTCTGATCAGGCGCTTCCAGGGCAGCATCGAGTGATCTCCTTGCGGCTCAAGGGGGTTGCGACGACATACGCCCTGTGACCCGGATCACGAGGTGCTGTTCACCCTTCAAGTTACGAGTGAGTAGTCCAAGTGTGAAGTTACGCGTCAGTAAAAACTTTCAGTGATAGTCAGAAGCCGTGATAAAGAAACCGACTAAACGTCACCAGGCGGGCTTGATGGGACCGTAGGGCGCAATGCGCACCAAACGGTCGCGCAACGCGCGGACTTCACCCTCACCGAGCAGTTCGACCCACGGTTGAACCGCCTCCATCGCCGCCTCTTCCGCGGCACGCGTGCAGGCCCAGCCATGTTCGGTCAGCACGAGCAGTCGGGCGCGCGCGTCATCGGGATGCGGCCGCCGCTCGACGTACCCCCTGCGCACCACCTCGTCGACGAGCTGACTCGCGGCCTGCTTGGTGACCCCGAGGTGCGCGGCGAGCTCGGTGACCGTCGCCCCGCCCGGTGCGAGCCGCGCGAACGCGAAGCCGTGCGCGGGCCGCACCCCCTCGAACCCCCGGGCGACGACACCCTCGTTGATACGTTTCGTCAGCTCACCGGCGGCGGCGAGCAGCGCGGCGGACAGGGCCATGACCTCGGAGTTCTGCACGACAGCATTGAAACACCCTTGACGAAGTGGTCAAGAAGGCTGACCATGTAGTCAAGCTACTTGACCACTTAGGAGACCAGCCATGCCCGTCATCCGCCCGTCCCAGGCCGTCGTCCACGAGATACACGGCGTCCGCTTCGTCTCGTACGCCACCCCCCTCAGCGGCAGCAAGGAGCTGTGCGCCTGGCGGGGCGAGATCCCGGCGGGGACCAAGGCGACGGTCCACACCGTCAGCCGCGAGGAGATCTTCCATCTCCTCTCCGGCGAACTGCTGATCACACTCGACGGCCGGGCCGAGCGGATCACCGCGGGTGACACCGTGATCATCAACCCGGGCGCGGTGTTCGGCGTCGAGAACCCCACCCGGGAGACCGCGATCTCCTGGGTCACCACGTCCATCGGCCTCACTGCGGAGCTGGCCGACGGCTCGGTCCTCACTCCGCCGTGGGCCAACTGACCCCGCAAGGGCGCCCCCGCTCTACGCGAGACGGCACTCGCGACGGGACGCCGGGTCAGTGGCCGGCGGGCGGTCGGAGCCGGGCGGGATTCTGGGCAGTCGAGCCATTCGATCGTCACCCCGATGGAGCGGGGTACGGGCCAGCGCCGCGGGATGTACGGCCTCCGGCCCGAAGCGGCGGCGGGCCCGGTCCGCGGCCGCTTCGGCGGCGCGGGCACGGTCGTCACCGGGGTCCAGGGTGAGTTGGCGGTGGGCGTCGACGGCCGGCAGCAGATCGTCGGCACGGATCAAGAAGGCGCGGACTCTTGCCCGTTGCAGTCCGAGGGAGGCCAGCAGGCCCAGGGCAGCCGCGGCGAGGGCGGGCGAGTGGCTGGTGGATTCCGGCAGCGGACGCGTGCGCGTGGTGGAGCTGCGGTCGGCGTACCGGACGGTGAGCGTGAGCCGGCCGGCGACCTGGTTCTCCCCGCGCAGGCGTGCGCCGATCCGTTCGGCCAGACCGAGGACGGCTCGGTGCTGTTGTGCCGGATCGAGGCAGTCCCGGTCGAGCAGGAGATCGGCGGCGAGATGAGTCGCCGGTTCCGCGGGGATGACCGGGCGGAGGTCGTGGCCACGGGCCCGCTCGGCCAACAGCCGTGCCTGACCGGCGCCGAGGAGGCGTTGCAGGGTCGCCGCGGGTATGTCGGCTATCTGGCCGATGGTGTGCAGGCCGTACCGGGTGAGGGTGGTCGCCGTGGCGCGGCCGATCCCGGGCAGTGCGGTGACCGGGCGGGGGTGGAGCCAGTCGGCGGCCTGCTCGGCCGGGACCCAGGTGGTCCCGCCGGGCGCGGACGCGTCGGCCGCCATGGCCGCCAGCATGCGGTTGCTCGCGAGACCTGCGCTGCTGTCGATGCCGTAGTGGGCCCGCAGCCTCATCATCGCCGTCTGGAGCACGTCATAGGGAGACAGGTCGAAGTACCTGAGTGCTGAAGTCAGGTCGAGCTGGACGGCGTCGGGCGGGATCGCCTGGACGTGAGGCGTGACGCCGGACATCAGTTCGATGATGTCTGCGTACTGATCCTCAGTGAGCGCGGCGTGCAGATGAAGGTGGGCGATGTGCCGCTGCCGTGTGGTCATCCCAGTCATCCCGCGCTCCCTGGGCTGCGATGGCCGAACTTCTTCAGGTCGGCCGAACGGGTACCGGCGGGCTGGAGGTCGGCGTACGGGTGCAGGCGGGCGCCGGTGGTGCCGTTGGCCAGGGTCCGCTGCGGCTGGGCGGGGGCTGGTTGCGGCCGTCCCGAAGCCGACCGGGCAGGGGCGGGCTGTGGCTGCCCCGGAGCCTGCGCCCGCCCCCGAGTCGGTTGGGCGGGGGTCGGGTGCGGGCGGTCGGTGCCGAGCAGGGCGAGGGCGGCCTCGGGGCCGTTGTCCCGGCGGGCGGTGGCGATCTCGTCCAGGTCCCAGGCCATGGTGCCGACGACGGTACGGCGGGTGCCGCGCACCTGGACCGTGCCGCGGACCAGCAACAGCCCGCTGTGGAAGACGGTGTGCGCGCAGGCCGGGTGGGAGTCCTCGAAGAAGGCGAGGTCGACCAGCCCTGAGCCGTCCTCCAGGGTGACGAAGATGATCCGCTTGCCGCTCGCGATCGGCGGGGTCTGGGTCGAGGCCCGCACCCCGGCGACCAGCACCTGCTGACCGGCACGCAACCCTGCCAGGTGCGCCGCGTCGGTCGCGCCGATCTCCCGCAGCAACCGGTGGTGATGCTCCATCAGGTGCCTGGAGACGTCGATGCCGAGGGTGCCCAACTCGGCACTCAGGGCCTCACGTCCGGTCATCTCCGGCAGACCGCTCGGCTCCGCTCCCCCAACGGCGCCCGCATCGATGGGCAGTTGGCCCTTGCCCGCGGACCGGGCGCGGGAGGCCCGATGGAGTTCGGCGATCTGAAGCAGCAGGTCGCGCCGCGTGAGACGCCCGTCATGGAGAGGGCTCAACGCACCGATCTCCGCGAGGCGTTCGGCGATCGGTCTGCTGGGGTGGGCCCGCTGCCAGAAGTCCGACAGTGATCCGTACGGTTGCCCCTCCTCGATCCGCGCGCACTCCTCCTCGCTGATGCCGTGCACCGCGGACAGCGCCAGCCGTGCGCCCCACTGCTCCCCGTCGGTCCTCTCCACGGTGTGCTTCACCTTGGAGCGGTTGATGTCGACGGGCAGGATCGGCACGCCACGTCGACGGGCGTCGGAGACCAGGACACGCTTGGGCCACATCCCGGGATCGTGTTCGAGCAACCCCGCCAGCAGGTACGCCGGGTGGTGGGCCTTGAGCCAGGCGCTCTGCAGGGCCGGTACGGCGAAGGCGACCGCGTGCGCCCGGCAGAATCCGTACGCGCCGAAGGCCTCGACGGTCTTCCAGACCTCGTCCCGGACGTCCGCGCTGTAGCCACGCGCGCGTGCCCGCTCGTGGAACCAGTCCTTGATCCCGGGCAGTTGGTCCTTGTCGCCGAGGGCCCGCCGGGTGATCTCCGCGAAGGCCCGGTCGCAGCCGGTCATCACATGCAGCGTCTCGATGATCTGCTCGTGCCAGATGGTCACGCCGTAGGTGTCGGCGAGCACGGGTTCGAGGTCCGGGTGGGCGTAGTCCGGCGTACCGCCGTGGCGGGCGGCGATGTAGCGCTCGGGCATGCCGCCGGCGACCGGCCCGGGGCGGAAGAGGCTGATGTCGGCGATGACGTCCTGCGGGTCTCGGGGCTGCAGCCGGGACAACAGGTCCTGCTGGCCGGGCGACTCCAGCTGGAACAGGCCCAGGGTCTGGCTCTCCTGGATGAGCTTGAACGCGAAGACGTCGTCGAGCGGCACCTGTTCGGGATCGTCCAGGTCGATGTGGTTGCCGGTCGTCCGTTCGATCTCGGCGACGGCGTGGGCCATCGCGGACTGCATCCGTACACCCAGGACGTCGAGTTTGATGTTGCCCAGCGCCTCGATCTCCTCCTTCGCCGCCATCGCCATCGGGTAGTCGCCCTGCGGTGTGGGCTGCACCGGCAGCCGGTCCAGGAGTGTCGCGTCGCTGATGACCACGCCGCAGGGGTGCATGGCCATGCCGTGGACCAGGGAGTCGAGGCCTTCGGCGAGCTCCCAGAGCGGCCCGAACCGGTGCGCCTCGGCCGCCAGTTGGCGCAACTCGGGCAGCTCGGCGAGCGCGCCGGTGATGTCGGAGGCCCGCAGGTGCGGGAAGCTCTTGGCGATCCGGTCCACGTCCGCGGGTGCGATGCCGAGGGCGAGTCCGGTGTCCCGCAGGGCCCGGCGGGCCCGGTAGGTCTCGGGCATCGCGGTGACCGCCACCCGCTCCTTACCGAACCGGTCGAAGATCACGTCGTAGCACTCCAGGCGGCGGGCGGACTCCACGTCGATGTCGATGTCCGGCAGCGATTCGCGGCGCTTGCTCAGGAACCGTTCGAACAGCAGGCGATGGTCGAGCGGGTTGGCGGTGGCGATGTCCAGCGCGTGGCAGACCAGCGAGCCGGCGCCCGAACCACGGGCCGCGACCCGGATGCCCTTGGCCCGGATGTCGGCCACGACCTGTCCGACGGTGAGGAAGTACGAGTCGTAGTTCCAGTGGGAGATCACGTCGAGTTCCTCGTCCAGCCGGTCGAGTGCCGCCCGGTCGCGGTCGAGGCCGCGTCGGACCAGACCGTCCTCGCACCTCCGGCGCAGCAGCCGGGCCGCGCCGTCCGCTCCCGGCTCGACGCCGAAGAGCGAGGGTTCCGGGAGGTGGTGTGTGCCGAGGCCGAGGTCGGCTCGGGGGTCGACGGCGCACGCGGCCGCCGTGTTCACGGTGTCCGCCATCAGACGGCGAGCCCGACGGATGTCCCCTCCGGCGCATTCGACGATCATTCGCGCGACGGTCTCCATTCCTCGCTCGTCCTTGAGCCAGCGCTGCCCGCTGTCCAGGCGACGCCGGTCGATCGGCCGCAGCAGCCTCGCCGCGTCCAGGACATCGGCGAGCCGGTGCTGGCCGGGGTCGGCGTAGCGGACGGCGTTGGAGAGCACCGCGGTGGTACGGGTGCGGTCGGCCAGCGCCAGGGTGCGGGCGGCCAGGCGAAGGGATCCCGGCCCGGTGCTGAAACGTTTCTGTGCGGCGATCTCCAATCGGACCCCATCCCCGAAGACCTCCCGCCAGGGCGCCAGCAGCTTCATCGCGACGTCCTCCCGGCCCACCGACAGCGCCCGCACAGGCTCCGAGAGCGGACCGAGCAGCACGGTCAGACCGGGGCCGCCGTACTCACGCAGCGCCTCCCACGGCACCACGGGTGCCGTACCGGACACGGCGCCGACGTGGGCGGCCGAGGTGATGCGGCACAGCCGCGCCCAGCCCGCCCGGTTCTGCGCGAGCAGCACGAACCGCAGCGGCGGCTCGACGACATGCGCGCCGCCGCGTGCCGGAGTGCGGCGGCGTTGGGCCGGCGGCGGGGGCGCCAGGGCCTCGACCGCGAGGTCGATGCCGAAGAGCGGCCTGACCCCCTCCTTCTCGCAGGCGTGCGCGAACCGGACGGCACCGGTGACCGTGTCCCGGTCGGTGAGCGCGAGGGACGTCATGCCGCGGTCGGCCGCCCGCCGGACGAGCTGCTCGGGGTGCGAGGCGCCGTAGCGGGCGGAGTAACCGGACGCGACGTGCAGATGGGCGAAGCCCGCCATGCCGCACCTCCATCACTCCGCCCCTTTTCAGCCATACGCCCGATATCTTCATCGTACGCTCGTTCGATTACTCTAACCCCATCAGCACCGGTCAGCGACTCGATTCGAACACATCAGCGATTCCTTGGCGAGGCGGGCGTCGACCAAAACAGGACTGCCCCGCCATCTCCCTGGCGGGGCAGAGCAGTTGGAGGATGAGTGACGGATGGCGATGGTCAAATTACTTTGCGTGAAGAAATCAGGGTGTGTTCGTACCTTCGGGGGGCCGCTATTGACGCTCAAGCGGACGCCGGGACAGCCGCCCCTCAACTCCCGTGGGACACCAGGACGCCAGGACGCCACTCAGACGAAAACCCCGCCCCCGCAGTAGCGGGAACGGGGCTCCGGCACATGCCTGGACCGTCAGCCGATGGACGCCCCGAAGGCCGAAAGCGCCTCGGTGACCGGCTGGAAGAACGTCGTGCCGCCCGAGGTGCAGTCGCCGCTGCCGCCGGAGGTGAGTCCGATCGCGGTGGAGCCCGAGAAGAGCGAGCCGCCGCTGTCACCGGGCTCGGCGCAGACATTGGTCTCGATGAGGCCGTTGACGACGTCGCCGCTGCCGTAGTTCACGGTGGCGTTCAGGCCGGTGACCGTGCCGCTGTGCACCTGGGTCGTCGAACCGCTGCGGGTCACCGACTGGCCGACCGTCGGGTTGCCCGCCTGAGTGATGGCCTGCGCGGACCCGTTGTAGAGGTCGACCTCGCTCGGGTGGGCGACGTCGGAGGTGTACTGGACGAGGCCGTAGTCGTTGTCCGGGAAGCTCGATCCCGCGTTCTGGCCGATCACGTTGCCGGAGGAGTCCGACCAGGTGGAGATCGCCTCGGTGCAGTGGCCGGCCGTGATGAAGTACGGCGCGCCGTCCTTGACCACGTTGAAGCCGAGCGAGCAGCGGCCGCCACTGCCGCTGATGGCGTCGCCGCCCGCGACGAAGGGCTTGAACTCCCCCTTCGTGCGCTGGAGTTCGGCCTTGGATCCGAGCCCGTCGACGACCTCGGTCAGCTTGGCGAGTTCGGTCTTGGAGACCGTGCTGTCCGCGGTGACGACGACCTTGTTGGTCTCCGGGTCGGTCGCCCATGAGGTGCCGGGGATGGTCGCGTCCTTCTGGAGCGTCGCACGGGCGCTCGTCAGCTCGGCGAGGGAGTTCTCGACGATTCTCGCCTGGGCGCCGGTCGCCTGGACGGTCTGCGCGGCGCTTTCGTCGAGGACGTTGACGACGAGGCTCTTGGTCTTCGCGTCGTAGTACGTTCCCGCCGCGTCGGCGCCGAGGTCCTTGCCGAGGGTGGAGGCGAGCTTTCCGGCCGCCTCGACCGAGAACGTCCGCAGCGCCGGGGTCTCGCTGGCGTTCGCAGTCTGGAAGGTTACTCCCGTGACGACCAGTGCGACGACGCCTGCGCCCGCGATGGCGGCACGCCTCCTGGATATGTGTCGGTGCTTCAACTTACGTCCTCCTGTGGGGGGTCGGCCGGGAGGTTGTGGGGACCTCATCAGCCGGAAGGTGTACGGACATGAAGCCGCAGTACAGCAAAAAGCCGCGTCCATGCCAATAGTTCCGACGCCCACTATTCCGAGGCGTACCGGGGGCACACAAGGTCGACTTCAGGACTCGCGCGCGCCAAGGGGCGTACGCCCCCTATGTGTTGACTATGCGTGGTCCATCCACCTGGTTCCCGGTGCAAACACTGCAATGCGCGTACCCGTTGTGCACCTTGCGAGGTCTAACCCTGTCCGGTTTTCGACCCCCCGGGGCCAGATTCCTTCGGTGACTCGCCGGACGGGAGTTGCTCCTGCACCGGTTGCTGAGGCGCTGCCGCCGGAGGTGGCGCACCCGGCGCACCCTGCTGTGCCCGCTCCAGGAACCGCAGCAGCTCCACCGGGAAGGGCAGGACGAGCGTGGAGTTCTTCTCGGCCGCGACCGCCACCACCGTCTGCAGCAGCCGTAGTTGGAGCGCGGCGGGCTGTTCGGACATCACCCCGGCGGCCTCCGCCAGCTTCTTGGACGCCTGAAGTTCCGCGTCGGCGTTGATGACCCGGGCCCGCCGCTCGCGGTCGGCTTCCGCCTGCCGGGCCATCGACCGCTTCATCGTCTCCGGCAGGGACACGTCCTTGATCTCGACGCGGTCGATCTGCACACCCCAGCCGACCGCCGGGCTGTCGATCATCAACTCCAGGCCCTGGTTGAGCTTTTCGCGGTTGGAGAGCAGATCGTCGAGATCACTCTTGCCGATGATCGAACGGAGCGACGTCTGCGCCATCTGCGAGACCGCGAACTGGTAGTCCTCGACCTGGATGACGGCGTCGGCCGCGTCGATCACCTTGAAGTAGATGACCGCGTCCACCCTGACCGTGACGTTGTCCCGGGTGATGCCGTCCTGGGCGGGCACCGGCATCGTCACGATCTGCATGTTGACCTTACGCAGCTTGTCGACGAAGGGCACGATCATCGTGAACCCGGGGCCGCGTACCGACGAGCGCAGCCTGCCGAGCCGCAGCACCACGCCCCGTTCGTACTGTTTGACGACACGGGCCCCGGCCATCACATAGACCAGCCCCACGGACGCGACGGAGACTCCCGCCGCCACCAGCTCCTCCACCATTACGGCCCCCAGGGTCCGAAGTGGGCGCATCAGGCATGTACGTCGACGGTAACTCCGTCACCCGGACAAGGGCGAGCCCCCGCACGTCAGTTGCGTGCGGGGGCTCGCCTGCTTGCCGGCTGCAGGTCAGGTCGTGCGAGTGTCGGCGCCGGGGGTGTGCAGGCCTAGAAGACGCTGACCCCGTAGGCGTTCAGGGCCTCCACGACGGGCTGGAAGAACGTCGTGCCGCCGGAGGTGCAGTTGCCGCTGCCGCCCGAGGTCAGCCCGTAGGCGATACCGGAGCTGGAGTAGAGCGAGCCGCCGGAGTCGCCGGGCTCGGCGCAGACGTTGGTCTGGATCATGCCGTAGACGATGTCGCCGCCACCGTAGTTGACGGTCGCGTTGAGGGCGGTGACCCGGCCGCTGTGCGTACCGGTGGTCGAGCCGTCGCGGTAGACCGTGGCGCCCACGGCCGGGGTGCCCGCGCTGGTGATGTCGACGCCGCCTGCGGTGCCCGCCTTGGCGACCGTGGTGTTGGTGTAGCGCACCAGGCCGTAGTCGTTGGTCGGGAAGCTGGTGCCGGCCGTCGAGCCGAGGACCGTCGCACGGGCGGAGTCGGAGTACCAGGTGCCCGCGCCGTCGGTGCAGTGACCGGCGGTCAGGAAGTAGTAGGTGGTGCCGCTGCGGACGTTGAAGCCGAGGGAGCAGCGCCAGCTGGTCGCGTAGATGGCGTCGCCGCCCTGGATCAGCTTGTTGAACTTGCCGGGGACGTGGTTGATCTGCAGGGCGCCGGCGTTGTCGCCCGCGGTCGCCTTGATCTCCGCGATCTCCGCCGCGGAGACGGTGCTGTCGACGGTGACGACGACCTTGTTGGTCTTCGCGTCGACCGCCCAGGCGGTGCCGGGAACATCGGCCTCGAGTACCGAGGTACCGGCGCTCTTCAGCTCGGACGCGCTGAAGGGCTCCGCGCCGCTCGCACTGGAGGCGGGGATGGTGACAGCAGCTGCGGCCACGAGTCCGGTGGTGACGGCGATCAGCCGGAACCGTCTCGCAATACCGCTGCGGGGGGTGGTGCGCTTGATCCTCACGTTCATCCCTCCGAGGGGGGTGTCGGGGGCCCGCGTGGGGTCGGGGCCCGTGAGGCGCAGCCAGGGACACCCCTGCCCGGATTCCGGACAAGCCGTGCTCCTGGGAAGCGCTGTGGGGGAGTATTCGACCGTGCGACCGATGTCCGCAAGGGCACCTTTCAGTCATGCAGGGTTCAACTGTCCGGTGACACAGGCGGGTTGATCTTGCGCCGACGGCAGCCCCGAGCTACGCGTGTCGACCGGCATTGACCATGTCACCGCAGTGGCCACCGATGATCGCCCCCCGAAGCGGGCACAGCCACCGGGCGAGCGGGGCACTGGCCGAGAATGGCGTGTTCCTGTCATGTACGCAGCCGTCTCACAGAGAGATACGTCCGACCACGCGAACGCGCGCCGACGAAGACCACCGTCGGCGCGCGCGGACCGGGAACCGGACGGCTCAGAGCAGGTTCCGCTCCCCCGCCGCGATCGCCGTGCCCAGAGTGTTCCCGGGCGGCGGGAAGGGGCAGATGAAGTGGTCCGCGAAGGCGCACGGCGGGAGCAGGGCCCGGTTGAAGTCCACCGTGGTTCGCCCCTCGGCGTCGGGCGCCGCGGGCCGCAGGAAGCGGAAGCGGTAACTGCTCTCCCCGCTCGTGGAGTCGGCGAACACGGCCCACAGCGAGCCGTCGCTCTGCACCGAGACCTGGAGCGTGAGGTCCTGTCCGTCGAGGGTGAAGGCGAGCACCCCGCCGAGCCCCAGACCGCGCGCCCGCCCGTCCGCGTTCTCGACGCGTACGGTGCGACTCTCGCCGTACGGCGTGAAATGCCCGGGCACCGACCAGCGCGGATCGTGATCGGTCGCCTCGATGCCCTTGAAGGCCCCCCGCGCGGGCGAGCCGGGGTCGAAGTCGCGGACGCCCCAGACCCCCTCCCGCACGAGCACGACGAACCGGCGCTCGCCGTGCCCGACGCGGGCCCCGCCCGCCTGACCGAGGTCGGCGCCGAGCGTGACCTCGCCGGTGAAAGGCTCCCCGCCGAGAGTGAGACCGTCCTCGGCCGTCGCTGTCAGTACGACCGCGTCGTCACCGGCGGCCCAGCGCCCCGGGATGCCCGGAAGCTCCCCCTCCGGATAGTCCTCGATCCAGTAGGTGCCCGTGAGCGCGAGCGGTCCATAGGGCGCGGACACCGTCTCGCTGCGGTGCTCGTGCCAGTGCTTCCAGTCCTCGGATGCGTCGGTCGTCATGTGATCAACCCTTCCACACCGGATCCGGCAACCCGAGGTGTGAGCGCAGCGTCGTGCCTGTGTATTCCGTACGGCATTGAGTGGGACCTTTCAGCGGGGACCCCGGGGTGATACGAACGACCCCTGGGGGGTGGCGGGATCGGTGCGGATCCCGCCGCCCGTGGGTGGACTACGACTCGGTCTTCGGCAGACCGGGAGGGTTGATCTCGGACTTCTCGACGGCCTCGGTCGTCAGCCCCCAGCGCTTGAGCACCTCGGCGTACTGGCCGTTCTCGATCACGTGGTCGAGGGCGGCGGCGTAGGCGTCCACGAGGCCGCTGTCCTTCTTCGTGGTGGCGGCGATCTTGCCCTGGAGCTTGTCACCGGCGCCGGAGAGCGTGCCGACGATCACGGTCTGGCCGGCGGACTCGACGTGGTACGCGGCGGACGGACTCGGGCCGAGATACGCGTCGATCCGTCCCGACTGGAGCGCCAGGTAGTAGTCCGTGTCCTTCTGGTAGTACTTGATGTCCACGGGCTCCAGCCCGGCGTCCTCGTTCTGCTTGCTCCAGTCGACGAGGATCTTCTCCTGGTTGGTGCCGGAGGAGACGGCGATGGTCTTGCCCGCGACGTCCTCGGGTTCCTTGACCGTCCAGTCGACGCCCTTCTTCGCCTCGAAGGAGATGTTGTCGAGGCGGTAGGTCGCGAAGTCGTACTTCTCCTTACGCTCCTCGGTGACGGTGACGTTCGAGAACACGGCGTCGAACTTGGCACTGTCGAGCCCGACGAAGAGGTTCTCCCAGGAGACCTCCTCGTTGTCGAGCTCGAGACCGAGGATGTCCGCGACCAGCGTGGCGATGTCGATCTCCGAGCCGATCCGGGTTCTGTCGTCGGTCGCGTAGAACCCGAGTGGCGGCGAGGCGTCGGCACTCTGGCCGAGCTTCAGCGTGCCGCGCTCACGGACGGCCGCCGGCACGAGCGCGGCGATCGAGTCGACCTTCTGGCCGCGGACGCGATTCTGGTCGGGGCTGATGTTGATGTTGCCGACCTTCTTGGCGTCCGAGCCGCCCGTCCCGGTGGCCGCGTCACTGTCACCACCGCAGGCGCTGAGCAGCGGAGCGGTGACAAGGGCGGCGATGGAGGCTGCGAAGGTACGTCGGGACAACATGGGCGAACTCCTAAGAGAGTCAAGGGATTTCGAGAGACGAATCAGAAGAGACGGGCCAGAAGAAACGAGCCGGAAGAAACGGGCCAGAAGAGACGGGTCAGAAGAGACGGGGCTTCAGAGGACCTTGGACAGAAACGTCCGGGTCCGTTCGTGCTGCGGCTTGTCCAGTACGTCGCCGGGGGCGCCCTGCTCGACGACACGGCCGTCGTCCATGAAGACCACGGTGTCGGCCACCTCGCGGGCGAAGCCGATCTCGTGCGTGACCACGATCATCGTCGTGCCCTGGTGGGCCAGGTCCTTGATGACGTCGAGGACCTCACCGACCAGCTCGGGGTCGAGCGCGGAGGTCGGCTCGTCGAAGAGCAGCAACTTCGGTTCCAGGGCCAGCGCGCGGGCGATGGCGACCCGCTGCTGCTGACCGCCGGACAACTGCTTCGGGTAGGCGTCGGCCTTGTCGGACAGCCCCACCCGGACGAGCAGTTTCCGCGCGGTCTCCACGGCGTCCTTTCGGCGCCGCTTCAGCGCGGACACCGGCGCCTCGACGATGTTGTCCAGCACGGTGAGGTGCGGGAAGAGGTTGAAGTTCTGGAAGACGAAGCCGATCCGGGTGCGCTGCCTGAGGATCTCGCGCTCGCGCAGTTCGTACAGTTTGTCGCCGGAGCGCCGGTAGCCCACCAGGGTGCCGTCGACGCTGATCCAGCCCTGGTCGACCTTCTCCAGGTGGTTGATGGTGCGCAGCAGCGTCGACTTGCCGGACCCGGACGGGCCGAGGATGACGGTGACCTCTCCGGTCCGCACTTCGAGGTCGACGCCCTTGAGCACTTCCAGCGAACCGAAGCTCTTGTGCACGGCCTTGACGTCGACCATCGGCCCGGTCAGGACCGGCGTGCCCCTGTCCTGCGTGCCCCTGTCCTGCGTGCCCCTGTCCTGCGTGCCCTCGTCCTGCGCGACCGTGACGCTCATCGCGTGGCCCCCTTCGAGAAGTGTCGTTCGACGTAGTACTGGAGGATCGAGAGCGCGGTGGTCAGGAGGATGTACCAGGCGGTGGCGACCATCAGGAGCGGGACGACCCGGCCGTTGCGGCCGTAGACCACCTGGACCTGGTAGAAGAGCTCTCCGATCGCCATCACGGAGACGATCGAGGTCCCCTTGAAGAGGGAGATCACCTCGTTGGCGGCGTTCGGCAGGATCGAGCGCATCGCCTGCGGCAGCACGATCCGCCGGATCTGCCGCAGCTTCGGGATGCCGAGCGCGGCAGCCGCCTCCAACTGCCCGCTGTCCACGGCCAGTACGCCTCCGCGCACGATCTCCGCCGCGTACGCCGCCTGGTGCAGTGCGAGCCCGAGCACGGCCGCGCTCATCGCCCCGACCAGGTCCATCGTCGGGAAGGAGAAGAAGCCGGGCCCGAACGGGATGCCGAACTGCAACTCCTGGTAGAGGTAGGCCAGGTTGAACCAGAAGAGCAGCTGCACGATCAGCGGGATGGAGCGGAACGCCCAGATGTACGCGAAGGCCACGGCCTTCAGGAACGGGCTGGCCGACAGCCGCATGAAGGCGAGCACGATACCCAGCGCGAAGCCCAACGCTGTTCCGTAGAAGGTCAGTTGGAGGGTGACCCAGACCGCTTTGAGGACCACGTCCGCCGCGAAGTACTCGGCGAACACATTCCACTCCCAGCCGGCGTTGGTGGCGAGTCCGTGCGCGAACTGCGCGAGCAGCACGGCGGTCGCGACCACGGCGGCCCAGCGCCAGGGGTGCCGGACGGGCACGACCTTGAGCGCGCCGAGATCCTCGGGTTCGGGGGCCGATTTCGTGCGGGGTGGATCACTGGTCAGGGACATGAGGGTTCCTCGGGGCGTGATGGGAGGTGAGCGGAGGACCGGGCGGGTGGAGCGGCAGGGTCCGAAGACGCGTCAGGGCCGGAGCTTCAGGCCGCGGCCCGACAGGAGAGCGCGTGCAGGAACGCCAGTACGGCACGCGCCGCCGCGTCGTTCTGCCGGAAGGCGGGCCCTCCGGTACGCGGCCGGGTGAAGGCCCCCGAGCCGCGCGCATCGGTGTGCGGGCCGAGCGCGAAGCGCCGGGGGTGGGGGGTGCCGGAGCGGTCCAGGACCCGGCCGTCGGCGGGGTCCACGGCGAGCAGTCCCTCGGGAGTCGCGGCGGCCCCGTCGGCATACAGCTCGCGCAGCAGCGGGTCCCTGGTGCGCTCGACCGTGGGGTGCGGCAGCCGTGCCTCGACGAGCGCACGGGCCTCGACCGTCGCACCGGGCACGGTGGCACTGGCCGCCCGGAAGACGCCGTCCTCGGCGGTGACGGTCATGTCGGCGCCCACGAACTTCAGGATCCCGGCCCGCGACAGCGCCAGCATCTGCCGCAGCCGGGGTCCGGGCGGCCCCGAGGCGAGAGAGCTGAAGAAGCCGTGCCACCACGGGCCGATGTCACCGAGCCGGACCAACTGGCCGTACACGGAGAGCAGCCCGATGAAGACGGCCAGGTCGGGACTGTTCGACGGGTCGTGACGCCGCGTCAAGTCCCGTTCGATATAAGCGCGCAGGCCCGTCTGGAGTTCCTCGTACGAGGCGTGCCG
This sequence comes from Streptomyces sp. NPDC005808, assembly GCF_042871385.1. NCBI lineage: Bacteria > Bacillati > Actinomycetota > Actinomycetes > Kitasatosporales > Streptomycetaceae > Streptomyces > Streptomyces sp. NPDC005808. The sequence continues at coordinate 62,753 of NZ_JBIAIK010000018.1, read as the reverse complement.
CACCCCGTCCAGCGGATGGTCGAGGGCGGTGAGGTCGAGCCGGTCGGCCGGATCGGGTACCGCGGATGTCACCAGTGCCAGGATCTCGGCGGCTTCCCCGGCCGCGTACTTCTCCTCGAAGTCCGTCCAGGCCATCGTCGTCCGCTCCGGGTGGGCCGTGAACAACTGGTGGTAGTGCGCGAAGCCCAGCTCCTTCTCGACCAGCGGCTGGACATCCCGCCGGAAGTCGAAACCCTCCGGCCGTGCGAGCAGCCCGTCGATCTCCGCGGGCCCCAAGAACCTTGGCAGCGGCGGCCGTTCACCCTCCCAGTCGTAACCGATCTTGGAGTGGTAGGGAACCCCGCGTCGAGAGCCGACGTACAGGATCGGCTCACGCCCGGACGGTATGTAGGTCTCCCCCTCGTGGCGGCCGCCGCGCCCCTCCGTCAACAGCACCATCAGGTCGACGAAGGCGAGCCCGAAGCCGCGCACGAGAACCGGTTCGCCCGGCTCCAGCGCGGACAGATCGCTGTCGGCGGTGAAGGCCGGCGGTAGGTGCACCAGCCCGTGGCGTTCGGCGTACGCCGCCAATTCCCTCTGTTCGTCGTCGAGGTCGGCGTCGAGGTGACCGAGCGCCAGGACCACCAGGTCGGCGTCGAGTGGCCGCGCCAGACCCTCCAGCCACACCTGCTGACGGCCCCCGCGAGGTCCCTCGACGCGCAGGGCGCGGCGCGGATGGTGCCGGACCCGGACGCCCGACGGCAGGGCGGCCACCGCACGTTCGTACACCCAGCGCAGATACGCGCCCTGACGCTGCCGGTCCGCGAAGAGCCGCCCGCCGAGGCCTGCCCACTCGTGCAGCGTGGGGCCTTCGGACACCGGTCCTTCCATGTCCACCGTCTCATCAGTGAACATCGTGACGTCCTGGGCCTGCGAGTTCATCCACAGCAGCGGTGACTGCTCCTCGCGCCAGATCCGTCCGCCGCCCGGCGGATAGGGATCGACGAGATGGATGTCGAAGCCCACAGAACCCACGGACCCCCCGGACTCCGCAGACCTCACGGACCTCGCGGACCTCGCGGAACTCGCGGAACTCGCGGAACTCGCGGAACTCGCGGAACTCGCGGAACTCGCGGAACTCGCGGAACTCGCGGAACTCGCGGAACTCGCGGAACTCACCGAGCCATATGCGCCCTGCACGCCCGAACCGCCGTACAGCTCAGGCAGGTTGGCCGCGATCCGCTCCAGGACACCGGTCCCCCGGGGCCCGGCACCCACGATCACCAGGGAGGGCCGCCCGCCGCTCATCGGGTGCGCTCCGAACGGTGGGCGCAGTGCCGCCGCACGGGGCCGGTGGAGAGCCGGAGCACGGCGAGCAGGGTGGGGGGCGCGGTGGGCCGGCGGGCCACCTTGGTAAGCGTGTCGGACGGCATGCGAAGGCTCCGTGACGCGTCAGGTCGAACACGGTGGTGCCTTCACACGGGCCGCACGGCCGCGGAGACCGAACAGACCACACGGGGCGTCACGAGGACGCCCCCACGGCCGAGCCCCTCAGCATGGCCGTCCGTCGAGAGTACGGGGGCGTTTCCCGTCCCTGTCAAGGGTGTCCACACTGTGAGCGGTACGTCTCAGGTCAGTTGACGCGGATACGGATGCCTGTTCCACTTGCTCCATGCATTCGCAGCAGTGGCTGGTCACGCGCTCCCACATCGACTTCGGTCGAGTGTGGTCCTCTTCCTGTTGAGCTGACCGCCTGCGCCCCTTTCCGACGGGCGCTTTCTGCGTTTCCCGGCGCCACCCGAGCGCCGCTGCCCACGCCTTCACACGCGCTTTCCCGCGCCCCCCTCGCGCACACAGCTCGCATCTGTCATCGCCACCGGTCTGCCCACTGCCCGCTTTCGCGCGCCTCTGGGCTGCTTCCGCCCCTCTCGTCCGTCGATCTGAACCGGTTGTACGCCTGAACGTCGCGACCGGCGCGGCGCGGGGGCAGGTCGCACGCCCCCGCCGCCCCAGACGGGGAGGCGTCCCTCAGCAGCCGCAGTCACACCCACAGTCGCACCCGTCGCAGCAATTGCCGCAGCAGTCACAGCACTCGCAACAGTCGCCGCACCCACTGCAGTCACAGTTGCACTGACTGCAGAACCCCTGTTTGCGCTCCCGGCTCCAGGGGTCCGCGTACTCGCCACAGCACATCTGACACGTACAAGCCAGTCCGGCCCACACCAGGCAGCCCGCGATGAGCCCGCGCCGGTCACGGCGCGGCGGCTCCGGGGGAAGCGCCGGGCCGCCGGGCGGCGCGTACGGTCCGACCGGCGGACCGTATACATCCACCCGGTGTCCGCACGAGCTCGTACCGAAGGCGCGGTCCACGGAGTTCCGCAGTTCGTGCGCGAGCAGAACGTGCGCCAGCCTGCCGCCGCCGGTGCTGTGCCCTCCCGGGGAGCGGCTCCCGGGCCCCCAGGCGACCTCGCGCAGTGCCAGCCGTATGCCGTGCAGCGCGTCATCGGCGAGCCGTCGCGCCTCCGCGAGCGACGTGCCGGTCGCCGTCAGCGGATTCCACGCGCCCGACGCGGCGTCAGCTTCCCTGTCCTGAACGGCATCCAGGAGATGCGCGAGCCGCCCGAAGAGCCGCCCGGCCTCGGCGAGCGGCACGGCGTTGCCCGGGCGGCCTGCGAGGACTGCGGTGTGCGCGAAGGCCGCGGCGGTCGCGGTCTCGGTCGGCTCGGTGACCGTCAGAAGCGGCGTCCCGAGCCCGGCCAGCGACTCGACGCCGATCTGCCGGTCCACTGCGTCGACCAGCACATCGGTGTCGAACCCGACCTCCGCGCCGGTGCGCGCACCCGCGCGCCCCCAGTTCCTGGCGACCCGGCGAGCGGCGAGCGCCACCGGCCTGTGCGCCAACAGCCCGTCCCCGTCCGCCACGTGGTCGCGCACCTTGGCCGACGCCAGCACCAGCGAGACGGCGGCCGCGAGCCGTGCGCCCTCGCCCTGCGCGACAGACGCCGTCCGCATGCCGCGCAAGGGACAGGGCCCCGCCGTACGCCGCCATCCCGTGGCGCGCCCGGCCTGAGCCTCCGTCAGAACCGATACGAGCAGCCCGTCGTAGTTCGTGACGACCCGGGCGAACTGACCGTGGTCCCCGCGCAGCGCGAGACACAGCCCGCACAAATGCGCCATCCACTGGGCCTTGAGTCCTTCACCGAGGCGATGACTGCAAGGCCTCACTATCCCGAACACGACACTCCCCCGTGATGTGTACGAAGTTGAGGTGCGGCATCGTATCGACCACCCCGTTCACCCGTACGCACCACCCGTCACCCAAACGCCGTCGAGAATCATATTTCACTCTCAGTCAGCAGCCGTACACAGCAAGACCCTTGGGATACGCGGGCTCTCGACGTATTCGCTGTGCACCAGTACCGTCACGAAACCCCCGCGCGGCGTCTATCCCCTTGGCGCTACATCCGCATCATGGACGACCATGGGGATGCGGAAAGCAAGACAGACCGCTGTGAGAGGAGGCGTCCATGGGATCGGTGCGCAAGGCGAGTGCCTGGCTTGGCCTCGTCGACGACAACGATGACGAGCGTTACTACGACGACGACAGTTACGCCGAGGGACAGGAGACCGGCAACGCCTGGGTCACCGACCCTCGCGTGAAGGTCGCGTCCGAGACGGCGGAGGAGAAGGGCCGCCGGATCGGCACGGTCACCCCGGACAGCTTCCGGGACGCACGCGGAATCGGCGAACTCTTCCGGGACGGCGTCCCGGTCATCATCAACCTGACGTCCATGGAGCCCGCCGACGCCAAGCGCGTGGTGGACTTCGCGGCCGGCCTTACCTTCGGCCTGCGCGGCACCATCGAGCGGGTCGCCACCCGGGTCTTCCTGCTGACCCCTGCCAACACGGAGATCGTCAGCGGCGAGGCCGCGAGCCGTCCTGCCGACGGTTTCTTCAACCAGAGCTGAGGCAGGGCCGCTCACCGGCCCTGCCTTGCCGGGGTCCTTGCGGGTTCTTCCGGAGCCGTGGCTTCTTACCGGAAGGCATCGAGTCCGGTGAGCGCCTTGCCCAGCACGAGTTGATGCATTTCGACGGTGCCCTCATAGGTGAGCACCGACTCCAGGTTCGTGGCGTGCCGCATCACGGGGTATTCGAGCGAGATGCCGTTGGCGCCGAGAATGGTGCGGGCGGTCCGGCAGATCTCGATCGCCTCCCGCACGTTGTTGAGCTTGCCGAAGCTGACCTGCTCCGGGCGCAGTCGCCCCGCGTCCATGCGCCGTCCCAGGTGATGGGCGAGCAGAATTCCCTTGTGCAGTTCGACCGCCATGTCGGCGAGCTTGGCCTGGGTGAGCTGGAAGCCGCCGATGGGCCGCCCGAACTGCTCGCGCGTCTTGGCGTATTCGACGGCGGCCTCGAAACTTGCCCGAGCGGCACCCATCGCGCCCCACACGATCCCGTACCGCGCGTGCGACAGACAGCCCAGCGGCCCCTTCAGCCCGGTGACCTCGGGCAGCACGGCATCGGCGGGCAGTCGTACGTCGTCCAGGATCAGCTCACTGGTGACGGAGGCCCGCAACGACCACTTGTGCTTGATCTCCGGAGCGGAGAACCCGGCCGCGTCGGTGGGCACGACGAACCCGCGGATCCCTTCGTCGGTCTGTGCCCACACCACGGCGACCCCGGCGACGGACCCGTTGGTGATCCACATCTTCCGCCCGTTGAGAACCCAGTCCCCGCCGTCACGCTTGGCGTACGTCCGCATGGAGCCCGGGTCCGACCCGTGGTCGGGCTCGGTGAGCCCGAAGCATCCGATGACCTCGCCGGAGGCCATGGAGGGCAGCCACTGCTCCTTCTGGCCGCCGGACCCGAACCGGTGGACGGCGTACATCGCGAGCGAGCCCTGCACGGACACGAGCGAGCGGATCCCGGAGTCCGCGGCCTCCAGTTCCAGACAGGCGAGCCCGTACTGCACCGCGGTGGCCCCCGCGCACCCGTACCCCTGGAGCGACATCCCGAGCGCCCCGATTCCGCCCAGCTCCCGCGCCAGCTCCCGGATCCCGGGCAGCTCCCCCTTCTCGTACCACTCGGCGACGTAGGGCAGCACCCGGTCCGCGGCCCACGCCCGCACGGTGTCGCGGATCGCCAGGTCCTCCGCGTCCAGGAGATCGTCCACACCCAGGGGATCGGCGGGGTCGAAGGGGGGCAACTTCGAGGACACGGACATGGCACAGCCTCCCGGAACTCAAAAACTAGCGCCGCTAGTCACGGATACGGCGCCGACGTTACGACGCAGTGTCCCGCACGTCCAGTGACCCACGGACGGACAGCCGCCGACGGCGGATCACCCCCACGGGAGACCAGCACTTCGCAACGAGGCTGAACGGGCGGTGCGCGGGCGGGAGATCTACACGGAAACCCGGGCCGCCGCGACCTCCCGGGGCGCCGGAATCTCCGCCTGCCCCGCCGCAGGGGCCTCGCACTCCATGACCCGCGGCAACCGCAACGCCATGGCGGCCCCGAGCAGCAGCAGCCCGGCGCTGACCAGCAGCGTCACATGCAGTCCGTGCACGAAGGAGTCCCGGGCCGCATGCCGCAGAGCCGCACCGGAATGCCCGCCGAGCCGCGAAGCGACCTCGTACGCCTCTCCCAGGGAGTGCCCCGCCGCCTTGGAATCGGCGACCGGAACCCCCGGAACCGAGGACAGCCGGGGCGTGTACGCCGCGTTCATCACGCTCCCCAGGAGCGCGATCCCGATGCCGGCACCGAGCTGGTACGACGTCTCGCCGATCGCCGCGGCCCCGCCGGCCTGCGCCGGAGGAGCCTCGCTCAGCATCGACTCGTACGCGCCGAAGAGTGTCATCTCCAGCCCGAAGCCGAGCAGCACGAACCCGCTGAGCAGCAGCCCCGTGTTGTCGTGTCCACCCATCGGGGTGAGCATGATCACCGCGGCCGCGGTGATGCAGAACCCGGAGCAGACCATCGCGCGGGGCCCGAACCGCCGTAGCATCTTCGCCCCGCCGAGACCGGCCGCCATCGCGGCGACGGTGAGCGGCAGCAGCCGCAGCCCGGTCTCCAGCGGCGAAAGACCGAGCACGAGTTGCAGATACTGGGCGGCGATCAGCTCGAGCCCGACCAGGGCGAGCATGGCGAGCACGATGCAGCAGACGGACGTGGTGAACGCGGGCTTCGAGAACATCCGCAGATCGACCAGCGGATGCTCACGCCGCCGCTGCCGTCGTACGAAGGCGACCATCAGCGCCCCGCCCGCCAGGAGCGGTACCAGCGTGAACGGACTGAACGGTGCCTCGCCTCCGCCGAGCCGCTTCACACCGAGGACGAGCCCGAAGAGCGCGGCAGCACCCATGAGCGCGCCGACGACGTCCCAGGGCCCCTTCCCGTCGCCCTTCGACTCGGGCAGCAGCAGTCGCCCGATGGGCAGGCTGACCAGCATCAGCGGGATGTTGACGAGGAAGACGGACCCCCACCAGAAGTGCTCCAGCAGAAATCCGCCGAGGAGCGGCCCGATTGCGGCGCCGACGGCGGCGACGGCGCTCCAGATGCCGATCGCCAGCGCCCGCTCGCGCCGGTCGGGAAAGACCTGCCGCAGGATGGACAGCGTCGCGGGCATGATCATCGCACCGCCGACACCGAGCAGGGCGCGCGCGGCGATGAGCACCTGCGCACTGTCGGCGAGGGCCGCGAGTCCGGAGGCGACACCGAAGAGCGCGTACCCGAGGAGGAGGATCCGCCGGCGGCCGACGCGGTCGCCCAGCGTGCCGAAGAGGATGAGGAGCGAGGCGCAGACGAGCGGGTAGACGTCGACGATCCAGAGCAGCTCTATCCCGCCGGGCTTGAGGTCCTCCGTGACGGCGGGCACCGCGACGTGCAGCACGGTGGCGTCGAGGGCGACGAGGAGCAGGCTCACGCAGAGGACGACCAGGACGACCCAGCGGTTGGCACCGGGCGCGTTCTCCCGACGGCATCGCGCAGCGGCCGTAGTCGTCCCGGACATGTACTACCTCCCAGATGTTCCCTCGCGTGCGGCGGGACCGCGGGGTGGGGACTCCCTGCGGTTGCGGCCTGGGAGAGCGGAATCCCGGCCCACGCAACAAAGGCGAGTGAGCCGTCAGCGTACGCGAGTTCTTACCGATGACGCGTGGTAGACCTCTCACCTTCCCGCCTCCTGGGTGTGGCGTACGCCACGCTCCCGCCGCGCCCCAGCGGCCGTCACGTTCATGACATTGGCCCATATAGCAGACAAAAGATCGACCGGGAGGCACCGGCCACCATGATCAACACAGTGACACCGGGTGAGCGGGCGGGTAATTTCATCCAATCTTCAGGTGAACGGAAATATAAGAGCAGTAAATCGAACTCACACCTGATCAATGGAATTGAAGGGTCGAGGCATGGCGGATTAGCGATTCATTGGAAATTGACATCATCCTGAGAGGAATCCCACATCACATCGTCATCACAAAGCGAGAGATTCGCCCTGGAACACAGCTCACTCGCTGTAACGTCGATTGAGTGCGTACCGAACGATTGCTGACTCGTCTTGACCGGGTGTTCGCCCGGCTGGACCGTGAGCCGGAACGACCGGCCCACATCGATGTGCCGGTCATGAACCGGCACAGGGTCGTGCTCTTCACCGCGACTCTGGCCTTCTACGTGGCCATCGTGTGGGCCGTCGTGATCACCTCATGGCTGGTCCGGCTCGACTGGCAGGTCATGTTCTTCCGCCCTTATCAGCAATGGCCCGAGATCCATGCCTTCCTCGACTACTACGTAGTACTCGGCCAGCGTGGTCCCACAGCAGTGATGGTCACCGCCTGGCTGGGCTGGCGCTCGTGGCGGCAGCACACCCTGCGCCCCCTGCTCACGCTGGCGGCCTCACTGCTCCTGCTGAACATCACGGTCGGCGCCGCCAAGATCGGCATGGGCCGCCTCGGTCCGCACTACGCGACCACGATCGGCTCGAACGAGATGGGCCTCGGCGGCGATATATTTCCATCGGGTCACACCGCGAACGCCGTCGTGACCTGGGGAATCCTGGCCTATCTCGCCTCGACCCCGCGGGCCAGGAGATGGCTGTCCGCGGTCTCCGCCGTGGTCTCCCTGGGCGTCGGTCTGACCACCGTCTACCTGGGCACGCACTGGCTGAGCGACGTGGTTCTGGGCTGGGCGGCGGGTCTACTGATCCTGCTGGCGCTGCCCTGGTTCGAGCCGCTGATCGCCCGCGCGGAGGTCTGGATCTTCGCCCTGCGCGACAGCTGGCGTGCCCGTCGCGCCCGTACCGCGCCCGTACCGGCAGGCTCTCCCACCCCCGCGCCGGTGGGCGCACCCGTCATGGCCACGCAGCCCACCAGTGCGGAAGAGGACATGCCGGCCCACGAGACGGCCGCCTCCCGCGCGCCGCGGACGCCGGCCACCCTGGCTCCCGGCCCGCACACGACACGCTCCGAACGCACCCCGGTCACCCCGGTCGGCAGCCGCCGACCGCCGCAGCCGGACCGTGCGCCCCGCACCCCCACGAATCCCCCGGCCCGCCCCGTTCCGGGGCCCTGAACACACCGAACCCGCGGGGCCGGTACGCACAGCCTCTCCCCACACCGCGAAGGCCCCCGGCTCCTGACGAGCCGGGGGCCTTCGCGCACACCGTCGACGGCGGCGCCGGTCAGCCCTTCCAGCAGCGGGTCACCCTGCCGTCGCTGACCTCGAAGTTCAGCCGCCCCGCGCGGTACTCCATGGTGATGATCGTGCCGGGTGGCAGCGAGCGCACCGTGGACCAGCCGTGCTCCCGGGCACGACGCTCGGCGCTTCTCGCCTCCAGTCCCACATAAGGTTCCGTGCTGTCCTGGGGCTCTGCGGGAGGAGTCGGATCGGGTGCCATGAACGCCACGTTAGGCGGCTCTCCGTCACCGGGGAAGCCCGGCCCCGCACCATGCCTCGCTTATCCCTCTCCGGTCACACTTCTGTCACAGGATCGCAGCAGGCGTTTCGACTGAACTCCGTCACTCTCAGGAGGGGTTCGGTATGCGTTTCGCACACCTTCGAACGTAATTCGGGACACCCTCGATGCCGACCCGAATAGCCCCGTGGAAAGTACGGATCCGGCCACCTTCCGTCGCCTTTCCATTCCGATTCCGTGGCGTGCCTCGGGATCTGACACCGCATAGGAAATACACTGTTCCAACACACAACCCCCGCACGCCCTCTGTCGGACCAAGGGCGGCACGAGCATCATGGCGTGAGCTTCAGCAGGACCGAAAGGCGATCGCGAAGGGGCGAGCGATGGGGACGGACACCGCGCAGGCAGCGGCGCGACCCGTACGGACCAAGCAGCCGGGGCGGGTGATCGTCCACTGGCTGACCACCACCGATCACAAGAAGATCGGGCACCTCTACCTGATCACGTCGTTCATGTTCTTCCTGATCGGTGGACTGATGGCGCTGCTGATGCGCGCCGAACTCGCCCGGCCAGGACTGCAACTCATCGACAACAACCAGTTCAACCAACTGTTCACCATGCACGGCACGATCATGCTGCTGCTGTTCGCGACCCCGACCTTCGCCGGGTTCGCCAACGAGATCATGCCGCTGCAGATCGGCTCCCCGGACGTCGCCTTCCCCCGCCTGAACATGCTGTCGTACTGGCTGTTCCTCTTCGGCGGCCTGATCGTCCTCGGCTCGCTCCTGGTGCCCGACGGCCCCGCCGCCTTCGGCTGGTTCGCCTACGCGCCGCTGAACAGCCTGGAGCGCTCGCCGGGCATCGGCGCCGACATGTGGATCATGGGGCTGGCGCTGGCCGGCTTCGGCACGATCCTCGGCGCGGTGAACTTCATCACGACGATCATCGGGATGCGCGCGCCCGGCATGACGATGTTCCGGCTGCCGATCTTCACCTGGAACACCCTCTTCACCTCGATCCTCATCCTCTTCGCGTTCCCGGTGCTCGCGGCGGCGCTGCTGGTCCTTGAGGCGGACCGGCGGTTCGGCTCGCAGGTGTTCGACGCGGCGAACGGCGGGGCGCTGCTGTGGCAGCACCTGTTCTGGTTCTTCGGGCATCCCGAGGTCTACATCATCGCGTTGCCGTTCTTCGGGATCATCACGGAGATCCTGCCGGTCTTCAGCAGGAAGCCGATCTTCGGCTATCTGACGCTGGTCGCCGCGACGATGGCCATCACCGGTCTGTCGGTGGTCGTGTGGGCGCACCACATGTTCGCGACCGGCGCGGTGCTCCTGCCGTTCTTCTCGTTCATGTCGTTCCTGATCGCGGTGCCCACGGGAGTGAAGTTCTTCAACTGGACCGGCACGATGCTCAAGGGGTCCCTGTCCTTCGAGACTCCCATGCTGTGGGCCGTCGGCTTCCTGGTGTCGTTCCTGTTCGGCGGCCTGACCGGAGTGATCCTGGCCTCGCCGCCCCTCGACTTCCATGTCACCGACTCGTACTTCGTGGTCGCCCACTTCCACTACGTCGTCTTCGGCACCGTGGTCTTCGCGACCTTCGGCGGCTTCTACTTCTGGTGGCCCAAGTTCACCGGCAAGATGCTCGACGAACGGCTCGGCAAGATCCAGTTCTGGACGCTCTTCGTCGGCTTCCACACGACGTTCCTGGTGCAGCACTGGCTGGGCGCCGAGGGCATGCCACGCCGGTACGCCGACTACCTCGCCGCCGACGGCTTCACGGCGCTCAACACCCTCTCGACGATCGGCGCGTTCCTGCTGGGCATCTCCACGCTGCCGTTCCTCTACAACGTCTGGAAGACCGCCAAGTACGGCACCGAGGTCGACGTCGACGACCCCTGGGGCTTCGGCCGCTCCCTGGAGTGGGCGACCTCGTGTCCGCCCCCGAGGCACAACTTCAAGACGCTGCCCCGGATCCGCTCCGAGTCCCCGGCGTTCGACCTGCACCATCCCGAGTACGCCGCGGTGTCGTCGGCGCCTCGGCCCGCTCCAGAGCCCGGGACAGCCGGTTCCGAGCCGTCCTGATCGCCCCGGTGAGCTCCGCGGGTTCGAGCACCTCGAACTCGAAGCCCGTCATCATCACGTGAAGCACCATCACATCGAGGCTCGCGGCGCCGGTCCGCAGGATGCAGCTGTCCTTCCCCTCGGCCTCCAGCATCCCGGCGGTGGGCGAGATCCGCTCGACGGCCTCCTCCATGGGCACCAGCAGCCTGACGACGGCATGGGAAGCGTACGCGCGCGTGGAGACGCCTCTGGAGACGTACTCCGCCAGATTCCCGGCCGGTGGCGTACGAGGTGTGAAGCGCGGTCCGTGCGGCGGCGTGGGCGTGATGCGGTCCACGCGGAAGGTACGCCAGTCGTCGCGGTCGACGTCCCAGGCGACCAGGTACCAGCGGCGCTCGGTGCACACCAGCCGGTGCGGTTCGACGGTACGGCGGGTGGCGGCGCCCTCATGGCTGCGGTACTCGAAGCGCAGCCGCTCCGCGTCCCGGCAGAGGTTGGCCAGCTCCGTGAGCACGGCCGGGTCGATGGCAACGGCTGACGGCTGCGGGCCGCGCAGCATCGGCACGGTGAACGCGTTCAGGGCGCCCACCCGGCGGCGCAGCCTGTGCGGCAGCACCTGCTCCAGCTTGGCGAGCGCGCGTACGGAGGTCTCGCCGATGCCCTCGATGCCCTGTCCGGCGGCCGTCCGTAGTCCGACCGCCACGGCCACCGCCTCCTCGTCGTCAAGGAGCAGCGGCGGCAGCTCGGCCCCTGCGCCGAGCTGATAGCCGCCGCCCGTGCCGGGGCTGGCGTTGACGGGATAGCCCAGCTCTCGCAGCCGGTCCACGTCACGGCGCACGGTACGCGGCGTGACACCGAGCCGGTCCGCCAGGTCGGCACCGGACCAGTCACGGTGGGCCTGCAGCAGCGAGAGGAGACGCAGCAGCCGTGCGGAGGTTTCCAACATGGGGTGAGTCTGACAGCCCTTGCGGACAGCGGCTGTCCGCAAGGGCTGGGCTGGACCGGGGTGGCGCTGGACCGGGGGTGGGCTTTTCGCGTCCTCAAGGCCGATAGCCCAGCTGCGGCACCTCGAAACAGTTGCTGTTCATGTCCCCTTGGGAGACCCAGCCCTGGTCGTCCTCCCAACGGGCCACCGAGACACACGTACGGCGCGTCGCAGGCGGCTCGGACAACCGGTCGTAGACGACCGGGACCAGCAACCCATCAGCGCTGTAGGGCTCCCCCCGGTTCATGAACCGGTCGACACACGCGCGCGTGACCCCCGAAGACACACAGGACTCGGCCGCGTCCGAGAACCACATCGCGGCGGCCCACCCCTCCAACTGCCACTGGGAGTGCGTCTCCAGCCCCTTCGTCGCCTCACGGAACTCCCGTACGGCCGCATACCCGGTGTCCTCGTAGTTGCGACTGGCACCCGTGACCCACAGCGCGTTGCGGCACCGCGGCGAATCCTTGTAGTCCAAAGCAACGGCGGACGTCCAGTTCTGCACGTTGGTGACCTTGGCGACGACCTCGGCCCCGACAGCGTCCATGGCCTCGCAGAGCTGGGCGTTGCCGTGCGTGTCGAGGGCGTCGAAGACGAGATCGGCGCCCTGCTCCTTCAGATCGGAGGCGGCGGCCCGGAAGTTGGGGAGCGCGAAGTCGACCTGCTCGGTGACGACCTGGTAGCCCTCGGCCTTGAGGCCCTGGACGACGAGCCGGGCGTAGGCGGCCGACGCGGACTGGTTGTAGGAGACCACGGCGGCCGTGTGGGCACCTTGTTCGCGCTTGAAGTAGCGGTAGATCTCGGTACCGCCGTACAGCTCACCGTCCCACCCCGCCGTACCGTCCCGGGGCGCGAGGCTGCCGTAGATCCCGTAGAGGTACGGATAGGTGTCGTAGGCCGGCCCGATGGGCTGCCCGCCGATGTCGGGCACGCGCGCGTGGGACACGCGAGCGGCACCCGCGTAGTCGAGGGCGGTGGTGGCGACGAGGGCGACGACCTTGTCCTCGTCGACGAGCCGGTGCACGCACTCGTTGTTGCCGACCCCGCTGCCGCCGTCGTCGCAGAGCCGCACCTCGACAGGGCGCCCTCCGATGCCGCCGCGCGCGTTGAGCCGGTCGAAGTAGGCCTTCGCCCCGTCGCGCGGTCCGGTGAAGGCGGAGCCTCCGACGGGGCTGGTGGCGCTGGTGATGATGCCGACGCGGATCGGTGCGGAGCCTCCTTGCGGGGCGGGCGCGGACCGGCCCTCGAAGTCGCTCTCCGGGAGGCGGCTGCCGCAGGCCGCGCTCAGCAGGAGCAGCAGGCCCGCGGCGAGTGCCTCAGCAGCCCGGGCCCGGCGACTCATTGCCGCTCAGTTGCACCAGCGCGCAGAGCGTCTTCACGGACACCTTCCAGGTGCCGTCCTGCTCGACGGCCGTCCCGGAGGCGCCCGGCAGGGCGGTCGCGCCCTCCAGGGTCAGCGAGTACGTCACGTTCGCATCGGCCGGCGAGGTGAACTCGACCTTCTCGACGACGGCCTTCACCTGCCGGCCGCGCTGATCTCCGCTGAAGCTGTCCAAGACCTGGGTCATCCGGTCGCCGTTCTCCAGAACGGCCGTCTTGTCCTTCTGGGCGACGGCCGGGTCGAAGAACTTCTCCCAGTTCTCCCTGACCTCCCGCTCCGCCGCCGCGACATCGGCCGGAGCCGTGGGGCTGGGCTCCGCGCTGGTGGACTGCTCCACGGAGGGGATGGGCGGGTCGGTTTCACCGCCGCCGCTTTCGTCGCTGCACGCCGTGAGGGCCGCGGCGAGGAACAGGACCGCCGCTGTCGCCACCCCCCGGCCGTTCCCCCGCCTGAGGTCGCTCCCGAGAACCATCTGGCTCACCACCGGGTGTCGGACCGGGCCAGGTGCGCCCGGTGCTTTCAGGGTCAGCTTGCAGAAGGCATAGTGCAAGCCATCGGCTGGCATGGACAGTCAACGGACCAAAACACACGACGTGTTGGAGCCCCCGATGCGGACAGCTCGACTGCGGACTGTGCACCCCGTCCTGTGGGCGGGGTGGGCCGCGCTCGCCGCCGGAGCGGTGTTGTGCGTGATCGGCTGGTACGGCATCTCGGGCGAGCGGTACGCGGAGCGGCAGCTGCCGTTTCTCGCGTCGTGCACCATGCCCGGCGCCGCCCTGATCATCGCGGGCGCGGTACTCCTCACCCACGGCAGGAACGCCCTGGCGGTGGCGCGCGTCGAGGAGCTGTACGGCCTCCTGGTCGCGGCGGAGGCCGCCGACGCGGACGAGTCCGGGCAGCCGGCCCTCGCGCCCGTCGCCACCAGCGGTGAGCTCCTGACGGTGCCGGGCGGCACGCTGTGGCACCGCGCCGACTGCCCGCTGGTCGCCGGGAAGGCGGAGGCCGTGCCGGTGGACTCGCTGCTGCTGGCGAGCGGGGAACTGGGGCCGTGCCCGATCTGCGAGCCGTCAGCCGTCAGTCCGGACGACTGATGGCGTCACTGACGTACGACCTCACCCTCGCCGGTCTCTCGGTCGGCAGCGCCGCCGCCCTGACCGGGATCGGGCTGATCGTCACCCATCGGGCGACCGGTGTCCTCAACTTCGCGCACGGCGCGATCGCGATGGTGTGCGCGTATCTGCTGCGCCAGTTCACGGTGGAGTGGGGCTGGCCGCTCGGGCTCGCCTCCGCGGTGACGCTGCTGGTGGTGGCTCCGGCGATCGGCGTGGCCCTCGAACGTTTCGTCTTCCGCCCGCTGTCCGTCCTCGGCGGCGACCCGGCGCAGACGCTCGTCGCGTCCATCGGCGTCTTCGTGCTGCTCGTCGGCGGGGCGGCTCTGGTCTGGGGAACGGGGGCGCGCGCGGACGCGCCGACGCTGGTGTCGGCGGATCCGTGGGGGCAGCTGGCGGTGGCCGTCGCGCTGGCCGTGGGCGTCGGAGCCGTCACGCGCTGGACGCGCATCGGCACGGAGCTGCGCGCCGTCGTCGACGACCGCTCACTCGCCATGCTCGGCGGAATCGACGCGGACCGGGTGGCCGCGGCGGGCTGGGCGTTCGGCTCGTTCACGGCCGGCCTGACCGGCGTGCTCCTCACCCCGTACGTGCGCCTCGACCCGTACGGCATGCCCCTGCTCGTCATGGAGGTGCTCGCGGTCGCCGTGGTCGCCCGGATGCGCAGCCTTCCGGTGGCGGTGGCGGTGGCGCTGGGCATCGGCGTCGCGCAGAGCCAGCTCACCCGCCTGCACCCGTCCGGCTGGGAGGAGCCCCTGCTCCAGGCGGTCGGCGCGAACCTGTTCGTGGTGGCGCTGCTGATCGCGGCCCTGGTCCTTCCGGGCATCGGCACGCGCGCCGCGCTCCCGCGCACGGCGACCGCCCGCATCGCGACGCCGCCGGGGGCGTGGATAGTGGCGGCCGTCCTCTTCCTCCTGCCCCTGGGCTTCGCTGGCTCGGACCTGCATACGTCGGTGCAGGTGCCGGCGCTGGCCGTGGTGCTGCTGTCGTTGGTCGTCGTCACGGGCCGTGGCGGCCAGATCTCGCTCGGGCAGGCGGCGTACGCGGGGCTCGGCGCCCTCTTCACGGCCCTGCTCGCGGCGGGTCGCTTCCCCGGCCTGCCCAGACTGCCGGAACTGGCCGCGCTGGCGATCGCGGTGATCCTGGTCGCCCCGCTCGGTCTCCTGACCGGCTGGCCCGCCATCAGCCGCCACGGCCTGGCTCTTGCCCTTGCCACCTTCGCGGTGGGCGTCGGCGTCAGCCGCTTCGTCTTCAGCCAGCCGTACGCCACCTCGGGCCTCTCCCTCGGCCGCCCGGCGGGCTTCGACGGCGACCGCGCGTACTACCTGCTCGAACTGGCCCTGCTGGGCTGTGCGTTGGTGGCGGCAGGCGCGTTGCGCCACGGCCGCACGGGCCGGGCCCTGGCGGCGATGCGCGACCACGAGTCGGGCGCGTCGGCCGCGGGTGTCCGCGTCCCGGCCCTGAAACTGACCGCCTTCGTGGCGGGCGCCGCGCTGGCCGCCCTCGGCGGCGGCATGCTCGGAATGGGGCTGCGCGCCTTCGACGCGACGGCGTACGACCCCGTCCGCGGCCTGCTCTGGTTCGCGGCGGTCGTCGTCCTCGGCGCCGACAGCGTGCTCGGCGCCCTCGCCGCCGCGGCCCTGCTCGTGGGACTCGACGCCGGGGCGCGCGGCGGGGTGGCGGCGGCCCTGATCGGCGTACTGGCCGTTCTCGTGGGCCGCTTCCCCGGCGGCCCGTACGAGGCCCTGCGCACCGCCGCCGCCCGACTGCGCCTGCGCCGCCGGGCGACACTCACGCCCTTGGGCACCCACGTACGAGGGCAACTGCGGCCGGTGCGGCAGAGGATGACCACTCCAGGCAAGCCGACGAGCCGACCGGGCGACGCCGCGCAGGCGGGCGGGGATGCCGCAGCGCGGCCCGGTACGGCGAGGAGGGCTTCGGCCTCGCCGGGCGGCGCGGTCCGGGCCCGGCCGCGACGTCCCCGTCCGCCGCTGGAGCCCACTGTCCACTCGGCTCTCCGCGCCCGCCGACTGCACGTCACGTACGGGGGTTTCACCGCCCTCGACGGAGTCGACCTCGATGTCCGGCCCGGCCGGATCACAGCGGTCGTGGGGCCCAACGGTGCGGGGAAGAGCACTCTTTTCCACTGTCTGGCAGGGACGCTGCGCCCCGCGGGCGGGCGGGTGTTGCTCGGGGAACGTGACATCACCCGGCTGGCCGCACACGCCCGCACCCGGCTCGGGATCGCGCGGACCTTTCAACAGCTGGCGGTTTTCCCCTCTTTGACCGTGGCCGAAAACGTTCGGGTGGGCGCCGAGCAGGGGCGGACCGCCGATCCCGGGTCCGAGGAGCGGGCGTTGCGACTGCTCGGTCTCGACGGTCCGGTACGGGCGCTGCCCGCGGCGGGGCTGCCGACCGGCACCCTCAGGCGCGTCGAGCTGGCGCGGGCGCTCGCCGCAAGTCCGCGGGTGCTGCTGCTCGACGAGCCGGCCGCAGGGCTGGACAGCGGTGAAGTGGCCGCCCTCGCGCGCGTGCTGCGGGCCCTCGCCGCAGACGGCATGGCCCTGCTCGTCGTGGAGCACGATCTCGATCTGGTCGCCGACCTGGCCCATACGGTTCATGTCATGGCGGCGGGGCGGATCGTCACCTCCGGGCCGGCCGGCCGTGTACTCGAAACGGGGTCCGGCGCATGAGCATCGCCCTGCACCACGCACGCGTGCGCTACGGCCCCCTTGAGGCCCTGCACGGCGTGACCCTCGTCGCCCCCGGTCCTGGCCTCACCGTGCTGCTGGGCCGCAACGGCTCCGGCCGCACGACCGCGTTGCGGGCCCTCGCGGGGGCCGTACCCCTGTCCGGGGGCACGGTCGTCTGGGACGGCGCGGACGCCACCCGGCTGTCGGCCTACGCACGCGCTCGCCGCGGCCTGTGCTTCGTCCCCGAGCGCCGGGCCGTCCTCGGCTCGCTCACGGTCCGCGAGAACCTGGAACTGGCCACGGTCAAGGACGGTTTCGCCCCCGCCCTCGACGCCTATCCGCAACTCCTGCCCCTCCTCCCCCGCCGCGCCGGCACCCTCTCGGGCGGCGAGCAGCGCATGCTCGCCCTCTCCCGAGCCTTGCTGACACGCGCGCGCGTGGTGCTCGTCGACGAGCCCGCGCAGGGCATGTCACCGACGGTCGCGGCACGTACGTACGAACTCCTGAGCGACCTCGACGCGTGCGTGGTGGTCGCGGAACAGCGGCTGCCGCCCGGCCTGCGCGAGAGGCCGGACCGGACGACGTACGTCTACGAACTGCGCCGCGGCGCGGTCGTGTTCAGCGGAGAGGCGGCCGAGGTGAGACACGGGCCAGGGGATACGGCGGGGACGGCAGGGCAGCCAGGGGCGGACCGAACAGAGCCTGGTCCGAGGTCCGGGCGCCGCCGCCCGAACCCTTCGGGATGACGAGCAGGGTGCCCACGTTCAGCCGGTCCGGATAGAGCCCGATCATCTGTTTGTTGGCCTTGTAGAGCGCCTGCCAGCCGCCCTTGACCTGATACCGGCGGGCGATCGAAGAGAGTGTGTCGCCGCGCTTCACCGTATGCATACGACCCTGGAGCCCGTACCTCCTGGAACAGACGGGCCAGGCTTCCCACCCCTGGGCGGCCAACACTCCCTCGGCGACCGCGATCTGCTCCGCGCGCGTGGCCAGATCGGCGCGCGAGGCGTACTTCAGACCGCCGAACTCCTTCCAGGTCGACGGCCAGAACTGCAGCCCTCCGTAGAAGCCGTTCCCGGTGTTCGCGTCCCAGCGGCCGCTGCTCTCGCACTCGGCGAGACAGCCCCAGGGCCATTGGTCCCTGGCGCAGTCGTAGGGCACTCGTGCCGCCTGAGGGCCGGGGAGCGGCGGCGGTGGGGCGGCGAACGCCCTGGAAGGCGCCAGGAGCGCGAGCGCGGCGGCGACCACGGCCGCGTAGCGAACGCACTTGCTCTGCATGATGGGTGCGAGCCACAGGGGGTGCATCGGCCCACGCTAGGCAGCCCGACAGACCGGCCCGACCAGCCGCGCCCGACCGGGTCGGGGCCCCACCCGGTCGGAGGACCGGCCGGAGGGGACCCCGCACTCGAGAGTTCGTACTCAGAACCCCACGCTCAGGAAGGAGCGTCGGGAGGGGGCTTGGCTCAGAGGTCGAGCCGCTGCCCGGGCACGATCAGGTCGGGATCGCCGCCGATGACGGCCTTGTTGGCGGCGTAGATCTTCCGCCAGGTGGTCCCGTGCGACGCCGCGATGGCGCTCAGCGTGTCGCCGCTGCGGACCGTGTAGTCGCCGCGGGACGAGCTCCGGTTCGTGTGGTCGCCCGACGGACGCTCGGGCGCCTTCGACGGGGCGGCCTTGGGGGCGGCCTTGGGGGCGGCCTTGGGGGCGGCCTTCTTGGTCGCCGAACCTGCGGACGACCCGGCGCCCGAGGACGCGGGCGCGCTGCCGGACGCTCCGGCCCGCGCCGAGCAGGTGGGCCACGCGCCCCACCCCTGGGCACGCTGGACCTTGGTCGCCACAGCTATCTGGGCGCTCTTGGACGCCTTGTCTGCGGTCGACGCGTAGGCGCCGCCGCCGTACGCCTGCCAGGTACTGGCGGAGAACTGCAGTCCTCCGTAGTAGCCGTTACCGGTGTTGATGTGCCAGTCTCCGCCGCTCTCGCACTGGGCGATGCGGTCCCACACTCCGCTGTCGGCCGCCGCGGCGTTGCCGCTCGTGGCGAGCAGGCCGAGCGGGGCGAGCAGAGCCGCCCCCGCGAGGACCGCCGTCGTACGCGTCGTACGGACTTTATGAGTGCTGTCGTTCTGGACACATGCGGACATACATATCCCTCTCCACGGACCCGGGGTCCCCCAGGACAGGGCGCGACCCCCCGCGCGTATGACGCCGGTTGTCGCGCTCCGCCCCGTCCGCCGGAGGCTGTGCTGTGGGCTGGCTGGTTCGGCCGGCGGACGTACCCGAGCGGTGCTCGTTGCACACGGCGGAGGAATCTATGGAGCCCGCCGACCGATATCAACCAACTCCTTGTCATTCGAGGCCAGTTCACCGTTACCCGGGGTATCAGCGAAATTCGGCCACCCACTTCATGGGGCGATTTCCTGATATATAGACCTGTCGGTCTGGCGATCTGTGACCCAGTTCACCGGTTCAACTTCCCTAGTACCCCCACATGTTGGCTCGGAGTGACCGATTCCGCGGGTGACCTCACGCTGCGCTTCGGATGGTTCGATTCCGTTCGCTCCCGGGCGTGACTCCGGCCACAGATCGCCCGTTGTCATCTTCATGAGCCGGGGACCCCCGGATTCAGGTGCCGGGGCCGCCCGGCATCGCCACGCACCGCATCCCGAGGAGCCAGCGTGCCGCGCATGCTCGACGTCAGCGACGACGTACGCGCCGAGATCGGCGACGAAGAAGCCGACCGGCTGCTCGCCGGAGAGAACGCCCCGGGCAGTTACGACTGCACGTCCTGCCGCACCCAGGGCGATTCGGAACAGGAGCGCACCAGCACCGTCCTGTTCATCGGCGACGAGACCGCCGTCCTTGCCTTCGCCCACGCGACCTGCCTCCCCTCGCAGGTCGTCCAGGTCACCGAGGAACAACTCCAGGGCGCCGTCCGCTCGATCAGTGCCGAGGGCGGGCCGGTGGGCACCGGGCCCGAGCAGGCCGTGCTCGGTGTCACCAGCGGACTCGTCCTGATCAACGGCGACCTGCATCCGGCGCTGGTCGTCGAACCGACCGGGCCCATCGTCCGCCCCGGCTCGACCGACATCGGCGACGACTTCCTGCCCCTCCTCATCGAGCAGGGCTTCATGCCGGTGACCGGGCTGAACTCGGTGCCCCCCGTACTGCACGGCTGGTCCGTACTGCTCGCCGCCGGCCAGTTGCACGCCATCCTCCAGCCGGGCACCGGCGGGGGTTCGCCCGTCGCCTGGTGGCAGGCGCACCAGGCACTCCAGGTCGCCGACAGCTGGCGCGCGGCCGCCAACAAGCACCAGCAGGTGCTCCTCTTCGCGGCCCCGGCCGGCTCGATCGGCCGCCAGCCCCGCGAGGACCTGCTGCGCGACGCCCTGGACAAGGCCGCCGCCAACGGCAAGCTGGTCGCCAGCACGCTGCCGCTCGCCGGGACCTGAGCGCTCCGCCGGGCCGGGCAGGGGGCTGCGGCGCCCGACACGCGCGCGGGGCTGCGACACATACGCGGCTCCGTCGCGCGGGCGCACCCAGTCACGGGCGCCGCACCCTCCCGCCGACCCGCACAGGCCCACCGACCCGCACGGGCGCCGCACCCTCCCGTCCTACCCGCGCAAGCCCCGCACCCTCCCGCCGATCCGCACTTCCCGCCCACCCGCGCAGGCACCGCACCCTCCAGGTGACCTGCGAAAGCGGTGCGTTGGCCGCATCCGCAGCGGGGCCGGGGTCGTTGGCACGTACGTGCACACCTACGACGTTCCCCGCCGCCAGCCCTTCCAGCCGGTCCCCGCAGCGCGACCGGCCCAGGATCCTCCGGGCGGCCCATCGGCCACGCCGATCTACGACAGGCTCTACGCCGAGTGGGTCAGAACCTGCAGGGCCCTGCCCGGCGACCGCCACGGCGAGGAGGAGCTGGGCTTCGCGGCCTTCGGGAACCTCCCGCACAGCACGAACTCGTTCAGCTCGTTCGGCTCGTTCGGCTCGTTCGGCTCGTTCGGCTCGAACGGCTCGAACGGCTCGAACGGCTCCTACAGCCCGCACAACTCCTACAGCTCGTACAGCGCGGGGGCGTACTCCGCGCGGCAGCACACGAGCGGACGGCAGCAACAGCAAGGCACCGCAATGCACCACGTCCCGGCCGCACTGCCGCCCGCGCCGCGCAGGGGGCTCTGAGGAGACAGCGAAAGGGGCGGCTCCTCAACGAGAGGAGCCGCCCCTTTTCCCATGCCTGCATGCCTACATGCCTACTTCTTCTTGGCGCCGCGCTTCTCGCGCACCCGCACCGAGATGTGGATCGGAGTCCCCGCGAAGCTGAACTCCTCGCGCAGCCGGCGCTCGATGAAGCGCCGGTAGCCGTGCTCGATGAAGCCGGAGGAGAAGAGCACGAACCGAGGGGGCTTGGTGCCGGCCTGCGTACCGAAGAGGATGCGCGGCTGCTTGCCGCCGCGAACCGGGTGCGGGTGGGCGGCGACCAGCTCGCCCAGGAAGGCGTTCAGACGGCCGGTCGGGACGCGGGTCTCCCAGCCTTCCAGGGCCGTCTCGATCGCCGGGACGAGCTTCTCCATGTGCCGCCCGGTGCGCGCGGAGACGTTCACCCGCGGCGCCCACGCGACCTGGAGGAGCTCGGTCTCGATCTCGCGCTCCAGGTAGTAGCGGCGCTCCTCGTCGAGGGTGTCCCACTTGTTGAAGGCGAGGACGATCGCACGCCCGGCCTCGACGGCCATGGTGACGATGCGCTGGTCCTGGACCGAGATGGTCTCGGAGGCGTCGATCAGGATGACGGCGACTTCGGCCTTCTCCACCGCCGCGGCCGTCCGCAGCGAGGCGTAGTAGTCGGCGCCCTGCTGGAGGTGGACACGCTTGCGGATGCCCGCCGTGTCGATGAACTTCCAGGTGATGCCGCCGAGTTCGATGAGCTCGTCGACCGGGTCACGGGTGGTGCCCGCGATCTCGTTGACGACCACACGGTCCTCGTTGGCCACCTTGTTCAGCAGGGAGGACTTGCCGACGTTCGGCCTGCCGATGAGCGCGATCCTGCGGGGACCGCCGACCGCGGTGCCGAACGTCTGCGGCGGGGCCTCCGGCAGCGCCTCCAGGACGGCGTCCAGCATGTCGCCGGTGCCACGGCCGTGCAGGGCGGAGACGGGGTGCGGCTCGCCCAGGCCCAGGGCCCAGAGGTACGAGGCGTCGGCCTCGCCGCTCAGTCCGTCGACCTTGTTGGCGCACAGGACCACCGGCTTGCCGGCCTTGCGCAGCAGTCGTACGACCGCCTCGTCGGTGTCCGTCGCGCCGACCTTGGCGTCGACGACGAAGACGACCGCGTCGGCCGCGTCGATCGCGTACTCGGCCTGCGCGGCCACGGAGGCGTCGATGCCGAGGACGTCCTGCTCCCAGCCGCCGGTGTCGACGAGCTTGAAGCGGCGGCCCGCCCACTCGGCCTCGTAGGTGACGCGGTCGCGGGTGACGCCGGGCTTGTCTTCGACGACCGCCTCGCGACGGCCGATGATCCGGTTCACCAGGGTCGACTTGCCGACATTGGGGCGGCCGACGACGGCGAGCACGGGCAGCGGCCCGTGGCCCGCCTCCCCGAGCGCGCCCTCGACGTCCTCGACGTCGAAGCCCTCTTCCGCGGCGAGCTCCATGAACTCCGCGTACTCGGCATCGCCAAGCGCCCCGTGCTCGTGCTCTGCAGAGCCGTCGGGCTGGATGTGGTCGTTCATGAAGTCCGTACCTCGTAGTTCATCGTGGTGATCGGTGGCCCCCCGTATATCGGGAGATCCACTACTCAAGTGTCGCCTAGTGCCCGATGGGGCGCCCGGCGTTTTCCGGGCGCCCGGTGAGACGCCTGGCGTTCTCCAGGTGCGCGGTGAGCTGCTTCTGGATGCGTAGGGTCGCCTCGTCGAGGGCCTTGCGCGTACGCCGTCCGCTGCCGTCGCCCGCTTCGAAGGGGTCGCCGAAGACGACGTCGACCCGGCTGCGCAGCGGGGGCAGCCCCTTTGTCAACCGGCTGCTCTTCTCGGAGCTTCCCAGGACCGCCACCGGGACGATGGGCGCCCCGCTGCGTACGGCGAAGTACGCGAGCCCGGCCCGCAGCGAGGCGAAGTCACCCTCGCCCCTGCTGCCCTCCGGGAAGATGCCGAGGACGCCGCCGTTGTCCAGGACGCCGAGCGCCTGGGTGATCGCCGTGCGGTCGGCGACCGAGCGGTCCACCTTCAGCTGGCCGATGGAGAGCAGGAAGGGGTCGAGCGGCCCGATGAACGCTTCCTTCTTGATCAGGAAGTGCGTGGGCCGGGGCGCGACGCCCATGACCATCGGCCCGTCGATGTTGTGCGCGTGGTTCACGGCCAGGATCGCCGGGCCGCTCGCGGGAACCTTCCAGGCGCCGAGGACGCGCGGCTTCCACAGGCCGTACATCAGTCCGACGCCGATACGGCGCCCGACCTCGGCACCCCGTACCGATGGTGCTTCGGTCACTTCGCGGCCCGCTTCTCCTCGACAAGGGTGACGACGCACTCGATGACCTGCTGGAGTGTGAGGTCTGAGGTGTCCACCTCGACCGCGTCGTCGGCCTTGGCGAGCGGGGACGTCTTACGGCTGGAGTCGGCCGCGTCCCGCTTGGCCAGGGCCTCCCGGGTGGCGTTGATGTCGGCGCCCTTCAGCTCACCGTTGCGCCGGGCGGCACGCGCCGCCTCGGACGCGGTGAGGAAGATCTTCAGGTCGGCGTCGGGCAGCACGGTCGTCCCGATGTCACGCCCCTCGACGACTATCCCGCCCTCCGCGCCTGCGGCGATCGAACGCTGCAGCTCGGTGATCCGCGCGCGCACCTCGGGCACCGCGCTGACGGCACTCACCTTGGAGGTGACCTCGTCCGTACGGATCGGGCCCGCGACATCGGTCCCGTCGACGGTGATGGCCGGTGCGGCCGGGTCGGTGCCGGAGACGATCTCCGGCTTGCCGGCCGCGGCGGCGATCGCGCTCGGGTCCGTGATGTCGATCCCGTTGCTCACCATCCACCAGGTGATCGCCCGGTACTGGGCGCCCGTGTCCAGGTAGCTCAGCCCGAGCTGCGAGGCCACTGCCTTCGAGGTGCTCGACTTGCCCGTGCCGGAGGGGCCGTCAATCGCGACAATCACAGCCGGTACGGTCCGGGCGGCGCCGTTTTCCACGGTGGGAACACCTTCCTGGTGCGGGACGGAGGCTTGTGCGGGACGCGATCGCGCCCCGCACAAGGTTACTGGCTCCGCGGACCCCGTATTACTGGCCCGTCCTGGGCCGTCACAGGAGAGCCCGCATACAGAGCCCTCGCGGCAAGGCGCTACTGCCGCAGTGCCCAGCCCCGCTCCCGCAGCGCGGCGCTCAGCACCGGCGCCGCCTTGGGCTCCACCATGAGCTGCACCAGGCCGGCCTGCTGTCCGGTCGCGTGTTCGATGCGTACGTCCTCGATGTTGACCCCCGCCATCCCGGCATCCGCGAAGATGCGGGCGAGCTGGCCGGGCTGGTCGTCGATGAGGACGGCCACGACCTCGTAGGCACGCGGCGCGGAACCGTGTTTGCCGGGAACACGGACCTGGCCGGCGTTCCCGCGCCGCAGGACGTCCTCGATCCCGTCGGCGCCCTCGCGCCGCTTCGCCTCGTCGGAGGACTGGAGGGCGCGCAGGGCCTGAACCGTCTCGTCGAGGTCGGCGGAGACGTCCGCGAGGAGGTCGGCGACCGGGCCCGGGTTCGCGGACAGGATGTCGATCCACATCCCGGGTTCGGAGGCGGCGATCCGGGTCACGTCACGGATGCCCTGGCCGCAGAGACGTACGGCCGCTTCCTCGGCGTGCTCCAGGCGCGCGGCGACCATGCTGGACACCAGATGCGGCATGTGTGAGACGAGCGCGACGGCCCGGTCGTGCGCGTCCGCGTCCATGACGACGGGTACCGCACGGCAGTAAGAGACGAGTTCAAGGGCGAGGTTGAGCACCTCGGTGTCCGTGTCCGGGGTCGGCGTCAGGACCCACGGGCGCCCTTCGAAGAGGTCTCCGGTGGCTGCCAACGGCCCCGACTTCTCACGGCCCGACATGGGGTGCGAGCCGATGTAGGACGACAGGTCGAGGCCGAGCGCCTCCAGTTCCCGGCGGGGCCCGCCCTTGACGCTCGCCACGTCGAGGTAGGCGCGGGCCGCCCCGCGCCGCATGGCGTCCGCGAGGGTCGCGGCCACATGCGCGGGCGGTGCGGCCACGATCGCGAGGTCGACGCGGCCGTCCGGCGCCCCGTCGGTGCCCGCGCCGAGCGCGGCTGCCGTACGCGCCTGCTCCGGGTCGTGGTCGGCGAGGTGAACCACGACGCCGCGGCCCGCGAGGGCGAGGGCGGCCGAGGTACCGATCAGGCCGGTGCCGATGACGAGGGCGGTTCTCACTGGGCGATGTCCTTGCGGAGTGCGCCCGCGGCACCGAGGTAGACGTGCGCGATGTCGGCGCGGGGCTTGTCGGACTCGATGTGCGCGAGGACGCGTACGACCCGGGGCATCGCGCCCTCGATCTCCAGCTCCTGCGCACAGATCAGCGGCACGTCGACGATGCCGAGCCCCCGCGCGGCGGCCGCCGGGAAGTCGCTGTGCAGATCGGGCGTCGCGGTGAACCAGATGCTGATCAGATCGTCGGTGGTGAGGCCGTTGCGCTCAAGGACAGCGGTGAGCAGCTGGCTGACCTGCTCGTCCATGTGGCCGGCCTCGTCCCGTTCCAGTTGGACGGCGCCCCGGACCGCTCGTACCGCCACGGTGATGCTCCTTGCTGATGTACGTACACGTCTTGTCACACCAGCGTAGTCAGCCCGCAACGCGCGGGTGCGCGGCGCCCGGCTGCCGAGACGGGGCCGCGCACGCACCGCGAGATGTCGGACGGTCACCACCCCGCCCCGGACTCTGCCAATGTCACTCGAACTGCCCTGTTCCGCCACTTGTAGTGAGAACGCGCCTGTGCGCCTCTGGACGGCGGGGCGCGGATCCGCTCTCATGGCCGGGGGAGACTCGCCTCGGGGGAGGCCCGTATGGCCCGTATGGCCCGTATGAAGCGTCCAGGACCTGTTGTCACCCTTCTCATGGGACTGGTGCTCGGCCTGTTCCTGCTGTCGCTCAACGCGACGACGGGGACGAAGGCCGCGTCGTCCTACCAGGAGGAGGCGCCCACCTCGCCGAGCCCCAAGCAGAGCGCGACACCGAGCAGCCCCGCACCCGGCGAGAGCACGCCGTCGCCTTCGCCGACTCCGCCGAAGCCCGCGCAGCCCAACGCCGACTACGCGGGCCGCACCGACGACGACTCCTCCGCGGTCGCGGTCTCCCTGCGCGACGGCAAGGCGATCGCGTACTTCTGCGACGGCCACGACAAGGAGTCGTGGCTGAAGGGCGACGTCAAGGACGACGGCACCATGAAGCTGACCGGCAAGCAGGGGGCCGAGCTGAACGGCACGCTCCAGGACGGCAGGCGGATCCGCGGCACCGTCGACCTGGGCGGGCAGCGCTACGGCTTCACCGCCGACAAGGCGGTCAAGCCGTCGGGGCTCTACCGGGCGACGGCCACCGTGCGCGGCGCCCTGGTCGACGGTGGCTGGGTCGTCCTGCCCGGAGACGGCGACGATCAGGTCGGGATCGTCAACCGCGACGGCGAGCCCGCACCGGCGCCCGAGATCGACCCGGAGACCGGCGTCGTGACGATCGACGGCGAGCAGCTGACTGCCGAGCCCGTCACCCCCTGACTCCTCGCCCCCTCACCCGCCCCCTCTCTCGCGCAGGGAGCCGTTCATGACCGTGGATCCGAACGCCGCCACCCAGGGCTTCCCGGCTCCCCCGCCCACCCACAGCCGTCCGCACCCGGCCCGCTATCTGGTCCCGGCCCTGGTCGCCGCGGCGGTAGCGGTCGGCCTCGGGGTGTACGGCAAGGTCCACGACCCCGCGGGGACCGCCTTCAACCTTGCCGGTTTCAGCAGCACGGGCGCCGTGAAGTCCTGGCTGGCGACGGTGGCGTTCGCCTTCGCGCTCGTCCAGGTCGCCTCGGCGCTCATGGTGTACGGGAAGCTCCCGGGACCGAGTTGGTCGGCGGCACTGCACCGCTGGTCGGGGCGGATCGCGTTCCTGGTGGCGGTGCCGGTGGCGGTGCACTGCCTGTACGCGCTCGGCTACCAGACGTACGAATCGCGCGTTTTGTGGCACTCTCTCCTGGGTTGCTTCTTCTTCGGGGCCTTCAGTGCCAAGATGCTGCTGCTCCGCTCGGAGCGACTGCCCGGCTGGCTGCTGCCGATCGTCGGCGGACTCGTGTTCACCGTCCTCACCGTCATCTGGCTGACGTCCGCACTCTGGTTCTTCCGCACCTTCGGAGTGACGACATGACCCAACGCCCGACGCGGCGCACGATTCTTCTCGCGAGCGGCGCGGCGGCTCTCGTCGCGGGCTGCAGCGAGTACGGCGGCAGCGACGACAGCAGCGACCCGTCGTCCGGCGGCGCATCCGCCGGGCAGGAACTGGCGAAGACGACCGACATCCCGGTCGGCGGCGGCAAGATCTTCAAGGACGAACAGGTCGTGGTGACCCAGCCCGTGAAGGACCAGTTCAAGGCCTTCTCCAACATCTGCACCCACCAGCAGTGCCCGGTGGCGAACGTCTCGGACGGCACCATCAACTGCACCTGCCACGGCAGCAAGTTCAGCATCGAGGACGGCTCGGTGGCCCACCCGCCCGCGACCCAGCCGCTGCCCGAGAAGCAGATCACGGTCGAGGGAAATTCGATCAGCCTGGCGTGAGGTCGGCACGTACGCTCCGGACATGGACTCCGAGGCCCTGGTGCGCGACCACACGATCTACTCCTGCGTGATGGGCTCACGCGCCTTCGGCCTGGCCACGGACACGAGCGACACGGACCGCCGGGGCGTGTTCCTCGCCCCGACCCCGCTCTTCTGGCACTTCGAGAAGCCGCCGACCCATGTCGAGGGCCCGGCGGAGGAGCAGTTCAGCTGGGAGCTGGAGCGCTTCTGCGAACTGGCTCTGCGCGCGAACCCGAACATCCTGGAGTGCCTGCACTCACCTGTCGTGGAGTACGTGGACGACACGGGCCGCGAACTCCTCGCCCTGCGCGAGGCGTTCCTGTCCCGGCGGGCCCACGAGACGTTCACCCGCTACGCGCTCGGCCAGCGCAAGAAGCTGGAGTCCGACGTACGTCAGCACGGCGCTCCGCGCTGGAAGCACGCCATGCACCTCCTCCGTCTTCTGATGAGCTCCCGTGACCTGCTGCGCACCGGCGAGCTGACGATCGACGTAGGCGATCAGCGCGAGCCGCTGCTCGCGGTCAAGCGGGGCGAGGTCCCCTGGCCGCGATTCGAGACCTGGATGACCCGGCTGGCGGCGGAGGCGGACGAGGCGGCCGTGCACAGCTCGCTCCCCACCGTGCCGGACCAGGCGCGCGTCGAGGACTTCCTGGTCCGCGTCCGCGGGGCGTCAGCCCTCCAGGCGGACCCGTACGACGAACGCGTGCAGGGCGTCGTACGCGGACGGAGCGTCCGGCAGCGCTGACACGCCCTGCGCCTCGTCCAGCAGGCCGTGCAGCCGCTCGACATCGCCCTCCACGCGCGCGCGGCGCACGTCCGCCGTCCCGTGCTCCCGCTCCGCCTTCGCGGCGATCAGGTCCGGCAGGTAGGCGGGGGCCCCGGTCTCCTTGACGAGCGTGCGCAGATCGGCCTGCACCTCACCGCTGCGCATCAGGTGGATACCGGTGAGCAGCACACGGAACGTGTAGAGCAGCGGCTTGAGTTCGCCGGTCTTCTCGAAGAGCCGCCACTGCGTGGTCGCGAACCCTCGGTAGTGGTGGGCGTGATGGCTGGTGAGGACGCCAGGGACGAGGGCGGCCAGTTCCCGGTGGGCGTCGGTGGTGTGCACGACCAGGGGCGACAGCAACTGCTCCAGCACATAACCGTTGCGGCGCAGCATCAGGCGTACGAACTTACGAAGGTCGTGGGTGACCAGGTCCATCTCCACCCCGTCCTGCTCCCACATCCGGGACCGGGTCTCCTCCGGCTCGCCAAGCCCGACCAGTTCGGCCGCCGGCAGGAGGTGGACGCCCCGCAGATCGACGTCCGAGTCACGCGACGGGAATCCGTAGAGGTGCGCTCCGGAGACGGTGGCGAACAGCAGCGGGTCGGGCTGTTCGGACACCACCGTCTTGAGATCGACGTCGAGAAGATCGGTCATCCCTCAAGCGTCCCAGAGCGCTCCCAGCGACATGAGGTCGCCCTGGTACTCGATGCGGTCGGCCCACGCCGTCGGCCAGGCGTCCGAGCCGTGGTACGCCCCCGCGAAGGCGCCGGTCAGGCAGGCGATGGAGTCGGAGTCGCCGGATGTGCAGGCGGCTCGGCGCAGGGCGGTGAGGGGTTCGTCGACGAACATCAGGAAGCACAGCAGACCGGTGGCGAGCGCCTCTTCGGCGACCCAGCCCCCGCCGGTGGCGAGGCACGGGTCGGTCTCGGGCGAGACCGTGCGCAGGGCGTGCCGGAGGTGGTCCAGGATCTCCAGGCACTCGTCCCAGCCGCGCCCGATGAAGTGCTCCGCCGTGGGGTCCTGGCCGCGGGTCCACAGGTCGCCGAGCCAGCGGGAGTGGTAGTTGTGGCGGTTCTCGTACGCGTACGAGCGCAGCCGGCCGACCAGGCCCGTCGGCTCGGTTCCGTTGGCGAGGAGCCAGATCGCGTGCGCGGTGAGGTCGGCGGCGGCGAGCGCCGTGGGGTGCCCGTGGGTGAGGGCGGCCTGCAACTGTGCGGCGCCCGCCCGCTGTTCCTCACTCAGCCCGCGCACCAGCCCGACGGGCGCCACCCGCATGTTGGCGCCGCACCCCTTGGAGCCGATCTGGCTGGCGTCCTGCCAGGGGCGCTTCTCGTTCTTCAGCAGGTCGCAGGCGACGAGGCAGGTACGGCCGGGCGCGCGGTTGTTGTCGGGAGACTGGTACCAGTCCACGAACTCCTCGCGCACCGGGCGCTCCATCCGCAGCGGGGCGAGCAGACCGCGGTCCATGGCTGTCCGCAGGCCGCGCGCCAGTGCCAGCGTCATCTGGGTGTCGTCGGTGACGATCGCGGGCCTGGGCAGGTCCATCTCGCGCCAGGGGCCGCACTTGGCGAGGATCGCCGGCACGGAGTTGAACTCGGTCGGGAACCCCATCGCGTCGCCGAGGGCAAGACCGATCAGGGATCCGGTGGCGGCACGTTTCGCGAGCGTCGTGGTGGTCATGTGGGTCGTCCTTCCTGGGTGGGACGCAGCAGGGGCGGGTGCAGCGTGGTGGCGCCGCCCGCGCGGTAGAGCGCGGCGGGTTTGCCACGGCCTCCGGTGAGGCGCGCGGCACCCGGGACCGGCTCGACGAATCCCGGCGTGGCAAGGACCTTGCGCCGGAAGTTGGGCCGGTCGAGCGCGGTTCCCCACACGGTCTCGTACACCTGCTGCAGCTCTCCGAGGGTGAACTCGGGCGGACAGAAGGACGTGGCGAGACAGCTGTACTCGAGCTTGGCGCCGACGCGTTCGTGGGCGTCGGCGAGAATCCGGTCGTGGTCGAAGGCGAGCGGACCGAGCGCGTTGTACCGCAGCCACTGGGCCTGCGCCGCGTCACCGCCGCCGTGCGGCTCGGGAGGGTCCGCGAGCAGCGCGGCGAAGGCGACGGAGACGACGCGCATCCTGGGGTCGCGGCGGGGTTCGCTGTACGTCCGCAGCTGTTCGAGGTGGAGCCCGGAGATGTCCGACAAGCCGGTCTCCTCGGCGAGTTCACGCCGGGCCGCCGTCTCCGCGGACTCGTCCGGGAGCACGAATCCTCCGGGCAGCGCCCAGCGGCCCAGGTAGGGCTCCTGCCCGCGCTCGACGAGCAGCACCTGGAGCACGCCCGCGCGGACCGTCAGAACAGCCAGGTCGACGGTGACGGCGAAGGGCTCGAACGCGTACTTGTCGTAGCCCTCGGGTGCGTTGCCGCCGGGCGCTCGGCCTTCCCGTGCGAGCACGTCCACCCACCCCTTATTCATAGCCATGACGACTAATAGTCATCACGACTATAAGTGAGGTGAGTGAGCTCACACAACCCTTCAAGTGGGCTGATTCGAGCATTTGTTGGCAGGTCTGGACAGCGACAGCGCCGCCACCGCCGCTCCCGCCGCAACGGCCCCTGCCGACAACCGCGGCACGCGGCCGTGGCTCTCGCGAGGTATGACTGGTCCCCCACGCCCGCCGAAGGCTCGGCCGAGCGCACCTCGCCGGACATCACCGCCCAGGCGCCGAGCAGTGCGCACGCCCGCCGCCGGAAGGCACACACGGGATCGGCGGCCCACGGCGAGGGATTCAGGCCGACGCGCCCAGCGGCGACCCCTTCGTAGAGCGCGTCCACCGAGTCGTCGAGGTGCCCGAGCAACTCCCCCAGGTCCCACCGGGCACACGGCGTGGGCCGCCCCAGACTCCCCGGCGCCACGGCGGCGACGCTGCCCAGCGCGTACGCGAGCGAGCGTTCCAGCAGTTCCCCGGAGTTCACGCCGGCAACTCCGTCCCAGAGGCTCTGAGAGGCTGCTCGGGCGCGTTTCCCCGCCCACCGGGCTCCGAGGGCGGTCGGCGACGTACACGGCCCTCCAGAGCCGCCAGGCGCGTACGCGTGGCGCTCCGGTGCGGGCAGCTCCACCCGGCGTACCCCTCGTACGACCATGTCTCCCTCGTGGCGCCCATCGCGCGCCCCCTTCCCTCACCGGTACAGACCGCCGGCGAGCGGAAAACGCATCGGCCGGTCCCGGGACAATCCCGGAACCGGCCGAAACGACGAGCACCCTGCGGGCACTCCTAGAGGTCAACCTCCTGCATGAGCATCCCGACCTCGGTGTTCGACAGGCGGCGCAGCCAGCCGGACTTCTGGTCGCCGAGGGTGATCGGGCCGAAGGAGACGCGCACCAGCTTGTCGACCGGGAAGCCGGCCTCCGCGAGCATGCGGCGCACGATGTGCTTGCGGCCCTCGTGCAGGGTCACCTCGACGAGGTAGTTCTTGCCGGTCTGCTCGACGACACGGAAGTGGTCCGCCTTCGCGTACCCGTCCTCCAACTGGATGCCGTTCTTGAGCTGCTTGCCCAGGTCGCGCGGGATGGGACCCACGATGTGCGCGAGGTAGACCTTCTTCACGCCGTACTTGGGGTGGGTCAGGCGGTGCGCCAGTTCACCGTGGTTGGTGAGCAGGATGACGCCCTCGGTCTCGGTGTCGAGCCGTCCGACGTGGAAGAGCCGCGTCTCGCGGTTCGTCACGTAGTCGCCGAGGCACTGACGGCCCTCGGTGTCCTCCATGGTCGAGACGACACCGGCGGGCTTGTTCAGCGAGAAGAACTGGTACGACTGCGTGGCCACGGTCAGCCCGTCGACCTTGATCTCGTCGTTCTCCGGGTCGACGCGCATGCCCTGCTCCAGGACGATCTCGCCGTTGACCTCGACCCTGGACTGCTCGACCAACTCCTCGCAGGCGCGCCGAGAGCCGTAGCCGGCGCGCGCGAGCACCTTCTGCAGGCGCTCGCCCTCCTCCTCGGCCCCGGGGTGGGTCTTGGGCGTCTTGATCTCCGGCTTGCCCGCGTACCGGTCCCGGTTGCGCTCCTCGGTCCGCGTCTCCAACTCGCGCGAACGCGCGGGCTCCGTACGGCCGCCGCGCTGCTGGCCCTGCCGGGGACCGCCCTTGGCGCCACCGCGGGCCGCGTTGCCGCGCCCGGACTTCGGTCCCTCGTGGGACGCGGCGGGGCCTACGTCGTAGCGGCGCTCCTCGGGACGGGGATTGCTGGCGCGCTTCGGCTGATCGTCGCGCCCTCCCGCGCTCCTCGGCTGGGCGCCGCCCCCACCGGTCCCCCGGGGGCTGCCGCCCCCACCGGACCCGCGGGAGTTACCCGCGCCGGACCCGCGAGAGCTGCCACCCCCGCTTGCCCCGCGGGAGCTGCCACCCCCACCGGTCCCGCGAGAGGTACCACCCCCGCCGGTCCCGCGGGAGCTGCCGCCTCCACCGGATCCGCGGGGGTTGCTTCCCCCACCGGTCCCGCGGGGGTTGCCGCGCCCGCTGTTCCTGCCACTACCGCTGCCACTGCTTCGCATCAAAGTTCCGTCGTCGTCGTGTCGTCTGCATCTGCATCCGGTGCGTCCGGATCGAACGACGGGACCCCTTCCAGCGTCTCTGCTTCGATCGCGTCCGCCTCTGGGAGGAAGGGCGCGAGCTCCGGGAGCTCGTCCAGGCCGCGCAGGCCCATTCGCTCCAGGAAGTAGTTCGTCGTCCTGTACAGGATCGCACCTGTTTCGGGTTCCGTGCCCGCCTCCTCGACCAGACCGCGCTGCAGGAGGGTGCGCATGACGCCGTCGCAGTTCACTCCGCGGACCGCGGAGACCCTGGATCGGCTGACCGGCTGGCGGTACGCGACGACCGCCAGGGTCTCCAGGGCGGCCTGCGTGAGCCGGGCCTGCTGCCCGTCCAGGACGAAGCGCTCGACGGCCGCCGCGTACTGGGGCCGGGAGTAGAACCGCCAGCCCCCCGCGATGAGGCGCAGCTCAAAACCGCGTCCCTGGATGGTGTACTCGTCGGCCAGCTCGCGCAGAGCTGCCGCGATCCGCCGCTTCGGCCGCTCAAGGATCTTCGAGAGGTGCTCCACGGTCGCGGGTTCGTCCACGACCATGAGTACGGCCTCCAGGGCGGGCTTGAGATCGAGGTCGGCGACGGTGCGCGGCCCGGCCGGGATCTCGGTGGTGTCCTCGCTCACGCCTTCTTCTCCTCCTTGGGCACCTCGGGCGGCCGGTCGAACTCGTCCGTCACCTTCGGCTGCTCGTCACTGTCCCCACCGGTCCAGCGCACGACCAGCTCCCCGAGGGCCTCGTCCTGGTCCAGCGCCACGGCCTTCTCGCGGTACAGCTCCAGCAGGGCGAGGAAGCGGGCCACGACGGTCAGGGTGTCGTCGGTGTCGTCGACGAGGTCGCGGAAACTGGCCGCCCCCAGCTCCTTCAGCCGCGCCACCACGATCCCCGCCTGCTCCTGCACACTGACCAGCGGCGCGTGGATGTGGTCGACGTACACCTGCGGCTTGGGCCTGGGCTGCATCGCCTTCACGGCGAGCTTCGCGAACCCCTCCGCCCCGATGCTGATGACCACCTCGGGCAGCAGCTCGGCGTGATGGTCCTCCAGCCCGACGGTTCGGGGATAGCGGCGCGCCTCTTCCTCCAGGCGGGCCTGGAAGATGTCCGCGATGTGCTTGTACGCGCGGTACTGCAGGAGTCGTGCGAAGAGCAGATCCCGGGCTTCCAGGAGCGCCAGGTCCGCCTCGTCCTCGACCTCGGCCGACGGCAGCAGCCGCGCCGCCTTGAGATCGAGCAGGGTGGCCGCGACGACGAGGAACTCGGTCGTCTGATCGAGATCCCAGTCCGGACCCATCGCCCTGATGTGCGCCATGAACTCGTCGGTGACGCGCGACAGCGCCACTTCCGTGACGTCCATCTTGTGCTTCGAGATCAGCTGGAGCAGCAGATCGAAGGGCCCCTCGAAGTTCGCGAGCCGCACCTTGAAAACACCGTCGCCGGGCTCGGCGTCAGCCTCGGGCTCGGGCTCTACAGGGGCTTCTGGAAGGGCTGGAATTGCGGGTTCTACGGGAGCCGCGGGTGCGGCAGGAGCTGCGGGCTCTACGGGAGCCTCACGTACGGCGGCCGTTACGGGAGCCTCGGGCTCGACCTCCGCCGTCGTCGCCACCGGCTCCTCGGCCGGAGGCGGAGCCGCCCCGGGCCCCCGCCCCAGAACACGCCGACGGCCGGCGCCGGGGCCGGAGGCGGGAACGGAAGCGTCATACGAGGGCATAGCGCTCGCAGGCTACCTCCTAGCGCCCACGAAGCCGTCGTACGAGAATGCTCGCGTCCCCCCGGGATTCGAGATCGGCGAGGACGACGGCGACCGCCTCGCGGACGATCCGCCCGCGGTCGACGGCGAGACCGTGCTCACCACGGAGCACAAGGCGGGCGTGCTCGAGATCGATGAGCTCCTCGGCCGACACGTACACGGTGATCTTCTCGTCGTGCCGCTCCCGCCCGCTGGGCCGTCGCCCCTGGCCCTGGCCCCGGCGCTTGCGCGACTGCCCGGCGGCAGAACCTTCCTGCGCCGCCTGACCTGCTCCGGAGCGCTCCGGAGCAGGAGCGGCGCCCCTGCTGCGGGAGCCCCCCGCACCGGAATCAGCGGCGACGTGTTCGTCACCCTCACCGTCGCCGCCCTGGACAGGCACCGACTGCGGCGCGTCCTCCGCGGCGGCCGCCGAGTCGCTCTCACCCGCGGGACCCGGTACCCGGGCCTCGCCATTGGTCCGGCGTGAGGGCGTGGACGACTGGAGCGCCATTCCCCCGGTGGTTCGGAACAGTTCGTCGGCCCCCGGCAGACTCACTCGGCGTGACACCGGGCGAGCACCTCCCTGGCGAGCTGACGATAGGCGGCGGCACCGACCGAGTTGGAGGCGTACGTGGTGATCGGCTCACCGGCGACGGTGGTCTCCGGGAAGCGCACCGTGCGCCCGATGACCGTGTGGTAGACGTGATCGTCGAACGCCTCGACCACGCGCGCGAGCACCTCACGGCTGTGCACCGTGCGGGAGTCGTACATCGTGGCGAGGATGCCGTCGAGCTCCAGCTCGGGGTTGAGCCGCTCCTGGACCTTCTCGATGGTCTCCGTGAGCAGCGCGACACCGCGCAGTGCGAAGAACTCGCACTCCAGGGGCACGATCACCTTGTGGGCCGCCGTCAGGGCGTTGACTGTGAGCAGTCCGAGCGAGGGCTGGCAGTCGATCACGATGTAGTCGTAGTCGGCCATCAGCGGCTTCAGGGCGCGCTGGAGCGTGGACTCGCGCGCCACCTCGCTCACCAGCTGCACCTCGGCGGCGGACAGGTCGATGTTGCTGGGCAGCAGGTCCATGTTCGGGACCGCTGTCTTCAGGAGTACGTCGTCGGCCGCCATACCCCGCTCCATGAGCAGGTTGTAGACGGTGAGGTCGAGCTCCATCGGGTTGACACCGAGGCCGACCGAGAGCGCGCCCTGCGGGTCGAAGTCGACGAGCAGGACCCGGCGTCCGTACTCCGCGAGCGCGGCACCCAGGTTGATGGTCGACGTGGTCTTGCCGACGCCGCCCTTCTGGTTGCACATCGCGATGATCGTCGCGGGACCGTGGTCGGTCAGCGGGCCCGGGATCGGGAAGTACGGCAGCGGACGCCCGGTCGGACCCACGCGCTCACGGCGCTGACGGGCCGCGTCGGGCGCGAGCGTGGCCGCGTACTCGGGATCCGGCTCGTACTCGGCGTCGGGGTCGTAGAAGTGCCCCTCGGGCAGTTCGTCGTAGTCGGCGAAGTGGGTGCGGTTCTCGCCACTTCCGTTGCCGGCCATGGCGTTCACGTGATGGCCATCCATGCTCGGGTGGGCTGTCTGAGTCATCCGGGGACTCTTCTGGGCTGCGAAGGTGCGGACAGCGACGGAGCCGACAGCCTCGAGCCCCGTGGGGCCCTGGCCCCGCGTCGGCATTCCTGGTTGACCACCCCCGGGAGTAAATGTCGACTCATTCACAAGTCGTCTTACCTCCTTGGTGACCAGGAAACTTCTCGATAGGTCAGCGTGGCACCATGCCGACGGTTGGCGACTCTATGGCGTGTCACCGGTCCGCAGCAACACAATCCGCCGGACCGGCCCCGATGTGTCGGGAACCGAACACCCCTCTGTCAAGGGCGTAAGGGCGTCGCACAGCAGGTTTCACCGGTGTACGAATCGGCTAAAGAGTTACGTTCGTGGCGAGTTGAACGAGTGTCACAAAGTGACCCGACACACACCCGGCCGGACCTTGTCGGGCAAGGTCCGGCCGGGTGTGCGGTGTTGACGACCCGTGTTGACGTATCGCCTTTTTACCCGTTGATGACTTAGCCGAGCAAGGACTCCAGCTCGACGTGCTCAAGGCCGTGAGCCTCGGCGACCTCGCGGTAAACAACCTTGCCGTCATGGGTGTTGAGACCCCTGGCGAGCGCCGCGTCACGGCACAGCGCCTCGACCCAGCCGCGGTTGGCGAGCTCCACGATGTACGGCAGCGTGGCGTTGGTGAGCGCGTACGTCGACGTGTTCGGCACGGCGCCGGGCATGTTGGCCACGCAGTAGAAGACCGAGTTGTGGACCGGGAAGGTCGGCTCGGCGTGGGTGGTCGGACGCGAGTCCTCGAAGCAGCCGCCCTGGTCGATCGCGATGTCGACAAGAACACTTCCCGGCTTCATCCGCGAAACAAGTTCGTTGGTGACGAGCTTCGGCGCCTTGGCGCCCGGGATGAGGACGGCACCGATGACGAGATCGGCGTCCAGGACGGCCTTCTCCAGCTCGAAGGAGTTGGACATGATCGCCCGGACCTTCGTGCCGAAGACCTTGTCCGCCTCGCGCAGCTTGTTGATGTCGCGGTCGAGCAGCGTGACGTGGAACCCCAGGCCGACGGCGATCTGCGTGGCGTTCCAGCCGGAGACACCGCCGCCGATGACGACGGCCCGCGCGGGCTGCGTGCCGGGGACGCCACCGGGGAGCACACCCCGGCCGCCGACCGAGCGCATCAGGTGGTAGGCGCCGACCTGCGGAGCCAGTCGGCCCGCGACCTCGGACATCGGGGCGAGCAGCGGCAGCGCGCGACCGGGCAGCTCGACCGTCTCGTATGCGATCGCCGTGGTGCCGGACTCCAGGAGCGCGTCCGTGCACTCCTTGGAAGCGGCCAGGTGCAGGTAGGTGAAGAGCGTCTGGTCCTTGCGGAGGCGGTGGTACTCCTCCGCAATGGGCTCCTTGACCTTGAGCAGCAGGTCGGCGGTGGCCCAGACCTCGTCGGCGGTGGCGAGGATCCGGGCACCGGCGGCGACGAACTCCCCATCCGTGATCGAGGAGCCGAGACCGGCGTTCTGCTCGATGAGGACCTGGTGGCCGTGGCGCACCAGCTCGTGCACGCCGGCGGGGGTGATGGCCACCCGGAACTCGTTGTTCTTGACCTCGCGGGGGATGCCGACCAACACGTCGATCACAGTCCTTGGCTCAGAGGGTTCTGGGTCTGTGCATGCCGAGGCGATGCGAGCCGGGGCATTGCATGTCATACCCGACGTACGCGAGCACACCGGGAGACACCACGAAAGAACGCAGCGGAGCCAGTCTAATGAAGGGATTCTCTCTGTCTAGCCTTTCAATGCATCAATCTTTCTCGGATGTACTACGGATTTCGCAGGCGTTAGCGTCTTGTTCCCTCGTGGATGCGCTCTCCGGGAGCTCGTCACCCAGCATTCGCTCGGCCGCACCCCGGTGCAGCCGGGCCGCCGCCGGGTCGCCGAGCCGGTCCAGGGTGTCGGCCAGCCGGAGCTGCAGCGCCGCCTGCAGCCGTACGTCGTCCGCGCGGCGCGCCCACTCGGACGCCTCCTGGCAGGTGCGCAGCGACTCCTCGGGCCGCCCGGCGTACTCCTGGACACGTGCCAGCTCGCTCAACGCCCGCGCCTGGGCGGCCACATCGCCGTTCTTGCGGTGTCCGGTGACGGCTGCCCGCCAGTTGCGCAGTGCCTCGCCGTAGCGGCCCGCGTAGGTGTGCGCGGTGGCGATACGGCCGTACAGCCGGGCGGCTTCCACGCGCTCGTCGCGCGCGAGCCGCTCGGCGAGCGCCCGCCCGTACCAGTCGGCGGCCCGGTCGTAGTCCCCGAGCTCCTGGTGGGCGCCGCCTACGGATTCCATCGCGCGGCCGGTCGCATACGGGTCGTTCGCCTCACGTCCGGCATCGAGCGCGGCCCGGTAGCGGGCCAGCGCCTCGGGCGTACGGCCGGTCTGCGCGTCCAGATCCGCGAGGTTCAGCAGGGCCGCGGCCATCTCGCGGGGCAGTTTCCGGCGCTCGGCGACGTCCAGGACGAGCCGGTGGACGCCGTACAGCTCGGGCGCGGCGGCCTGCGTGCCGATGTGCGCGACCATCGCCCGGACCAGCGCGGCCATCAGGCGGCGGGCCAGGGTGTCCAGCTCGCCGTCGGCGACCGCGAGCCGGGCCGAGGCGAGCAGCGCGGGCTGCCGGATGCGCAGCCAGTCCGCGGCGGCACGCGGGTTCGGGAAGCGCAGGGCGCGGGGCATTCCGGCGAGCTTCTCGCGGGCGGGTGAGCTGTCGGTCTCGGTGATGGCGCGGCAGGACACCAGCAGCCGTACGGTCCGCTCCAGCATCCGGGCGCGGGCCAGCTGGAGCTCGGCGGGGCGGTCGTGGGTCTCGGTGAGGGCGCTCAGGAGGGGCTGCAGACAGCCGGGCACCTCGTACTGCGGCAGCGGCGACCGGACGGAGCGCAGGAGGCCGAGGCGAGTGAAGTCGTCCAGTGTGGTGCGGGCGGCGTTCACCGAGCAGCCGGCGAGCGCGGACGCGGTGTGCGGGTCGACCAGACCGGCGGGGGCGAGCGAGAGCAGTCGCAGTATCCGAGCGGCGGCGCTGGGCAGCGAGGCGTACGTGAGCCGGAACATGCGGGACAGCGGCGAGCCCTCGTCGCCCTCGGCGCGCAGGTGCTTGGCGAGGTCGGCGACGGCCGACTGCGGGCGGGACGCGAGCCAGCCGCCGGCGAGCACCAGGGCGGCGGGCTGGCCGGCGCACAGCTCGACCAGGTTCTCGGCGGAGAACGGGTCGACGGTGATGCGCACGGCGCCGGTGAAGCGGCCGAGCAGTTCGAGCGCGGACGTGGTGTCCAGGCCGCCCAGAGTGCAGGGACGGACATCCGCGATGCCGGTCAGCGGCCCGCCGGACACGGCGACGACCAGGCAGTCCGGCGTGTCCGGCAGCAGGGCGTCGACCTGTTCGGCGTCGGCCGCGTCGTCGAGCACGAGCAGGACGCGGCGGACGGCGAGTGCCTCGCGCAGCGCCTCGCCGAGGTCGTCGGCGTCCGCTCCGGGCGGCGTGGGCCGCTGCAGGGCGGTGAGCAGTTCCCGTGCGGTGCGCTCGGTGGGCACCGGGCTACCGTCGGGTTCGGTGAGCTTGGCGCGCAGCACGCCGTCGGGGTAACTCTCGGCGACCTGCTCCGCGAGCTCCTCGGCGAGCGCTGTGCGGCCCGAGCCGGGCTTGCCCGCGATGAGCAGCACGCGCGCGCGTGGCGTCTTGCGGCCCGAAAGGGTGTCAAGTCCCGCGCGCTCGATGTCGGCCCGGAGTTCCTTCAACTCTCTTGTGCGACCCAGGAACTGACTCTCCGTAGGAGCGGACTCGACAGCCGGGCGCTGCCCGACTGCCGACACTTTCGTGCCGTCGTTGTCCACCGCCTGATCCGTCACGGGCCACACTCCCGTCCCACTGCGCGCGCAAACCCGCCGGGACTCCGGACGGGGCGTTTTCAGAGCCTAGTTCACGCTCTGCGACGATCCGTGCGGAGCGCGGCGGGTACATCCCCCGATCGGATCAGGCGATCGTAGGACTGTCTGCGTCAGGCGGGGGTCAGGCGGGCGGGGAGGAGGACCTCAGACCTCGAAGGGCCGCGCCGGCCACGGCGCCTCCGCCGGGCGCAGCGCGTCGAGGCCGTCGCCGTGCTGCGCGGCGACCAGCGAAAGCACACCGACGGCGAGGCAGTTGTTGTGCAGATCTCCGGCGAGAACGCCCCGTACGAGCTCCTGGACGGGGATCCGGGCCAGCTCCATGTCGGCCTCCTCGTCCTCGACCTCGAAGCGGTCTCCCTCGGCCGCGGAGAGGTCCCGGGCCAGGAAGATGCGGACGGCCTCGTCGCAGCCCCCGGCCGTCGGGTAGACGTCGGTGAGCACACGCCAGTTCTCGGCCTTGATGTGGGCCTCTTCGTAGAGCTCGCGCTGAGCGGCGTGCAGGGGGTTCTCGCCAGGGATGTCGAGAAGTCCGGCCGGGATCTCCCAGAGCTTGTGGCGCACGGGGTGGCGGTACTGGCGCAGCACCAGGACGCGGCTTTGGTCGTCGAGGGCGAGGATCGCCACGGAGCCGGGATGGACCTGATAGTCCCGGCGGGCGACCGATCCGTCGGGCATGACCACGTCGTCCGCACGGACCGAGGTCTTGTTGCCGACGAAGGGGGTCGCGCTCGCCCTGATCTCCCACTCCTCGGCGGTGTCCTTGATGGTCATGCCCTGTCCTTCCACACGTGCAAAAAAGAATCCGGCCCCGCACAGGAGACCGTTACCGGTACCCGCAACGGAAAACGGGGTGCACCCCTCGGAAGGCACACACCCCGGCCACCGTACAACCCTTGTGTTACTTGGCTGTCTTGCCTGTCTTGCGTCCCACCGCGGCCTTGATCAAGCCCGCGAAGAGCGGGTGCGGGCGCGTCGGGCGGGAGCGCAGCTCGGGGTGCGCCTGGGTCGCCACCAGGTAGGGGTGGATGTCGCGCGGGTATTCGACGTACTCGACGAGCTTGCCGTCCGGCGACGTTCCGGAGAACTGCAGACCGGCCTTCTTCTCCAGCTCGGCGCGGTAGGCATTGTTCACCTCGTAGCGGTGCCGGTGGCGCTCCTCGACGTACTCCTTGCCGTCGTACACCTCACGCGCGATGGAGCCCTCGGCGAGCTTGGCCGGGTACATGCCCAGCCGCATGGTGCCGCCCATGTCGCCGTCGCCCGCCACGATGTCGAGCTGCTCGGCCATCGTGGAGATGACCGGGTGAGCGGTGCCGGAGTCGAACTCGGTGGAGTTGGCGTCCGCGATGTCGGCCAGGTTGCGCGCGGCCTCGATCACGATGCACTGCAGGCCGAGACAGAGGCCGAGCAGCGGGATCTTGTTCTCACGGGCGTACTGGATGGCGCCGACCTTGCCGGAAACACCGCGGTCGCCGAAGCCACCGGGGATACAGATCGCGTCGACGTCGCCGAGCTGCTTGGCCGCTCCCGCCGGGGTCTTGCAGTCGTC
Organism: Streptomyces sp. NPDC005808; assembly: GCF_042871385.1. NCBI lineage: Bacteria > Bacillati > Actinomycetota > Actinomycetes > Kitasatosporales > Streptomycetaceae > Streptomyces > Streptomyces sp. NPDC005808. Next base: position 20,750 of record NZ_JBIAIK010000018.1, on the reverse strand, counting down.
CGAGGTGACCCACTTGATCGTCACGCGGGCCTTGTTCGCGAAACCGCCGGCGCGCAGCGCCTCGGTGACCGAGAGGTAGGCGTCGGGCAGGTCGATGTACTTGCCGACCAGCGCCAGGTTGATCTCGTGGAGCGGGCTGTGGACGCGGTCGAGCAGATCGTCCCAGGTCGCCCAGTCCACGTCGCGGAAGGCCAGGTCCAGTTTGCGGACGACGTACGCGTCGAGGCCCTCGGTGTGCAGGACCTTGGGGATGTCGTAGATCGACTTGGCGTCGATGGCCGCCACCACGGCCGCCTCGTCGACGTCGCACATCAGCGAGATCTTGCGCTTGATGGCGGTGGGAACCTCACGGTCGGCGCGGAGCACGATCGCGTCCGGCTGGATACCGATGCTGCGCAGCGCCGCAACCGAGTGCTGGGTCGGCTTCGTCTTCAGCTCCCCGGAGGGGCCGATGTACGGGAGGAGCGAGATGTGCACCACGAACACGTTGTCGCGACCGACCTCATGACGGACCTGGCGGACGGTCTCCAGGAACGGCTGCGACTCGATGTCGCCGACCGTGCCGCCGACCTCCGTGATGACCACGTCGACGTCGTCGGTGGCCATGCGTCGGATGCGGTGCTTGATCTCGTTGGTGATGTGCGGGATGACCTGCACGGTGTCACCCAGGTACTCGCCGCGCCGCTCCTTGGCGATGACCGTCGAGTACACCTGGCCGGTGGTGACGTTGGCCGAGCCGTCCAGATCCACGTCGAGGAAGCGCTCGTAGTGGCCGATGTCCAGGTCGGTCTCGGCGCCGTCGTTGGTGACGAACACCTCACCGTGCTGGAACGGGTTCATGGTGCCCGGGTCGACGTTCAGGTACGGGTCGAGCTTCTGCATCGTGACCCGCAGTCCCCGCGCCTTGAGCAACATACCCAGACTCGAGGCCGTGAGGCCCTTGCCGAGGGAGGAGGCGACACCCCCGGTGACGAAGATGTGCTTTGTCGTCGTGGCTGCGTTGTTTCGAAAAGCAGCGGGCGTCATGGCCAAGAGGGGGCTCCCGTGGTCGCGGTCTGGGGTGCGTACCGGCGTGGTGTCCGAAGATCTCCGGAGGTGCCGTCGCTGCGGTTCGGGGGTTTTTCTCCCACCGGTCCACGGGCTACCAGGGTATCAGCGACGCGGAGAGGCCGCTTCCGGCCACGCTCCGCACACACGTCGCCACGCGCCTCACACGTCACTCACTCGATCGGCCGAGCCGGGTTGTCGGGAGCGGCACGCGGATCTTCCAGGTGCGTCGTATCCTGCTCGGACACTCGCTGCCGAGCCCGGCCGACACACGGCACCATCCCCGTCCGTATCCCGGAACACGAGAGCTCGACAGTTCGTTTCGCAACGACAATCGCACCGACCTATTGACGTTTCGTAGCGACGCATCACCAACGTTCCCTTGACCGCAAAGAGCGACCGCCCCGCTGGGGGCGAGGTAGCCGTTCGACTGGAGTTGCACGTGGCCGGGCGCATCGAGGACTACGCACTTATCGGAGACATGCAGACAGCCGCGCTGGTCTGCCGGGACGGCACGGTCGACTGGCTGTGCCTGCCCCGCTTCGACTCCCACGCCGTCTTCGCAGGACTGCTCGGCACGGAGGAACACGGATTCTGGCGGCTCGGCCCGGCGCACGCGGCCGACGCCAAACCGCCGATGGCGGCGCGCCGCACCTACCGCGGCGACTCGCTGATCCTGGAATCCGAGTGGGACACCCCACGCGGCACGGTCCGAGTGACCGATTTCATGCCCCCGCGCGATGGCGCGCCGCAGCTGATCCGGATCGTGGAGGGCGTCACGGGCCGGGTCCCGATGCGCTCCGCGCTGCGGATGCGTTTCAGCTACGGCCGTGTCGTGCCCTGGGTGCACAAGCACGAGGGGCGGACGGTGGCCGTCGCCGGTCCCGACTCCGTGTGGTTCGACACCGCCTGCGAGACCTACGGCAAGGCGCTGACCACGTACGCCGACTTCACGGTGGCGCCCGGTGACCGGATCGCGTTCACCATCTCCTGGGAGCCCTCGCACAAGGCGCCGCCTGCGCTGCCCGAGCCGGAGCAGTCGCTCGACGCCACCGAGGAGTTCTGGCGCGACTGGGTCGACCAGTGCACGTACCACGGCCCTTACCGCGAGGCCGTCGTCCGCTCCCTGATCACGCTCAAGGCCCTGACGTACGCGCCCACCGGCGGCATCGTCGCCGCGCCCACGACCTCGCTCCCGGAGGAGATCGGCGGCGTACGCAACTGGGACTACCGCTACACCTGGCTTCGTGACGCGGCCATCACGCTGTCCTCGCTACTGCGCACCGGCTATCGCGAGGAGGCCCGCGCCTGGCGCGAGTGGCTGCTGCGCGCAGTCGCCGGCGACCCCGAGAACCTGCAGATCATGTACGGCATCGCGGGCGAACGGGAGTTGGGCGAGGCGGAGCTCGACTGGCTTCCCGGGTACGAGAATTCGGGGCCCGTCCGCGTCGGCAACGGCGCCGCTCATCAGCTCCAGCTCGACGTGTACGGCGAGGTCACCGAAGCCCTGCACCTCGCCCATATGACGGGCCTGTCCCGCAACGACTACGCCTCGCTCCTCCAGCTCAAGCTGATCCGCTACCTGGAAGACCACTGGGACCAGCCGGACGAGGGCATCTGGGAAGTCCGCGGCCCGCGCCGCCACTTCGTGCACTCCAAGGTGATGGCCTGGGTCGCCGTCGACCGCACCATCAAGCTCATCGAGTCCGGCGACGCGGACGGCCCGCTGGAGAAGTGGCGCGACCTGCGCGACGACATCCACCGGGACGTGTGCGAGAAGGGCTACGACAAGGAGCGCAACACGTTCACGCAGTCGTACGGCTCCAAGGAGCTCGACGCCTCGCTCCTCCTCATCCCGCAGATGGGCTTCCTGCCGCCGGACGACAAGCGGGTGATCGGCACCATCGAGGCCATCCAGCGCGAGCTGTCGACCTCGGACGGTTTCATCCTGCGCTACCCGACCAGCGGCGAGAACGCGGGTGTGGACGGCCTGGAGGGCGACGAAGGTGCCTTCCTCGCCTGCTCGTTCTGGATGGCGGACGACCTCGCGATGATCGGGCGGGTCGACGAGGCCCGCAAGCTCTTCGAGAAGCTGCTCGCCCTCCGCAACGACCTGGGCCTGCTCGCCGAGGAGTGGGACCCCAGGCTCAAGCGCCAGGTGGGGAACTTTCCGCAGGCGTTCAGTCACGTCCCGCTGATCGACACAGCGCTCAGGCTGACCGCTTCGGGAGCGTACGGCGGCTGAACGATCAACTCTCCTGAACGCGCTGGATGCGCCGTGCCCGCCTAGGCTGAAAGGCAGTCCCTTCCCCTGCTGAAAGGGGCGGCTGCCATGGCTCCCCTCGCCAAGGCGGGCGCGGCTCTCGCCGCGCTCCGCGCAGATCTGGCCGGTGACGTGTTCACCCCTGACGACCCGGGTTACGACGAGGCCCGGTCGCTCCACAACGGAATGATCGACCGGCGCCCGGCGGTGATCGCGCAGTGCACGAACGAAGCCGATGTCGTCCGTTCCGTGCGGTTCGGGCGGGATCTCGACCTGGCGATCGCGGTGCGCGGCGGCGGCCACAGCGTGGCCGGCATGGCCCTGAACGACGGAGGTCTGGTCGTCGACCTGCGCCCGATGCACGACGTGACGGTCCATCCCGGTTCGCAGTCGGTACGGGTCCAGGGCGGCGCCCTCATGAGCCATCTCGACCGTGCCACCCAGCCGTACGGTCTCGCGACCACCGGCGGCCGGGTCTCGACGACCGGCGTCGGCGGCTTTGTGCTGGGCGGTGGCAGCGGCTGGCTGGACCGGCGGTTCGGCCTGGCGATCGACAATCTGCTCGGCGTCGAGCTGGTCACGGCGGACGGCAGGAGCGTCCGGGCCACCGCCGAGGAGAACCCCGAGCTGTTCTGGGCGCTGCACGGCGGCGGCGGGAACTTCGGTGTCGCCACCGCTCTGACCCTGCGGCTGCACGAGCTGCCCGAGTTCTCCGTCGCCCTGCTGTTCTACCTGCCGGAGAGCGGCCCCGAGGTGGTCCGCCTCTATCGCGAGATCATCTCGACGGGGCCGCCCGAGGCGAGCGGCGGCGTCATCTACCTGACCGGCCCGCCCGAGGAGTTCCTCCCCGAGCACCTGGTCGGCAGTCGGCTGTGTGCCGTCCTCCTGACATACGCGGGCGGCGAGGAGGGTCTGCGCAAACTCGCCGGGCCGCTCCTCGCCCTGCCGCACGAGGCCGAGATCGTCACCGCGCTCCCGTACGCCGACTTCCAGTGCATGCTCGACGACCCGCCCGGCATGCGGAACCACTGGTCCGCCGAGTACCTGACCGGCCTGACCGACGAACTCGTGGACGTCTTCTGCGCCCTCGGGAACACCATGCCCGTGCCCACGGGCACCCAGCACGTCCTGTTCCCGCAGGGCGGCGCGATCGCCACGGGACCCTCCGAGTTCCCGGTGCCCTACCGGGACGCCCCCTGGGCCGTGCACCCCTTCGGTGTCTGGGAGGACCCGGCCGACGACGAGAACTGCATCCGCTGGGTCAAGAGCGTCCGCGCCGAGGTCCAGCCCTGGAGCACGGGGGCGGTGTACCTCAACTTCATCGGCGACGAGGGCGACGACCGGGTGATGGCCGGCCTGGGCCCCGAGAACGCCCGCCGCCTGGCCGCCGTGAAGGCGCAGTACGACCCCGACAACGTCTTCCGCTTCAACCACAACATCGCTCCGGTGCCCGGCTGAGCGCGCCGGTCGCTCCGCTCGCGCGACGTGGCCGGAGATGTTCCGGGCCGGGCCCGCGGGTAGCGTCCGGGAACATGAACAGCCGTTACGACACCCAGGGCGCCGGAATCACCGTGCAGCGGGCGCTGGAGCTGCCCGGGCTGCGCGGCGGGCTCCCGGAGATCCTCGCGGGGGCCGACCGGCTGCAGCGCACCGTGCGCTGGGTGCACGCGGGCGAGGTCCCGAACATCGCCTCGCTCCTCAAGGGCGGCGAACTGCTCCTGACCACGGGGTACGGCCTCGGCACCCGCCCCGCCGAACAACGCGCCTTCGTCCGCACGCTGGCCGAGCGCGGCATCGCGGCCCTCGTGGTGGAGCTCGGCCCGCGCTTCACCCGGCTGCCCGCGGCCCTCGTGGAGACGGCCCGGTCCACCGGCCTACCGCTTGTCCAACTGCACCGCGAGGTGGCCTTCGTGGCCGTCACGGAGGAGATCCACACCGAGATCGTCAACGGCCACTACGCCCTGCTCCAGCAGGCGGAGGAGGTGCACCGACGATGTACCGAGGCACTGCTCGGCGGGGGCGGCGTACCCCAGGTGCTCGGGATTCTCGCGGACTTCAGCGGCAATCCGGTGTTCCTGGAGACGGCGGAGGGACAGCTCCTGTACGCCGCCGGGTCCGGGGCCGGCAACGCGGGCGCCGATCCGCTCCAGGTGTGGGAGGGCATGCGCGGCCAGCACAAGGAGGAACCGCCCGCCGGAACGACACTCGTGGACGTGCCCGGGGGCGGCCCCGGCACCGGCTCGGTGCGGGCCCGGCTGGTCATGCTGCCCGTCAGCGCCCCCGTCGCCCCGGTGCACCGGCTCGCGGCGGAGCGGGCCGCCGGGATCCTGGCCGTTGTGCTGATGCAGGCCCGCCAGGAGGAGGAGCTCGCGGCGCGCGGACGCGGCGACTTCCTCACCGACCTCGCCGAGGGCCGTATCGAGGCGGAGGACGCGCCGGCGCAGGCCCGGGTGCTCGGCTTCAAGCCCGGCAACAGCCCGCTCCTGCCGGTCGTGATGCGGCTCACCGACGGCCTCTCCCCCGGCGGCGGCTGGGCGGTCCTGGCCCGCGCGGTCGCCGAGGAGCTCGCCTCGGTCGGGGTGCCCGTCCTGCTCGGCGTACGACCTGTCGAGGGCCGCGTTCCGCTTCTGCTGGGCCTGCGCTCGGAATCCGAACGCCCGGCCGTCGCGGACCGGGTCGCGACGGCGCTCCGGGCCGGCGTGGAGCGCGCGGGCGTGCAGCGGCCCGGCGCGCAACCGCCGGTGGTGGTCGTCGGCGTGGCGGGCGGCTGGGCGGCGGCCTCAGCGGGGCTGCGGCACGCGGCGGAGACGGCGACGGCCGCGCAGGGCCTGATCGACCGCCCCTGGTACGACGCCCGCCGTCTGGACATCGACCTGCTCCTGTGGCGCCTGCGCGACCACCCGGACCTGGCGGCCTTCGTGGACCGCGCCATCGGCCCCCTCCGCGAGCACGACAACCGCTCCAGGCCGCCGCTTCTCCCCACCCTGGAGACGTACCTCGCCCACGCGGGCCGCAAGGCGGAGACGGCCCGCGAACTGCACCTCAACCGCCAGACGCTCTACAACCGCCTGGCCCGGATCGGGGAGTTGCTGGGCACCGACCTGGACGACCCGCAGACGGTACTCGCGTTGAGTCTGGCGCTGCGGGCGCGGAGGCATGTGTCCTGACCGGGCACACTCCTCAGCCGAGAGGCCTTGGCTGGGTCAACTCGTCGTAGACGCTGAGCACCTGGGCGACCGTCTCGTCCTCGGTCGGCCAGGTCGCCGCCTGCAGGACGCCCTTCTCCTTGAGGAGCTCCCGGCGGTCGGGATCCCGAAGAAGGCGTACGACGGCTTCGGCGAACGCCTCCGCGTCCCCGTACGGGACGAGTTCGGCCGCGTCGCCGACCAGATCGGGGATGCCGCCGACAGCGGTCGCGATGAGCGGCACGCGCGCGTGGAGGGCCTCCTGCGCGAGCACGGACCGGGATTCCCAACTGCTCGGCAGCAACGCGAGATCGGCCGCCGTGAGGAGCTCCGTGATGTCGTCGCGCAGCCCGACCAGGCGGACGGGCAGGCCTTCGTCCTCGATACGGCGCTGAAGCACTGTCCGGAGCGGCCCTTCCCCCGCGATCACGAGGAGCGGCAGCGGATCGAGGTCGCGCCACGCGCGGGCGGCGTCCAGCAGGATGTCGTACCCGCGGTGCCGGTCGAGGGAGCCGACGGCCATGAGCAACGGGCGGTCGGTGGCGCCGAGTTCGGCCCGCGCCTTGTGCCGCAGCCGGTCGGGGTCCCCGTCCTCGACGGTGCCACGCGGCACCGGGGACGCGACGGCGGCCAGCCGCGCGTCGCGAGCTCCTCTGCTGCGGGCGCGGTCCACCAGGTCGGACGACGTGCCGAGAACGACAGCGGCGGCCCTGGCGACCCGCCGCTCCAGCATGCGCAGCAGATGCGCCCGCGCCCCCTCGGCATGCGGACGCGTGTGCCAGGTGACGACGAGCGGGACACGCCGCCCGCTCAGCGCCAACACGGCTCTCAGGGCGGCGTGCAGGCCGTGCGCGTGCACCAGATCGGCGTCCGCGCAGGCCGTCCGCAGCGCTGCCACAGAGGCGGGGTCGTTGCTGCGCGGCACGGGAACATGCCGCGCGCCCACACCAGTGAACCCGTAGGCGTGATCGGCATCGGCGGGGGCGCACACGGTCACCCGCACGCCCCGGGCAACGAGACCCGAGGCCAGCGACCGCACATGCGCACCGCTGCGCGCGCTCCCACCGCCGAGCACCTGCACGGTGCGCAGCGGCGACTGGCCGTGCGGTGAGTGGCTGCTCACGTGGCCGGGGCTCCTGGTTCGGCGTCGGACGGTCACGAGGAAACGTACAGAAAAATCCTGCGGAGAAACGTACAGAGGGGGTGTACCGCACGTCGCGCTCCGCACCCGACACCAAGGATGCCAGGCCGCGGGAGCGTTCCGACACCGCCGCCGGAACCGGATCACGACGGCCTGGCCAACTCGAGGACTTGAGTCACTCACATGAGTGAGGCCCGCGGCGCGGCCCGGATGCGGGAAGAACCGCGGAGCGGTCAAAAGGGCGGGCGGGAAACCGCCGCGGAGCGGCGGAGATCGGAGCAGCGGAGATCGGAGCAGCGGAGCGGTCCGTAGCCACGCCGCGGAGCGGGGCTAGGCAACCGCGGAGCGGGGCACGGGTACGGGGAGCGGCGGAGAGACACCCCGCCCGCCGGTGGCTACCCGTCCGCTCGGGCCGTCGCCAGCAGCTCCTCCGCGTGCGCTCGGGCCGTCTCCGAGTGTTCCTGCCCGGCAAGCATGCGGGACAGCTCGCGGATGCGGTCCTCGCCCTCCAGGATCTTGACCCCGGACCGGGTCACGGACCCGTCGTTGGTCTTCTCGACGAGCAACTGCCGGTCGGCGAACGCGGCGACCTGCGGAAGATGCGTGACGACCACGACCTGCGCGGTCTTCGCGAGGCGGGCGAGCCGCCGCCCGATCTCGACCGCCGCCTTGCCACCGACACCCGCGTCGACCTCGTCGAACAGATACGTCGGCACCGGGTCCGTACCCGCGAAGACGACCTCCACCGCGAGCATCACGCGCGAGAGCTCACCGCCGGAGGCGCCCTTGGCGATGGGCCGGGGCGGCGCGCCGGGGTGCGGGGCGAGCAGCAGCTCGACCTCGTCGACGCCCGCGGGTCCGTACGCGACCCTGCGGCCGCCGAGTTCGACGCCCTCCGGGTCGTCGGTCTGCCGGATCTCGAACGACACGCGCGCGTGCGGCATGGCGAGCGAGGCCAGCTCGGCGGTCACGGCGGCGGCGAACCGCTCGGCGGCCTCCGTACGGGCCTCCGTCAGGCCCTGGGCCAGTCCGCCCAGTTCGGCGCGCAACGCGTCCCGCTCGGCGGTCAGCTCGTCGATCCGCTCGTCGTCGCCGTCGAGTTCGAGGAGGCGCGCGGCGCCCTGCTCGGCCCAGGCGAGGACGGCGTTGATGTCCTCGCCGTACTTCCGGGTGAGCTGGGTGAGTGCGGCGCGGCGCTCCTCGACCGCCGCGAGCCGCAGCGGATCGGCGTCGAGATCGTCGGCGTACCCGGCCAGCTCCCCGGCCACATCCCGCAGCAGGATGTTGATCTCCCCGATCCGCCCGGACAGCGCACCGAGCGAGGAGTCGTGCGAGCGTACGGCCTCAAGGGCCCGGTGCGCCCCCGCGACGAGTGTCGCCGCATCGATGCCCTCCGGGTCCTCGGGATTGCCCGCGAGCGCCGCGTGCGCGACCGTGGCGGCCGACGCGAGCGCCTCCGCGTGGCCGAGCCGTTCGGCCTCGGCGGCCAGCTCGACGTCCTCGCCCTCCCGCGGCTCGACCCCGGCGATCTCGTCGAGTCCGAAGCGCAGCAGGTCGGCTTCCTGGGCCCGCTCCCGCGCGCGCGTGGTGATCTCGTCCAGCTCGGCCGAGATCGCGCGCAGTCGACGGTAGGCGCCCGCGTACTTGGCGAGCGGCACGGCGACCGCGTCCCCCGCGTACCGGTCGAGCGCCTGCCGCTGCCGGGACAGTTTGAGCAGCCCCTGCTGGTCGGTCTGTCCGTGCACGGCGACGAGCTCGTCGGCGAGTTCGGCGAGCACCCCCACGGGCACGGAACGCCCGCCCAGGTGAGCCCGCGAGCGCCCCTCGGCGGAAACGGTACGGCTGATCAGCAGCGCCCCGTCGTCGAGTTCGGCGCCGGCCTCCTCGGCCCGCAGGACCGCGGTCCCGCCCGGGGGCACGGTGATCCGCCCCTCCACGACCGCGTTCTTGGCGCCGATCCGTACGAGGGCCGGGTCGGCGCGCCCACCCAACAGCAGCCCGAGGCTGGTGACCACCATCGTCTTGCCCGCACCGGTCTCACCGGTGACAGCGGTGAAGCCTGGCGACAGCTCGACCACCGCGTCGTCGATGACTCCGAGCGACCGTATCCGCATCTCCTCCAACACGCCCCCGACCTTACGAGGTCAGGGACCGGATGTGCGACGGCCCCCACCCCCCTGGTGCGAAGGCGCAGGTGACAAGGACCCACAAAGGGCCCGTTGTCACCCGCCGGAGTGGGCCACCGTACGAACTCCGCATGCAGAGGGTGCCCGCAGCCGTACGACTAGTGCGGCGCCCCACGCCACCCGGAGACCGGCAACGCGAACTTCGCCACCAGCCGGTCCGTGAACGACGCGTGATGCAGCCGGGCGAGCCGTACCGGCACGGCCCCCCGCCGGACCTCCACCCGCGCCCCCGGCGGCAAGTCCACCGACCGGCGCCCGTCGCACCACAGCACCCCCGGCGGAATGTGTGGCAGCACCTCGATCGCGAGCACCGAATCCGGCGAGGTCACCAGCGGCTTCGCGAACAGCGCGTGCGCACTGATCGGCACCATCAGCAGCGCCTCGACCTCCGGCCACACCACGGGCCCGCCCGCGGAGAACGCGTACGCCGTGGAACCGGTCGGCGTGGCGCACACAATCCCGTCGCAGCCGAAGCCGGTCACGGGCCGCCCGTCGATCTCCAGCACGACTTCAAGGAGCTTCTCGGCTGACACCTTCTGCACGGCGGCCTCGTTCAGCGCCCAGTCGGTGTGCACGATGTCGCCGTTCTGGTGCACGACGACATCGACGGTCATCCGCTCCTCGACCTCGTACGCCTTGGTCACCACCCGGTCGACGACCTTGTCGAGGTCGTCCCGCTCGGCCTCCGCGAGGAAGCCGACGCGGCCGAGGTTGACGCCGAGCATCGGAACGCCGGATGCCCGGGCGAACTCGGCGCCGCGCAGCAGGGTCCCGTCACCGCCCAGCACGATCAGCAGCTCGCACCCGTCGAGGCACTGCGGTGTGGCCTCCTTCACCAGCTCCACGGCCGACGGCAGCGGCAGGTCGGCGGCCTCCGCCTCAAGGACACGTACGCCGATCCCAGAACGTAGTAGCCCCTGGACGACGAGTTCGGCGCTGCGGATCGCAGCGGGCCGCCCGGTGTGGGCGAGCAGGAAAACAGTACGAGCTCGGGTCTGTGTCAACGCGGCCCCTCCGCCACTGCACGGTCAACGTCGGCCGGGTCGAGTTCGGGTGCCCCGGCACGCAGCCACAGAAAGTACTCGACATTGCCCGAAGGGCCGGGCAACGGACTGGCCGTGACCCCCTGCACTCCGAGCCCCAGCCCCCAGGCACGCGCGGCCACACCGCGTACTGCCTCGGCCCTCAGTTCCGGGCTGCGCACGACACCGCCGCTGCCCAGCCGTTCCTTCCCCACTTCGAACTGTGGTTTGACCATCATCACCAGATCGGCGTCGGGTGCCGTGCACCGCGCGAGGGCGGGCAGCACCAGGCCGAGCGGGATGAAGGACAGATCCCCGACAACAAGATCCACGGGCTCCCCATCGATCGCGTCCAACGTCAACTCGCGTACGTTCGTACGGTCCTTGACGGTGACGCGTTCATCGCTCTGCAGAGACCAAGCAAGTTGACCGTAGCCGACGTCGACGGCGAGCACATGGGCGGCTCCCGCGCGCAGCAGTACGTCGGTGAAGCCGCCGGTGGAGGCTCCGGCGTCCAGCGCCCGCCGGCCCTCGATCCTGAGCCCCTGCGGGACGAAGGCTTCCAGCGCGCCGGCGAGCTTGTGTCCGCCGCGCGAGACGTAGTCGGGGTCGCTGTCGTCCTGGGTCACCACGATCGCGGCCGCCGTCTCCACCTGGGTGGCGGGCTTGACCGCGAGGGTCTTGCCGACGGTGACCCTTCCCGCGGCGATCAGCTGTCCGGCGTGCTCACGCGAGCGGGCCAGCTTCCGGCGGACCAGCTCGGCATCCAGGCGGCGGCGTGCCACTCCTGCCACGTTCGGTTCAGCTCCTGCGGTCGTACGGCGTCGGGGGCGCCGGAGGTCCCGGGCGGGCGTCGAGCGCGGTGAGCGCGTCGCGCAGCCCCCGGTGTACATCCTCGTACACCTGGACGTGTCCGTCGGCGGCGAGGTGGTCGGCGTCGGCCAGCCGGTCGAGCTGCGCATCGATGTCCGCGTTGCCGGTGGGGGTGCGGGGCACGTTCAACGGGGCGGGGGCGGCAGGGTCGAACACCGGGCCGGCATCGGCCGGAACCTCCGGCTCCGGGACCTCGCCCTGCGGAGACGGGGTCTGGGGCACTGAGTCGCTCATGCCCCGACGCTACCCCGAAGCGCTGCGGTACCGTCGATCACGATGGCGACGATTGAGGAGTGCCGCAGCGCGCTCGAGAGACTTGCGGACAACATGGCGGGCGCCGACGGGGACGTACGCGAGGCGGCAGCCCTGGATCGCTCGCTGAGCTGCCGAATCACCGATCTGGACGTCACCTTCGTCGGCCGCCTCGAGGACGGCAGGATCAGGGTGCTGGACACCCTGCCGGGGCCTCCGCGCGAGAAGGCCCAGATCAGGCTCACCATGTCCGGCGCCGATCTGGTCGCCATGGTCGACGGAGAACTGCACTTCGCCAAGGCATGGGGTTCGGGCCGGGTGAAGCTGGAAGCGAGCGTCCTCGATCTGTTCCGTCTCAGGAAGCTTCTGTAGCGGCCACCCGCGCGCGTGCCTTGCGCGCCGCCGGCACCACCAGCGGTGTCCCCGTCTCCGGGTCCTCGATGACCTGGCAGCGCAGTCCGAAGACCTCCTCGACCAAGGCGGCCGTGACGATGTCACCGGGCGCGCCCTCGGCGATGACCGAGCCCTCGCGCAGGGCGATGAGGTGGGTGGCGTACCGGGCGGCGTGGTTGAGGTCGTGGAGTACGGCGACCAGGGTGCGGCCCTGTTCCTCGTGGAGTTCGGCGCACAGGTCGAGGACGTCGATCTGGTGCTGGATGTCGAGGTAGGTCGTGGGCTCGTCGAGGAGCAGCAGTGGTGTCTGCTGGGCGAGCGCCATCGCGATCCACACGCGCTGTCGCTGGCCGCCCGACAGTTCATCGACATAGCGATCGGCGAGTTCGGCGACGCCGGTCGAGGCCATCGACTCCTGGACGACCCGCTCGTCCTCCGTGGACCACTGGCGCAGCAGCCCCTGGTGCGGGTAGCGGCCCCGGCCGACCAGGTCGCCGACGGTGATCCCGTCCGGCGCGATCGAGGACTGCGGCAGCAGGCCGAGCGTCCTGGCGACCTTCTTCGCGGGCATGGATTGGATGACCTGCCCGTCGAGCAGTACCCGCCCCTGGGAGGGCTTGAGCATCCGTGAGAGGGCGCGCAGCAGTGTCGACTTGCCGCAGGCGTTCGGGCCGACGATCACGGTGAAGGAGTTGTCGGGTATCTCCACCGACAGCTTCTCCGTGATGACGCGCTGGTCGTAGGCGAGGGTGACGTTCTCGGCGGACAGGCGGTTCACGGTGCTGGTGCTCCTCTTGATCTTTTCGTTGGCTGCGGCGCCCAATTCCGACTGAGCCGTCCTCCGCTCGGCGCCCATTCCCGACTGGCCCGCCCTCCGCTCGGCGCCCGATTCGGGCCGACCCGCCTTCTGCCGCTCGGCGGCGCCCATTTCCGGCCGATCCGCCTCCTGCTCGGCGCCCAATCCCGACTGAGCCGTCCTCCGCTCCGTACTCATATCCGGCCCGCCTTCCGCTCGGTGACCAGCAGCCACAGCAGATAGACACCGCCGAGGACTCCGGTCACCACGCCCACGGGCAGTTGGTCGGCCCCGAAGGCCCGCTGCGAGGCCCAGTCCGCGACGATCAGCAGGGTCGCGCCCATGCACATGGAGGGCACCAGGTTCGGGCCCGGCGAGCGGGTCAGCCGCCGGGCGAGCTGCGGCGAGGTGAGCGCCACGAAACCGACCGGGCCCGCCGCTGCGGTGGCGCCGGCGGTGAGCAGTACGGCGGCCAGCATCAGCAGCAGCCGCGTCCGCTCGACCCGCACTCCGAGCGCGTACGAGACGTCGTCGCCCATCTCCATCATGCGCAGCCCGCGCGCGTTGCCGAGGACCAGGGGCACGAGGACGGCGCACATGATGAGCAGCGGCCATACCTGGGTCCAGTCACGGCCGTTGAGCGAGCCGGTCATCCAGACCACGGCACGGGCCGCGTCGACGATGTCGGCCTTGGTGATCAGATAGCCGTTGATCGCGGTGACGATCGCGGAGACACCGATACCGACCAGAACCAGTCGATAACCGTGCACACCTCGCTTCCACGCGAGCAGATAGATGGCGATCCCGGTCACGAGTCCGCCGGCGAGCGCCCCGAGGGCGACCTGGTTCGCGCTCCCGGAGAACAGCACGATCATGATGAGCGCGCCGGCCGTGGCGCCCTGCGCGAGGCCGAGCACGTCCGGACTGCCCAGCGGATTACGGGAGACGGACTGGAAGATCGCCCCGCCGAGACCGAGCGAGGCCCCTACCAGCAGACCGACGATGACCCGCGGCAGCCGCAGGTCGTCGACGATGTACTCCTGGATCGTGGTCCCGTCGCCGAACACCGTCTTGAGGACGTCCGGAGCCGAGATCGGGAAGTCGCCCGTACCGATCAGCACAACGCTCGCGGTGAGCGCGGCGGCCAGCAGCAGGACGACGACGGCGAACGCCCTGACGTCGAACCGGACCGACAGCCCGCCGCCCGTCCGGACGGCTCGGGTGCCGGAGACGCGGAGGCCCGGGGGGCGGGGCGTTGCCGGCTCACGTGTGGCCGAATCGCGTGTGGCCGGTTTGCGTGTGGTCGTCACAGCTGCGCCGTCCTCCGCCGTCGTACGAGATAGATGAAGACCGGGCCGCCGAGCACCGCGGTGACGATACCGACCTGCAGTTCCGCGGGCCGCACGATCATCCGGCCGATGACATCGGCGCCGAGCAGCAGCACGGGTGACAGCACGGTCGCGTACGGCAGGATCCAGCGCAGGTCGGGTCCGGTGAAGGAGCGGACGACGTGCGGGACCATCAGGCCGACGAACACGATCGGCCCGCAGGCGGCGGTCGCGGCGCCGCACAATACTGTCGCGGCGGCCATGGACAACGCGCGGGTGCGGTTCAGGTTGGCGCCGAGCGCGCGGGCGGTGTCGTCACCCATGGTCACGGCGTTCAGCGGGCGGGCGAGGGCGAGCGCGAGGACCGTGCCGACCGCCAGGAACGGCAGCACCTGCTTGATGGTGGAGTCGGTGGCCGAGGCCAGCGAACCGACCGTCCAGAAACGCATCTTGCCGAGCGCGGCGTCGTCCATGATCATCACAGCTTGCAGATAGCCGTAGAGCGCGGCGGTGATCGCCGTACCCGCGAGCGCGAGCCGCACCGGAGTCGCCCCCCGGCTGCCGCCGAGAAACCAGACAAGGGCGCCCACCGCGGCAGCCCCGAAGAAGGCGAACCAGATGTAGCCGTTCGGACTGGTGACGCCGAAGAAGGTGATGGCGGTGACGACCGCGGCGGACGCACCCGCGTTGATCCCGAGCAGTCCGGGGTCGGCCAGCGGATTACGCGTGAGCGCCTGGAGAACAGCCCCCGCCAGCCCCAACGCGGCGCCCACCAGCAGCCCGAGGACGGTACGCGAGAGCCGGTCACCGACCACGACATCCGCGTACGTCCCCGAGTCGTGGAACAGACCGTGCCAGACCTGATCCAGCGGCAGCGCTTTCGCACCGATCGCGATACTCGCCAGCGCGACGAGCACCAGCACGCCCAGGGACGCGAGAAGCCCAAAGGTACGTATCGCCCGACGGGCTGGGGGCGCGGGGGCGGTCGCCGCGCGCTCTTCGGGAGGACTGTCAACCAACACTCGGTTAGGTTAGCCTACCCTCCCATGCGGCTCGATCCCGTGTCACGGCAGATGAGCCCTGCGCCGTGTGCGCTGCCCTGTGCCCCCTGTGCCTGCGCGCTGCTCTGTGCCTCGCTTCTACGCTCTGCGCCCTACCTGTTCTGTGCCCTGCCTGCTGTTCTGCGCCCTACCTGTTCTGGGCCCTGCCTGCTCTGTGCCACCTGGGTCCTGTGGCCTGCGCGGTTGACCCCCGCACCGCGGGCTTGCTGCTCTCAGAGCCCCAGCCGCGCCAGCGCCTTCCCCCCGTCCAGCTCGCAGGTCCCCTCCCCGGCCGCCGACCACGCCGACGCACACAGCGCCCGCAGGCCGTCGAGTACCTCGCCGTCACCTTCCAGCTCCAGCCGCTCGCTCCCAGCCGTAGCCGTCCAGCCACCGCAGCGGAAGCCCCCGTCCGCCTCGCTGACCTCCGGCTGGCCGGTGAGCAGCCCGCGCAGATCGGCATCGACATACGTCGGCCGGTGCTGCGGCGGGGCGGCGAGAAGCTGCGCGCCGTCCGTGACGCCGGTCAGCACGAGCAGCGAGTCCACTTCCCCGTTGAACGCGCCCTCGATGTCGGTGTCCAGCCGGTCACCGACGACCAGCGGCCGCTTGGCCCCGGTCCGCAGAATCGTCTCCCGGTGCATCGGAGGCAGCGGCTTGCCCGCCACCTGGGGCTCGGCGCCCGTGGCTATGCGTACGACCTCCACCGCCGCGCCGTTCCCCGGGGCGATCCCACGTGCGCTGGGGATCGTCAGATCGGTGTTGGACGCGAACCACGGCACCCCACGCGCGATGGCGTAGGACGCCTCCGCGAAGCGACCCCAGGGCAGATCCGGTCCGCCGAACCCCTGGACGACCGCCGCCGGATCGTCGTCCGCCGACTCGACCGGTTCCAGCCCGCGCTCACGCAGCGCGACCCGCAGCCCCTCGCCGCCGATGACCAGAACGCGCGCGCCGACGGGCACCTGCTCACTGATGAGCCGGGCCGCGGCCTGCGCCGAGGTGATGACGTCGGAGGCCCCGGTCGGTATCCCCAGCTCCGTGAGGTGCTCGGCCACCGCGTCCGGCGTACGCAGCGCGTTGTTCGTGACGTACGCGAGACGCATCCCGCCCGAGTGGGCTGTGCCGAGGGACTCAACGGCGTGCGCGATCGCGTTCCCGCCCGCGTACACCACTCCGTCCAAGTCGAGCAGAGCCGTGTCGT
Organism: Streptomyces sp. NPDC005808; assembly: GCF_042871385.1. NCBI lineage: Bacteria > Bacillati > Actinomycetota > Actinomycetes > Kitasatosporales > Streptomycetaceae > Streptomyces > Streptomyces sp. NPDC005808. The sequence goes on along the minus strand of NZ_JBIAIK010000018.1, from coordinate 4,020 downwards.
ACGCCTCACTCAGGGCCTGCGCACTGCCCTCGGGCCGCGTCCTGACGGTCTGGCTCATTCCGCATCGCTCCTCATTCGATCCCTTTGCCCCGATCATCGCGCATGCCACTGACACACTTACGATGCCTCAATGAACTATGCAGGTCCCACGCACGTACCCGCACGCATGGGCCTTGATCTGAACCCCTTCCGGGGCCTGCGCTACGACCCCGACCGGGTCGGCAGTCTGGCCGCCGTGACCTCGCCGCCGTACGACGTCGTCGTACGGCCGGACGGTCTGCTCCATCTGGAGTCCGCCGATCCGCACAACATCGTCCGGCTGATCCTCCCGCAGGACACCACCCCCACCGCACGCAACGAGCAGGCGGCCGAAACCCTGCACCGCTGGCTGTCCGAGGGCGTCCTCACCACCGACACCGAGCCAGGCCTGTACGTCTACGAACAGCGCGACGGCGGCATGCTGCAACGCGGCATCATCGGCGCCCTGCGCCTGTCGGAGCCGTCGGACGGTGTCGTCCTCCCCCACGAGGACGTGATGCCGCATGTCATCGCGGACCGCGCAGCCCTGATGCGTGCCACATCCGCCAATCTCGAGCCCCTGCTGCTGACCTATCGCGGCAACGGTTCCCTGGTGGGCACCGCCGCCGTCATCGAACGCACCACCCAGCAGCCACCGCTCCTGTCCACCACCACAGAGGACGGCTTCACCCACCGCCTGTGGGCGATCACCGGCCCCGCCGACCTGGCCGAGATCCAGACAGACCTCGGCCACCACCAAGCCCTCATCGCCGACGGCCACCACCGCTGGGCGACGTATCTGCGTCTACGCGCGGAGCACCCTTCCCCGAGCCCCTGGGACTACGGCCTGGTCCTGCTGGTCGACACCACGCGCTACCCGCTCCGCGTCCGGGCGATCCACCGCCTCCTGCACCGCCTGCCGGTCACCGAAGCGCTGGCCGCCCTCTCGGACTCCTTCCGCGTACGCCATCTCGACGTCCCCCTCCCCGAGGCCATGGAAGCCCTGGCCACAGCGGCCGCGAACGGAAACGCCTTTCTTCTTGCCGGCGACGGCGCCTTCCACCTCGTCGACCGTCCCTCCCCGGATCTCCTCGCCCGCACGGTCCCGGGTGACCACCCCGAGGCCTGGCGCACTCTGGACGCGACGGTCCTGCACGCCACCCTCCTCGAACACGTCTGGGGCATCCCGGAGGACTCGCCCGAGCACATCGCGTACATCCACGACACGGCGGCCACGGTCGCCAAGGCCGAGCGTGACAACGGCACGGCCGTCCTGATGCATCCCGTCCGCGAGGAGGTCGTACGCGACCTGGCCCGCCAGGGCGTCACGATGCCCCGCAAGTCGACGTCGTTCGGTCCGAAACCGGCTTCCGGCCTGGTACTGCGGGCACTCGCGGGCTAGCAGACACGGACGGGCGGAACCCCTTCCGGAGTCCCACCCGTCCGCTGCTACTTCGCTTGTTCTACGTCTCCTGCATGGCGTCAGCCTTGGGGCGCGCCCTTGGAGTCGTCCTCGTCGTTCTCGTCGTCCTCGTCGTCCTCGTCGGGCGTCTGTTCGCTATCCAGAAGGTCGACTTCGTCCTCGGGCTCAGGCACTGTGTCGACCTCGATCTCGTCGGGCAGCTGCACTTTCACCACGCCGTCTGTCCCTGTGTCCACGTCCGTCTCGTCCTCATCCTCGACGAGCGCGTCGAGGAACTCGACGCCGTCCAGCTCGGCGAGCCGGTCGGAGGCGTCCGTGCTGCCGTCCTTGTCGGACTCGATGGCCTTCGCGAACCACTCGCGTGCCTCCGCTTCCCGACCGGCGGAGAGCAGCGCGTCCGCGTAGGCGTAACGCAGTCGTGCGGTCCAGGGCTGCACGGAGTTCGAGGCGAGCTCAGGGCTCTGGAGGGTCACGATGGCGGCATCGATCTGCCCGATGTCCCGCCGCGCACCGGCGGCCACGAGGCGCATCTCGACCTGCCCGGCCTTGTCCAGCTTCTGGACCTCAGGCGCCCCGGCCATGTCCAGTGCCTTCTCGGGCCGGCCAAGACCACGCTCGCAGTCCGCCATGACGGGCCAGAGGTCCACGCCGCCGGTCATACGCCGAGCGGCCCGGAATTCAGCCAGCGCCTCGCTGTACTTCTGGCTCGCGTACGCGGCGAACCCAGCCGCCTCCCGTACGGCGGCGACACGCGACGCCAGACGCAGGGCGATCTTCGAGTAGGCGTACGCCCCCTCGGGGTCCTCGTCGATGAGCCGGGCGACCATCACGAGGTTCTTGGCGACATCCTCGGCAAGCCCCTTCGGGAGGCTCATCAATTCCTGCCGTACGTCCTTGTCGATCTCGTCACCAGTGACGTCCTCGGGAATCGGCAGCCGCTTGATCGGCTCACGGTCCCGGTCACGGTCGTCACGGAAGCTTCCACCACCGCGGCGGTCGTCGCCACGCCGGTCGTCACGGCCTCCGAAGCCACCGGGGCGACCGCCCCGGTCGTCACGACGCGGGCCGGCTCCCCTGTCGTCGCGCCCACGGAATCCGCCGCCTCGGTTGTCGTCACGGCGCGGGCCACTGCTGGGCCGCTCGTCACGCCGGAAGGCCGGACGGTCGTCCCTGCGGTCGTCACGACGGGCACCACCGCGGTCGTCGTCACGGCGCGGGCCACTGCTGGGGCGCTCGTCACGGCGGAACCCGCCGCCACGGTTGTCGTCACGACGATTGTCATCGCGACGGAAGCTGCTGCCGCCACGGTCACCGCCGCTGTCACGCCGATCGTCCCGACGGAAACCGCTGCCCCCACGGTCGTCATCGCGACGCGGACCACTTGCAGGACGGTCGTCACGGCGGGGCCCGCCGACGGGACGGTCATCACGGCGGAACCCGCCGCCACGGTTGTCGTCACGACGATTGTCATCGCGACGGAAGCTGCTGCCGCCACGGTTGTCACGGTTGTCATCACGGCGCGGACCACTGCTGGGACGCTCATCACGACGGAACGCCGGACGATCCCCCTCGCGACGGAATCCACCGCCTCGGTTGTCGTCCCTGCGGTCGTCACGACGGGCACCGCCACGGTCGTCGTCACGGCGCGGGCCACTGCTGGGGCGCTCGTCACGGCGGAACCCGCCGCCACGGTTGTCGTCACGACGATTGTCATCGCGACGGAAGCTGCTGCCGCCACGGTCACCGCCGCTGTCACGCCGATCGTCCCGACGGAAACCGCTGCCCCCACGGTCGTCATCGCGACGCGGACCACTTGCAGGACGGTCGTCACGGCGGGGCCCGCCGGCAGGACGGTCGTCACGGCGGAACCCGCCGCCACGGTTGTCGTCACGACGATTGTCATCGCGACGGAAGCTGCTGCCGCCACGGTTGTCATCGCGACGCGGACCACTTGCAGGACGGTCGTCACGGCGGAACGCCGGACGATCCCCCTCGCGACCGCCACCGCCACCACTTCCACGGTCATCGCGGCGCGGACCACTACTGGGACGCTCATCACGACGGAACGGCGGGCGACCACCGCGGTCGCCCTCGCGCCTGTCGTCACGGCCGCGGAAGCCGCCGCCGCGGTTGTCATCACGACGATTGTCGTCACTGCGCGGGGCGCTGGGACGGTCGTCCCGACGGAAACCGCCGCGGTCACCGCCGCCCCTGTCGTCGCGCCGGCCCTGACTGCCGCCGCGGTCGCTGTCACGGCGTTCATTGTCGCGGCGCGGGCCCCCGCGGTAGCCGCCGCGGTCACCACTGTCCCGGCCTCGCTGGTCGCGCTCCGGTCGCTCATCGGGAGAGTTGGTGGACATGGTGACTCCTGTCTTCGGTACCGCAAGTCATTCTCGCGCAGCCAGGTACCCGGCGCGCTTCGGAAAAACAAAAAAAGGACCTTTGGTCCCAGCGAGTCGCTGGGACCAAAGGTCCTCAAGATTTGTTCGGCGGCGTCCTACTCTCCCACAGGGTCCCCCCTGCAGTACCATCGGCGCTGTAAGGCTTAGCTTCCGGGTTCGGAATGTAACCGGGCGTTT
>NZ_JBIAIK010000017.1:0-183189 GCF_042871385.1 Streptomyces sp. NPDC005808 | reverse complement strand
AACGGGCGTGGGGGGGGGGGGGGGGGGGGGGGGGGGGGGGGGGCCCCCCCGGGGGGGGGGGCCGGGGGGGGGGGGGGTTTTGGGGGGGGGTGGGGGGGGGGGGGGGGGGGTGGTTTGGGGGGGGGGGGGGGGGGGGGGGGGGGGGTTTGTTCGCCCCCTCCGCCCCTGCCCGTCCCTTGCTTCTGGGGGCGCTGCCCCCAGACCCCCTTATCGCGCTGAACGCGCTCGTCCTCAAACGCCGGACGGGCTGATACGGGCATGGGGAGCGAGGAGAAATCCCTACAAGAACGCCAGGTTCACAAGCCAGAAGCTCAGTGCCGCCACCAGTGCTGCCGCCGGCATCGTGATGAACCAGCCCAGGACGATGTTCTTGGCGATTCCCCAGCGGACGGCTTTGAGGCGCTTGGTCGCGCCGACGCCCATGATGGCGGAGGTGATGACGTGGGTCGTGGAGATGGGGGCCTTGAAGAGGTACGCCGAGGCGAACATGATCGACGCGCCGGTGGTCTCCGCGGCGAAGCCCTGGGGAGGGTCGAGCTCGATGATCTTCCGGCCGAGGGTGCGCATGATGCGCCAGCCGCCGGCGTATGTGCCGAGGGACAGCATCACGGCACAAATGATCTTCACCCAGACCGGGATCGGATCGCCCGCGTCCTGTACGTCGGCGATGACCAGGGCCATCACCACGATCCCCATGGTCTTCTGGGCGTCCTGGAGGCCGTGCCCCAGGGCCATGCCGGCGGCGGAGACGGTCTGCGCGATACGGAATCCGCGCTTGGTCTTGTGGGGGTTGGAGCGGCGGAACAGCCACATGATCGCGGTCATCACCAGGTAGCCGACGACCAGGCCGACGATCGGGGAGAGGAACATCGGGATCACGATCTTCTCCAGCACGCCGTGCCAGTAGACCGTTGTCCCGCCGGCGAGCGCCGCGCCCACCATGCCGCCGAACAGGGCGTGCGAAGAGGAGGACGGCAGCCCGAAGTACCAGGTGATCAGGTTCCAGGTGATCGCGCCGACGAGGGCGGCGAAGAGGATTCCCATCCCCCTCGAGCCCTCAGGCGTCTGGATCAGGCCCTCGCTGACCGTATTGGCGACGCCGCTGCCGAGAAACGCTCCCGCCAGGTTCATCACCGCGGCCATCGCGAGCGCCGCCCGCGGTGTCAGTGCCCGCGTCGACACGGAGGTCGCGATCGCGTTCGCCGAGTCGTGGAAGCCGTTCGTGTAGGTGAATCCGAGCGCGACGCCAATGGTCACGATCAGAGCGAAGGTGTCCATGAAGAGGTCAGGACTCCTTGACGGCGATGGTCTCCACCGTGTTCGCCACGTGCTCGAACGCGTCGGCCGCTTCCTCGAGCACGTCCACGATCTGCTTGAGCTTCAGCACGTCCATGGCGTCGTACTTGCCGTTGAAGAGCTGGGCGAGCAGCTTGCGGTGGATCTGGTCGGCCTGGTTCTCCAGGCGGTTGACCTCGATCCAGTACTCGGTGAGGTTGTCCATGGTGCGGAGGTTCGGCATGGCCTCCGCCGTCAGCTCGGCCGCCCTGGCCAGCACCTCGATCTGCTGCTCCACACCCTTGGGGAGCTCCTCGACCTGATACAGCACGACCAGGTCGACGGCCTCCTCCATGAAGTCCATGATGTCGTCGAGGGACGAGGCCAGGTTGTAGATGTCCTCACGGTCGAACGGCGTGATGAACGAGGAGTTCAACTGGTGGAAGATCGCGTGTGTGGCGTCGTCACCGGCGTGTTCCGCGGCCCGCATACGCTCTGCGATCTCGGTCCGGCCGGAGGCGTCGGCCCCGAGCAGTTCCATGAGGAGTTTCGAGCCCGTGACGATGTTGTCCGCGGATGCGGAGAACATGTCGTAGAAGCTCGTCTCCCTGGGGGTCAGACGAAAGCGCACGTGGGGTCCTCGGGGTGCTTCGGTTTCGGTCAGGCTGATGCTAGGTGCATCATCCGGCCACGGCTAATGGGCCGTCTCCCAGTGTCGCCCATCGGGCACAGTGATCAGCACGGGGTCCGGTCCCGGCATCGGGCAAGGGCCCCATACCCAGCAGAGTTCGATACCATATACCTGCCAGGGGTATATGTATGCGGCGAACCGGACGGGATCTCGACAAGGGCCTCCGGAATATCCCGCGAGGTGTCGCAAAGGCCCTCCGGGACCGCCGAAAGGATCATCAGGAGGACGCGATGACGACCACCGAGGCCGGCGCGACGGCGCCCTCCGGCGAGCCCACCCAGCAGGTCGTGACCGACCACGACCGGGGTATCCACGGCTACCACCATCAGAAGGACGAGCACCTCAAGCGTCTGCGCCGGATCGAGGGCCAGATCCGCGGCCTGCAGCGGATGGTCGACGAGGACGTCTACTGCATCGACATACTCACCCAGGTCTCCGCCTCCACGAAGGCCCTGCAGTCCTTCGCCCTCCAGCTGCTGGAGGAGCACCTGCGCCACTGCGTCGCGGACGCGGCCGTCAAGGGCGGCGACGAGATCGACGCGAAGGTCGAGGAAGCGACGAAGGCGATCGCGCGACTCCTGCGTACGTGATGCCCCTACGTGGGGGTGATGTACATCTCTGTACGTGACGTACGTCCCCGCTGTGCGGGCGGGGAACGGTGTGGCGGGGGCCGGGCCACGCCCGACTGGCCGGGACGGGCTACAGGTTCATGGCCCGCGCCTGCTGAAGCTCACGCTCATGGGCGCGCGCTTCGGCCACTTTCAGCACCTCGTCGATGCTCTCAAGACTGAGCCGGTCCTCGTGAGCGGCCGAGGCCGCGATGATCAGGTCTCCGCACAGCTCGATCTCGGCGAGGGCCACGTGGTCCTGAACTGCCGTACCGCCGACCGGAGCCACGTACATCACCCTCTTCCTGCCGTCATCGACTTCCTAGAGTAGGTAGCGGCCTACACACCGCGCATGGCACGGAAGGGCCATTTCCGGCCCCCAAGTCCTCCTACGCCCGCCCCTGCCCAGGACGCCGCCGGCTACTCCGCGATCTTTCCGGCGAAGATGTCCGCGGAATCCGGGAGCTGTACGTCGGCGGCGACCCCGAAGTCGTACAGCAAGGTCGTCGAGGTGACGGCGACGGTGCCCTTCTGGGAGCCGTTGACGAAGCTGAAGCGGTGGCGCACCTTGCGCAGGCGTCCCTCGTCGTCGAAGTAGGCGTCGAACGGTACCTGGGCGGTGGCGAACCCCTTCGCCGCGGCCTTCAGCGCGTCCCGGTTGCCCTCTGAGGCGGTCTTCGCGGCGACCTCGAGGTCGGCCGTACCGCGGTAGTGCCGCACCGGGGTTCCGGCGACCTCGGTCCGCCCGACGTACGCCGCCGTCCGCGCCCCGCGCAGCAACTCGGCCGCCGCGTACGGATCGGTGGCGCCGCCCGTCACGAGGTTTCCGTCGGAGAGGCCGGCCGTGTCGACGCGGACCCACTTGTCGGCGGGGACGCCGGCACCGCGGTTCTTCATGAAGAGGGCGCCCGGGGCGAGGAGTTCGGTGATGGGCCGGTGTTCGGTGGTACCCGCGGGATCCTGGGGCAGCAGTACCTTCAGCCGGCCCCGCTGCTGCGCGAAGTTGTACACGCCCTCGCCCCGGATGGTGACCCGGGTGCCACCGGTGGCCATCTCCATGGACGTACGGGCCTGTGCGCTGCCCGTCCGCCGCAGGGTGTCGGCGGACCGGTGGACCATCTCGACGGGGTCGGCACCGGGGCGGGCGTCCTCGGCGACGCCGGCGCCGTCCGAGCATCCGGTGACACAGACACCGACCAGGAGCCCGGTCGCCGCGGCCGCTGCCGCCAACCGGCCGGACCGCCCGTCCTCCGCCACTCGCGCCATCGCCTGCGCCACCATCGCCTGCTGACCCCCAGCCGGTCCGTCCCGGGGCTCTCGGCCTCCCCGTCGTTCGGCTTAACGACGTATGGGTGTGCTTGTCACGCGTCCGCGCATCCCGCTGCGGAGCAGGTGAGGTAAAGGCACTTGCCTTGGGTAACGTTGTCAGAGTGGCGCAGCAGGACGAGACGGCCCAGGCCCAGGAACACCACACGACAACGGTCGAGCAGGGCCGATTCTGCTTCGCCCGCTGCTCCTGCGGCTGGCGCGGCCCGGCGCGAAGAGCCCGCAGCCTGGCCCGTACGGACGCGGACGGGCACCCCCGGCGGTAAGAACCCGGCAGGTGTGTGGCAGGAGTGTGGCAGGAACGCGGCGGGAAACGAGCGGGCCCGCCCCTGGGAACCAGGGGCGGGCCCTTATCGTCCTCGCGGTGGCACCGCCATGCAGCACCGCGAGGGGTTCTGGAGGCGTCGGCTCAGCCGAAACGGCCCGAGATGTAGTCCTCGGTGGCCTGCACCGACGGGTTGGAGAAGATGCGCTCCGTGTCGTCGATCTCGATGAGCCGGCCGGGCTGGCCGACCGCCGACAGGTTGAAGAAGGCGGTGCGGTCGGAGACACGGGCGGCCTGCTGCATGTTGTGCGTCACGATGACGATCGTGAAGCGCTCCTTCAGCTCGCCGATCAGGTCCTCGATCGCGAGGGTGGAGATCGGGTCCAGGGCCGAGCACGGCTCGTCCATGAGGAGCACCTGCGGCTCCACCGCGATCGCCCGCGCGATGCACAGACGCTGCTGCTGGCCGCCGGACAGGCCCGAACCGGGCTTGTTCAGGCGGTCCTTGACCTCGTTCCAGAGGTTCGCGCCCTTGAGGGACTTCTCCACGACGTCGTTCAGCTCGGACTTCTTGTAGGAGCCGTTGAGCTTGAGGCCCGCCGCCACGTTGTCGAAGATCGACATCGTGGGGAACGGGTTGGGGCGCTGGAAGACCATGCCGATGGTGCGGCGTACGGCGACGGGGTCGACGCCGTGCCCGTACAGGTCCTCGTCGTCAAGGAGCACCTTGCCCTCGACGCGGCCACCGGGGGTGACCTCGTGCATGCGGTTGAGGGTGCGCAGGAAGGTCGACTTGCCGCAGCCGGAGGGGCCGATGAAGGCCGTCACGGAGCGCGGCTCGACCGTCATGGAGATGTCTTCGATCGCCTTGTGGGCGCTGTAGTAAGCGGTGAGTCCGCTTACGTCGATTCGCTTGGCCATTTCACTCAACTCTTCTTTCGAGGGGGAGACGTCAGTCGCTGATGTGGCCGCGTCAGCGACCTGTCTTCGGCGCCTTCCAGCGGGCGATGCCGCGAGCCGCCAGGTTGAGGATCATGATGAAGGCGATCAGGGTGAGCGACGCCGCCCAGGCACGGTCGTAGGCCGCGCCCGAGCCCGCGCTGTTCGCGTACTGCTGGTAGATGTACAGCGGCAACGAGGCCTGCGCACCCTCGAACGGGTTGTTGTTGATGAAGGGGTTGCCGAACACCAGCAGCAGCACCGGTGCGGTCTCGCCGGCGATACGGGCGATTGCCAACATGATGCCGGTGGTGATGCCGCCGAGAGAAGTCGGCAGGACCACCTTCAGGATGGTCCGCCACTTCGGGATGCCCAGGGCGAGGGACGCCTCGCGCAGCTCGTTCGGAACGAGCTTGAGCATCTCCTCCGTGGAGCGGACGACGACCGGCATCATCAGGATCGCCAGCGCGAGCGAGCCGGCGAAGCCGAAGGGCTGCATGTCGAACTGCAGCATCAGGCTCAGGATGAACAGGCCGGCGACGATCGACGGGATGCCGGTCATGACGTCGACGAAGAACGTGATGGCCCGGGAGAGGTTGCCGCGCCCGTACTCCACGAGGTAGACGGCGGTCAGCACACCGACCGGCACAGCCATCAGCGTGGCGAGGCCGACCTGCTCCAGGCTGCCGATGATGGCGGCGTAGATGCCGCCTCCCGGCTCGCTGTCGCCGACGACTCCCATCGAGTGGCTCAGGAAGTAGACGTCGAGGACCTTCACACCGCGCGAGAGGGTCGTCCAGACCAGGGAGACCAGCGGTACGACGGCCAGGATGAAGGCGACCCAGACCAGGCTGGTCGCCACCCGGTCCTTGGCCTGCCGACGGCCCTCGACGCGCGTGGCGATGCCGAATGTACCGAGGACGAAGAGGACCGCGGCCATCAGGCCCCACTGGATACTGCTGTCCAGCCCGGCCGCGGCGCTGATACCGATACCCAGGGCGACCGAACCCGCGGCGATCGCCCACGGGGACCACTTGGGCAGCCGCGCGCCCTGCAGGGTGCTGGGGCGCTTCACGTTCAGGGTCTGGCTCATGCGTTGGCCCCCGAGTACTCCTTGCGGCGGGCGATGATCGCGCGGGCCGCGCCGTTGACCAGCAGGGTGATGACGAAGAGGACCAGACCGGAGGCGATGAGCGCGTCACGGCCCTGCTCGGACGCCTCGCCGAACTTGCTGGCGATGTTCTGGGCGAAGGTGCCACCGCCCGGGTCGAGCAGGCTGGCCTGGATGTCGAAGGTCGGCGACAGGACCGTGGCGACGGCCATCGTCTCGCCGAGCGCGCGGCCGAGGCCCAGCATCGAGGCGGAGATCACGCCGGAGCGGCCGAAGGGCAGCACCGACATGCGGATGACCTCCCAGCGCGTGGCGCCGAGGGCGAGAGCCGCCTCCTCGATCATCTGCGGGGACTGCCGGAACACCTCGCGGCTCACGTTGGTGACGACCGGCAGGATCATGATCGCGAGCAGGATGCCGACGGTGAGCATCGAGCGCGGGGCGCCGCCCTGCCACTCGAAGATGCCGGTCCAGCCGAGGTAGTCGTTGAGCCAGCCGAAGAGGCCGTTCATGTGCGGGACGAGAATGAGGGCGCCCCAGAGGCCGTACACGATGGACGGCACGGCGGCGAGCAGGTCGATGACGTACGAGATGGGGCCGCCGAGCCTGCGCGGGGCGTAGTGCGTGAGGAACAGCGCGATGGCGACCGCGATCGGGACCGCGATGACCATGGCGATGACCGAGGAGACCACCGTGCCGAAGGCCAGGACGGCGATGCCGAAGTCCGGCGGGATGGCGGTCGGGTTCCACTCGAACGTGGTGAGGAAGTTGCTCTCGTCCTTGCTGATCGCGAGGGTGGCGCGATAGGTCAGGAAGATCGCGATGGCGGCCATGACCACCAGCAGGAGAATGCCCGAGCCGCGGGAGAGACCGAGGAAGACTCGGTCACCGGGTCGGGTGGCGCCGCGACTGGCGCGCTTCTGCTCGGCCACGGAGGGTCCGGGGGCTGGGGAAGGTGTTTCTGCGTCTTTGGTCGATATATCCATCAGAGTTCTCCGGTCTGCGGAGTCGCACGAGATGTGGGGCTCCTGGCGGCGGTGCACCGGACGCGGTGCGGTCCGGCCCCGTGGCGGGGCCGGACCGCACCGTCGGGAACTAGCTCAGGCCCGCGATGGTGGTGCGGACCTTGGAGATGATGTCGGCGGGGATCGGCGCGTAGCCGGCGTCGGCGAGGAGCGCCTGGCCGTCCTCGCTGGCGATGTAGGTCAGGAACGCCTTCGTGGCGGGCAGCGTGTCGGCCTTGTTGCCCTTGTCGCAGACGATCTCGTAGGTGACCAGGGTGATCGGGTACGCGCCCTCGGCCTTGGTCGTGTAGTTCAGCTGCAGCGCGAGGTCCGAGCCCGTGCCGACGACCTTGGCGTCGGCGATCGCCTTGGTGGCGTTGTCGACGGTGGCCTCGACGGGAGCGGCGGCACCCGTGTCCAGGGAGGCGGCGTTGATGCCGTCCTTGGCGTACGAGAGCTCCATGTAGCTGATGGCGCCCGAGGTCTGCTTGACCTGCGCGGCGACACCGCTGGAGCCGCTCGCGGACTGGCCGCCCTTGGCCTGCCAGGCCTTGCCGCCCTCGTACTTCCAGTTGTCGGGCGTCGCGGCGATCAGGTACTTGGTGAAGTTGTCCGTGGTGCCGGACTCGTCCGAGCGGTGGAACGCCTGGATCTTGAGGTCGGGGAGCGTGGCGTTGGGGTTCAGCGCCTTGATCGCGGCGTCGTTCCAGTTGGTGATCTTGCTGTCGAAGATCTTCGCGATGGTGGGCGCGTCCAGGACCAGGTTGTCGACACCCGGGACGTTGTAACCGACCGCGATCGGGCCGCCGACCATCGGGAGGTCGATGGCCTGGCCACCGGTGCAGACCGCCTTGGAGGCCGTGACCTCTTCGGGCTTCAGCGCGGAGTCGGAGCCGGCGAAGGCGACCGTGCCCTGCGTGAACGCGGTGACGCCGGCGCCCGAGCCGCCGCCCTTGTAGTTGATCTGCACGCCACAGGCGGAGCTGAACTGCTTGACCCAGGCGTCGATCGCGTTCTTCTGCGCGGAGGAGCCGTCGGCGAGGAGCTGACCCTTGGCGTCATCACACTTGATCGAGCTGGTCGAGCCTGACGACGCGCTCGCGTTGCCAGAAGCACCAGTGTCGTCCGAGCCGCACGCCGTGAGGGCCAGGGCGCCGGAGACGGCGAGAGCACCGAGGGTGATGGCCCGCCGGTTCATGCGCTGAAGCTTCACTTTTCGGGAGTTCCTTCCAGGAGCCGCCGTCTGGTGGCGGCGTGCGAAGTCTGTGTGATGCGAAGGAGTCGTCCATGAATGCCCTTCACACCTTGTAAGGCCGAAATTAGGCAGATCAGGTGAAGGCGCCGATGGCCGAAAGTGAACGAGGGGTGAACCCCTGAGGACGGTGCGGTGAGGTCACGGAACGCTTACGTCAAGGACACAGAGAGATCCCAGGTTGTGGGACCCGGAAGCAAACTCTACGTAATCATTCGGCTACGCACATGTTGCGACGCCGGTGGTAAGTCCGCCGATGCCGGGAGGTCCGGTTATCCCTTGTCACGGCACCGGGCGGGATTCAGCGCGCTCAGCAGAGTGCGCGTCCGCGTAGTAGAGGACGGAGGGGAGGCGAGCGCCGGGCACACAGCGGAACCCGGTCTCCTCCTCGACCTCGCGCAGGGCGGCCGCGAGAGGTTCCTCGCCGCGCTTGAGCTTGCCTTTGGGGTGCGACCAGCTTCGTATGACCTCTGACAACGGTGAAAAGTGTCGCAGCTCGGGCGGCCTGCGGACCAGATGCGGCAGCATGGGGACCATGGACGGCGAATCTGTGGTTCGTGCGGCTGGCTGTGTCCTGTGGCGCCGCTCGCCCTCCGGTGAGGGCATCGAACTTGCCTTGATCTACAGGCCTAAGTGGGCTGACTGGTCCTGGCCCAAGGGCAAGCTCAAGTGCGGCGAGACCTCCCAGCAGGCTGCTGTTCGGGAGGTGCAGGAAGAGACAGGTATGACGTGCCGTCTCGGAACGGAACTCCCCTCCGCGTACTACATCGACGCGCAAGGGCGCCCCAAGACGGTTCGCTACTGGACAGCAGAGGCAACCGGTGGAGACTTCGAACCGAACTCAGAGGTGAGCTCTCTCGTGTGGCTGAATCCGCACGAAGCACACGACCGACTCACCAACGGCAGGGACAAGGACTTGGTCCCCCTCCTTCTCCTCAGCCTCGGCATGTCGCGGGGGGAGCTGTGACGAGAAGAATTGGTGCGAAGGCAGTGAATCCGGAACTGGGTCGGAGCCTAAGCAACGTCAAGCTCTGGCGGGCCTTCTGGGCCTGGATATCGAGAAATGCTTGGATTGTCTTTGCGCCAGGACACCTTCAGTAGAGTGGGGTCAAACGGAGCCTTGTCTGTCCTTCCCTTCGGAACAGGCATGACAACGACGGAGGCAAGAACCTCAGAGATCACCTCTCGTTTCTCTTCGAGTTCCATTTGACCCCATTTCTCGCGACTCCACCCCCTGAGGAGGTTCCTCTTCGACTCCTTCTTGAGGTGGTCTTGTTGCTCTTCTTGAAGGGTCTTGATGTTGCGATTCAGGCGAGTCAGGATGTCGTGCACATCACGCCATTCAGTCTCGCCGTCCGCAACTGACGTCTTGATGTCCTTCCGCTGCCGGATCAAGGACGTAAGCTTTTCTGCCCCTCGCCACGGAGTGCGGACCTCCGTTCCTGTGAAATTCTTGTCCAAGTAGGACAACATCAGTTCTTCCAGGAATTCGTCAACCGGTGCAACTCGGCGACCCACGCCCTTGCAGTTGGCGTCTCCACACCTGTAGTAGTCGCCATATTTAGCGTTCTTTCCCGAAGCCTTGTTGCCGGACAGTTTCGAGTAGCACACCTCGTCCAGGTTGTTGATCCGGCCGCATCTGAGTGCCCCTGAGAACAGGTAGGTACGGCTACGAAGCGCCTCGCTCCCCCCTGCCGCCGCAGAAGAGGGCGCCTTTTGCATGCCTCTGTGAAGCCGGTTGGCCTGCACGCCAGCCATGATTCCTTTCCAGGCCTCATAGCCGATCCCGTCAACCTCGGAGTCGGCGTGCTCCCAGTCTCCAATCGTGGGTTCTCCGGTCTGGGCGTCCGCCACAAGCTGGCCGTCGAGCACTCGACCGCCCCACCAGGCAGGGTTGGCTACGAGCGCTTTCACGCCTTGCTCAGACCACTTGCCGCCTCTAGCCGTAGGCACCCTCTGTTCGTTGATCCAGCCGGTGATGTGGCGCCATGACCGGCCACCTGCCCTCTTCTTGATCATTTCGACCAGGTGGGGCCACTCCTCAGGGTTCTTCTTGTCGTTGCCCAGCCGATACGGGTCCTTTGACGCACCGAGCCAGCCGAAGCGGCGGGGGCCCCCATAGACCTTGCCCTCTTCTGCTCGGTCCTTGGCGTTCCGCCTGGTCCGCTTCTGAGTCCTCTCGACCTCTGCTTCTCCGGTGCCGGAGATGACAAGGCCGGAGATGATCGCACCGTCATCGTTGACGAGATCAAGAGCGATCTTGTCCTCAATGAAGACTCCGTTGCCGACCATAACCAACGCGTCTTGCAGGGCGATGAAGTCGCGCGGCAGTCGACAGACGCGCTCACGCTCAACCGCGATTGCCCCTCTGACGGGGATGCCGGTCTCTTCCTCCGCTCCATGGGTGATGTCCCGAACCATCTGGAGGAAGGCCGGACGCTTCACCTCACGCTTGGCCGCCGTGATGTTGTTGTCCTCGTAGTGCATCACGACGGCGCAGCCGTGGAGGGTCGCGTTCCTCGTGTTGTTCTTGTGCTGGCGGCCAACGCCGATGGCGTCACCCTTCAGCCGGTCGGCCGAGATGCGAGCCATAGAGGCGATGGGTGTGCGGTCGCCCAGCCACTCCTCGACGGTCCCGCCCGCATCCAAGTGTGCTTGCAGGTCGGGGGCGACGTAGGAGCGAGAGAACGTTTTGGACGGCCTCGCCGGGTTCCTGGTGTCGATCACGGCCGTCACGGTAGTCCACCGTCATTGCCGATGTCGTAATTCGTCGTACTTCGGCCGGTGGACCAGGCAGATCTCCAGCTCGCCGGCGACCGGGGAAGGGCGCCACAGGACGCAGCCGGCCGCCTGGACGGTGTCGTCGTCGGTCATCGGGCATCCGGTCCCTTCAAGAGGGTCGTTCCGCGGGGTCCCTACCGGGTGGGAACCGCTTCCTTCTGCCAGCTCTGCTGGAACGCGAACCGCGCCGCCTCCACCTCGTGCCGCTGGTCGGCGTGGAGTACGCCGAGCGCGTACGCCGTCGCCGGGGCGATGCGCGGGGTGCGGGCCGCGGACGCCGCGGCCGAGGCTGCCTCCGCCGCGTCCCGGTGCTGGTTCAGGGCCTGGCCGGCGGCGAGCAGGCGTACGTCGACAGGGCACTCCTCGCCGTACAGGACCTCGCGTGCGTAGCGGTGCAGGCGCAGCAGCAGGCGGACCTGGTGCCAGGGTGCGTCCTGCGGCTGGGGGGCGGTGTCGGCGGAGAGGCCGTGCACGAGGGCCTCCGCGTTGTAGGGGTGGCCCGCGGTGAGCAGCGGCAGCGTACCGACGGCGTCGAGCAGGCGGCTCTCCGCCGCGGCGGCCGGCGGGCTCAGGTCGGCGGTGGCGGCCGCCGGGGTCAGCGGGACCTCGCTGGCCAGGACGGCGACGCTGTCGGCGACGGCGTGGAAACGGGAGGAGCCCAGCGCCTGGAGGGCGGCCGAGTGGGCGCGGGTGCGGGCCAGGGTCAGCTGGCGGTCGAGCAGGGCGCCCGCCTTCGCCGCGCCGATGGTCAGGTTGCTCTTGGGTGCTGGGCCCGCCTCGGGTCCGGCCTGCGTGGGGAAGCTCGTGCCGGACAGCCGGTTCAGCGCGCCGATCAGCCGCTCCAGGCGCGCCGAGTAGGCGTGCTCGCGGGCCAACGTGCCCGACAGCCAGGCCAGTTCGGGGCGCATGCGCTCCGACCAGTCCGGGTCGAGCAGCGGCCGAAAGGTGTGCAGCGAGCCGCTGATCCGGCGGGCCGAGCGGCGCAGTGCGCGCGCCGCGTCGACGGACTCGTCCGACCCGTTCTCCCCCACGCTCGAACCCGCTCGCGTGGGGGCACCCCCGCCGCCGGTCTCCCGGTGCTGACGCAGCGAACGGAGGAACTCCGTTGCCTGGGCCCGCAGATAGCCTGCGAGGGCATCCCCCGAAACGGGGACGGCGCGGACCGTGGGGTCGGTGGGGTCAAGGTGTTGCTGTGCCACGCCGGCGCCTCCGGGCGTCTATGAGCATCTCCTGGACGTTCCGCAGGGGCTGGCCGTCGGCATCGGTCGCGTGCCGGGTCCATTCGCCGTCCGGGCCCAGGTGCCAGGAAGCGGTGGTGTCGGACATACCGGTCTCGAACAGCCGGTTGAGGGCTGCTCGGTGGGCCGGGTCGGTGATCCTCACCAGGGCCTCGATGCGGCGGTCGAGGTTGCGGTGCATCATGTCGGCGCTGCCGAGCCAGATCTCGGGTTCGCCGCCGTTGCCGAAGGCGAAGACCCGGGAGTGTTCCAGGAAGCGGCCGAGGATCGAGCGCACCCGTATGTTTTCGGACAGGCCGGTGACGCCGGGCCGGACCGCGCAGATGCCGCGTACCCAGATGTCGACCGGTACCCCGGCCTGCGACGCGCGGTACAGCGAGTCGATGATCGCCTCGTCCACCATCGAGTTGACCTTGATACGGACGAACGCGGGGCGTCCTGCCTCGTGGTGCTGCACTTCTTTGTTGATCCGCGAGATCAGGCCGTCGCGCAGGGACTTGGGCGCGACGAGCAGCCGGCGGTAGGTCTCGCGGCGCGAGTAGCCGGAGAGCCGGTTGAAGAGGTCGGAGAGGTCGGCCCCGACCTGCGGATCGGCGGTGAGCAGCCCCAGGTCCTCGTACAGGCGGGCGGTCTTGGGGTGGTAGTTGCCCGTGCCCACGTGGCAGTAGCGGCGGAGGGTGTCGCCCTCCTGGCGTACCACCAGCGACAGCTTGCAGTGGGTCTTCAGGCCGACGAGCCCGTACACGACGTGGCAGCCGGCCTCTTCGAGCTTCCTGGCCCACTTGATGTTGGCCTGTTCGTCGAAGCGGGCCTTGATCTCGACCAGGACGAGGACCTGCTTGCCGGACTCGGCGGCGTCTATCAGCGCGTCGACGATCGGCGAGTCGCCCGAGGTCCGGTACAGGGTCTGCTTGATGGCCAGTACGTCCGGGTCGCTCGCCGCCTGCTCCAGGAAGGCCTGGACGGAGGTGGAGAAGGAGTCGTACGGGTGGTGGAGCAGGACGTCCCGTTCCCTGAGCGCGGCGAAGATGTCGGGCGCGGACGCCGACTCGACCTCGGCGAGGTCGCGGTGGGTGCCCGCGATGAACTTCGGGTACTTCAGCTCGGGCCGGTCCAGGCCTCCTATGCCGAAGAGTCCGGTGAGGTCGAGGGGACCCGGCAGCGGGTACACCTCCGCCTCGGAGATCTTCAACTCCCGTACCAGCAGGTCCAGTACGTACCGGTCGATGGACTCCTCGACCTCAAGGCGCACCGGCGGCCCGAAGCGGCGCCGCATGAGCTCCTTCTCCAGGGCCTGGAGCAGGTTCTCGGCGTCGTCCTCCTCGACCTCCAGGTCCTCGTTCCGGGTGAGGCGGAAGGTGTGGTGCTCAAGCACCTCCATGCCCGGGAAGAGTTCCTCCAGGTGGGCCGCGATGACGTCCTCGATGGGGACGAAGCGGTTGGGGGCGGCCTCCAGGAAGCGGGAGAGCAGCGGCGGGACCTTGACGCGCGCGAAGTGGCGGTGGCCGCTGACCGGGTTCCGTACGACGACGGCCAGGTTCAGGGACAGGCCCGAGATGTACGGGAAGGGGTGCGCGGGGTCGACCGCGAGGGGGGTGAGGACCGGGAAGATCTGATGCCGGAAGAGGGTGAACAGGCGGGCCTGCTCCTTCTCCGTCAGCTCGCTCCAGCGGACCAGGTGGACGCCCTCCTCCGCGAGTGCGGGGGCCACGTCCTCCTGGTAGCAGGCCGCGTGCCGGGCCATGAGCTCGCGCGAGCGGGCCCAGATCATCTCCAGGACCTCGCGGGGCTGGAGGCCCGAGGCGGACTTGGTGGCCACACCGGTCGCGATACGGCGCTTCAGGCCCGCCACCCGGACCATGAAGAACTCGTCCAGGTTGCTGGCGAAGATCGCCAGGAAGTTGGCGCGCTCCAGGAGGGGGGTGTTCGGGTCCTCGGCGAGCTCCAGAACCCGTTCGTTGAACGCCAGCCAGCTGCGCTCGCGGTCCAGGAACCGGCCCTGCGGCAGCTGGACGCCGTCCTCCACCAGGTCCTCGTACTCGTCGAGGTCGGCGTCGAGGTCGGGCTCCAGGTCGGAGACGTTCGCCGCCACGGTGTGCGGGCGGTGCGCGGCTATGGAGCCCACCGACGGCTGTGCGTGCTGGACCGGGGCCTGAGCGCTTGGCTGGTTCATGGACCCATTCTTCCGCGCCGGAGGCACTACCGGCGCGTCGGACAGGGCGAGCGGCAGCGCGGCGAGGCGGATATTCCCGTTCCTCGGGGCAGGCGCGGGCTCTTTCGCCGTCGACGGCAGGGGCTCGCTCTCCCCGGAGGGCGGAGGCTCTGGCACGGCGGGGTTCATTGGTCGAGCGTCGCAAGGTCGTCTGAATCAATGGTTACGGCGACATGACGTGCGGGATATGGAGGGGCGTCTCCCGGAAGTCCGCGGGCCGGGAGACACCCCCATTCGGGACTTGTCGGCCCGTACACCGCTTGTCAGGCGGTACGCCGCTTCAGGACCCGGAAGGCCAGGAAGACGGCGAGAGCGGTGAAGGTGAGGAGGAGTGCGGTTTCGGTGAGCTGGAGGGGCCAGAAGTGGGAGGAGGGGTGGTAGGTGGCCCAGAGGTCGGAGATGCCGTTCTTGCTCATGCAGCTCTTGATGTCGGCGCCCGTGTCGTATTCGACGCAGGCCAGGTTGTTGCCGATCCGCTTGCCGGAGGTGAGGACCGCGCCGTGTTCCAGCTGCCATGCGCTGTCCGGCAGGTTGGAGGCGGTTGCCCCGGTGATGGTCATCGCGGGCCACAGGCTGACCCGGTAGAGGTCGCCGAGAGTCTGTACGGCCACAGTGACGAGGACGGCCAGGCCCAGCGCGGGCAGCGTACGGCGGACCAGCATGCCCGCCAGGGCGCCCACGGCGAGTGCGCACAGGGCGGCGGCGACGGCGACCGTGCCGTTGGAGCGGTAGGCGTCTGTCTCGTACCAGTCCTGGTAGAGGATGTCCTGGCCGTCGGTCCACATCAGGCGGTGCAGCAGCACCAGCACGCTCGTGCCGGCGGTGATCAGCGCGGCCGGGACCGCGAGCTGGGCCGCGAGCCAGCGCGCGGGCGTGACTGACTGAGTCCAGGCGAGGGCGGCCGTGCCGCTCTCCAGCTCGCGGGCGACGAGGGTGGCGCCCGCCCAGGCGGCGACGAGGTAGGGCAGGTAGACGATGGCGGAGGCGCCGAGCTGGGCGACCGCTTCGTAGGAGAGCGTCGCGCCATGGGGGATGTCCCCGCAGAACGAGTCCATTGCGCACGATGGCTTCAGCTGTCGCGCCTCCTGCCGTACGGCGTCCGCGCCGAAGCCGTACGCCCACAGCAGGCCGGCCGCGGTCGTCGCGACCAGTGCCGCCCAGATCAGCAGCGCGGCGCGGTGCAGCCGCAGCGCAGTCCGGACCGTGCCGCGCGGGGTGAGCGGGGAGGGGCGCCGGGCGAGGGGACGCGTGGCGGTGGCCGCGGTCATGCGCGCTCCTTGGTGGTGACGGCGGTGATGGCGGTGACGGCGGTGGTGGTGGCCGTGTGGCGCTTCAGCAGACGGAATGCGGCGAGGGTCGCGAGTGCGGTCAGGGCGAGGATCAGGGCGGTCGCGGTGAGCTGGAGGGGCCAGTAGTGGGAGAAGGGGTGGGAGTCGGTGTAGTAACTGACGGCGCCGAGGCGGTCGTACAGGTCGCGGCACTCGGCGACGTTGCTGGTGCCGCAGTGCGGGTTGAGGATGCGCGTGCCGGAGGCGGTGAGGAGCCCTTCTTCGACGGTGAGGCCCAGGCTCTTGGGGCCGTCGCCGGTGAGGGCGGTGACGGTGGTCACCGAAGGCCAGAGGCGGGCGCGCGCCAGGGTGACGGCCGTCCAGAGGACTCCCGTCGCCGCCACCGTGACGACGAGCGAGGGCAGGGAGCGGCGCAGCACCAGGCCCACGAGGGCGCCGGTGGCCAGGCTGAACAGGGCGAAGGCGACCGTCGTCGTGCCGTTGGCGTGGAAGGTGAGGAGGTCGGTCCAGGGCTTGGCCGTGTCGATCTTCCCGTGGCCCTTGGACCACACCAGGTTGTGCAGCAGGACCAGCACACCTGTTCCGGCGGTGACCAGCGCGGCGGGGACCGCCAGCTTGGCCGCCAGCCAGCGGGCCGGTGAGACCGACTGGGTCCAGGCGAGCTGCGCGGTGTCCGTCTCCAGTTCGCGTGCTGTCAGCGAGGCGCCGGCCCAGGCGGCGACGAGGAACGGCACGAAGGCGACGGCGAAGGTCGTGTACTGCGCGAGCGACTTGTAGGTGAGGATCGCGTCCTGGTCGTAGACACAGGCCTCCATGGCGCAGCTGTTCCACTGCCGCCATGCCGAGGCCGCCGCGTCCGTGAGCGGGCCGTAGAGCCACAGCAGTAGGGCTCCGGCGACGAGGAGTACGCCTGCCCAGACGTACAGCGCGGGCCGGTGCAGCCGCAGCATCACCCGTGTCGTGGCGAAGGGGGTGACGGCGCTCATGCGACGGGCTCCTGGGCGGCGGTGGAAGTGGGGGTGGCGTCCAGGGACAGCGCGGGCGCTTCGGGGTTGCGCAGATGCGCGAGGACCAGTTCCTCCAGGGAGGGCCGGGTGCTCTGCCAGCCGTCGGAGAGCGACCCGTTCGGGCGGACGAGCGCGGTGAGCTGGCGTCCGGTGGTGCGGGACTCGACGACGGTGTGCGGGGCGAGGTCGCCGACCGGTCCGGTGAGGAGGGTGTGCGCGGCCAGCAGGTCGTCCAGGTCGCCCGCCAGGCGGACCCGGCCGCCGCCTATCAGGAGCAGGTGGTCGCAGGAGCCCTCCAGGTCGGCGACGACGTGCGAGGACATCACGACCGTGGTGCCGTGGTCGGCGGCCTCGGCCATCAGCGCGCCCATCAGGTCGTGCCGGGCGAGCGGGTCAAGGTCGGCCATCGGCTCGTCCAGGAGCAGCAGTTCGGGCCGCTTGCCGAGCGCGAGGGCGAGGGCCACGCGGGTGCGCTGGCCGCCGGACAGGGAGCGGATCCGGCTCTTCGGGTCGAGGTCGCCCTTCGCCACGATCCGCTCGGCGACGGAGGCGTCCCAGCGGGCCGGGTTGAGGTCGTGGCCCACGCGGAGCGTGTCGGCGACGGTGAGCTGCGGGTACAGCGGCTTGGCCTGTGCGACGTACGCGATGCGTTCGCGGGCGGCGGCCGGGTGCGTGCCGAGCACGGTCAGGGAGCCCTCGGTGGGGGCGAGCAGTCCGGCCGCGTGGGCCAGCAGGGTCGACTTGCCCGCGCCGTTCGGTCCGACGACGGCGCAGACGCGTCCGGCGGGGAGCCGGAACGTGCACTCGCGCAGTGCCCAGCCGCCGCGCCGCCCGAACCTCTTGCCGAGTCCGGCCGCCTCCAAGGCGGTATCCGTCATTCCTGGTCTCCCTTGCTGAACTGTTCATCGAGTACGGCGGTGAAGAGTGCTGCCACGTCGTCGCGCTGGAGTCCGGCCTCGCGGGCGCGGGCCGCCCACGCCTGCAGTTCGGCGCTCAGGGGCGAGTCGGCCGGGGCGCTGCCCAGTGAGCGCTTGACGAAGGTGCCGAGGCCGCGTCTGGCCTCGACCAGGCCCTCGCGCTCCAGCTCGCGGTAGGCCTTGAGGACGGTGTTCGGATTGATCGCGGTGGCCTCCACGACCTCGCGGGCCGTGGGGAGCTTGTCGCCCGGTTCGAGCAGTCCCAGGCGCAGCGCCTGCTTGGTCTGCTGGACGATCTGGACGTACGTGGCGACACCGCTGCGCCGGTCGATGCGGTACTCCACCACTACGGCAACCACCCTTTCACTAATTGAGTAGTGAAAGGGTGGTGCATGATGGTGATCGCTGTCAAGAACGAGATTTCTCCGGTGGGTGTGAACCGTTCGGCCGGGCTCGTCCGATGAGGGGGCGTGAGGGAAACGAGAAGCGACGGGGAGCTGCTGCGGGCCATCGCGGCGGACGGTGACCGGCGCGCCTTCGAGGAGCTGTACCGGCGGTACGCGCCGTGGCTGACCGCGCGGCTGCGCGGCCGGTGCGCCGACGCCGGGGTCGTCGACGACGTCGTGCAGGAGACCTTCCTCGCGGTGTGGCGCGGCACCGCCCGCTACCGAGAGGAGGGTTCCCCCGGAGACGCCGCCGGCTGGTTGTGGCGCATCGGCTCTCGGCGGCTCATCGACACCCTGCGCGGAGACGGTGCGCGCGGGCGGCTGCGGCAGGCGCTGGCCCGCCTTCGGCACCGGGACGAGGCCTCCGCCGAGGAGCGCGTCCTGGCCGGCGTCGAGCACGGCGACCTCGCGGGTGCCCTGACCCGGCTCTCGCCCGAACTGCGCGCGGTGCTCCAGGCCACGGTGATCGACGGGCTCACCACCCGGGAAGCGGCCGTCCTGCTCGGCATTCCGCCGGGCACGGTCAAGACGCGGGCACTGCGTGCGCGCAAGCAGTTGCGGGAGGCACTGGCATGAGCCGTAGTGACATCACCTGGCATGTGCCGGAGGAGGACCTCCGGGCTTACGCGCAGGGCGAGTTGACCCCGCCCAGGCTCTGGTCCGCCGACACGCACCTCGCCTCGTGCGCGCGGTGCCGCGAGGCGCTGGCGGCCGTGAGCGATCCGCTCGTGCTGGACGCGGGCTGGGAGCGGCTCGACGCCGAACTGGACGCGCCGCGCCCGGGGTTGGTCGAGTCCCTGCTCGTGCGGTTCGGTGTCGCCGACCACACGGCACGGCTGCTGGCGGCCACCCCCGTACTGCGCCGCTCCTGGCTCCTTGCGGTCACCGCCGTGCTCCTGATGACCGTGGCGGCCACCTACTCGGTGGACGCCGGTGCCACCCCCAAGCTGTTCCTGGCCCTCGCGCCGCTGCTTCCGCTCGCCGGGGTCGCCCTGGCGTACGGGCCCACGCTGGACCCGACGTACGAGATGGCCGTCGTCTCCCCGACGCACGGATTCCGGCTCCTCCTCATCCGTACGGTCGCCGTGCTCACCGTCGGCCTCGGTCTGAACGGGCTCGCCACCCTCGCGCTGCCCACCTACGGGCTGCGCGCGCTGGCCTGGCTGCTGCCCGCGCTCGCCCTCACCGGCACCGGGCTCGCCCTGACGCCCCGCCTCGGTCCTGTCCTCGCGCCCTCGCTGGTCGGCGGCGCCTGGGTCGCGCTGCTGCTTGCGGCGCGGGCGACGACCGCCGAGCACGCCACGCTCGCGCCGTTCACAGCGGCGGGGCAGGGCATCGCCGGGACGGTCGCCGTGCTCGCCGTCGGGCTGCTCTATCTCGTACGGGACCGGTTCGACTCGGCGCCCGCGCACGTTCCCTTCTCCGGCGGGGGCGGCGCATGACCGGCGCCTTCGCGGACCTCGCCCGCGGGGTGCCCTGTGACCGCCCCTGCGCCCACCCTTCTTCCGCCCGCCTCTCCGACAGGAGCGCCGTACGTATGACGCCCACCGTCTCCGCCTCCGGGCTGACCCTCCGCTACGGCGGAACCTTCGCCCTCGACGACGTCTCGCTGCGCCTCGGCGAGGGGGTCACCGGGCTCCTCGGGCCCAACGGGGCAGGAAAGACCACCCTGTTGAGGGTGCTCGCCACCGCCGTGCCCGCCGACCGGGGAGCCTTCACGGTGCTCGGACACGACCCCGGCACGGCGGCCGGGCGCCTGGACGTGCGGCGCGAGCTGGGTTACCTGCCGCAGACCCCGGGGTTCCACGAGGACTTCTCGGCCTTCGAGTTCGTCGACTACGTGGCGATCCTGAAGGAGATGACCGACCGCACCGCCCGGCACCGGGAGGTGCGCCGGGTACTCGACGCCGTCGACCTGTCCGACGTACGGAGCAGGCGCATCAAGAAGCTGTCCGGCGGTATGCGGCAGCGGGTCGTGCTGGCCGCCGCGCTCGTCGGCGACCCCGGTTTCCTCGTCCTCGACGAGCCGACCGTCGGACTGGACCCCGAACAGCGCATGCGCTTCCGGGAGTTGATCGCCCAGGCGGGAGAAGGGCGGACGGTTCTGCTGTCCACCCACCAGACCGAGGACGTCGCGATGCTCTGCCACCGTGTGATCGTCATGGCCCGCGGGCGCGTCCGCTTCGAGGGCACCCCGGCCGAACTGACCGCGCGTGCGGCGGGCCGGGTGTGGAGCAGCACGGAACGCGACCCGGCCGCGCGCGCCGGCTGGCGTACGGGCACCGGCTCCTTCCGCAACGTCGGCGACCCGCCCCAGGGTGCCGAGCTCCTCGAACCGACCCTGGAGGACGGCTACTTGCTCACCCTCGACGGCGGGACGGGTGAGACGGGTAAGACGGCCGGGACTGGCAGGACGGGCGGGACCGGCAGGACGGGCGGGACCGGCAGGACGGGCGGGACGGGCGAGAACGGCGAGACCTCGGGGGTGGCGGCCGCGTGAGCATCACGACCGGACCGGTTACGGAGGCGGCACCCACGGGGGTGGAGCCGGCGCCGTGGACCGTGCGGCACAGGACGAAGGCCGTCATCGCCCTCGCCCGCTTCGAGGCACATCAACTCTTCCTCCACATACCGGTGTTCGCCTTCCTCCTGCTCTACCTCGGCTCCACCGGCTGGGAGTTGTTCAACGGCCGCGAGGGCATGGACGAGTTCCCGGCCCTCCAGGACGTCGACCGGAGCACCCAGTCCGCTCCGCTGGTCCTCGGCGTCGCGCTGCTCATCGTCGTCAACCGGACCGTCCTGCGCTCCCACCGGCGCGGCACCGACCGGCACTTCGACGTCCTGGTGATGGAACCGTGGCGGCGTACGGTGGCACACGCGCTGTCCGTCGTGCCGTACGCGGTGATCACTGCGGGGGTCGTGGCCTTCCAGATCGTCTGGGTCGCGCGGAAGCCGGGCGCGGTCGGCCACCCCTCGCTCGCCGAACTGGCCGTGGGACCGCTGGCCGTGCTCCTGTCCGGCGTCCTCGGCGTGCTGCTCGCCCGGCTGGTCCGGTCCTCGTTCGCCGCTCCGCTCTTCGTCGTCGGCGTCGTCATCCTGCCCGTCCTGCTGGCCTCCAGCACGGGCAGCCCACGCTGGCAGCAGTGGCTGTCGCCGGTCGTCACCGAGACGGGCGCCGCTCCGTTCCCGTCCGAGCTCATCGGCCGCCCGGCCGCCTGGCACGCGCTGTACCTGGTGGGGCTCGTCGGGGTCCTGGTCTGCGCCGCGGTCCTGGTCAGCGGCGGTCGTCAGCGGATCGTGCAGGCGGCGACCGCCGTCACCCTGGCCGCCACGGTCGCGGGTGTCGCCGGGCAGTCGCAGGGTGACTCGGCCGCCCTGATCGCGGCCCGTACGAAGATGTCCGTCAGCCCGGAGGAGTTCCAGACCTGCCACGAGTACGGCAGGTCCACCTACTGCACATTCCCCGAGTGGGATGCCCGCGCCGCCCTCGACTGGTCCCCGGTCGTCGACCGCGTCCAGTCCCTGGCGGGCGGCGCCGCCGGCGGTGAGCGGCTGACCGTACGGCAGCGGATCGACGCCCGCTACGGCCTGACCAGCGACAGCACGCTCGAAGCGTCCACCACACCGGGCACGGTGACCGTCGGCACGCAGTGGGGAGGCAACCGGGTCCCCGAGTTCGCCGTCGGAGTCGCCTCCGTCCTGGTGGCGGGGAGCGAGGCGGTCCCCAGCCAATGGTGCAGCGGGGACCCCCGCTCGGTCACCGTCATGTGGCTGGCGCTGGGCGCCGAGTCCGACCCGATGGCCGCATTCCGCAACGTCCGGCTCGGCGACAGCATCGAGGGCTCCGCGGTCGTCCTGTCGCCCACGAACGGGGTCTCCATGACCGCCGAACAGACCCGGATCGTACGGGAGTTGCTTCAGAAGCCCCGCTACAGCGTCATCCCCAAGGTGAAGTCCCACTGGACGGAACTCACCTCCCCGGAGACGTCCACGGCGCGGGTGGCCGAACTGCTGGGAGTATCGGCCGCGCCCAAGGGAACTGCCGACGCGACGGAGGACGAGTCGTGCGGGTAGCCGCCCCCGGCGGGGGCGCGCTGTCCAGGGGGGCCGGCGCTCGCGCACAGTCCGGAGCGGGCGGCACCCGCGCACCGTCCGGAGCGGCCGACACCCGCTCACCGTCCAGGTCGGCCGGCACCGGTACACAGTCCAAGGCGCCTGGTACTCGTACTCCGTCCAAGGCGTCCGGCACCGGCACCGGCACCGGTGAACCGTCCAGGAGGCGTACGTACGCAGTGATCCGCGCCCTTCTGCGCCCCGTGTGGCGCACCCTGCCCCGCCGGGCCCTCGCGGCCGGGGCGATCCTGGGGCTGCTGCTCGCCGGCGCCCCGTGGCTGCTGTCGGTCTCCCGCGACAGCTGGCCCGGCCTCAACATCCTGCGGGCCGCCGCGCTCGCCTTCGGCCTGGGCCTGGCCTTCCTGCTCGACGACCCCGCCCGGCACACCACCGCGGCGGTACCGACCCGGCGCCCGGTGCGCACCGGCCTCCGGGTGGCGTTCGCCGTCCCGTTCACCGCGCTCTGCTGGACGGCCGCGCTGCTCCTCGTACCGGAGGAGGTCCGGCCGCCGTTGGGCGCGGTGACCCTGGAGGCCGCCGCCGTCGCCGCACTTGCCCTGGCCGGCGCGGCCGTGGTGGTGCGGTGCACGGAAGTGGCCGAGCCCGGGATCGCGGTGTCGGGCGTGCTGCTGGGCGCCGGGCTGTGCGCCGCCCTGCTGGTCCCGGACCGGTGGGCGCTCGTCGTGGCGGTCAACGACCCGCGCTGGGACGGCGCCCATGACCGGTGGGCGGGGATCCTGGTCGTGGCGGTGGTGGTCGGGGCGGCGGCCTGGGCGGAGCCCCTGCGACGGCAGTCGGTGATGGCCGCCTTGCGGCGGTGACGCGTCAGCGCTGACAGCGCGGCTCTTCGTCGGCGGGGGCGTGAGGGTTTTTCGCCCCCGCCGCCCCTACCCGTCCCGTACCTGGGGGTTCCGCCCCCAGACCCCCGTATCGCGCTGAACGCGCTCGTCCTCAAACGCCGGACGGGCCAGAAATCTTTAGCCCCTCCGGCGTTTGAGGAGCGGGGTCTGGGGCGGAGCCCCAGAAGGACCCTCCGTCGGGGGTCAGGACTCGCTGCGGTACATCAGGTCCGTCTCGTGGGTGTGGAAGCCGAGCCGCTCGTACACCGTGACCGCTGCCTTGTTGTCACCGTCGACGTACAGCATCGCGGTGGGCAGACCCTGTCCGGCGAGGTGACGTAGCCCGATCGTCGTGAGCGCCTTGCCCAGTCCGCCGCCCTGCGCGCCGGGGCGCACTCCCACGACGTACACCTCGCCGATCTGCTCCTCGGCGTGCACCTTCGTCCAGTGGAAGCCGATCAGTTCGCCGTCGCGGAAGGCGAGGAAGAAGCCGGACGGGTCGAACCACGGCTCGGCCATCCGGTCGTCCAGGTCGCGCTGGGTGAGGGAGCCCTGCTCGGGATGGTGGGCGAAGGCCTCCGCGTTCACCGCGAGCCAGGCGGCGTCGTCCCGGCCCGGCACGAAGGCGCGGACATGCACGCCACCCGGGAGCTTCGGCTCGGGCAGCTCCAGGCCTGTCAACGGGCGCCGCATCTGCCGCAGTTCGCGGAAGAGGGTGAGCCCGAGGACCTGGGCGAGATGCCGGGCGGCGGAGTGCCCGCCGTGCGCCCACACCCGCAGCCGCTTCCCTGACTCGGCGAGCAGCGCGGCGCCCAGCGCCCGCCCGTGCCCGCGCCCGCGGTGCGCCGGGTGGACGACCAGCTCGGCGGCCGGGGCCTCCACGGGGTCGGTGTCCTCCAGCTGCGCGTACCCGACCAGTTCGTCTCCGAGGGTCAGCAGCAGATGCCGTACGCCGGGACGGGCTCCGCCCTTCAGCTGCAGACGCCCCTGCTCGGAGACCGCCTGCTGACCGTCGGTCCTGGCGGCCTCCGCGAGCAGCCTGAGCACGTCCTCGGCCTGGGCCGGGGAGAGCGCGGAGTGGGTCTCGATGGCGCGGGAGAGGCCGGGCTGTGCGGTGTCGTCGCTGGTCATGGATATGAGGGTACGGCGAGCCGCCCGGAGGGATCGAGAGGCAGCGGCATATGGATCGAGAGGGCGAAGGACGAGGGGGCGAACCGCTGCGCCAGGCGATGGGCCGAGGTATCGAGAGGCAACGGCAACCTGTCTGTAACCACGAAACCCCTGTTGCGCTACGCGCGTTGATTCTAAAGTGCGTGCAAAACCACAGCCGTCGCACAACGCTCGTGGCCCTCGCGGCTCTCAGGCGCTCCCGGCTCTCACATTCCCTGGGGGGAACCCATGCCGCCGACTCCCCGGCACAGACGTACGTATCGCATACTCGCGGGCGCCGCGGGCCTGGCCACCGTCGGTGCCCTGGCCGCCGCACTGCCCGCGAGCGCCGGGCAGGCCGTGGACAAGTCCGCAGCCCACAAGCCCGGTAGCGGCCGCTACCAGGACGTACAGCTGCTCTCCTTCAACGACCTGCACGGCAATCTGGAGCCGCCGTCGGGCTCTTCCGGCCGGGTGACCGAGGTGCATGAGGACGGCACCACGAAGACCATCGACGCGGGCGGCGTCGAGTACCTCGCCACCCACCTGCGCGAGGCCCGCGAGGGCAACAAGTACTCGATCACGGCCGCCGCCGGTGACATGGTCGGCGCCTCCCCGCTGATCTCCGGGCTCTTCCACGACGAGCCGACCGTCGAGGCGCTGAACGGCCTCGACCTGGACGTCACCTCCGTCGGCAACCACGAGTTCGACGAGGGTGCCCAGGAACTGGCCCGCCTCCAGAACGGCGGCTGCCACCCGACGGACGGCTGTTATGACAACAGCGAGGAGTTCGACGGCGCCAACTTCCCCTACCTCGCGGCGAACGTCACCGACGAGAAGACCGGCAAGCCGATCCTCAAGCCCTACTGGGTCTGGAAGCAGAACGGCATCAAGGTCGGCTTCATCGGTGTCACCCTCGAAGGCACCCCGAACATCGTCTCCGCCGAGGGCGTCAAGGGCCTCAAGTTCGGCGACGAGGTCGCCACGATCAACAAGTACGCCAAGGAGCTCCAGAAGCAGGGCGTGAAGTCGATCGTCGCGCTGGTCCACGAGGGCGGCGCGCCCGCCTCGACCTCGTACAACTACGACTGCGACAGCCCCGGCGCCGGTGACGGCATCTCCGGGCCGATCGTCGACATCGCCAAGAACGTCACCCCGGCCGTCGACGCGCTGGTCACCGGCCACACCCACCAGGCGTACGCCTGCACGATCGACGACCCGGCGGGCAACCCCCGCACGGTCACCTCGGCCGCGTCCTTCGGTCGTCTCTACACGGACACCACGCTGACGTACGACCGCTGGACCGGCGACATCGCCCGTACGGCGGTGAAGTCCGCGAACCACGTGGTCACCCGTGACGTGGCGAAGGCCACCGACATGACCGCCCTGATCGACCGGTGGAAGGAGCTCTCCGCCCCGATCGCCTCCCGCCCCATCGGCTACATCGCGGGCGAGATCCCCAGCACCGGCACCGAGTCCCCGCTCGGCGACCTGATCGCCGACGCGCAGCTCGCGCACGCCAAGTCCCTCGACCCGGAAGCCGACATCGCGGTGATGAACCCGGGCGGCATCCGCGCCGGGCTCACCTACGCGGCGAGCGGCAGTGAGGGAGACGGGGTGGTGACGTTCGGCGAGGCGTACACGGTCCAGCCGTTCGCCAACACCGTCAACCTGGTCGACCTCACCGGCGCCCAGCTGATCACGGCCCTCCAGCAGCAGGTCAGCGGTCTGAACGAGGCTTCCCCGAAGATCCTGCAGATCTCGGCGGGGCTGACCTACACGCTGGACCTGACGAAGTCGGGCGCCGCGCGCGTGGTCGCGGACTCCGTCAAGCTGAACGGCGCGGCCATCGACCCGGCCGCCACCTACCGCGTCGCGATGAACTCCTTCCTCGCGGGCGGCGGCGACGGCTTCGCCGAGCTCGGCAAGGGCGCGAACGTCCTCGTCGGCAGCGACGACCTCGCCGCGTTCGAGGCCTATCTGACGGCCAACTCGTCGGCCACGACGCCGTATCCGGTGCCGGCGGCGAACCGCATCACGATCGTGAAGTAGGAACAGCGAATAGCCGAGTGGGGCCGGTACGCCTTTGCGTACCGGCCCCACTGCTTTATCCTGACGAGCGCCCCGATAAATTCCAGGTGAGGCCTGTAATAAACTCTGTGTGAGTCGTGGGTTGGTTCCGGCTCCGCGCTAAGAATTGTTTTCAGGTGCAATTCACCGAGGTCTAAGGTGAATTGGCGATTTGCGGGTTTGCTGTCCCGTAGTGTTTTTCTTGTCGAAAGCGAACGGAGCTTCCGGCAGAAGGAATCCACCGCACGACATCGCAGCGGAAGAGGAGAAAATCATGAGCTTCCACAAGATCACCCCGGTCAAGAAGACCAGCAAGGCCGCGCCGAAGACCGAGTCGAAGAAGAAGACGGCGAAGAAGGCTCCGAAGCGTCCGGTGGGTCACCAGGACCGCTAGCAGCCGCAACGAGGCGGGGTCACCGGAATTGGTCCGGTGGCCCCGCCTCGGCCATGTTCTGGAACAGAAAGGGGAGTTGAGTCGAATGCGGGAAGTCCGGGAGGCGTTCGCGCGGTTCTGGCCGCTGACGCGCGGTGACCGTAAATGGCTGGTGCTGATCATCTGCTGCGTGATGGTGGCAGCGCTCGCCGAGACCGCCTCGATCCTGATCTTCGCCGATCTCACCGATCACGCGCTGAAGTTCGGCAGGCTCGCCAGGTTCTGGGGACCGGCCGCCACCTGGCTCGGCGTCGCCGTTCTCGGCGCGGTCGTCGGCTACCTCGGCAACTCGCTCGCCGTGTGGACCGCCGAGAGGTTCGTGCTGCGGCTGCGCGCGAACGTCTTCGCGCACGTCCAGGACATGCCCCCCGACTTCTTCCAGAAGCACCGCCAGGGCGACCTGGTCGAACGCCTCACCGGCGACGTCGAGGCCATCGAGCAGATGGTGGTGTCCGGCGTCGTCGGCACCGTCTCCGCCGCCTTCTCGGCCGTCTTCTACGCCGCCGCCGCGCTCTGGCTCCGCTGGGACCTCGCCCTCGTCACCTTCCTCCTGGCCCCGCTCTTCCTCGTCGCCGCCCGCCGCTTCGCCGGCCGCATCAAGACGTCCTCCCAGGAGGAGCGCGCCGCCGACGGCGCGATCACCTCGGTCGTCGAGGAGTCCCTCGGCAACGTTGTGCTGACCCAGGCCTACAACCGCCGCGGTGCCGAGGAGAAGCGGCTCGACCGCGAGGCACGCGCCTGGATGCGGGCGTCCGTGCGCGGGGCGCGGGCCAGTGAGATGTACGAGCAGTTCGTCGAGGTGGTCGAGACGCTGTGCGTGCTCGCGGTGATCGGCATGGGTGTCTGGGAGATCGCCCAACGGCGCATGACGCTCGGCCAGTTGCTCGCCTTCGCCGCGTTCCTCGGTTATCTGTATCCGCCGATCCGCAGCCTCGGCCAGCTCGGCCTGACGCTCACCGCCGCGACGGCGGGCGCCGACCGGCTGGCGGAGATCCTGGACACCCGGCCCGCCGTCACCGACCCCGCCGACCCGGTCAGGGCCTGGCCCGTACGCGGCTGGGTCAGCCTCCACAACACCTCGTTCCGCTACCCGGGCGCCGGGCGCGACTCCCTGCACGACGTGACCCTCACCGCCGCACCCGGCGAACTCGTCATCGTCACCGGCCCGAGCGGCGCCGGAAAGTCGACCCTCTCCAAACTCCTCACGCGCTTCTACGACCCCACCTCGGGCGTGATCTGCCTGGACGGGGTCCCGCTGACCGCCCTGCCCCTGGAGTTCCTGCGCGAGAACATCGCGCTGCTGCCCCAGGAGACCCTCATCCTGAACGGCACGATCCGCGAGAACATCGGGTGCGGACGCCCAGGAGCTTCCCCGGCCGACATCGAGCGGGCCGCGGCCGACGCCTTCGCGCACGAGTTCATCAGCGCGCTTCCCGACGGGTACGACACGGAGATCGCACCCGGCACCGCCACCCTCTCCGGCGGCCAGCTCCAGCGCATCGCGATCGCCCGCGCCATGCTCCGCGGCGCCCCGGTCCTCGTCCTCGACGAGCCCACCACCGGACTCGACTCGGTCGCCGCGCGCCGGGTGGTGCAGCCGCTGCGACGACTGATGGCGGGCCGTACGACCATCATGATCACGCACGACCTGAGCCTCGCCCCCGACGCGGACCGCATCCTCGTCGTGGACGGCGGACGGCTGGTGGAGGCGGGCACCCACCAGGAGTTGATGGAGCGGGGCGGCGCGTATGCGCGACTGGCCACGCCGGATCTGGGGCAGTCGGCGACGGAATTGGTGGCGTCGCGTGCCTCGGCGCCGGCGTCGGCGCCGGCGTCGGCGCTGGGGGCGTCGGTGACGGTGCCGGGTGATTCGACCCTGGTGCTGGGCCGTTCGGCGCCGGGGCTCGGCGGCTACCTGATCCCGAGCGTGCCGCGTGACCCGCGCCCCCCGCGGGTACCGAGCGTGCCGGGCCTCTCCGGCGCACCCCGGGTGCCGGCCGCGCCGGGCGACGACGCCTCCGGCGCTCGCAGCGTGTAGCCCAGCCCCCGCACGGTGTGGATGAGCCGGGGTCCGCCCCGGCGCTCCATCTTCCGGCGCAGATACATCACGTACACGTCCAGCGTGTTGGACGCCGGCTCGAAGTCGAAGCCCCAGACCTCCTTGAGGATCCTGGCGCGGCCGAGGACCTTGCCCGGGTGCCGGAGCAGGTACTCAAGGAGGCCGAACTCCGTCTTGGTGAGGTCGAGCGCGTGGCCGTCGCGGGTCACCGTGCGGGCGCGCAGGTTCATGGCGAGGTCCGCGAACGCGAGCCGGTCGCCGGGGCGCGGCGCGGTGGGCGTCCGCTGGGGGCTGCGGCGCAGTAACGCCCTTATGCGCGCGAGGAGTTCCTCAGCCGCGAAGGGCTTCATCAGGTAGTCGTCGGCGCCGTTGTCGAGGGCGACGATACGGTCGCCGACGGCGCTCCGGCCGGTGATCATCAGGATCGGCACGGTGGACCCGGAGGCTCTGATCCGCCGTGTCGCGGCCAGCCCGTCGAGGCCCGGCATGGTGACGTCCATCAGCACCAGGTCGGGCAGGCCGTCCTTCGCGGCGACCAGTTCCAGCGCCTCCCTGCCGTCACCGGCGAGGACGGTCTCGTACCCCTCGAACCTGAGCAGTCTGCCGAGCCCCTCTCGTACGGCCTCGTCGTCATCGGCCAGCAGGATCTTCCGCGCCATCCGACAAACGTGTAGCGGAGGCCTGTGGGAGAGCTTGGAGGGGGGTGTGCGGAGGCTGGGGGTGAGTGCTGGGACGCGCCTCACTCCACTCGGCGAGGGACGCGGGGGTTACGGCAGCTCGGGCGGAGGCGTGGGCGCCCCCGGCAGCCGAACCGTCGCGACCGTGCCGCCGCCCGCCGCGGGCGTCAGCGAGACCTCGCCGCCCGACTGCTGCACGGTACGCGCGACGATCGACAGACCCAGGCCCGAGCCCGGCAGCGCTCGTGCGCTCGGGGAGCGCCAGAAACGGTCGAAGACGTGCGGGAGTTCCTCGGAGGGGATGCCCGGGCCGTGGTCCCGCACGGTCAGTTCGCCGTCCCTGAGAATCACGTCGACCGTGCCGCCCTCGGGGCTGAACTTCACCGCGTTGTCGAGGATGTTCACGATCGCCCGCTCCAGGCCGGACGGTTCCGCCCGTACGTACCAGGGCTGGATGTCCGCCCTGATCGTCAGCTCAGGGCCGCGCAGCCGCGCCCTGCGCAGCGCCGCGTCCACGGTCTCCTGCAGCGCGACCACCTGCAGCCGGTCCGCCTGATGACCCGCGTCCGAACGCGACAGCGTCTGCAAGTCCCCGATCAGCGAGGCCAGTTCGGTCATCTGCGCGGTGACCGACGAGAGCAGCGCCTTGCGGTCCGCCGGGGGGATGGCCCGGCCCGTCTCCTCGCTGCGGGCGAGGAGTTCGATGTTGGTACGGAGGGAGGTGAGGGGCGTACGGAGTTCGTGGCCGGCGTCGGCGATGAGTTGTTGCTGCAGCTCGCGGGAGGAGGCCAGCGAGGACGTCATCGAGTTGAAGGAACGGGAGAGGCGAGCGATCTCGTCCTCGCTGTCCTCTTCGACGGGGATACGGATGGTGAGGTCTTCGGTCCGTGCGACGTGTTCCACGGCTTCGGTGAGCTTGTCGACGGGGCGGAGGCCTGCGCGGGCCACTCCCAGGCCCGCGGCTCCGGCGCCGACGACTCCGATGCCGGAGACGAGGAGGAGGATCAGGGCGAGGTCGTTGAGCGTGGCTTCCGTGTCCTTGAGCGAGACACCGAACATCAATGCGACGGCAGGGTTGGCCTGGGTGTTGAGGTTAGGGCCTCCCACCATGACGAGGCTGGTTTCCACCCGTACGTTGTTGCCGTCGGAGTCGGTGCTGTTGTGGAAGGTGCGGACCCCCGGGTCGGGATTTGCGGCCACGTCCTTGTCCTTGGCGGTGGTCTTGATCACCCCAGCGGACCCGGGGATGACGCAGGTATCGCCGTCCGAGGTAACGAGCTGCATGTAGACGACCGAGGGCCTGTCGGTCGAGTCGTCGGTACTCTCGGTGCAGTTCGCGACCAAGGACGCCACTTCGGGGGCGCTCAACCTGAGGCTGAAGTTGCTGAGCTGTGTGTCCACCTGGTCGTAAAGCTTCCCCTGCACGATGAACCAACAGGTGACCGAAACCGCCGCCACCCCGAACGCCACCGCCGCAGCCACCAGCATCGACAGCCGAGCCCGGATGGGAAGCGTCCGGAGCCGGCGTACCACCTTGATCACTCCGCGCCGCCCGACCGCAGCACGTACCCCACGCCCCGCACCGTGTGCACGAGGCGCGGCTCGCCGCCGGCCTCGGTCTTGCGGCGGAGGTACATGACGTACACGTCGAGGGAGTTGGAGGACGGCTCGAAGTCGAAGCCCCAGACGGACTTCAGGATCTGCTCGCGGGTGAGGACCTGGCGCGGGTGGGCGAGGAACATCTCCAGGAGCGTGAACTCCGTGCGGGTCAGTTCCACGGCACGCCCGGCGCGGGTGACCTCGCGGGTCGCGAGGTCCATGCGCAGGTCGCCGAAGATGAGAGCGTCGTCCTCGGGAACCCCGACCGCGGCGGCAGCGTAGGAGCTGCGCCGCAGCAACGCCCGGACGCGGGCGAAGAGTTCGTCGAGTTCGAACGGCTTGACGAGGTAGTCGTCGGCGCCGGCGTCGAGCCCGGTGACGCGGTCGCCGACGGTGTCACGCGCGGTCAGCATGAGGATGGGGGTGGTGGTGCCCGCGCCGCGCATCCGGCGGGCGGCCGTCAGACCGTCCATCCTCGGCATCTGGATGTCGAGGACGACCAGGTCGGGCTGGTAGGCGGTCGCCTTCTCCAGCGCGTCCGCCCCGTCGACCGCGACCTGGGTGTCGTATCCCTCGAAGGCGAGGCTGCGCTGTAGTGCTTCGCGTACAGCCGGCTCGTCGTCGACGATCAGGATGCGCTGGGGTTCACGGTCGCCTTCGGCGGGGCTCATGGGCGTGGGTTCCTCGGGTGCGGTGGGACGGGGCCGGTCGCTTTCAGCCTCGCACGTTTCCGGGCTGTGTCGTAGGGCGGTAAGGATCAGCCCTGCTTACGAGGGATCAGCCTCGTACGACGGTACGGCGGCGGGCGGGAGTCCGGCGGGACCGCGGGGCGGCGGCCGTGGAGACCTCAGGAGCCCGGCTCACCGGAGCGTGCAGCTCGCGGGCGACCGCGAGAGCCAGGCCGAGACCGGCCGGGTCGTCGCCCGCGACCGCGTGCGAAACCTGCTTGATCGAGAGCTGCTCGGCCGGAGCCTGCGTGGTCTGCTTGATCTGCGTGGTCATGTCGAACTCCTTGCTCACTTACGGCCCCGCGGGGCGTCTCAGCTGCCTGTGCCGCCTGCGCGGAGGGTTGCCAGGTCGGACTTGACGGTGTTGATCGGGATGGCGAAGCCGAGGCCGACGCTGCCCGCGCTCGACGAGCTGGTGGCGTCCGCGGCGGAGTACATCGCGGAGTTGATGCCGATGATGTTGCCGTTCATGTCGATGAGGGCGCCGCCGGAGTTGCCCGGGTTGAGGGACGCGTCCGTCTGGAGCGCCTTGTACGTCGTGGTGGACGAACCCGTGTCACCGTTGAACTGCTGGCCGCCGAACTCGAACGGCCACTGTCCGCTGCCGCCGCCGCCCTGCGGCTGGCCCTGGCTCTCGTCCGTGGAGACGGTGACGTCACGGTTCAGGGCGGAGACGATGCCGCTGGTGACGGTGCCGGTCAGGCCCTCGGGGGAGCCGATCGCCACAACCTCGTCGCCGACCTGGACGCCGTCGGAGTCGCCGAGCGTCGCAACCGTCAGACCGGAGGGGGCGTCGTCCAGCTTGATCAGCGCGAGGTCCTTGGCGCTGTCGGCGCCGACCACGCTCGCGGTGTACGACTTGCCGTCGCTCAGCTGCACCTTGATCGTGGAGGCGCCCGAGATGACGTGGTTGTTGGTGATGATCTCGCCGTCGGTCGTGATGATCACGCCGGAACCGGTGGCCTCACCGGCGTTCGAGGACGCGGTGATCTCGACGATGCTCGGGCTGACGGCCTTGGCCACCCCGGCGACAGTGCCCTTGTCGGCGGTGGGCACCACGCTCGTGCTGGTGCTGCTCGAAACGGTGGCGGTGCCGGTCAGTTCCTGGATGCCGTATGCGGTGCCGCCTCCGATGGCCGCGGCGACTATCGCGACGGCCGCGAGGAGGGCCAGCGGGCCCTTGGCGCGCTTCTTCGGGGTGTGGTGGGTGGGCGGCGCGGGCTCGGCGGTGAGGACGGCGGTGCTCGCGGCGGCCGGCTCGGGGTAGCCGCCGTAGGAGCCACCGCCCTGGCCGCCGTCGCCGTTCCCGCCGCTGCCGCCCTGACCGGAGCCCGGCCATACGGTGGTGCCGGGCTCCACGGTGACGGGCTGCGCCGGCTGGTGCGCCGGCGGGGGCGGCCACTCGGGGTTCACGGGGGAGGAAGCGTGCTGCTGCTGGGGGTACGCGGGAGGCTGGCTGCCCTGAACATACCCGGACTCGTCGCCCTGCTGGGGGTGCTCGTACTCGCCGCTGCGGCGGAAGCTCTCGGTCATGTAAAAGAGACTGGCGCCCCATCATGAGAGCTCCCTGAGCGCCCGCTGAGAAGCCCGGCAGAAGCTCGTATGCCCGATATAAAGACTCGGGAGCCCAGTATTAGAGCGGTCTGAGTCGCCGTACCAGAGCGGTCCGAATCCCCGTACTAGAGCGGTCTGCGTCCCCGTACCAGAGCGGTCCGAGTCCCCGCGACCGGGTGCCCCCGCCCGGCGCACGGGCCGGGTCAGGCACAGCCGCAGGACCGCCGCACGACCAATCGCGACGGGAACAGCTTCACGCGCTCCCCGCGTGATCCCGCGACCCGCAGACCGTCGTCGAGCACGAGATCGACCGCCGCGCGGGCCATCGCCGTACGGTCGGTCGCGATCGTCGTCATCGGCGGGTCCGTCAGGGCGGCTTCCTTGACGTCGTCGAAGCCGACCACGGCCAGCTCGCCCGGCACGTCGATGCGCAGCTCGCGCGCGGCCCGCAGCACGCCGATCGCCTGGTCGTCGGTGGAGCAGAAGATGGCGGGCGGTCTGTGCGGTCCGGCAAGGAGCTGGAGGCCGACCTGATAGGCGTCGTAGCGGTTGTACGGCGCCTCGAAGAGCCGGCCCTCCGTGGGGATCCCGGCGTCCTGCATCGCACGCCGCCAGCCCTCGACGTGGTCGGAGACCGGGTCGCCGACCGTCGGGGTCTCCGCGATACCGCCGAGACAGGCGACGTAGTCGTACCCGTGCTCCAGCAGATGGCGGGTGGCGAGCTGGGCGCCGCCGATGTCGTCCGTGACGACGGCGACGTCGTCGATGGCCTCGGGCCGTTCGTGCAGCAGCACGACGCGGGCGTCCCAGGCATCGATCTCGGCGGCGGCGTTGTCGTTGAGGGCGTGGCTGACGAGGATCAGTCCGGAGACCCGCATGCCGAGGAAGGCGCGCAGGTAGTGGACCTCGCGCTCCGCGACGTAGTCGGAGTTGCCGACCAGCACCATTTTTCCGCGCTCGGCGGCGGCCTGCTCGACCGCGTGCGCCATCTCCCCGAAGAAGGGTTGGCGTGCGTCCGGCACGATCAGGCCTATGAGCTCGGTCCTCCGCGATGCCATGGCCTGGGCGACCCGGTCGGGCCGGTACCCCAGCTCCTTGATCGCGGCGAGAACGCGCTCGCGCGTGGCCGGGGCAACCGGCCTCGGTCCGTTGTTGATGACATAGCTGACCACGGCGGTGGAAGTACCCGCCAGTCGCGCCACATCATCCCGAGTCACCTTGGCCACGCGCGGAGTCTACGCGGATGGACCTACCCCTGGGCAGGCCGTACGGCTACTTCCTGTGCCGGAGCTGTGGTCTCCTCGGCGTCGACGGCGTCGAGGTGCGCCGTCTCGTCCGCATCCTCCGGCTTTGGCTGGGCCGCCTTGGCCTTCGCCTCGTCCGTGGCCCGGTCCGTCTTCTCCGGTGTAACGAATCGATAACCGACGTTCCGGACGGTCCCGATCAGCGACTCGTGCTCGATTCCGAGCTTCGCGCGCAGTCGTCGTACGTGGACGTCGACCGTCCGCGTACCGCCGAAGTAGTCGTAGCCCCAGACCTCCTGGAGCAGCTGGGCGCGCGTGAAGACACGGCCCGGGTGCTGCGCCAGGTACTTGAGGAGCTCGAACTCCTTGAAGGTCAGGTCGAGGACCCGGCCCTTGAGCTTCGCGCTGTACGTCGCCTCGTCCACGGAGAGGTCGCCGTTGCGGATCTCCATCGGGGAGTCGTCGTTGACGATCTGCTGCCGGCCCATGGCCAGCCGCAGCCGGGCCTCGACCTCCGCCGGACCGGCGGTGTCGAGCAGGACGTCGTCGATGCCCCAGTCGGCGGTGACGGCCGCGAGACCGCCCTCCGTCACGACGAGGATCAGCGGACAGCCAGGCCCCGTCGAGCGCAACAGCTGGCAAAGACTGCGCACTTGAGGGAGATCGCGGCGTCCGTCGATCAGGATGACGTCGGCACCGGGGGTGTCGACGAGGGCGGGGCCTTCCGCCGGAGCCACTCGCACGTTGTGCAGGAGCAGGCCGAGAGCGGGAAGCACCTCCGTCGACGGCTGAAGGGCATTGGTCAGGAGCAGAAGAGAACTCATCGCGCCCCACCTGCCAGGGTCGTCGTCACAAGGTCATGCACGGTTCGCTTGCCCATAACGTCGGTTCCTCCTCGGTCCCTGCGAGGACGTTTGCGGCACTGCTTCGTTCCGCGTCTCCCGCGTCCCTGGGAGGCGCTATGCGCTCGTGGCCTTCGTACATCTGCGGTTTCCCGCTTCGTATACAACGGTTAAGAATGCACAAAAGGACTCGGGGGCTACTCTGCCCGAGTCCTCTGCCCGTCAGAATAGCCCACATGAGCTCAGGTCCGGCAGGTCAAGTCACGGGATCTTTCCTTCGTCCATCCCTTGAGACGACCCCCCGCACCCCTTTGCGGAGGTTTCTGCGCACGGTCGACGGGGTCACGATTGATGCGGCGTACACCCCTGGAACGCGGCCATCAGGTGACCTGGCGATCGTCGTCGCGCACGGTTTCACAGGCGATCTGGACCGCGCGCACGTGCGCCGCGCGGCGGACGCCCTGTCCCGGAATGCGGCGGTTCTCACGTTCTCCTTCCGCGGTCACGGCAGATCCGGCGGCCGCTCCACCGTCGGCGACCGCGAGGTCCACGACCTGGCCGCCGTGGTCGCCTGGGCGCGCGAGCTCGGGCACCAGCGGGTCGTGACCGTCGGCTTCTCGATGGGCGGCTCCGTGGTGCTGCGGCACGCCGCGCTGTACGGGGCTGCGGGGCAGGAGTTCGGGGGAACCACGGAGTACGGGGCTGCGGGGCAGGAGTCCCGGGGAACCACGCAAGCGCGTACGGACGCGGTGGTTTCGGTGAGCGCACCGGCCCGCTGGTACTACCGGGGTACGGCCCCCATGCGGCGCGTGCACTGGCTGGTGACCCAGCCGGTGGGCCGTGCCGTCACCCGCTGCTGTCTGCACACCCGGATCCATGGCCGCGGCTGGAACCCGGTCCCGGCCTCCCCGGTCGAAGCGGTCCCGCTGATCGCGCCCACACCCCTGCTGATCGTCCACGGGGACACCGACGGCTACTTCCCCGTCGACCACCCGCGGATGCTGGCCGCGGCGGCCGCCGGGCACGCCGAACTCTGGCTGGAGCGTGGCATGGGTCACGCCGAGCACGCCGCGGACGACGAGCTGCTGGCCCGCATCGGGGAATGGGCCGCCACCCGCGCGGGCTAGCCTGGCCGTGTTCACAGCGACCATCGACCGACGACTGACTGAGGAACGTGATGGCAAAGGGCACGGTGCGTTACTGGGCCGCGGCCAAGTCCGCCGCCGGCGTCGCCGAGGAGCCGTACGAGGCCGAGACACTCGCCGAGGCGCTCGACACGGCCCGCGAGCGACACCCCGGCGAACTCGTCCGCGTGCTGCGGCGATGCTCGTTCCTCATCGACGGTGACCCCGTGGGAACCCGCGGGCATGAGACGGTACGGCTGGCCGAGGGCGGCACGGTCGAGGTGCTCCCGCCGTTCGCAGGAGGGTGACCGAGACGATGAGCAACCAGCCCCACGATCCGCAGTACCAGCCCCCGTACGAGGGCTATGACCCATATCAGCAGCCCCCGCAGCAGCCTCAGCCCCCGCAGCAGCATCAGCAGCCCGCGCCGCAGCCCGACTGGCAGCAGCACACCCAGCAGTGGGAGGGGCAGACCTGGGAGACCCAGACCCATGCCCCCGTGGTCTCCGCGCCGGACACCGCGTACCTGCCGCCCCAGGGATACCAGCAGGCGTACGGCGTCCCGCAGGGCCAGAGTTACGGGGAGTCGGCTGCGTACGGGTACGCAGCCGCCACGCCCGCACACCAGCCACTCCCGCCGGAGGGCGCGGCCGCCGCTGCCCACGGCTGGGCCCGCGAGCCGCAACCGCAGCCCCAGGTGGACGAGTACGCCCCTGCCGCCGAGGCCGGCCCCGGTTACGGCCCCCCGACCATCACCGGCAACCCCCGCGTCACCGACGCCCAGCGCGCCCGTGCCGAGGGCCGCTCGCCCATCATCGAACCCGGGATCCAGCCCGCCGGGCTCACCGCGCTGCTCGGGCTGCTGCTCTCCGGTACGGCGGCGATCGGGGAGTACGCCCTCGTCGTACCCCTCGTGCTGCTGCAGGCCGTCACCGCGGCCGGATGGTTCCGGCTGAACGGGATGTGGCCCGCCCGGCAGGGCATCGCGCTGGCGTTCGCGGGCGCGCTGACCGCCGACGTGGCGCTGCTCGCCGCGGGCCGGGAGAACGCGCCCGCCGCGATCCTCGGCACCCTTGGGGTCTGGGTGCTGCTCACCCTCGTACTCCAGCTGCGCAGTCACGCCGACGCGGACACACGGATGTCCGGGCTGATGGCGACCGTCGTCTCGGCGGCGCTTGCGATCATCGCGACCGGGTATCTCGCGGCCGAGCCGGACGCCGTGTCGGTGGGCGCCGTCGCGGTCGCCGTGGCGGTTCTCGCCCGCGCGCTGCCGCTGCCCACGGCGGCCTCCGTGGTGGTCGCGCTGCTGGCCGCCACCGGCGCCGGAATCGCGGTCGGCGCGATGACCGACGTCGGCACGCAGGGCGCCTTCATCGGCCTCGGCGCGGGCGTCTGCGCGCTGGTCGGCCACCGGGTCGCCAGCTACGACTACCCGTCCCGTTTCGTCCACTTCACCGCGGGCGTGGCCCTTCCGCTGGCCGCCGCGGCCCCGGCCGTCTATCTGCTGGGGCGCGCCTTCGCCTGAACCGCCTGACGGCCCGGCGGCGCCCCTACCGAGAGGACATGCATGTACGAGGAGCCGTTCACGGCAGTGGATGGAGAGCCGCTCACGGCGGGGGCCGAGGGACCGTCAGTGGGGGAGGAACCGTTCACGGCAGTGGGCGAGGAACCGTTCACGGCAGTGGGCGAGGGGCTGGGCTTCGAGCGCTGCTGCGCCGAGATCGTCACGCAGGCCGGATTCCTCGCGGCCGTCCTTCCCGGCGCGGACCTCGCCGCCGAGGTGCCGTCCTGCCCCGGCTGGACCGTCAACCAACTGGTGCGCCACCTGGGCGGTGGCCAGCGCTGGGCCGAGGAGATCGTCCGCACCCGTGCCGCGCAGCCGCCGCCCGACCTCGACTTCCGTGATCTCTCCCCGTACGCCGGGGAGGACCCGGTGATGCTCGCCGACTGGCTCACCGAGGGCGCCGAGCAGTTCTCGGCCACCCTCCGCAAGGCCGGTCCCGACGCGGACGTGTGGACGCCGCTTCCCAGGGGCCCGCGGAACCCGTACTTCTTCGCGCGTCGCATGACCCATGAGACCGCCCTCCACCGGGCCGACGCGGTCCTGGCGCTCAAGGGCGCGTACGTGCTCGCGCCGGAGGTGGCGGCCGACGGCCT
Organism: Streptomyces sp. NPDC005808; assembly: GCF_042871385.1. Lineage (NCBI taxonomy): Bacteria > Bacillati > Actinomycetota > Actinomycetes > Kitasatosporales > Streptomycetaceae > Streptomyces > Streptomyces sp. NPDC005808. The sequence goes on along the minus strand of NZ_JBIAIK010000017.1, from coordinate 144,240 downwards.
CGACGAGTGGATGGAACTGGGCTCGCTGCCCGAGATGCTCGACTTCCACCCGGGACAGCGGGAGCTCCTCGGCCCCGGCCGCACCCTGCGGTTCGAAGCCACCGACGTACGGGGGGACGGCGAGGCGTCCTGGCTGGTGGACCTGACGGGCGACGTGCTCGCCTGGCGCCGGTCGGCCGAGCCCGCCGCGGTGACGGTCCGGGGCCCACTGTCCGAACTCCTGCTGGCCGTCTACCGCCGCCGCTCCGTGGCCGACGGCTCCCTGGACGTCGAGGGCGACGCCGGGCTGCTCGACTTCTGGCTGGAGCGGGTCGCGTTCGGCTGATGTCTGGTGCCTGGCCACCGGACGTGAACCACCCCGCCCACAGCCTGTGCTTCCTGTCTGCCGGCTGTGGGACCTGGCAGCCGGTCGTTCGTCACAGCTGATCGACAACTGTTCGAAAGGGCTCCCGATCAGGGGGTCCCGCGGGGATAGGCTCGGCGTTCGGCGGCCATTCGGCCGTTTCGGGGGTCGTCACGGATCGTCGGCACAGGGCCGGGGTTGGGGAAACAGCGAGCATGCGTGCACTGCGAATATTCCTGGTCGTCGCCGTCATCCTTGGCGGTCTGTTCGTCATCGCGGACCGGGTGGCGGTCGGTTTCGCGGAGGACGAGGCAGCGAACCGGATCAAGACCACCGAGGGCCTGACCAGCACCCCCGACGTGACCATCGAGGGCTTCCCCTTCCTCACCCAGGCCCTTGGCGGCGAGCTCGACGACGTGAAGATCGGCATCAAGGACTACGAGGCGTCGACAAGCGGTACGGGCGCCGCCGCCGGCACCATCCGCATCGACGACCTCAACGCCGAGATGCACGGCGTCGTCTTCAGCGGCAGCTACAGCACCGCCACCGCCAACACCGCCACCGGCACCGCGACCATCTCGTACGCCGAGCTGCTCAAGGCCGCCAAGACCGAGACCACGGACGTCACGACGGGAGTCACCGCCCAGGTCGTCGGCCTCTCCGACGGCGGCAACGGCAAGATCAAGGTCACCGTCGAGGCGACCGTTTTCGGCACCAAGCTGCCCCAGCCGGTCTCCGTGCTCAGCTCGGTCAGCGTCGAGGGCGACACGGTGAAGGTGCACGCCGACTCCCTGCCGAGCCTGGGCGTCGACCTCGCCGAGGACACGGTCCGCTCGGTCACCGACTTCGAGCAGAAGATCGACGACCTGCCCGGCGGCATCCAGCTCGACAAGGTCGAGGTGGCCAAGGACGGCGTAGACATCTCGGTGAAGGGTTCGGACGTCAGGCTGGTCGGGTAGGAGGGCTCCGGGGTCGGGTAGCCGGGCCGAACGGGCAGGTTCCCGGGTGGGGGTGCCGGGCCGAACAGGCAGGGTTCCAGGGTGGGATACCGGGCCGAACGGGCAGGGCTCCCCGAAGCCGGGCTTGAGGCCTTCGGGCGGGGCGTACGGTCCGAAGGGCGAGACGTCCCCGTCCGTCCTGCAGATGGGTGGCGGGTGCGGAGCGCACACAGGTGCCCGGGAACCGTACGGACATGGCCCTGGCGATTCATCCTTCCCACATCGCGGACGATCGCGTCTCAGCATGCGACACGCCGGTGACATCTGCGGCGGTCCGTCCCTACGATCGTGGACATGCAGTGCAATTTGAGCGTCCTCCGGTCGAGGGGACAGGCGGATTTCACGAAGCGGCGGGCAGTGGACCTCTGCCGCGTCGCCGCCATGCTCTGTCGCACTTTCTGAGCGGAAGCGTCGTTACTTCCGCGAGCCGGGCCCTTTGACCTCTCGCGTCAGGGCCACCCCTGCGCCGGCCGGCCGCCATCGGCATGACCGCGCACCCTCTCCTGAACGCCAACGCCCCGCCCCGCCGCAACTGCCCCGGAGGAGAACGAGCATGAGCCGCAGCGACGTCCTGGTAGACGCCGACTGGGTCCAGGACCACCTGGATGACCCCAGCGTGGCCATCGTCGAGGTCGACGAGGACACGTCAGCGTACGAGAAGAACCACATCAAGAACGCCATCCGGATCGACTGGACGAAGGACCTCCAGGACCCGGTCCGCCGTGACTTCATCGACCAGGAGGGCTTCGAGAAGCTCCTGTCGGAGAAGGGCATCGGCAACGACACCCTCGTCGTGCTCTACGGCGGCAACAACAACTGGTTCGCGTCGTACGCCTACTGGTACTTCAAGCTGTACGGCCACGAGAACGTGAAGCTTCTCGACGGCGGCCGCAAGAAGTGGGAGCTCGACTCCCGCGACCTGGTCGTCGAGGTGCCCGAGCGCGCCGCGACCGACTACAAGGCCAAGGCCCAGAACACCGCGATCCGCGCCTTCCGCGACGACGTCGTGGCGGCCATCGGTTCGCAGAACCTGGTCGACGTGCGGTCGCCCGACGAGTTCAGCGGCAAGCTGCTCGCGCCGGCCCACCTGCCGCAGGAGCAGTCGCAGCGTCCGGGCCACATCCCGTCCGCGCGCAACATCCCGTGGTCGAAGAACGCCAACGACGACGGCACCTTCAAGTCGGACGACGAGCTGAAGGAGCTCTACGCCGACGAGCAGGTCGACCTGGCCAAGGACACGATCGCGTACTGCCGCATCGGTGAGCGTTCCGCGCTCACCTGGTTCGTGCTGCACGAGCTCCTCGGTGTCGAGAACGTCAAGAACTACGACGGTTCCTGGACCGAGTACGGCTCCCTCGTCGGTGTGCCGATCGAGCTCGGCGCCAGCAAGTAATCCGGCAAGAACGGCAAGTCAAGGCCTGAAGGACGGAAACGAAATATGTGTGGAGCGAAGGCCGGCGGTCCCGACGCCTCGACGATCAAGCCCGGTGAGACCACGATCCAGGGGCAGGTGACCCGTGACGGCGAGCCCGTCACCGGTTACGTCCGCCTCCTGGACTCGACCGGTGAGTTCACCGCGGAGGTCCCGACCTCCGCCACGGGCCAGTTCCGCTTCTACGCGGCGGAGGGCACCTGGACCGTACGGGCCCTGGTCCCCGGGGGCACCGCGGACCGCACGGTCGTCGCCCAGACGGGCGGCCTCGCCGAGGTCGCCATCGCCGTCTGACACCAGCGGCACCAGCGGCACCAGCAGCAACTGAAGGGCCGTACTCCGGGCGCCGGGGTACGGCCTTTCGCCGTGCCCGGGCGCTCGGGCCTGCCCCTCTACGGCTGCGGCGGGGCGGGCCTACCCTGGACCTATGTACGCACGACGGCGGCACGTCTACTTCGCCATGATGGGGACGTGCATCGGGTTGTTCGTCCTGGCCTGGGGAGTCGTCCGTCTCTGGTCGGTCCCGGTGGCGGTCGGCATGTGCGTCGTGGCCATGATCATCCCGCCGGTCGCCGCGATGGCCGCCAACCGGCGCGGCCCTGACGACCGGTGGTGGGACGACCCCTCCGGCGACCCCAAGTCCGACGACTGGTGGGACGAGCTGGACGGGAAGAAGCGGCGGGGACCGTAATGGCCGACCCAGTCGTACGGTCGTCTGTCGTACGGCCACCCGTCATCGGGTGATCTGTCGTACGGTCATCCGTCATCGGGCCATGTGTCGTACGGCCATCCGTCATCCGGTCATCTGTCATACGGGGGTACGTGTGAGCGTGAGGCTGTCGACGGTCGCCTTCGAGGCACCTGATGCGCATGCGCTCGCCGGGTTCTACCGACGGCTCCTCGGCTATGTGGTCCGCGCGGAGGAGCCCGACTGGATGCTGATCGGCCCACCGGGGGGCGGCACCGCGCTCGCGTTCGAGACCTCGCGCGGCTACGTCCCGCCGGTCTGGCCCGCAGGACCGGGCGACCAGCGCATGATGCTCCACCTCGACATCGAGGTGGACGATCTGGCCGCGGAGACGGCACGGGCCCTCGCCGAGGGCGCCAGGCTCGCCGACTACCAGCCGCAGGAGGACGTACGCGTCCTCCTCGACCCGGCGGGACACCCGTTCTGCCTCTGGGTGCAGGAGTAACCGCGCCTCAGTAGACGAGCGCCTGGGTCTCCTCCGCCATCGCCTCCTGCACGAACACCTGCGCTCCCGCGATCCGTACGCCCTCGATGACGTCCTTCTCCGCGATGTCCCGCCGGGCCGCGCACTGGGTGCACAGCGTGAGGCGGCCGGCCAGCAGGATCGAGTCGATCAGATCGGGCAGCGGCGCCGCGTGCGGCAGCTCGAACTCGGCGGCGCGGCCGGGCAGCGCGAACCACGCGGACTCGCCGGTCAGCCACAGGGACACCTCGACACCGCTGGCCACGGCCACCGCAGCGACCGTGAAGGCCTGGGAGCAGCGCTCGGGGGCGTCGGCCCCCGCCGTCACCTTGATCACGAGCTTCTTCGCCATGTCCGAATGCTAGTCGGGTGGTACCAGTCGGGTGGTACTCCGAATCGTCGAGCCGTCACCGCCGGCCGCGAGTCAGCCGTCACCGTGGCCGAGGACCAGCCGTCACCGCCGACCGAGGGTCAGCCGTCACGCGGAGCAACCGCCGGCCGAGGACCAGCCGTCGACGCCGCCCAGGCGGACCTGAGAGAGAAGGCCGGGCCCCAGCCGTCTAAGCTGGGGCCCGGCCCTGTATCGCCTTCACCGTGTCACCCGAGGAGCACCCCGTGCTTGAGGCATTCTTCGAAGCCCTGCTCGCCCTTGTCTGCGTCGGCGTTCTCGCCTTCGCCGGGCTGACCGTGAAGAAGCTGTACCAGGGCCAGCGCTGACCACCACGAAGAAAAGCTGCTCATGATCGAGATCCCGTCCGACCTGCACAAGGACCTGCTCCCCCTTGCCTTCCTGCTCGGCAACTGGGCAGGCGCGGGTGTCCACGACTTCCCCGGCTCCGAGAAGTGCAACTTCGGGCAGGAGGTCACCTTCACCCATGACGGGCGGGACTTCCTGGAGTACCACTCGCACACCTGGGTGCTCGACGCCGACGGGAACAAGGTCAGGCCCCTGGAGTCCGAGTTCGGTTTCTGGCGGATCGACCCCAGCCGCAAGGTCGAGGTCGTGATGACCCGCGACGACGGTGTCGTCGAGATCTGGTACGGCGACCTTGCCGCCAAGCAGCCGCAGGTCGACCTGGTCACGGATGCGGTGGCGCGCACGGCCGCCTCGGGTCCGTACACCGGTGGCAAGCGGCTGTACGGGTACGTGAAGAGCGACCTCATGTGGGTCGGCGAGAAGCAGACCCCCGAGGTCGAGCTCCGCCCCTACATGTCCGCGCACCTGAAGAAGGTCGTCACCCCGGAGGACGTCGAACGCTGGGCCAAGGCCCTCCCGGACGACATGCCGGACGACGGCATCGCCTTCTTCAAGTAGACCGCCTGCTTCATGTAGGACGACATCAGGTCCGAGGGCGACGGTCTTACGCCTCACAAAGACGAACTTCACGTTGTTCTGATCCGGGCCGGACACTCTGCTGGGGTGACCGGCCCTACAGCTGTTTCCCGCAGTACCCATGGCGCTCACGGCGCCCTCAGTGCTCCCGAGGCTCCCGACGCTTCCAGTGCTTCCAGCGCCAAGGTGCTCGTCGTCGATGACGAGTACGCCGTCCGCGAGCAGCTCGCGGAAACGTTCCGCCTGGCCGGCTTCGACGTCACCGCTGTCGCCACCGGCGTGGCCGCGCTGAACACCGCGTACGCGGAGCTCCCCGACCTCGTCGTCCTCGACGTCCGCCTGCCGGACTTCGACAGCCTGGAGGTCGCCCGCATCCTGCGCGACGACGGCCACGACGTCCCGGTGGTCTTCCTCCCCAAGCCCTTCGTCCTCGAGAACATCGTCACCCGCGTACGAGAGATCCTGACTCCGTAGCCGCGGCCTACACTGGGCGCGTGGTGAGCACCGACTGGAAGAGCGATCTGCGGCAGCGCGGTTACCGGCTGACTCCGCAGCGGCAACTTGTGCTCGAAGCGGTGGACACGCTGGAGCACGCCACCCCGGACGACATCCTGGTCGAGGTACGGAGAACGGCCTCGGGCGTGAACATCTCGACGGTCTACCGGACGCTGGAGCTCCTGGAGGAGCTCGGTCTGGTCAGCCACGCGCATCTCGGGCACGGCGCGCCGACGTACCACCTGGCCGACCGCCACCACCACATCCACCTGGTCTGCCGGGACTGCAAGAACGTCATCGAGGCCGACACCAAGATCGCCGCCGAGTTCACCGCCAAGCTCCGCGAGAGGTTCGGCTTCGAGACGGACCTGAAGCACTTCGCGATCTTCGGCCTCTGCAAGGACTGCTCGCTCAAGAATTCAACTACCACGTCGTAGGCTGTCCATATGAAGAGCCCTCTGCTGTCCCTGCCCGGCGCCGTCTCCGCCGAGGGTGTGGACGAAGGCGTCGCCGCCCATTACGGAGACCTGTTCCGCGAACAGCGTGCCCTCGCCGACGGCACCGGTTTCGTGGACCTCTCGCACCGCGGCGTTGTCACGGTCACCGGAGACGACCGGCTCACCTGGCTGCACCTGCTGCTCACCCAGCATGTGACGGACCTCCCGGCGGGCCGTGCCACCGAAGCGCTGATCCTCTCCGCGAACGGCCACATCGAGCACGCGCTGTACCTCGTCGACGACGGCACCACGACCTGGATCCACGTGGAACCCGACAGCCAGGACGCGCTGATCGCGTACCTGGAGTCCATGAAGTTCTTCTACCGGGTCGAAGTCGCCGACCGGACGGCCGAGTTCGCCCTCGTGCACCTGCCGGCGGGATCGATCGCCGAGGTCCCGGACGGCGTCGTCGTACGCGAGACGCCGCACGGACGCGATCTTTTCCTCCCGCGTACGGAGCTGGAGTCGTACGCCGCCAAGAGCGGTCCGGCGGCCGGGCTGCTCGCGTACGAGGCGCTGCGCGTCGAGAGCCACCGGCCGCGCCTCGGTTTCGAGACCGACCACCGCACCATCCCGCACGAGCTGGGCTGGATCGGCAGCGCGGTGCATCTGCAGAAGGGCTGCTACCGGGGACAGGAGACCGTCGCCCGGGTCCAGAACCTGGGCAAGCCCCCGCGCCGGCTCGTCTTCCTCCACCTCGACGGCAGCGAGGTCCATCTCCCGCCGCCGGGCACGGAGTTGCGCCGCGCGGACGAAGGCCCCGACAGTCGCAAGATCGGCGTCATCACCACCTCGGTCCGCCACCACGAGCTGGGCCCGATCGCTCTCGCGGTCATCAAGCGGAACGTGCCGTTGGACGCGCCGCTGCTCGCGGACTCGACGGCGGCTGCGCAGGAGGTCGTGGTCGAGCCGTAGCCGCGGCTACATCTCCAGCAGGACGGTGAACGGGCCGTCGTTCGTCAGCGAGACGCGCATCTGCGCGCCGAACCGGCCCGTCGCCACCGTCGCCCCCAGGGCGCGGAGTTGGGCGACCACCTCGTCGACCAGGGGCTCGGCGACATCGCCCGGGGCGGCCGCGTTCCAGGTGGGGCGACGGCCCTTGCGGGCATCGCCGTACAGCGTGAACTGGCTGATGACCAGCAGCGGCGCGTCGATGTCCGAGCAGGACCGCTCCTCGCTCAGCATGCGAACCGACCAGAGTTTGCGGGCGAGTTGGGCCGCCTTCTCCTTGGTGTCGTCATGGGTGACCCCGACGAGGACGCACAGTCCCTCTCCGCTGATCTCGCCGACCGTCTCGCCCTCGACGACGACGCTCGCGCCGTCCACTCTCTGCACCACCGCACGCATGCGGACCATCATGCCGTGCGCGCGTACGGGGGCTCTGTGCGGGCCCTTCGTGTGATTTCCCGGTTCGCCAAACCCCCATCTGGGGCCGATCGGGGGCACTCGGTCACATAGCGACCACCAGGGGTGGCACCATGCGGGGTGTTGCGGTGCATTCATGGGCGCATTCATGGCGCATGCATGGGACGGACCGCGCCGGTCGAGGGGACGGTAGAGGCACATGAGCACACCGAGTAGTGGGCAGCCGCCCGGGGTCGTGTCACTGACCCGTACGAGCCCGCGGGCGGGACGGACAGCGCATGCGGCGGGGTTGACGGCCACGGCCCGGCCGCCGGTGCAGCGCACCGACAGTCCTCCTCCACTCTCGGCTCCGTTCGAGCGGGAGGTACCCCCGTCCCCGGAAGGTCCGCGGCACGACCTGGCCGTACTGCGGCTGGCCGAGCTGCGCGTGCTGCGCCGGGACGCCCAGCGGGACGAGGCCGACCTCAGCTATGTGCGACGGCTGCTCCAGGGGCGCATCGACATCCTGCGGGCCGAGCTGGCGCGCCGCGGGGGACTGCGGGCGCACGGCGCGGGGCAGCCGCGGGTGGTCGGTTCCGGGGAGCCGTCGGTCGTCGAGCGGCTCTCGGAGATCCTCACGGACGCACCCGCCCGGCACCGTTCCTCGGCCCGCCATGTGACGGTGGGCACGCCGCACGGCGAGGAGTACCGGCGGCTGGCCTCGGACATGCTCTCCGAGGTGGAACTGTCCGACCTCGAAGCCCGTACGGACGAAGAGCTGGGCGCGGGAATGGGCCGGCTCGTACGGTACGAGCAGCAGGTCTCCCGGCGCCGCCAGCAGCTCCAGCGCACCGCCGACGACTGCAGCGCGGAGATCGCCCGCAGGTACCGCGAGGGCGAAGCGCAGGTCGAGGACCTGCTCGTGTGACGGACGCGTCCGTCACACCCCCGGGAAAGAGGGACGGGCAGGGGGCGGAGGGGGCGAGAAAATCCCCGCGACACCCCCACCCTCGTACACCTAGCGTGGCCTCATGACCCATCGCGACGCCATCGACGTACGAGCGATCACCGAGGCCGAGATACCGGACTGGATCCGCGCGCTGAACACGGGCTTCCTGCGCTCGCCCGCGGTCTCGGAGGCGGAGATCCGGGGCCGGAGTTCGTACATCGTCCCGGAGCGCACCCTCGCCGCGTTCGACGCCGGCCGCACCGTCGCGACCTTCAGGTCGTTCCCGCAGGAGCTCACCACCGTGGGCGGCACCCCCGTCCCGGCGGACGCGATCTCGAACGTCACCGTCACCGCCACACACCGCCGCCGGGGCCTCCTCACCCGCATGATGGCGACGGACCTCGCGGCGGCGAAGGAGCGGGGTGACGTGGTGGCGACCCTGATCGCCGCCGAGTACCCGATCTACGGCCGGTACGGCTTCGGCCCCGCCACCTCCACCGCCGAGTGGACCATCGAGGTGCCGAGGACTGGCCTGGACCGCCGCTGGTCGGGCCCGGCCGACGGCGGCCGTATCGACCTCGTCGACGGCGAGGACGTCCGCAAGACCGGTCCCGAACTGCACGAACGGCTCAGGCGCGCGCAGCCCGGCGCGGTCAGCCGCGACGAGCGCTGGTGGCAGACCAACACGGGCGTGTTGCAACTGGACAGCTCGGCGTGGACGGAACCGTTCTACGCCGTGTACCGCTCGGTGACCGGCGAGGTCGAGGGCCTTGTCTCCTACGAGTCGGACGACACGTGGCACGACAAGCAGCCGCACAACACGGTGGATGTGAACTGGCTGATCGCGGCGACGCCGGCGGCGGAGCGCGCCCTGTGGCAGTACCTCTGCTCGATCGACTGGATCACCAAGGTCAAGACGGGCTGGCGCGCCCCCGACGACCTGCTGCCGCAGTTCCTGCCCGACCCGCGGGCCGCCCGCATCACCGCACAGTCGGACTGGCTGTGGGTGCGGATCCTGGACGTCGTACGGGCTCTGGAGGCGCGGACGTACGGGGGTACGGGGACGCTGGTGCTGGAGGTGACCGACCGGGACGGGCTGTCGGCCGGGCGGTACCGGCTGGACGCCGGGCCTGACGGGGCGTCCTGTGCGCCGACCACGCTGGATGCCGAACTCACGCTGGATGTGGGTGAGTTGGCGCGGCTGTGGCTGGGCGACGAGTCGGCGGCGCGGCTCGTGGCGCTCGGCCGGGTCCGGGAAGAACGAGCGGGCGCCGGCTCCGTGGCCGACGCCCTGCTGCGAACGTCCAGGCGACCGTGGTGCCCGGACATCTTCTGACCGCGGTCTGCTGAACCGACTGCGATCCTCTGTTCTTCTTGTGCGGCCGTGCTCCTTCCGCGGGCTCCTTCCATGCCGGTGGTGCCGTTGATCCGTAGCTACTTGCTGTTCAGTTGTGGTTGTGGGTGGTGCTGACTGACCGAGCTCCCGGCTCCCCTCCAGGGAGGGAGCCCGGTCAGCCGGACTGTCCGGACGGTGGCGCCCGATCAGCCGGACTGGGCGAGCAGCATCACGATGATCACAGCTCCGATGCCGCTGAGCATGGTGTTCTTGGCCTTGATGCCGATGGTCAGCGCGACGAACGCGATGATTCCCATCGGCCCGTACTTCCATTGGATGAGCTGTTCGAATCCGATGGCGAGGGCGGCGACTACGAGGGCGACGAGCGGCATGACGGTCCCTCCTGGGGGACGGGGAGGCGAACCTCGGCTGGGAACCGCTGGGAACCGTCCACCTGGTCGACACTTGCGACCCTGGCGGCCAACCCCCTGGAAGCTTGACCATGTTGCCTAAGTTGGTGACCAACTTATTCATAGTTATCTCCGCGTTGGGTCGACTCATAACCACCTATCCCGTAACTGCCCAAAGATGGCGGGAAGTTGTAGGGTTTGGTCGTGGACCCGGAACACGCCGCCGCCAATGGGCGAAACAGGTCACCACGGCCACTGGCATCGCACCGCGAGGTGGCCGACGAGCTGCGCAGCCGGATCAGGTCCGGTCAGCTGCGGGCCGGCCAGCGCATGCCCACCCAGGCCAAGCTGGCGGACGAGTTCGGCGTCGAGCGTGGCGCCGTACGGCAGGCGCTGCGCATCCTGCAGTCGGAGCGACTGCTCGTCAATGTCTCCAAAGGCAGCCCGGCGACCGTCGCTGACGACCGGGGCAGGGTTCTGACCGGGCCCGAAGCCCCGCCGCAGCCCACCACGGTGGCGCTCGGCGCGAGGATAACGGAGGCCTTCGCGGCCCCTCATGTGGAGATCGACGCGCTGTGCCTGACGTCCATCTCACTCACCCTCGCCCTGGGCGAGCCGCTCCGTCAGATCCACGCCGAGCGAATAAAACCGGCCAGGATCGACGTCCGGGTGCTGCTCCCCAGCAGTGACATCCCGCTGGCCTTCCCGATTCCGGTGAATGCGTCGGGCGGCGGCGGGTCCAAGGACGACCGGCTTCAGCGCAACTGGCTTGCCAACCGCAATGCCCAGGGTCAGGTCCTGCGCCACAACCTGCTCGCGCTGCGTGCCACGCACGGCATCGAGGTCAACGTCACCTTCCGCGCGCTCCCCTTCACGCCGCCCGTGAAGCTGTATCTGCTCAACGGGTCCGAGGCGCTCTTCGCGTACTACACCCTCGCCAAGCGCGAGGAGGAGATCGACCATGTGCACCTGGAGATGTACGACGTCCAGGGCACCCAGTCCATGCTGTTCCCCTTCATGCAGGGGACGGGGCTGCGGGACACGACGTTCGTCGAGCAGTCCCACCTGTGGTTCAACGCACTGTGGGAGACCATCAGCTCGGAGCTGCTGCTCACGAGCTGAGGTCTCCTGGGCGGGGGGTTGTCGGGTTCGGATACATGCGGCTGCATGCGGGTCAGAGGGCCGGGCCCGTGACGATCAGGGCCAGGACGACTGCCCCGATGGAGCTGCAGGTGGGGCTCTTCGCCTTGATCCCGATGGTGAGCAGCAGGAGTCCGACGATGCCCGCGGGGCCGTAGTGCCATTGGACGAGCTGCTCGAAGCCGACGACGAAGACGGTGGAGAGGAGGGCGATGACAGGCATGGTGGTTCCTCCTGCTTCTGGGGGAGGTGAAAAAGGGGGAAGCAAAACTTCCGCCAACTTGGTGAAGTTGGCGACCAACTATGCTTAAGTTGTCCCCACTTGGCAGGCACTCATAAACAACTTTTAAACAACTCCCCATAGATGGATGGGAGTTGTAGCGTTTGGTTGTGACCCAGGAGAACGTGGCAGTGAACGGTGACAGAAGGCTCTCGTCCCAGGAGATCGCCGGCGTCCTGCGGGACCGGATCCGTGCCGGGGACCTCAAGGCGGGCGACCGCCTGCCCACCCAGGCGGAGCTGGCGGACGAGTTCGGCGTCGAGCGCGGCACCGTCCGCCAGGCCCTCAGCTCACTTCAGAGAGACGGGCTGCTCAGCAACACCGGCAGGGGCAGCCCGCCGCGGATCGCGGACGTGTCACCCGCCCGCGACGAACCCCAGACGACGATGGTGGGCCTCGCGCCGCGCCTCGCCGAGGCGTTCGCTGCCCCGCACGTCCGCATAGACGCGGCGTGTCTCACCGCGGAGACCCTGATGGTGGCTCTCGGCGAACCGGTACGCCTGATCCACGAGGGCGCCATCCGCCCGGAGTCGATCGACGTACGGATCCTGTTGCCCTCCCGGGACATCACCCTGGCGTTCCCGGTCCCGGTCGAGGGCCGCACCGACGACGACGCGGTCCACAAGCGCTGGCTCGCCCAGCGCAACGCCCAGGGGCACGTCCTGCGCCACAACCTGCAGACCCTGCGCCACTCGCACGGCATCGACGTCCACGTGACCTTCCGCGCCCTGCCGTTCACGCCGCCGGTGAAGCTGTACCTCCTCAACGAGTCGGAGGCGCTGATCGCGTACTACATGATCACCAGGCGCGAGGAGACGGTGGACAGCGGAGGAGTACTCGACATGTACGACGCCGTCGGCTCCTCGTCGCTCCTCTTCTCCTTCGAGAAGCCGACCGGTCCTCGGGACGCCTCGTTCGTGAAGGAATCCCAGAAGTGGTTCAACGCCCTCTGGGAAACCATCACCACGGACCTGACACTCTCCTAGTGACTCCTCATACAGCGCAGACCGAGCCGGTGACCACAGAGACAGTGACCACAGAGACAGAGAACCTGCGGCAGGTGATCGACCGTGCTCGCTTCGTCCTCTTCGACTTCGACGGGCCGATCTGCCGGCTGTTCGCGGGGCATTCGGCGGAGGACGTGGCGAGGAACCTGGTGGAGTGGCTGGAGGAGCAGGGGCTGCGAGGGCTGCTGAGCGAGGAGGAACGGGTCCATCCCGATCCGCATCTCGTGCTGCGCGTGGTCAACAAGCGGCATCCGCACAGCGACCTGGTGGCCGAGCTCGAGGAACTGCTCACCCAGCACGAACTCAAGGCCGTACCGTCCGCCTGGCCGACCGCGTTCGCCGACCCCCTGATACGGACCTGGACCGCCGTCGGCGTCCGCCTCGCGGTGGCCACCAACAACTCCCCGCGCGTGGTGGCCCGTTATCTGGAGAGCCGCGGCCTCACCGAGTGCTTCGCCCCCAACGTCTACGGCCGCACCCGCAACCTGGACCATCTCAAGCCCCACCCGCACTGCCTCAACCGTGCCCTGAGCAACCTGGGCTCCGCCCCATCGGCCGCCCTCATGATCGGCGACACCCCGTCGGACTTCCTCGCCGCCCAGCGCGCCGGGGTTCCGTTCCTTGGCTACGCGCGTAACGGAACCAAGGAAAAGCTGCTGCGGGATGCCGGGGCCGAGGACGTGGTGGGGTCGCTGGAGCCGGTTCTGCGGGTGCTGCGGGGTGAACTCTGAGTTCTCGACGCGGCCTTTTCAGGCAGTTGGCGTCCGTCACCGCCTCCACGCTGCTCGTGGAGCGAAGGTGCAAACCGCAGGACCGCGCGGAGGAGGGTGACAGCGCGGGTTTCCTCGAGAGGCTCATCTGGTTCACCAGTTACCTCATTGAGACCAACCCGTTCAGGCCTCCGCTCGTGAGGGTTCCCCGGCCCGGCTAGGGTGTGCTCACCTTCACTTCCAGGGGTGGCCATTGGGCGCGTCTCCTGCGCCCGGGCCTGTGCCCAGGGAGCAACGTATCGCCAACGATGCCTACGACACGTTCGTACGGCTGGCGAAACAGCACGGAGTGATGAGCGGCGGCCATCACAACCGGAACTACGTACTGCCGCTGACCGAGGCCATGGCGCGCCACGTGAACTGCGATCCGGGCACCTCTGTGATCGTGCGGACGCGCAGACTGGAAGCGCTGCCGGTGGTCATCAGGACGTGGCCCGAAGTGGACATTCTCCGTGCGGTCGAGGGCACTCTCCCGCACGTACCGCGCTGCGTCGCCAGCCGTGGCCGGACAGCTGTGCACAGCTATGTGGAGGGCCTCCCGCTCTCCGCGATCTGCCCGAACGGCAAGCCTGTGGACACCGTGCTGGTGAAGGCGATGGCAGGACTGCTGGCGCAGATGTCAAAGGTGCGCAAGGAAGTGTTACCGCCGCTGCCGGACGGGTGGCCGCCCAGCAACAAGGACAGTCAAGGGTTCCTGCGCACGCTGGCGCATCTCACCGACCGGCAGATCCGTCGGCCCAATTGGCGTGACTTCGGCGGACTGTTCGCCGCTCTGGGTATCCCGGAGGACGCCCTGGTACGGCTGGCCGACCGGGTGCCCGTAATGGCCCGCCGCCCGCACAGCCTGCTCCACACGGATCTGCACCGCGACAACGTCATCGTCACCTACCGCGGCGAACCGCCCTTGATCTGTGTCGACTGGGAACTCGCGACCTACGGCGACCCGCTGCACGACCTGGCCACGCATCTCGTCCGGATGCGCTACCCGGAGTCCCAGTGGGACGAGGTCGTCGATGCCTGGGCGAACGCTGTTCAGAAGGTCAGGCCGGCTGCGGCTGCCGGCCTCGCCAATGATCTCGGTCATTACGTCGCTTTCGAACGTGCGCAGTCCGTGTATCCGGATGTGATGCGTGCGGCGAAGTCGCTGGAGGTGTCGCTCGACCAGAAATGCCTGGAGATGGCGACCCACATGGTGCGGCGTGCACTGGACGCGGCGGCCCAACCGCTGGGCCTCGTCAACGTGCCCGACGAGGCCGAGATCGAGCGGGTCCTGCGCCGCTGGCAGTTGTCCCGGAGCGAATGGCACGGCGACCGGCGTGCCGTCACCGCTATCGGCTGGCAGCCCGACAGACGGCTGCGTGAGCCGTCCGACTTCCCTCACGCCGCTGTGCCCGACGCCCTGCGTGCGGAGGGCGCGGCGCCTGCCGCTCAAGTGTTCAAAGGCACCGCGCATCTCAACACGGTCGTGCGTGTGCCGGGCGTCGGTTTCCCCGTCATGGTGCGTCGCAAGGTAACTGCCGTCAGCCGTCGCGAACCCACATTCCTCAGCGAGCACGCCGTCCTGCGGGCCATCGAGCGGTCCGGAGCCGACGTGGCGGCGCCGCGGGTGCTGGCGCTGGGCACCAGCCATACGAACGACCCTTTCGCGATCCACACGTATGTCGGCCCGCACGACAGCGCCCAGCCTCCCAGCCACCCTGTGCACGGCCTGCTGCCGCACGAGGCGGACGGACTGGTCGACCAACTCCGGGCTCTGACCCACGTGGACTACCGGCCATTGGATCCCACTGCCAACGACGTTCGGTTCTTCGACTGGCTGAGTGAGCTGCTCGTCCACATGGTGGACGAGCTGCCCAAGGAGACGCAACACCTGGCCGGTGTGCTGGGGCTGCCCAACGCACGCCGCCTGTGGGAGATGCTGGCTCGTCACCGGGTGACGCCGCGAGAGTCGACCCTGCTGCACGGTGATCTGAACCCCTGGAACCTGGTGCGACGGGACGACAAGCGCGCTCTCACGATCATCGACTGGGAGATGGCCATGGTCGGGGACCCTCTGTATGACCTGGTCCGGCACATGCACCTCACCCCGACCCGGCCCGAGATCCGCGCCCGCATGTTCCAGCGCTGGAGCAGAATCCTGCCCCCTGCTCACACCAAGGACTGGGAGCGGGACTTGCACGTCTATCGGTGGATCGAGAACGTGCGCTCCGCCTACGTGGACCTGGACCGCCTGATCACGGGCGCAAGCCTCGACGCTCCCAACGTGAGCCGCGCGGTGGATTCGTACGGGATGACCCTGCGGATGGTGAAGGGGGCGCTCGGACTGCCTCCGCGCTTGCTGTCGAACCCGTACCTTGCCCGCGCGTTGCCGGACGGTGACCACGGCACCACCAGCCAGGCCGGGGTGCCCCTAGAGGTGTGAGGTGCTACGTCGGACCGCTGGGCGTCGAGGGAGAGGGAGAGGGAGAGGGGGAGGGAGAGGGAGAGGGGTCGACGATGTCCGGCGTGTGGCACAGCTCGGACCCCGATTTATTTCTATGCCCCGGGGCTGCCGCATCGGTCTGCTGGACCCTGAGACGTGGCAGCTCACATGTGCCCCCTCACACCCCCAACACCACCTTTCCCACCAACCCCCGCCCCTCCACAGCCGCATGCGCAGCTCCCGCCCGCTCCAGCGGAAACACCTCGCCGATCACCGGCCGCAGCCGCCCCGCCGCGGCCTCGGCGAGCGCGGTGGATGCGAAGCGGCGCAGGTCGGCAGGGGTGAACTGGACGTCGGCGATGCCGAAGAGGGTGATGTCGAGGCGGGCGGCCTCGGCCGTGTCGATGGGGGAGAAGCCGCCCGTGGGGGCGCCGTGGGCCGAGAAGCGGCCGCCTTTTCCCGTCAACGGGAAGGCGGCGGCGCCGAGTTGGCCGCCGACACCGTCCAGGACGACATCGGCGGCCGGGACGGATCCGCCGAGCGCCTGGCGGGCCGCCGAGGGCCAGTCGGGGTCAGTGGCGTCGACCGCCGCGTCCGCCCCCAACTCCCTTACCAGGGCGAGCTTCGCCGCGCCCCGGGCCACTGCGACCACGCGTGCCCCGCGAGCGTGGGCCAGTTGGACCAGCAGCGTGCCCATGCCTCCGGAGGCGCCGAGGACGAGGACGCGGTCGGTGGGGCCGATGCCGGTCAGTTCGATCAGGCCGGTGGCGGTGATGCCGTCGTGGACCAGGGCCGCGGCCGTGAGGAGGTCGAGGGAGTCCGGCAGGACGGTGAGGGCCGAGGCCGCGGCGACGGCCCGCTCCGCGTAGCTGCCCGTCACGGAGGCGGTGACCCGGCGCCCCAGCCACTCGTCGGCGACGTCCGCGCCGAGGGTGCTGACCACGCCCGAAACGCCGCCCCCGGGGACGTACGGCGGTGTCATCGGGAAGTACTCCCGGCCCCAGCCGCTCCGCAACTGGGTCTCCAGGAAGATCGTGTCCGCGTAGGCGACATCGATCACCACCTCGCCGGGTCCCGGGACCGGGTCCGGAATCTCCACCTGCACGAGAACCTCGGGGCCGCCGAACGCCTTCACCTGTGCTGCTCGCATCGTTCACTCACTCCTGGCAAGAGGGGATGATGTCGCGCACTCTTCAGCCTCAAGTTTGGTTGAGGTCAAGGGGTGGCCGGCGTCGTGCGTAGGCTCGGGGGATGGGTGAGATCGGGCTCCGGGAGCGCAAGAGGCAGCGGATGTACCAGGCGGTGTCCGACATCGCGATCGGGCTCTTCCTGGAGAAGGGGTTCGACGCCGTGTCCGTCGCCGAGGTGGCGGCCGCCGCCGAGATCTCCAAGCCGACCCTCTTCCGGTACTTCCCGGCCAAGGAGGACCTGGTCCTGTACCGCTTCGCCGATCACGAGACGGAGGCTGCGCGGATCGTCGCCGGGCGGGCGCAGGGGCAGTCGGCCACGGACGCTCTGCTGGAGCACTTCCTGGACGGGCTCCGCCGTCACGACCCCGCCACCGGGCTCAATGACCACCCGAACGTCCTCGCCTTCCATCGGCTGCTCTACGGGACACCGTCGCTGGCGGCACGGGTGTACGCGTACGTCGAGCGTTCCGAGGCGGCGCTCGCCGAGGCACTGGGCGGCGACCTCGACGCCCGGCTCGCCGCCGGTCAGATCACCGCCGTACGGCGCATCCTCGCTCTGGAGAACTGGCGGCGGATCGCGGAGGGGGAGCCGGTGGCGGACGTAGCGCGGGATGCCGTGACCGCTGCCCGGCGGGCGTTCGCGGGGCTGGCGGCGGGGTTGGCGGCTCGATAGGACGCAACTGGTGGGACGCACCCCGCAGGACGGTTCCCATTGGTGTGACTCGGTTAAAAATGTAACTCGGTTACGTTATTCCGCTACCCTGGTTGGAATGACGTCACCCCCTGACCCTGTCCTCGGCCGGCCCCGGACCCTCGCTCAGTCCCTCACCCGGGAACGCGCCTACCACGACACCTGCCGCGCGGCCCTTGCCGCCATGGTCGCCGGTGCCGAGGAACACGTCGTCACCGGCGAGGACGTCTCCGCCTCCGGTGCCGACGCCGAAGTGCTCGGCCACCGCCTGCGCAGCAAGGCCAAGGAGATGCGCGAGTTGCCCGAAGGCCCGCTGTTCTTCGGCAGGTTGGACTTCGGAAGCGTGGGTGGGGCGGCCGGCGAGCACGCCGGGCAGAGCTATCACATCGGGCGGCTGCGGATCACCGAGCACCCCTCCGCGCCGCCCCTCGTCGTCGACTGGCGTGCCCCCGTCTCCCGCGCCTTCTACCAGGCGAGCGTCCATGCGCCGCAGGGCGTCGCCGTCCGGCGGCGGTTCGGCTGGGCGCCGGGGAGCCTGGGTGACTCCGCGGACCTCACGGGCCTGGAGGACGAGCACATCAGGGAAGGGAGCTGTGTACAGGGGAGCCGCGTGCAGGGGAGTCATGCGTCGGAGGGTCATGCGTCGGAAGGCCCTGCATCGGAGAGCCATGCGCCGGAGAGTCCTGCACCGGAGAGTCCTGCACCGGAGCGTCACGCGCAGCCGAGCCGTATCCTCGCGGGCGAGATCGAGCGCCCCCGTATCGGCCCGATGCGCGACATCGCCGCGACCATCCAGCCCGAACAGGACGATCTCGTACGAGGTGATCTCGCCTCCTCGGTCTGTGTGCAGGGCGCCCCGGGTACCGGCAAGACGGCCGTCGGACTGCATCGGGCCGCGTACCTCCTCTACACCTACCCGCAGCGCATCCGCCGCGCCGGCCTGCTGATCCTCGGTCCCAACCGCACCTTCCTGTCGTACATTTCGGAGGTCCTGCCCGCGCTCGGCGAGTCAGGCGTACGGCAGTCGACCGTCGGGGACGAGATCGCCCGCCATCCCGTCACGGGGAAGGACGAGGAACACGCCGCCGTCGTCAAGCACGACGCGCGGATGGCGGAGGTGCTCCGCCGGGCCCTGTACCGACGGGTCGGTAGCCCCGCCAACTCCCTTGCCGTGCCCGATGGTTCGTACCGCTGGCGCATCCCGGCCGACGAACTCCACCGCATCGTGGATGACGTACGCGCCGAAGAACCCCCGTACGCCGTCGGGCGTGAGCGTGTGCGGACGCGGGTCGTGGGGTGCCTGCTGGAGCAGGCGGAACGGCGCGCGGGGCCGCGTACGAACGCCTGGGTGCGGAAGATCTCGCGGGCCAGGCCCGTCAGCGCGTACGTCGACGCGGTGTGGCCCAGGGCGCTTCCCGAGGAGGTTCTCGCCGAACTCCTCGCCGACGCCGACGTGTTGGACGTCGCTGCGGACGGGCTCCTGGACGCGGACGAGCGGAAGGCGATCCTGTGGGCGAAGCCGCCGCGCTCGTACAGGTCGGCACGCTGGTCGGCCGCCGACCTCGTCCTTCTCGACGAGGTCGCCGGGCTCATCGAACACCCCGAGGGCTACGGCCACTTGGTGATCGACGAGGCCCAGGACCTGTCGCCGATGGAGTGCCGGGCGATCGCGCGCCGTGCGTCGTTCGGGTCGCTGACCGTGCTCGGCGACCTCGCCCAGGGCACGACTCCCTGGGCGGCACGGAGTTGGGACGAGCTGCTCGCGCATCTGGGCAAGCCGGATGCCGCGGTCGTCCCCCTGACGACCGGCTTCCGGGTTCCGTCAGCCGTCGTCGGGCTCGCCAACCGGCTGCTGGCCCGCCTGGACGTGCGAGTGCCTCCGGCTCAGTCCTTCAGGACGGACGGGGAGTTGAACGTGCACCGCGTGTCCGACGTCCTCGCCGCGACCGTCGACGCGGTGCGCCGGGCGCTCACGCACGAGGGGTCGATCGGCGTGATCGCCGCCGATGCCGATGTCGTACGTGTGCGGGAGGCTCTCCGCACCGCGGGCGTCGAGACCGCCGGACCCTCCGGACCCTCCGGACCCTCCGGACCGGCCGAACTGGGTGAACTGGGCGCACGGGTCACGGTGTTGCCCGCCACCCTCGCCAAGGGACTCGAGTACGACCACGTCGTCGCCGTCGAACCCGCGGCAGTCGCGGAGGCGGAGGCGCGGGGGCCGCACCGTGTGTACGTGGTGCTGACGCGGGCGGTGTCGCGGCTGGACGTGGTGCACGCGCGGCCCCTGCCGTGGTGATCTACCGGAGGCCGCCCGGGTCTCCCACAGGGGTCAGGAGAGGGATCAACTGCTCCTCCTCGTAGGTCAGATGGGCTTCGAGCGCGGCTGTGAGGTGTTCCACCTGGGCGAGTACGCGACCGGGTTCCGCCTGCTCGGCGTCAGCCAGCACCCCGCGTAGCCGTTCGAGCAGTTCGGCGATCTGCTCGTGCTCCTGGCCCAGGCGGTCCAGGGTCGGGGCGAGTTCGGGATGGCGGTCGGCGAGGAGCGGGAAGAGGCCGAGGCCCTCGCCGGTGTGGTGGTTGTGCAGGCCCTGGCAGAGGGTGAGGCAGTTGACGCGGAGCTGGGCACCCAGGGCGGTGCCCGATTCCTTGAACTCCTCTCTTATCAGCGCAAGTTCGCGTCGGAAGGCACCGTGGGCAGCCTGCAGGTGCTCGGCGATGGAGCCCGCGTTCATGTTCGGCGGGCCGTCCTGCGGGATGGGGCGGAGGGCCACGACGGGGATGACGCGGTCCGTCTTCGCCTGGTACTCGGCCCATCCCGGGTCGGCCTCGACAGCCCGGGCGAAGGCACGGTCACGTTCGGCGCGTTCGAGTACGACGGCCTCCGCTTCGTACGTGAACAGGCCGTCCTCCACGGTCGCCCGGGGGTTCGCCACGAGGTTCCGGAACCAGTCCGGGTGCCCGGGGGCGCCACCGGCCGAGGCGATCACGAGGACCCGCTCGCCGCCGTCGGGCAAGTAGCCGACGGGGGTCGTGTGCGGGGTTCCGGTGCGGCTGCCGGTGGTGGTGAGGAGGAGCAGGCGTGCTCCCTCGAAGTAGCCGCCGACCTGTCCGTGGTTGGCCCGGAATTCTTCGATGACTTGCTGATTGAAGGGGTTGGGCATTCGCTGCTTTCTTTTGTTTTTGGGCAGGGGAAATCCCGTGGGGTGTGGGCATGGGTGCAATGGATGCACAAAGACACGGGTTCGCGCGGGCGCCTGGAATTTCGGGCGTGGGTGCGCACCGAGGGATATAGGGATCGCGCACGGAGATGTCGTACGAGGATCGCGTACGGAGATGTCGTACGAGGATCGCGTACGGAGATGTCGTACGAGGATCGCGTACGGAGATGTCGTACGAGCACGTCGTACGAGGTAACGGCGGGCGGGGCTCTACCCCGCCCCGGCCTCACTCGGAGGCCGGGTGCCCAACTCGTTCACGGCACAAGGCCGACCCGGCAGTCATAGGCGTAACCGTAATGCCTGTGTGAGAGGGAAGGCAATACCCAATTTCCTCCCCGCCCCACTCCCGGCTGATTTCGGATGTATCGCGTGGCGATTTCGAGTTGGGCGGAGTGGGGCGGGATCCGTCCGGTTCTCCCGCCGTTATGGCCACCCGCATCCGTACGTCAGCTCGGCCACGGCAACACAGTGAGGTCAGGCCACTCGACCTTCCAGCGCGCGGCCTTGGCCTCGTAAACCTGCCGAGGGGCAAGCACCGGGTTGGGCCGGACCACGAGGTTGAACATGTCGGACAGACCGTGAGGCGCATAGACGCGCCACCCTCCACCGGGCTCCAGCCGCACACCCAGACAGCACGTCGTCGCGGCGAACGAGTCGATCGCGGCCTCGGTGGACTCGTGAGGCGGGCAGGGCACGCCGAACTTCTGCTCGTACCAGAGGTGCACGCGGGCCTCGTTGCGGATCTCCACCTCGGCCGGCAGACCGGCGAACACCTCCTGCCCTGCCTTGATCGCGGCATCCTCCGCCTCCCAGGAGAGGTCGGTGCCGTCGAAGTAGAAGATGTCGTAGTCCTTGATGCCGCTGGTCGGGGGCCGGTCGGTGACCACGTTCCACACCGTCTGGAACAGACAGCCCGCCGTCACGTACCAGTCGGGCAGCTCCAAGGTCGCGGCTCCGGACATCACGTCGGTCAGCACCTCGTTCTGGCAGAGCACGGACCGCAGACCATCGATCTGTTCAACGAGAGGCAGTCGACCAAGCATTCGTACTCCCTATCACGAACGGCCGCTGCCACACGGGCGGTTGGTTGCAGGCAGGAAGATCGGACTTGCCATGCGCAAGCACGAAGGAAGAAGGGGAGGAGTTGCGTGATGTTCACAGCCGAAGAGCGGGACAGCATCCGGGACCGGCTACTGGCGAAGGCCGAAGCCGACGAGACGATTGTCGGTGCCGCGCTCACCGGGTCGCATGCCGTCGGAGTCGGCGACCGCTGGTCGGACACGGATATCGTCCTCGCCGTCCGCGGCGATCTGAACGCAACGCTGAACCGATGGACGAGATGGCTGTACGACGAACTCGGCGCGCAACACCACTGGGACCTGCCAGTCGGTGCAAGCACCATCCGCGTCTTCCTCCTGCCGGGGTGGCTTGAGCTCGACATGACCTTCGCGCCCGAGACGGAGTTCGGCCCTCGGGGCCCGCAATGGCGGACGATCTTCGGCCGGCCGCAACCGCTCGAACCCTTTACGGATCCCGACCGCAACACCCTGGTCGGACTCGTCTGGCATCACGCCCTCCACGCCGGGATCTGCATCCGGCGCAGGCGCTGGTGGCAGGCCGAGCACTGGATCAGTGCCATCCGCGACCATGCGATCACGCTGGCCTGCCTGCGGCTGGGTCACCCCGCTGCCTACGCCAAGGGCGCCCACCTGCTGCCCGATGATCTGACCGCACCGCTGGAGACGACCCTCGTCCGCGCACTCGCCCGACCAGAACTCCACCGCGCACTGAGCGCCACCATCACCGTGGTGACGGACGAACTGGAACACACCGATCCGGCACTCACGTCCCGACTCCGCCCCATGTTCGCGGAACTCCTGGCCGGGGTGAGCGAGCAGCCGAGCCCCGGACAGGGAACCGGGGAGGAGAGTCGGCCTCGCAGGCCCCGTGATTGACGCAGTCAGGCGGTCCAGGAGGGTTCCCAGACCGAGCAGTCGTGGGCGAAGAGCACACGGCGTGGGTCGAAGTCGGCGAGTCGCTCCAGCCAGTGCTGATAGGGAGGAAGTGGTGGCTCCACGCCCTGGAGAGCCGCGTGACGGGCCAGCTGGTCGGACGTGAAATGGGAAGCGAAGTCGTGTGCCTGGCCGGCGAGGACTACTGTGCCGTCGCCTCGCTGGAGGACCAGAGACTGATGCCCTTGGGTGTGCCCCGGCGTCGGGATGATCCAGATTCCCGGCCAGAACTCGGTTTCACCGGTGAGTTCCAGCCGACGCACCGCCACGTTCCTGCTCATGCGGTCATCCTGGCAGGTCGCGGTGTGACAGCCCGTCCCGGTCTGCCGACGGCAGAAATCGCAGTGGTCCTCCTGCGAATCTCGGAGGTCGGGAACCGGGGCGCCCGGGGGTGAGATTCCCGGGCGGCCGGCTTGTCACCGCGTACGTGGGAGGCCACTTAACGTGCCGGTGCCGGGACTTGGCATGTGATCAGGGGCGTACGTCGTGGGCCACCCGTGTGCGCTACTGCACCGTGCGTTGGGCCGGCCGCCCGTACGTGGGCACCGGGGTGGGCGGTTCTTTCGTGACCGCCCACCCCGATCTGTCGGTGGGATCAGTTGGTTTGTGTGGTTTGTGTGGTTTGTGTGGTTTGTGTGGTTCGTGTGGCTGAGGTGGCGGCGCTGACTGTGGTGCAGGGCAGGGTGCCGGCGCGCAGTGCGTGGCCGTCGTCATTGCTGTCGTCGGACCACACGACCGTCTTGTGGCCGTCGGTGCAGGCCGCCTGGGGGGCGATGGCGAAACCCTCGTTGTTGTAGTTGGGCATGCCGGCCGGGCGGTCATGGACGGCGGTGGCGGTGAACCGGCCCTGCGCGTCGATGTCCAGGGTCGTGGTACGGCCCTCGCAGGTGTCGTCGCAGACGGCCCACAAGTGACCGGTTTCGGGCTCGAATTCGAGGTCCATCACTCCGGGGAAGCCGCTGGAGAAAGTGGCGACCCTGGTGTATCCACCGCCGGTCTGGTCCAACGCGTAGGCGTAGACCGTGCCGTTGGCCTCAAGGCCGACGAAGAACAGACCGCTGCCGTGCCCGGGATAGGCGGCCGGGTTGTAGGCGGCGCCGGTGTGCTCGTCGCTGAAGCCGTGCGCGGTGAGGTAGGTGTCCGGGATCCACGAGATGGCCTCGGGCCCACTGTTGGCCGCCACGGCGGGCAGGTCGGAGGTGAGGTTCCACTCCGCGGTCGCGTTCAGGGTGCCGGCCGTGGACGAGGTGTCGAAGCGGACGATCCCCGGCTTGCTGACGCCGCTGTTGCTGTTGTCGCGCTCGGTGGAAGCGAATATCCCGTCAGGGGTGGCGGTCACACCTTCCGTGTCCGGGTCGCCGCTGCCACTGCCGTAGTGCAGCGATTTGCCCGAAGCCCAGCCGTTGGCCGGGTCGGGTTGCCACGTCGCGCCGTTGGGAACCAGGCGGTAGAGCTTGCTCGGGCCGTTGTCCACCGCCCAGAGCACGCCGGGGCCTTCGAAGGAAAGACCGCTGAGGTTCTCACCGAAGACGTCCGAGCCGTCGGCGACGGTGACCGCGGCGTCCCCCGGCCACGGGGTGACCGAGGGCGTACCGCCTCCGCCGTCGCTGCTGCCGCAGGCGTTCGCCGCACCCCGGGTAGGCGCGGTCGTCGTGGTGAACGCGCCCGTACCATCCGCGCAGCGGCCGTACGTTGTCGCGGCGTGAGCGGTCCAGCTGTAGGAATCGACCAGCGTGGAGCCGTCGGCCTGGAACAGCCGGGCCGAGTCGGCGCTGCCCAGACCGAACGAGGTCTCGACGTCCAGCACCAGGTGCGCGCCCGCAGCCAGCGAGGTACCCGAGGGGACCTGGTACGAGTGGGAGTTGTCGTTGTCCTTCACGATCCACTTGGAGATATCGGCCGGGGTGGAGCCGGTGTTGACCAGCTCCACCCAGTCACCTGGTGTGCCGCCACTCGACTCCACCTCGTTGATCCGCACGGCCGACTGCTCCTGCGCCACGGTTGGCGCACTGGAGAGACCGAGGGCGAGAAGGGACAGGGCAGCAGTGGTGAGTGCGGCTCTTCCACGCCAATGCGTACGCAATCTAGCCAGTCCTTCGATGGGGGGATTACCTGCAGGAGGTCGATGAGAACGTCCTCCCCCAGAAGGGTCTGGCACGTAGACGATCATTACAACGCCAGGAGTGCCATCTCTCTCCCAAATACATCCGGGATGCAGGGCAGCCGGAACTCGCCCTCTGTGGAGGTGACTTGGAGGCGTCGCAGCAATGGCCGTTCGGGCTATGGAGCTTGAACTGGTGAGGTGGAGGGGAGCGGTTGGGCTCTTGGTCCTCGGGCGAAGGAGATGTGGCCGCGGGCAAAGGGCCGCGCCTCGCGTCACGCGCCTTGCGTCACGCGCCTCGCGCCTTGCGCCTTGCGTCATGCGTCATGCGTCATGCGTCATGCGCTAGCGTCGCGCACCTCGCGTCACGGACTGCGCGGTCCGGAACGCGAGATACCGGCGGAAGGCATCGTGGCTGTCGGGGGTGAAGCGCCACTCCAGCAGGGCCGACCGCAGCTCCGGCTCGGTCAGCCAGCCGTGCCAGGCGACCTCATCAGGATCGGCGGCCACCATGTCCGGCACCACGGCTTCGTGCACGCCGAGCCAGTGAGGGCTCAAACCGCTGCGGTTGAGGAATGTGAACAGCAAGCGTGGCAGCACACGAATGCCCAGCTCTTCGGCCAGCTCCCGCGCGGCCGCCTGTTCGTAGGACTCACCGACATCCACGGCGCCACCGACCACGACCTCGTGGAGCCCGGGGAAGCGTGACAGCTGCTCCGACCGCCGGTGAACGAGGATCCGCCCACGCTCATCACGACACACCGTCACGGCGACCCGGTGCAGCCAACCCTCTCGGGTGGCCTGTCGGCGGCTGACCGTCACCCCCAGCATGCGATCTTGATCGTCGACGCGCTCCACCAGTTCGTCCACGACGCACACCCTGGCAGAGCCTACCGACAACGTCGCTTTCGGAGGCCCGTGGGGGCAGGCCCGGTAGCGTTTCACTGAACCTCTGTCCTACTGCCCTCTTTCTGGCCCGGGAGCCACTCAGCGCGCAGCGGCGTCAGTGAGGATTGTCTGAAGGCGTGCCTGGCATTCGGCGACGAAGGCGGGGAAGGTGTGCCAGTAGTAGGAGATTCCACTGATGCCCACGGCGATGGCCCAGGCGCGGGCGCGGGTCCAGGTCACATCGTGGAGGTTCAAGGTGTCCCAATAGGCCTGCCGTGCTTCTGGAGGCAGGTCCCAGACCGTCGAGTGCTCGGCGTCGGGAAAGCCGACCGAGAGTCCTCCGAAGTCGATGACTGCGTGAAGTCTGCCTTCGCGGACCAAGAGGTTGGTCGGCTTGAGGTCGCCGTGGAGCCACACGTGAGGTCCGGAGGGCTCGGGCAGTGCGAGCGCGGCTCCCCACAGTTGTTCCAGAGTGTCAACGTCGAGTTCAGAACCCACGGTGGTTCGGCAGTCATCGAGACATCTACTGATCCATTGGTCGCATGGTCCCAGGCTGCCTCCGCGGTACCAGCTGAGGTCGTCCGCGCGAGTCGCTCCCATGAGGTCGACGCGGTGGAGCTCCCTCACGACCGCCGCCAGGTCGGTTCCGAAAGCGGGCCAGTCCTGGACGGTGTCCGGGCCCGTCTCGTCACCGTCAATCCAGCGGTAGACCGACCAGACCAGTGGGAAGGCGTCGGTGGGTGTCCCGGCGTGGACGGACTCGGGAATCGGACATGCAAGGAGGGGCGCCAGGCGAGGAAGCCATTCCTGTTCCTTCCGCAAGGAATGTCCATTGTCGGCAGTTCGTGGAAGGCGCACGAGCAGGTCATCGCCCAGTCGATACATGGTGTTGTCCGTGCCCGCGCCTGCGGGCGACAACGGTAGCCCAGCCCACTCTGGGCGCTGTGCTTTCAGCAGTGATCGGACCAGCGTCTCGTCGACTGGGATCTCATTCTCGTGAAGCGTCACGTCGGAAGTCTCATCGCTGGATGGAACGGGAAGCCAGTGACTTTTCGTCAGCCGTCGTCGACAGTCGTGACTAGTCGTCTGTCCTGCACCATGGGGCCTTCAGCGGATGCCACTGAGGATTTATTTCCGGGCAGCTCGTGTCATTGAGTTTGATTTCTCCTGGTCTTGGCCTCGCTGCTGAGCGGCGGCCTTGGCAGCCTGAGAGGATCGGGGGCATGGCGGACTCCCCTATGCAGGTCAATGCCCTCATCGTCGATGCCACCGACCCCGAGCGGCTCGCCGTGTTCTGGTCCGAGTTGCTCGGCAGGCCGGTCGTGGGCCGTATGGGGCCGTACGTATGGCTTCGGCGAGAGAACGGCGTCGGGCTGGGCTTCCAGCAGACCAAGGAATCCAAGTCGGGCAAGAACCGCGTGCACTTCGACGTCACCTCGCCCAACCCCGTAGCCGAGCAGCAGCGGGTGGAGACGCTCGGCGGGCGCAGACTGGAGCAGTACGACGACGGGGGGTTCCTGGTGATGGCGGACCCTGAGGGCAATGAGTTCTGCATCATCCCTGAAGGCGCCTTCGAGCTCGACGACGAGGGACGCGCGAACTACCTCAGCTGACCGACTGTGGGCTTGTATGCGCTCAGCCACTCAACTTCGGTGTCACAGGACTGAGCAGTTGGCGCCTGCGGCTATGGGCCATAGTCGTGGCGGTGAGCGTGCCTGAGGCGTCTCAGGGCTTCGAGTTCGGTTCGAGGGAAATGCTCACCCCATTTGCCTCGGTAGGCGCTCTCGCCGTAGGTCCGAGACACCTCGTCGAAGCAGCGGACCACAGTCCGAGCGAGTGCATCGATGGGGAGTTGGAACGACCAGATCTCGGTGCCCCTATTGTCGTGGTCGCTGCCGCGACGTAGTTCCAGCAAGCGGATCCAGACATCTACAGCTTCGCGGTAGAAGATCCACCGGTAGGCGGTCGGCTCGGCTTCAAACTGGGCGCGGGCTTCCGTCTCTCCCGCGACGAGCCGGGCCACTGCCGTCAGGAACTCTTCAGGCGCGCTACTGATGTAGGACGCGGTCAGTTCCGCTTTCGCCTGGTCGTCCTCAATGACGCAGTCGGCCCACCCATGTGCTCCCAGCGTCCAGGTGATTCGTATGCCGGCTGTCACCGCGGCTCCCCGGCGAGGAAGTGCCGGACATCGGCTGTCAGGGAAGCCATCTGCTCACCGGCCTCCAGCCAGGTGGTCACCGAGGTACGCCAGCCGCCGGCGGCCCTCGGCCATGGCTGCAAGGTCCAGGTCAGTCCGACGTGGCCGCCGGACCGGAAGACGGCTGACACTGCGAGGTCACGGTCGTTGGTCTGCCAGCTCCGTTCGCCGTCCCATCCCCGGTAGTCGGCGGCGAGTTCTTCCAGGAACGGGACTAAATCGCTGTCCCAGGTCCAGGCGACGACCTCATTGACTCGGGCGGCCAAGCCTGGAGCCTGTAGTTCGACGGCGTAGTGCAGAGAGTCTTCGTCGAAGCTGAACCGATCGCAGAACCTCACACCGACAGACGAGTTGTCCTGGCAGCGGATCGTCACGCCGGCCTTATCGTCAGTGCCGACGTCTGGGGTGGTCATGGGCGGAACGCTAGGTCAGCAGCACGTTCGACGTCACTTAAATTCACTGGCAGTGGGGTGAAGGACGGCTTCGGCGATTTCACGGACGCGCTCCATAGTGATGCCGGTCCGCTGTTCGACCGCGAGAGGGTGGTCGGTCGGCTCCAGCTCGATGAAGGGACGCTGTCCGATGGGGCGGGTGTGGACGTGCGTCTTCAAGTTGATGGTGCTGGGCGAGTAGAGGAAGAGGTCGGTGGACAGCCTGACCTGCGGTGCCTACGGCTGAGCGGGACTGGTTGGCGGTCGGTGTCCCGCTCAACCGTAGGGAGCGTGATGGTTCACCCGCGGAGCCAAGCCAGCAGGCGTCGTGGAGTCGGTCGCCATGTGTCGGCCGGCATGGATCGGGGAGCCGATTTGGCCTTCCTGACTTGTTGGGCGAGTCGGTACTCGTCCGCCTCGCGGATGAGTTCATGAGAGCGGATCTGGTGCAACTCGAAGTGCATGCCGCTCGTTCCTACTGCTGGAGCTCCATGACGTCGGCGACCACGCAGCTGACGTTGTCGGGGCCGCCGGAGCCGTTGGCGAGGGCGATGAGTTCGCGGACCGCCCGCTCGGGTTCACTGATCTCCGAGAGCACCCGGTGGATCTCTTCGCTCGGCACGACGGTCGACAGGCCGTCGGAGCAGAGCAGGTAGCGGTCTTCCCGCTGGGCGTCGTGCAGACGCATGTCGGGGGTGCCATCGGCTCCTTGGCCCAGGGCTCGTAGCAACAGGGACCGCTGGGGGTGGGAGGCGGCTTCCTCCGGGGTGAGGCTTCCTTCGTCGACCATCGACTGCACCACGGTGTGATCGTGGGTGATCTGGAACAGCTCTCCGTCGCGCAGGAGGTAGACGCGGGAGTCGCCGATGTGGACGAGGGCCAGCTGTGAGCCGGTCCAGAGCATCGCGGTGAGAGTGGTGCCCGCCTCTTCGGGCGATGAGGCGGGTCCGGCGACGCCGTTGACGGCCTGTTTAACCTGTTCGATGGCGTCCTCGAGGAGGTGGAGGAGATCGCCTGCCGGGATGCTGTCGGTTTTGAGGCGCTTGAGCGCGTCGACGGCGGCGGCACTTGCGGGGGCTCCTCCGCTGCCGAAGCCGTCGGCGACTGCGAGCAGGCGGGACCCTGCGTAGGCGGTGTCCTGGTTGCTCTCACGGACAAGGCCAGTGTCGGAAAGAGCGGCGTAACGGATTCCCAGGGGCTTAGCGGTCGGAGACATAGCGGGGTCCTTCCAGGACAGATGGCCGGTGAGGAAGGAAGCGAGGTCTCGCCGCGCGGCGGTGTCGGCCTCGACCTGGGCCCAGAACGCGCGGACCTCCCGGGCCGCCGGGCCTGCCTCCAGCGTGCAGACGTGCTGGATGCGGGCCAGGGGCATCCCGAGGCGCCGGAGCCAGGCGACCAGCCGGGCTTGCTCCAGCTGTTCCGGGGCGTAGAGACGGTAGCCGGTCACCGGGTCGACGCGAGCGGGAGTCAGCAGACCGAGCTCGTCGTAGAGACGCAGCGCCTTCGGTGACAGCCGGGATGCCTTCGCGAACGTCCCGATAGTCAGCAACCCTATGTCCGACCCCATGCCCGCTCTCCTCCTCATGCCGAGCATGTCGCCCGGCCTCACCGATGCTGTGGCCTCCCCCAAGGTGAAGGTCAACCAGAGTCCTGCGCCGGCTCGGTCAGATGGTCTCCCACTCGCTCGTCGGCTGAGTGATCAGTCAAGGACGCCGACCGTCGGTGGGCATCGATGCCTCACCGGGCCGTGGACGCGGTTGCGCCTCTTGAAGGGGTCCAGGAGGCCTTCGATCTGCCTGGCTGTGGCCTCGATGGTGGTGCTGAGCCACGTGCGGCTGGTGCCCCGCAGAGGCGTCTGCAACGCCCGCAGGGGTGTCTGCAACGGGCTGGACTCGGATCAGGTCGTGGAGGAGTTCGACCCGGCGGTTGAGCCGGTAGTGGCGGTGGGCCAGACCGCTCCAGAGCTTGCCGGTGGCGTCCAGGCAGATGCCCGTGACGATCGGGATAGGGCATCGACGCTGGTCAGGCGGGATTCCAGCCAGCGCGACGGGGCTCGCGGCCGGGGCCAGAGGAACATGGTTGGCTTGGGCCAGCCGGGTCCAGTAGGACGATTCGCACTCGCCGGGAAACGGCGGAAGCGGGAGAGACTTCCGATCAAGACTTCCGATCATGCTGCCGGTGCGCTGAGGTTCTTCGCCATCGTCACCAAGGTGGTCGGCTCGTACCGTTGGAGGCGGAGGGCGTTCTCCATGGAGGAGATCAGGGACCGCCACTCGGTGTTGAGGAGGAAGGGCCCGGTGCGGACGAGGATGCAGCGGTCAGCGAGCTGCTTGCCGCGGATGCCGGTGAACAGACCGGACTGTTCAAGCAGAGACAGGACATGTCCGGTCTCAGATAAGTCCGGGTGAGGCGGTCCCCTGACCTGCGATGCCCGGACTTGAGTGAGACGGGTTTTCGCAAGGTCGTCTCACTCGAGTCCGGGCAAACGGCCTTCTTGGTCAGATGTGGAGTTCGGGCGGGAAGCCGGTCCAGCGCAGTTCTGCGGGCAGGTGTCGCATGTCGTTGTAGAAGAGCACGGAGGACGGCCTGCCGGGTGCGTATCGGATGGCCGTCAGAGCTGCGTTGCCGTGGTTGAGGCCCATCCAGCGCCACTCGGGTGCGTCGAGGGCAGCTCGGATCAGCCATCCGATGAGGAAGTTGTGTGTGACGACCAGTTCATGGCGGGGGCGTTCGCCGTCGACCGAGCCTGTGAATTCTGCGAGCGCTTCCCGGGCCAGCGCTGGACCACGGTTGCGCTCCTCTTCCGGAACCTGAGCGAGGAAGCTGAGCATGGCTTCGGCCGAATCCGGCGGCAACTCCTCCTTCGTAGGCAGGTAGGGGACGTAGTCGCCGGCCAGTTCCGATTGGTGCAGTGGGACGGCGTCAAGTTGTGCGCTGATCAGCTGGGCCGTCTGCTGCGCCCGAGGGAGCGGCCCGTGGTATATCGCCGAAAGTGGGGTGCTCTGGAGCCGTTCACCGAGCAGAACGGCTTGGCGCCGGCCGCTTTCCGTCAGGGTCGTCTCGTCTGCTGACGCTTCACCGTGCCGGGCGAGGTAGAGGTATCGAGTGGCTGCGCCTGTCATGTCCCGGGTCTCCGTCACTATCCGTGATCTTGTTCGTCAGGGATGGACGCTGATCTCATGTGTCTGGTTCTCTCGCGGCTGTCCCGGGTAGTGCAGGTCTGCTGGCCTGGGGTGTCTGGAGCAGTGGATGGTCGGATGACTGTCCTTGGTTCACTCCGGGCATTCCCGTCCCGGGCATGTGCCGTGATGGCTGTTTCGATGCGTTGCGCGGTCTCGCCCAGTTCCTTGAGGAACCACGGCTTGCTGCTTTTGCGGAGGACCTGTTCCTGTGGCAGCCGTCGGATGAACTCGGTCCTGAACTGGAAGTATTCGCTGCCTCCAGAGAGTGCGAGGTTCCTCCAGCGGGGCGAGGCGTAGAGGGCGGTGGCTGCGACGACCTCGGGATAGACGGCGATGTAGCGGCGGGGGTCCCAGACTTCGGGGTGGCTGGTGCCCAGGATGTCGAGCCGTCGACGCCGGTCGCTGGGGCGGTATCCGCGTCGGACTACTCGACCTCGAAGTCCACTGCGGACTCCGGAACCTGCGCGTGTCCTGCCATCCCGGCCTCCGGTACGACGCCGACCAGACGCTACGACCGTAGAACCGCCGGGCCCGTCGTACCCGGAGAAGACTGAGACACCCCTCAACTTGCCCGGACATGACCGAGACGCCCACTCACATGCCCGGAGATCTCCGAGACTGCCCGGACATCACAGAGACAGGACACGGTGAACAGACCGGACTGTTCAAGCAGAGACAGGACACCCCGGCGCCTCTCGACGTGGCGTGGCGCACTTTTGCAAGCGCCTGCTTGCAATTGCTAGCAAGGGTGGGGCAGGGTGGAGGCATGGCATCGCTCAACGTCGGCAGTCTTGGTGAGTATCTGCGTGAGCAGCGGCGCAACGCGCAGTTGTCGTTGCGGCAGCTCGCCGATGCCGCCGGGGTGTCCAATCCGTATCTGAGCCAGATCGAGCGCGGGCTGCGCAAGCCGAGCGCGGAGGTGTTGCAGCAGGTCGCCAAGGCGCTGCGGATCTCCGCCGAGACGCTGTATGTGCGGGCCGGCATCCTCGACGCCGAGCGGGACCGGGACGAGGTGGAGACGCGTGCAGTCCTCCTCGCCGATCCCACGCTGAACGAGCGGCAGAAGCAGGTGCTGCTCCAGATCTACGAGTCCTTCCGCAGGGAGAACGGGTTCGAGATCACCCAGGTGGACGAGAGCGATCAAGGTGTTGGCACCGATGTGCGGCACGCTGACGTGGAGCACATCGACGTGCACATCGAGCAGGACAGTGATCTGGACAGTGATCTGGATATATCGGATGCCGAGCATCCGCGGCGCGCAGCGGACACCGGCGTCCGTGGCTCCCGTACGACTGACGGCAGTGATGCCGATCCGCAGCAGACCGCCAGTTGACGAGCACGACCAGCAGCACAACAGCAACACGATGAGCAACATGATCAGCAACATGATCAGCGATACGAACACCGCACACAGGACCGCCGGCAGGCCGGTCTCGCTGCGGACCAACCAAACCCTCAGCTGAACGCGAATCCGGGAGGACCATCGCATGGCCATCACCGACGACATCCGCAAGGCCGCCACGGACCCGACCCCGCTCTACTTCCTCGCCGGCACCGCCGACCTGGCTGTTCAGCAGGCCAAGAAGGTCCCCGGCATCGTGGAGCAGATCCGTACGGAGGCCCCGGCGCGGATCGAGACGGTCCGTAGCTTCGACCCGAACGCCGCCCAGGAGAAGGCCGCCTCCCGCGCCAAGGAGGCGCAGGAGACGATCCAGGCCAAGGTGACGGACTTCGTCAGCACCCTCGACACCGACCTGAAGAAGATCGGTGAGTCCGCTCAGGACCTCGCCCTGCGCAGCATCGGCGTCGCCGCCGAGTACGCAGTGAAGGCCCGGGAGACGTACGAGAAGGTCGCCGAGCAGGGCGAGCAGGTCGTGAAGACCTGGCGTGGCGAGGCCGCCGAGGAGATCGAGGAGCTGGCCATCGCCGTCGAGCCGAACGCCGAGCCGGGCGAGGTCAAGGTCGCGCCGAAGCCGGTTCCGGCCGCGCCGAAGCCTGCCGCTGTCGTGACCGAGCCCGTCCCGGCCAAGAAGACCGCGGCGAAGAAGGCCCCCGCCGCCAAGAAGACGACCACTGCGAAGAAGACCACCCCGCCCGCGAAGTAAGCGGAGCCCGCGCGAAGTAAGCGGAACCCCGCCGAGCAGGCGGCAGTGGGCAGCGGCAGCAAGCGGCCGTATCAAGCCGACGACAACGGGCCGGGCACTCTCAGAGTTCCCGGCCCGTTCTGCGGGTACGGTGGCGTAGAGACGACTCGAATCGGGCGGTGGGCATTGTGCTGTTGACGGCATTCAGCGGCTTCATGTCGGTGATCTTCCTTGCCATCCTGGTGCTCGCCGTGGTGGCACTCGTGATGGCCGGACTGGCCCGCGACGACGCGTACCGCGCGGCCGACAAGCAGAACAAGATGTTCTGGCTGATCATCCTGGGCGTCACGGTGGCCGTGAACCTGCTGGTACCGATCATTTTCCTGCAGATCGCGGGCCTGGTCGCCACGATCGTCTTCTTCGTGGACGTACGGCCCGCGATTCGCCAGGTCTCCGGTGGTGGCGGTGGCCGCCGCGGCGGAAGCAGCAGCGACGGCCCGTACGGTCCCTACAACGGCGGCCGGTAGGCACCACCAACCACCTGCTGCACCCCTGACGCCTACTACAGGACCAGCCCCCTGTACGCCGGCCACGGTGGCTACGACGGGACGCCGGCCACGGCGGCTACGACGGGATGGCGCCACGGCGGCTACGACGGGACGGCCATGGCGGCTACGGCGTGCGGTCCAGCAGCAGCACCGCCACGTCGTCCGTCAGCTCCCCGCCGTTGAGTTCGCGCACCTCGTTCACCGCCGCGCGCAGGAGTTCCTCGCCCTGGAGTCCTTGGGCGAGCTGGCGGCGGACCATGTCCACCATGCCGTCCTGGCCGAGCCGCTCCTTGCCCGCGCCTATGTGGCCCTCGATCAGGCCGTCGGTGTAGAGCATCAGGCTCCAGGCGCCGCCGAGCTCCACCTGCTGGCGCGGCCAGCGTGCGCCGGGCAGCAGGCCGAGCGCCGGGCCGCTGTTCTCGTACGGCAGCAGTTGGGCGGGCCGGCCCGGGCGGGCGATCAGCGGGGACGGGTGGCCGGCCAGGCAGAGCCCGGCGCGGTGGCCGTCCGGCGAGATGTCCACCGTGCAGAGCGTCGCGAAGATCTCTTCGCTGTCGCGCTCGTGCTCCAGGACCTGCTGGAGAGTGGAGAGCAGCTGGTCACCGCACAGTCCGGCGAGCGTGAGCGCGCGCCAGGCGATGCGCAGCTCCACGCCGAGCGCCGCCTCGTCCGGTCCGTGCCCGCAGACGTCGCCGATCATCGCGTGCACGGTGCCGTCGGGCGTACGGACGGTGTCGTAGAAGTCGCCGCCGAGCAGGGCCCGGGAGCGGCCGGGGCGGTAGCGCGCGGCGAAGCGGAGCGGGGAGCCTTCCAGGAGTGGTGTGGGCAGCAGCCCTCGCTCCAGACGGGCGTTCTCCTGCGCACGCAGCCGGGACTCGGTGAGGCGTCGCTCGGCCTTGTCGGAGCGCTTGCGCTCCACCGCGTACCGGATCGCGCGGCTCAGCAGGCGGGCGTCCAGCTCGTCGCGGAACAGGTAGTCCTGGGCGCCGACGCGCACCGCCTCCGCCCCGCGCTCGGCGTCACCGGACGCGGTGAGCGCGAGGACGGCGTGCCGGGGCGCGAGCCGCAGGACGTGCTTGAGCGTCGCCAGCTCGTCGTCGGGCTCGGCTGCCCGGCCCGCGGGCGGCAGCGCGAGGTCGAGGAGGATGCAGTGGACGTCGTCGGTGAGCAGCCGCTCGGCCTCGGTGAGGTTGCGGGCGCTGCGGATCCGGATCGGCTTGCCCGTGGCGTCGAGCATTTCGGGCACGCTGAGTGAGCCTGCCGGGTCGTTCTCGATGACCAGCAGGGTCAGGTGGGCCGTGGTGGCGCTGTCGGCAGGGGCCGTGGCGCCGGTCGCCGGTCCCGACCCGGCCGGGCCGCCGGGTTCGATTCCGGGTGGGCCGCCGGGTGAGAACGCGTCCGGAGCCGGACCACTCTCCGCGGCCGGAATGGCTCTCTGCCGCGGTACGGGTACGGGCATCGTCTGGGTTCCTTCCCTCCCCCCGAGGGCGTGGCGCGGCGAAGTGCTCGCACCACCGACCGGGACCATAGCGTCAGCGGGTGCCGAAACGGAATGGTGTGCCGCGCGGGGTCCGGCAAACAGCCACCGTCATATGCCGCATCCTGTAACGCACTTGGACACGACGGGGCTCCGCGAGGGATGACGAAGGTCACGTCCTCACGGTTGCTAGGTGAGGGCAACCGTGCGCTGTGTCACGTGGGGCAGGTCACGCCGGGCAGGGCAATTCGGGCAAGTCGCCTCGACCTGTGTCGCCGGGAGCCGCGACGCCCGATCACGTGAGGGCAGGCCCACTCGGCCCGCCGGTCATGTACCGCCCGTCCGGTTGCGACGGGCCGCCGGGACGCTCCCGCCCCGCACCGCCCCGTACGCCTCACGCGTCCGGCCGTACGACCCCCAGAATCGGCATCGAACCCGCCCCCGCGACCGTCACAGTCCGCCCGGGCCGGGGTGCGTGCACCATGGCGCCGTCGCCTATGTACATCGCGACATGGCTGGCGTCGGCGAAGTAGATGATCAGGTCACCGGGGCGCATGTCCTTGACGTCGACGTGGGTGAGCTGCTTCCACTGCTCCTGTGAGGTACGCGGAATCCCGTCCCCGGCGGACGCCCAGGCCTGCGACGTCAGTCCTGAGCAGTCGTACGACTTGGGGCCCTCGGCGCCCCACTCGTACGGCTTGCCCGTCTGTGCGGTCGCGTACGCCACTGCCTCCTCGCCCTGCTCGGACGCCGTGCCGTCGCTCGCCGGGACGAGGCCGGAGTTCAGCCAGGCCGTCTGTGCCTGGTACGCGGCCTCCTCCTCCAGCTTCGCCAGCCGCTCCTTCTCGTCCTTCTCGAGCTGGGACTCCAGCTTCTCCGCGGCGGCGATCTGCTGCGTGACCTTCTTCTTGGCCTCCGCCTTCGCCTTGCGGTTGGACTCCAGCTTCGTCCACTGCGTGGAGGCGTCCTTCGCGTACTGCTCCAAGTCCTGCTGGGTGCGCGTCAACTCGGCGAGCAGTCCCTCGACCGCGTGCTCGCCCTGGCGTACGCGGCCCGCGCCGTCCAGGAACTCCTGCGGGTCATCGCTCAGCCACAGCCGGGCCTCGGGCGGCAACCCGCCGCTCCGGTACTGCTCGCGGGCGGCGGCGCCCGCGAGGTCTCTCAAGTCGTCCAGTTTCTGCTGGCCCCTGACGATTTCGCGGGCGAGGCCGACGATCTCGGCGGACTGCTGCAGGGTCTGCTCCTCCGCCGCGTTGTACGCGTCGGTGGCCACCGCCGCCGAGTGGTAAAGGGCGTTCAGCTTCGTGCGTACGGCTTCAAGCTCTTCGTTGCTCACGGATGGCGGCGTCGCGCCGGGGGGCAGCGTCAGATCCGGATCCGTGGTCGGGGCGGAGGTGGGCGTGGGTGTCGGGGCCGGGTTCGCGTACGCCAGGCCGGGTGCCGCCAGCACCGCGCAGGCACAGGCGCATGCGCAGGCCAGGGCCATCGCCGTCGTGGTCAGGCTCCGCTTGCCGGATCCCATTTCTCCGCCCCCGAACTGATTGACCGTCAGTGATTTCTGGACGCCTGGGGGATCGTGCCATGTCGGCGCGCAACACGACAGAGGAGGCAAGAACTCCTTTCCCCCTCTCCACCCCCGCAGGACGATCTCCCCGCATGTGTGACGAACGACTCCCGCCCGACGTTCCCCGCGGGTCAAGGTCCCCCGTGGAGCCAACGCCGCCCGGCACAGCCCCAACGCCGCCCGGCACAGCCCCAACGCCGCCCGGCACAGCCCCAACGCCGCCCGGCACAGCCCCAACGCCGCCCGGCCCAGCCCCAACGCCGCCCGGCACAACCTCACTTCCCCGTGGAGCCAACGCCTCCCAGCCCCCCAGACTCACTTCTCCCGCGGAGCCAACGCCTCCCAGCGCAGCGTCATTTCGCCCTGCCGGTGGCGGGATATGTCGTCCGTCACCGGCCAGTCGGCTGTCAGATCGCGGACCGTCCGGATCCAGCGCTGCCGGGCGCCGTACGAGGCGTAGGGCGCGGCGGCGGCCCAGGCGCGGTCGAAGTCGCGCAGGAAGGCGTGTACGGGCTCACCCGGGATGTTGCGGTGGATGAGGGCTTTCGGGAGGCGCTCGGCGAGGTCGGACGGGCGGTCCAGGGAACCCAGGCGGGTCGCGAAGGTGACAGTGCGGGGCCCCTCCGGACCGAGGGCCACCCAGACGTGCCGGCGGCCGATCTCGTCGCAGGTGCCCTCGACCAGCAGGCCGCCCCGCGACCCCGTCGACGGGTCCGCCGGTGCGAGGCGGGCGCACAGGCGCTCCCAGACGGCGGTGACCTGCTCCTCGTCGTACTGGCGCAGTACGTTCGCCGCGCGGATGAGCAGGGGGTGGCCCTGCACCGGGACCTCGAAGCCGCCGTGCCGGAAGACGAGACCCTCGCGCTCGTACGGGCGCGCGGCCTCGACTCTGGCCGGTTCGATCTCTACGCCCACCACATGCGTGCGTGGGGCCGCCGTGCGCAGGCGCTGGAGCAGTTCGACCGCGGTCCAGGGCGCCGCGCCGTAGCCGAGGTCGACCGCGACGGGGTCGGTGGCGCGGCGCAGTTCCGCTCCGTGCGTCGCCGCGATCCAGCGGTCCATGCGGCGCAGGCGGTTGGGGTTCGTGGTCCCGCGCGTCACCGTTCCCACGGGGCGGGACGCTGCGCGGGCTGTCATGCGTACGAGGGTATGCGGGTACGTGGGAGGCGGTGCGGGCCTGTGGATAACCTTCCGCCGCGCCTCAGGCACGCATCCGGCCCTCGAACGGTTGAGCGATCACCGGTAATGATTCGGCAAAGCGGAAATGGAGCAGGCGGCTCCGGCGTTCTCGCTCTCTGGAGGGTGTCGCACATCCTCCGCAGGCATGCCCGCAGCAAGGAGGAACGCCCCGTGAGCCAGTACATCACCAGGCTCGGGCTTCGCTCCCCGGCGGCTTCCGGGCGGCTCAGGCTGCACCGCAAGCCCCGCCGCGTCGCGATGCTCTCCGTGCACACATCCCCCCTGCACCAGCCCGGCACGGGCGACGCGGGCGGCATGAACGTATACATCGTGGAGCTCGCCCAGCGCCTCGCCGCGATCAACATCGAGGTCGAGATCTTCACGCGCGCGACCACGGCGGCCCTTCCGCCGACCGTGGAGCTCGCCCCCGGCGTGCTCGTGCGCCATGTCGACGCGGGCCCCTACGAAGGCCTCGCCAAGGAAGACCTCCCGGCCCAGCTGTGCGCCTTCACGCACGGCGTCATGCAGGCCTGGGCGGGCCACCGGCCCGGCTACTACGACCTCGTGCACTCCCACTACTGGCTCTCCGGCCAGGTCGGCTGGCTCGCCGCCGAGCGCTGGGGTGTCCCCCTGGTGCACGCGATGCACACCATGGCCAAGGTCAAGAACGCGGCGCTCGCCGAGGACGACACCCCCGAGCCCGCCGCCCGGGTCATCGGCGAGACCCAGATCGTGCGCGCCGCCGACCGGCTCATCGCCAACACCGCCGAAGAGGCCGACGAACTCGTACGGCACTACGAGGCCGAGCGCGGCAAGGTCGCCGTCGTCCACCCGGGCGTCAACCTCGACCGCTTCCGCCCCGCCGACGGCCGTGCCGCAGCCCGCGCCCGCCTCGGACTCCCGCAGGACGCCCTGATCCCCCTCTTCGCGGGCCGCATACAGCCCCTGAAGGCCCCCGACGTGCTGCTGCGCGCGGTCGCCGTCCTGCTGGACGAGCGCCCCGACCTGCGCTCGAAAATCGTCGTCCCCGTAGTGGGCGGCCCCAGCGGCAGCGGCCTCGCCAAGCCCGAGGGGCTGCAGAAGCTCGCCGCGCGGCTCGGCGTCGCCGACGTCGTCTGTTTCCGGCCGCCCGTCGGGCAGGAGCAGCTCGCGGACTGGTTCCGGGCCGCGTCGGTGCTGGTCATGCCCTCGTACAGCGAGTCGTTCGGACTGGTGGCCATCGAGGCGCAGGCGGCCGGTACGCCGGTGCTCGCGGCCGCGGTCGGCGGGCTGCCCGTCGCCGTGCGCGACCAGGAGACCGGCTTCCTGGTGCAGGGCCACGATCCCGCCGCCTACGCGCGCGTGCTGCGCGATTTCGCGGACGACCGGGAACTGTCCGCCCGGCTGGGCGCCGCCGCCGCCCGGCATGCGCGGGGCTTCGGCTGGGACGCCTCCGCCGCGGCCACGGCGGACGTGTACACGGCCGCGGTCCAGGAACACCGGCGTCGCGTACGCTCCCACCATGGCTGACGTACGGCAGGCGGCGCAGGTCATCGAGGGGGTCCTGAAGGACGCCGAACTCGACTGGGAAAGCCCTGAGCCCGGCAACTACGTGGTGAAGCTCCCCGGCACCCGGAAGCTGTCGACGACCGTCTCGCTGATCGCCGGCAGGCACTCGCTGTCCCTCAACGCCTTCGTGATCCGCCACCCCGACGAGAACGAAGGCGGTGTGCACCGCTGGCTCCTGGAGCGCAATCTCAAGCTGTACGGGGTGAGTTACGCCGTCGACTCCCTGGGCGACATCTACGTGGCCGGGAAACTGCCGCTGGCCGCGGTCACGCCGGACGAGATCGACCGTCTGCTCGGCTCGGTCCTCGAGGCCGCCGACGGCGCTTTCAACACCCTCCTCGAGCTCGGTTTCGCCTCCGCGATCCGCAAGGAGTACGCCTGGCGGGTGTCCCGCGGTGAATCGACCCGCAACCTGGACGCGTTCAGCCACCTGACCCAGCGCCCCGCCAACTGACCTACCTCGCTCATCAATTAGCTGCCGCACGACCCCTTCCGTGCCGGCGATCGCCATGGCATGCTCACCGCCGACGCACATATGAACTCAGTTCATGTACATGAAAAACCGTGAGTATCAGCGGAAGTCGGCGGCGGCAGACAGCGGAAGCTGGCGGAAGCCGGGGCAGTCGGCGGAAGGCAGGCGGGGTATGAGCGACGGATACGTGGGCATCAGCAGACGCGGCCTGCTCGGCAGCGCCACAGCGGTGGCGGCGCTGGCCGTGACCGGTGGGCCGGCGACGGCAGCCACGCGACCGGGCGACCCGATTACGGCAGCCACGCGGGCGGGCACCCCGGCGACGGCAGCCGCGGAGTCGGCCGACCAGGGCCAAGTCCAAGTCCCCGCCCTCTGGCGCGAGTTCACCGACACCCCCTTCACCCACCCGCAGATCCCCTACATCGGCAGGGCCGGCTACCGCGCCGGGACGGCACGCTTCCCCCGCCGCCGCGTGGTGGCCGACATACGCGACTACGGAGCCGTGGCGGACGACGGCGTCACCGACTCCGCCCCCGCGATCAACCGTGCCATCGCTGCTGCCGGCAGGGCCGGCGGTGGCACGGTTCTCATCCCGCCCGGCACCTTCCGCATCGACGACCTGATCCGTATCGGGTACTCGAACGTCGTCCTGCGCGGCGCCGGCAGCGACGTGACGAAGCTGTACGCGACCAGGAACCTCACCGAGCTGATCGGCGTCTACGGCTCCCGCTACGGCGGCGACAAGTCGTCCTGGTCCTGGGCGGGCGGCCTGGTCTGGCTCTGCCCGACGGACCGCTTCGCGACGCTGACGACCGCCATCAAGGCGAAGGCATGGCCCTTCGAGGGCTGGACCGGCAACAAGCGCGACGAGTGGCGGACGCTCACGACGCTCGCACCGGCGCGCCAGGGCTCCCGGACGGTGCGCGTCACGGACGCCGGGCAGCTGAAGCCCGGCCAACTCGTCCTCCTCCGCCTCGCCGACGACGCCGACCACACCCTCCTGGAGCACATGTCGGGCGGCGGTCCGGGCACCGAGGCGTACGTCTGGGACGACAAGACGAAGCTGACGAGTTACGTGCCCTACGAGTGGCCCGTACGCATCGCGCGCGTGCAGCGCGAAAAGGTCACCCTGGAGAGGCCGCTTCCGCTGGACCTACGTCCCGAATGGGATCCGCGGCTGACCACGCTCGTCGAACCGCTGACCGGCTCCGGCGTCGAAGGACTCACCCTGGAGGCGGTGGAAACCCCGCAGAACCCCCACCTCCTCGACAAGGGCTACAACGGCGTCACCTTCCAGTGCGCGTACGACTGCTGGGCCGACGACGTGGTCGTACGCCATGTGGACAACGGCTTCGGCCTGGTCGCCGCCTCCGCCTGCACCCTGCGCCGCACACGCGTGGCGGGCCGCGGCGCGCACCACCCGTACTTCTGCCGCGAGGGCTCGCACGACAACCTCATCGAGGACTTCACGGTCGAGCAGCGCACGGTCCCGGCGCCCGCCGGAACCCAGCTCCACGGCATCAACGTGGAAGGCCTCTCCTCCTACAACGTCTGGTCCCGCGGCGACATGAAGATGGGCACCTTCGACTCCCACCGCGGCCTGCCCTTCGCCAACGTCCGCACCGACATCACGGTCGACAACGTCGGCCAGCACGGCGGGGACTACTCGGCGGGCCCTCTCTTCGGCGCGCGCTTCACCCACTGGAACATCCGCGTCACCAACTCCCGCGCCGGCCTGATGAAGATCGACGGCCTCGCGCCCTACAGCGCCACGGTCGGCATCAACGAAGTGACGGAGTTCGGCCAGATCGACGTACCCGACTTCACCGGAGACCTCCACACGCGCTTGGAGCTGTACGGCA
Source organism: Streptomyces sp. NPDC005808 (assembly GCF_042871385.1). Lineage (NCBI taxonomy): Bacteria > Bacillati > Actinomycetota > Actinomycetes > Kitasatosporales > Streptomycetaceae > Streptomyces > Streptomyces sp. NPDC005808. The sequence continues at coordinate 101,629 of NZ_JBIAIK010000017.1, read as the reverse complement.
CGACGGACGTCGTACGCCCAACGAACCTGTACGAGGCTCAGCGGGACCTCTAGACCTGTCCGGCCGGACAGGTCCTAGGCGGCCCGGAGTCCGCTCGCGCGTACCGCCCCGGGGGTACCCGCGGCCCCGAGCCCCGCTCGCGCGTACCGCCCCGGGGGTACCCCCACCAGCTTCCTGAAGTGGCGGTTGAGATGGGACTGGTCGAAGAAGCCGGTCGCCGGCGCCACCTCGCCCGGCGGCCGTCCGTCGAGCAGCAGGCGGCGGGCGCGTTCGACGCGGCGGGACATCAGGTACTGGTGCGGGGCGATCCCGTAGGCCGCGCTGAACGCCCGTACCAGATGGGCGGGGTGGGCCTGGAGGAGCCGGGCGGCCTCTGCCAGGGCGACGCCTTCGACGAGCCGTGCGTCGAGGAGTTCACGCAGTCGGCGGGCGAGGGCGGGGTCGGGGCGGGCGGGCTCCCCGGGCAGCCGGGGCCGCAGCTGCCCGCGCAGCCGTTCCCCCACCAGCGTCAGCCTGCTCTCGGCCTCCAGCTCGTCCCCGGGGTGCGCGAGGGCGGCGTGCAACTGCCCGACCCGCCGTCGCAGCACCGGATCCACCAGATCCGGCGCGTCCACCGCGGGCCCGATGAGGCTCTCGTCGAGCCGGCTCAGGTCGAGATACAGGACGCGCTTGCGGAAGCCGTGCTCGGTGACCGGGGAACCGTTGTGCGGGACGTACGGCGGGAGCAGCGACACCGTGTCGCGGGGGGTGCCGTGCTCGTGCCGGGCGAGGTCGTACCGTACGGCCCCGTCGTCGACGATCAGCAGCGTCCACGCCTCGTGTACGTGCATCGGGTACGCGTACTCGGTGTAGTGGGCGTGGAACACCTCCACGACGCCCGGCACGCGCGGGCGCCACGCGGAGATCTCCCGCTGGGGACGCGGGGAGCATGGGGCGCGGTGCTGCGGGACCATGCAAAGAACGTACAAGACGAGGTCGTACGGCGGTCGGCAGTCTCGACGCATGAGCGTCTCGACCCTTGTACGTCTTGAACCCATCCGCTTCGACACCAAGATCGCCGTCCTGCTGCGGGACGACCTGGAGCTCTGGCAACGACTCAATGTGACCGCTTTTCTGGTCAGCGGCCTGGGAGCGACGGTTCCCGAAGTGATCGGCGAGCCGTACGCCGACGCGGACGACGTCCCGTACCTGCCGATGTTCCGCCAGCCCGTACTGATCTTCGAGGGCTCGAAGGAGACCCTGACCGCCGCGCACGGCCGGGCCCTCGCGCGGGTGCTGCCGCGAGCCGTCTTCACCTCGGACCTGTTCGCCACGGGCAACGACCGGGACAACCGCGCGGCGGTGCGGGCCGTGCCGACCGGCGAGCTGGACCTGGTGGGGCTCGCGGTGTACGGGCCGCGGAACGCGGTGGACAAGGTGCTGAAGGGGGCGCGGATGCATCCGTGAGGCGGGCGATCTCCTCGAAGTGGCCTCCCGGGTTCTGGGAGTCCCGGCCTCCGGGGCTTCGGGGCTCCGAGTGTCCCGGCCTCCGGGTGTCCCGGCCTCCGGGGCTCTGGGCGTCCTGGTCTTGTCTTCCGGGCTCTGGGCGTCCTGGGGACGGCTGCGCGTACAACCTTGTGAGCAGGTTGTGTGTCCAGTGTGGCGAGGGGGGCGTATTGGCATGCGCGCATGCATCCGTGTTTACCCGTGTGCGCCCGTATGCCCCATACGCGCCCGTCTCAGTCGTCATTGATCGCTGTCACCCCGTTCCCCCGAGGAGTTCCGTTGCGCAGAGCAGTCACGGTGGCCGCCGTGCTCACCGCGGTCGTCGCCGTTCCGCTCACCCCCACGTCGTCGGCCGCCGCCGCGCCCTACCGCGGTGCCAACACGGCTGCCGTCCAGGACGACTTCAACGGCGACGGCTACCGTGACCTGGCCGTCGGCGCGCCCGGAGCCGCCAACGGCACCGTGGAGGAAGCCGGCGCGGTCGTCGTCCTGTACGGCTCCAAGTCGTCGGTGAGCACCGCCAGGCGCACCGTGATCACTCAGGCGAGCAGTGGGATACCCGGCGCCCCCGAGGAATGGGACGGTTTCGGGGGAGCCGTGGCCAGTGCCGACCTGGACCGGGACGGGTACGCGGACCTGCTGGTCGGCACCGAGGGCGAGGATGTCGGCACCCACGACCACCGGGGTTCCGTGACGGTCGTGTGGGGCGGAAAGGGCGGCCTGAAGGGCGGCGCGAACATCGCCCCGCCCGCCGGCTTCGGCGAAGGCCGTACGTTCTGCAGCTTCGGCATGGCCCTGGCCGTGGGCGACATGACAGGTGACGGCGCGGCGGAGGTCGGCATCGGTTCCCGCTGCGACGCCTCGTCGTACACGGGCCCGTTCACGCGGACCGGCAAGGCCGCGTCCCAGTACCGGGAATGGCGTATGAACTCCCGGGGCGTCGTGATGGGCGACGTCAACGGTGACCGCAAGGCGGAACGGTTCTGGCTGCCCGGCCCCTCGGACGACGACATCCGCGGCTCGGTGTACGTGGACCACGGGGCCCCGGGCGCCGACGACCCCCTGGCCACCTGGCCCACCGACCTTCCCTACGCCGACGGCCACACCGGGCAGATCGGCGACATCAACGGCGACGGCTACGGCGACCTGGTCACCGGGATCGCTGACGACGACTATCTCAGCGGTACGACGGACGGTGCGCACCGCGGCGGCGAGATCCAGGTCCTCTACGGCAGCGCACGGGGCATCGGCGCCGAGCAGCGTCCCAAGGTCTTCCACCAGGACACCGCGGGCGTCCCGGGCGGCGGCGAGAACGCCGACCAGTTCGGCAAGGCCCTGAGCGTCGGAGACGTCAATGCCGACGGATACGCCGATGTCGCCGTCGGCGCTCCCGGGGAGGCGGTCGGTACCCGCGAGATGGCCGGTACGGCTGTCGTACTGCGCGGCTCCGCCACCGGTCTGACCACGAAAAAGGTCGCTGGGTACAGCCAGAACACGACGGGCGTGCCGGGTACCGCCGAGGCGAGCGACGAGTTCGGCGCCGCGGTCCATCTCGCCGACCTCAACAAGGACGGCCGGGCCGAGACAGTCGTCGGCATCCCCGGCGAGGACACCGACGGCTGCCTGTGGATCGCCCGCGGCTCGACCGCCGGCCCCGTGGTCACCGGCTCGGTGAACCTGTGCGGCAAGGCCGCGGGGGTGGCCGTCCGCTACACCGACGGCCTCTTCGGGGGCGCGCTGACGAGTGCTCGGGTGACGGTCTAGGCGTGGAGGGGGCGGCGGTCGGGGCCCGGGTCGGGGCTTGGGGTGGGGCCCGGGTCGAGGCCTGGGCCAAGGCCTGAGGCGAGCCCTGGGTCAAGGCCTGGGCCAAGCCCTGGGTCAAGGCGGTCGGGACCGGGTTCGCCGTGACGAACCCGGGTGCATGTGCGTGAATTCACCACGCAACGGCGACAGCGGGGCGTGGGACTTACTCGTCCCGCCTCATGCGACGACGGTGAACAGCCCTGTCTGGGAGCCGAGTTTGCTGAGGGAGATCTTGCCGGGGATGCCGTTGGCGTCGTCGCCGGTGTAGCCGAGGTGGCGCTGCCACTTGGCGTACGCGGCGATGGTCTTCGAGCCGAAGGAGCCGTCGCCCGCGTAGGACTTGGCGAGGTAGCCGAGTTTGACCAGGGCGGCCTCGGTGAGGTTCGTGCCGGCCATGTAGCTGACGTGGCCCTGCTTGGCGGCCGGGTCCTTCTTCGAGGCGTCGATGAGACGGGACAGATCGACGCGAGGCTTGGACGCGCCGCCGGTGCTGGGCTTGGTGGGTTTGGGGGTGCCCGGCTTGGCCGGGGTGTTCTTGACGGGCGTCTGCGCGAGCTGCTTCTTCACGTCGGCCCGGAAGTCGTCCATGTCGAAGCTGGGGTCGATCTTGCCGGGCTGGACCTCCTTGTGCCCGGCGACCGACTTCTCGGTCCAGCCGTGGGCCCGGCACAGGGCCGCGGCCCACAGCACGGCCTTGCGGTACTGCGCGTCCGGGTAGGGATCCTTGCCGTTGCCGAGGTTCTCGATCTCCAGGCCGTACAGGACATCGTTGCCGTCGGCGTTGGCCTGGTTGTCCTTCGGGAGCGGGGACTTCTCGGCGCGCAGGGCGTTGAGGACGTCCAGGTCGACGGAGCCGGCGTGGTTGGTGCGGCCGTGGCCGATCAGCCACAGGCCGTCGGTCTTGCCGAGCCAGGCGTGGCAGAGCGGGCCCGGGAGGTCGGACCTGCCCTTGTAGCAGAGTTCCTTGTCGTTGTGCCCCGCGGTGTGGTGGATGAGCACGCCGATCACGGGCCCGAACTTCTTCCCCGTCGCCGAGTCGCGGCTGTGGGTCTTCCAGCCGGAGTGCTCGTGGAAGGCGAGACCTTCGGCTTTCAACGCGGAGAGGGTCTCAGCGGCGGTCAGAGGTGTGGCCATGGCTGTTTCCTTTCGGATCTGCGTGGTCGGCGGGCCGTGCGGTCATCAGGCGGAGCGGTCATGCGGGCGATGCGGTCATACGAGTGCGGGCTGTGGCCCGCGTCGGTAAGTGGTCGGCCGGGGAAGGGAGTTGAGGTGCGTCGGTAAGTGGTCGGCCCGGGAAGGGAGTTGAGGTGCGTCGGTAAGTGGTCGGCCCAGCAAGGGAGTTGAGGCACGTACGCCTGGGACTCGAGTGGTGTCGCGTCTGGTTCAGCATCGCGGAAGTCATGCGCCGCGCGGGGCGAAACCCGACCACTGGCCCCCCGTGGGGCGCCGGGTCGCGAGCCACACCCCGCGGCCCAGCGCCCACATCACCAGCCCCGCCACCGCCGGGACCATGAAGAAGACGACCAGCCCGGCACCGATGTTGGCGCCGATCACACCCGCCGTCAGGATGCGCCAGCCTGTCCCGGCCAGCAGCCCCGCCATGACCAGCGGTGCCAGTACGCCCCACCAGCGCTTGTCCAGACCGCCGCCGCTCCGCGAGGCACGTACGAGCAGCGCCGCGCAGGCTCCGGCCAGCACCAGGGCCGTTGCGCCGAGCACGGTGGCCGTCCCGTCCGGGATTCCCAACGGCTCGAAGGCGTAGTCGAGTTGCGACGTCGGCAGCTCCGTGGAGTTCTGCTGGCCCATCAGCCCCCATGCGGCGACCGGTACGGCCGCGATCAGGACACCGGCGGCCGTCAGAAGCGTTCCCCGATTCATCATGCGCCAAGCGTGGCGGCGGGGGGCCGGGGGGACATGAGCACGCGTACTCATGCGGCTGGGGGTGGGGGCTCAGGGGGCGGATGGGTGGCTCAAGCCGTGCCGGCGCCCTCCGCCGTCGCGGTGACGGGCGCCGGAGTCGCGGTGGTCCATGAGTCCTCCGCCGGCAGCTGTCGCATCAGCACCCCGTACCCCACCCCCGCCACCGTCCCGACCACCGCGCACAGCCCCCACAGCCACTCCGCGCCGAAGCGGTCGATGACGAGGCCGGACACCAGCGGTGCGACGAGCGAGGCGAGGGCCCAGGACAGGGTGTACATGCCCTGATAGCGGCCGCGGCCGTGCACGGGGGAGAGCCGGACGACCAGCCCCGTCTGGGTGGGCGCGTTGACGATCTCCGCCAGGGTCCACACGCACACGGTGAGCACGAAGACGCCGACCGACCCGGCGAAGGCGGTGAGCCCGAAGCCGTACCCCGCGAGGAGCGAGGAGACGACGAGCAGCCGCTTCGGATCACGGTGCTCGATGAGACGGGTGACCGGGATCTGCAGAACGACGATGAGTACGCCGTTGACGGCGATCGCCGTGCCGTAGTCGGCCGGGGTGAAGCCGGCCTCGCCCATCGCGACCGGGAGACCGACGGATGCCTGCTGGAAGACGACGGCGACGAGGAAGGACAGGCCGACGACGCTCATGAAACGCCGGTCGCGCAGCACGGTCCCGAGCCCGACGCCATCGGCGTCCGCGGACTCCTTGGAGACCTGGACCGGCCGGGACTCCGGGATCCTCGCGAAAACGACGAGCGCGCAGGCGAGGGTCATTCCGGCCTCGATGAGGAAGCCCGCGAGGTAGCTGAACTCGGCGATGAAACCGGCGCCCACGGAGGAGACGGCGAAGCCGAGGTTGATGGCCCAGTAGTTGACCGAGAAGGCCCGTACGCGGTCCTCGGGGCGCACGATGTCGGCGATCATCGCCTGCACGGCGGGCCGCGAGGCGTTCGACGTGGCCCCCACCAGGAAGGCGACGCCCGCGATGGCGACCGGGTCGTGCATGAACCCGAGCAGCGCGACGGAGCCCGCCGTGGACACCTGCGCGATCAGCAGGGTGGGCCGTCGCCCGAGCCGGTCGGTCATCACGCCCGCGCCGAGCGAGGAGGCGACACTGCCGAGGCCGTGCAGTGCGGCGACGAGTCCGGCGTACGAGGCGGAGTAGCCGCGGTCGATGGTCAGGTACAGGGCCATGAAGGTGGCGACGAAAGCGCCGAGCCGGTTGACGAGAGTGCTGGTCCAGAGCCACCAGAACTCGCGGGGGAGTCCGGAGACGCTCTCACGGACGGCGCGCCTCATGACGGCGATTGGCATCGGGGCCCCACGGAGTAAGCGGCTCGGGTATTGAGCGCAACTTACAAACGGCCGTCCCCGCCTGGCCACTCAATTAACAGATGCCGTCAACTGTCCGGCTTCCGGGCAGCCGCGCGAGGTTAACAAGCCTTCCATTAGGCTCGTACGCATGGCCGACGCACCGTACAAGCTGATCCTCCTCCGCCACGGCGAGAGCGAATGGAACGCGAAGAACCTGTTCACCGGCTGGGTGGACGTCAACCTTAACGAGAAGGGCGAGAAGGAGGCAGTACGCGGCGGTGAGCTGCTCAAGGACGCCGGCCTGCTGCCCGACGTGGTCCACACCTCGCTCCAGAAGCGCGCGATCCGCACCGCCCAGCTCGCGCTGGAGTCCGCGGACCGCCACTGGATCCCGGTCCACCGCTCCTGGCGCCTGAACGAGCGGCACTACGGCGCCCTCCAGGGCAAGGACAAGGCCCAGACCCTCGCCGAATTCGGCGAGGAGCAGTTCATGCTCTGGCGCCGTTCGTACGACACGCCGCCGCCCGCCCTTGAGGACGGCACGGAGTTCTCCCAGTCGGACGACCCGCGCTACGCGTCGATCCCGCCGGAGATCCGCCCCCGCACGGAGTGCCTGAAGGACGTCGTCCTCCGCATGCTCCCGTACTGGTACGACGGCATCGTCCCCGACCTCCTCACCGGCCGTACGGTCCTGGTCGCGGCCCACGGCAACTCCCTGCGCGCCCTCGTCAAGCACCTCGACGGCATCTCCGACGCCGACATCGCGGGCCTGAACATCCCGACGGGCATTCCGCTCTCCTACGAGTTGGACGCCGCCTTCAAGCCTCTCAAGCCCGGCGGCACCTACCTCGACCCGGACGCCGCGGCGGCCGCGATCGAGGCGGTCAAGAACCAGGGCAAGAAGAAGTAAGCAGACACGAACAAGCCCCCTACCTGCGGGTTTTCCGTAGGGTAGGGGGCTCGTTTCTGTGCTGGGGCCCTCTCTGGGACCTCAGCGCTCGGCGGATCTGCGGGCGCCTGCGGGCAAGGTGTACAGGGGCTGAGGCAGGCCGCGAGACTGTCCGAGATCGACGTCGGCGCTCCGGTCGGCGTGCTGTCTTCTGCTGGTGAGAGGGGCGAGGGTGTTCGACCTCAAAGAGGAATTGCATCGCAAGCTGCGGGCTCACAGGGCAGGGCTGCTGACCAAGCTCGAGGGCTTGAGCGAGTACGACCTGCGTCGGCCCATGACGCCGACCGGCACCAACTTGCTGGGCCTCGTCAAACACCTCGCCGGCTTGGAGTACGGGTATCTCGGCGAGTCGTTCAAGCGGCCGGCGCCCGAGACCATGTCGTGGTTCGAGGACGGTTCGGTCTGGGAAGGCGCCGACATGTGGGCGGCACCCGATGAGTCGAGCGAGTACCTGATCGGGCTCTACGGACGTGCCTGTGCGCACGCCGATCGGACCATCGCGGACCTGGACCTGGAGACCCCCGGGTGGGTGGCTCACTGGCCGGCGGGAAAGCGCGACACGACCTTGGGCTTTCTGCTCGTTCGGATGGTGTCCGAGACGGCCCAGCACGCCGGCCATGCCGACGTGGTCCGCGAACTCGTCGACGGGCGCGCCGGTCCGGATCATGACGAGGTGGGAGGCGAAGCGTGGTGGCGTGAGTACGTCGCCGGGATCCAGGCGGCAGCGGACTCATTCGCAACAGACGCCTGCCCGGACGGCAGGTGACAGATACGGCAGCCCGAGGTCGGACGCGGTTCCAAGGTGCTTCGGGGCGCGGAGGTCGCAGGTTCGGTTCCGCCGGCTGGAGTGGCCGCCGGCCGGAGTGGCGACGGGTCCGCAGGATGATCCTGCGGACCCGGTGACGGATCCGCAAGACGATCCTGCGGACCCTCGACGCGGGCGCGCGGGCGCGCGGGCACGCAGGCGTTGCGCCGGGCCGTCAGAACACGCCCTTGTACGCCTGCCATCCCGAGGCGATCTTCGCGCGGGGGCCGAACGACCCCTTTCCGGTGCCGCTGTTGCGCCACACGTTGCCGGAGGTGTCGCGGGAGATGATGTCCGCCTTGCCGTCACCGGTGATGTCGCCGACGCCGACGATGGTGTTGTAGGAACCGCCCCAGGCCGAGTACAGCTTCACGCGCGCCTTGAAGGTGCCCTTGCCCGTGCCGAAGTACTGGTACAGGTTGTTGGACTTGTCCTGGGCGAGAAGGTCGCCGATGCCGTCGCCGTTGAGGTCGCCGACGCCCACGATCTTCTTGTACGTCTTCCAGTTGTCGTAGAGCTTCACGCGCGCCGAGAGCTTCCCGGAACTCGTCCCCTTGTAGAGGTAGACGGCTCCCGTGGAGGAGTTGCGGGCGATGAGGTCCGGGCGGCCGTCGCCGCTGACGTCCCCGGGCGAGGTCAGCACGTCGTACTGGTTCCAGCCCTTGCCGAGCGAGGTGTGCGGGGTGCTCGTGAGGAAGGCCTCCCCGCGCATGGTCCGGTACACCCGCAGCTCGCCGCTGCTGAACCGGACGAGGACGTCGTTGCGGCGGTCGCCGTTGAGGTCGCCGAACGGGACCAGCGTCACGGAGGAGGGCCAGCCCGAGGCCGACATGCCGGCACCCAAGGCGCCGGTCCCGTTGCCCGGCCGGTAGCTGATGACGCCGGACGAGCTGAGGGTCAGGGCGTCGCCGGTCCCGTCGGGTGCCCAGGTGACGCTGCCGGTGAAGTCGTGGCGTACGGCGGCTCCGTTGGACACCTTCACCGTCTGCGTCACCGTCAGCGCCGGTCCCGAACCGTCGGCGGGCGGGGCCGTCAGCCTGAAGGTGTACGTGCCGTTGGGAACGAACGCGCCCTTGGCGTCGCGCATGTCCCAGTCCGTGGCCAGGTTGCCGCTCACCTCTCCGCCGGAGAGCGTGCGGACCACCGCGCCGGTGACCTTGCTGGTCAGCGTGGCCGTCCAGGAGGCGGCGGGCTTGGAGAGCAGTCCGCGCCACTGCCACCACGGGCTGTCGGCCGAGTCGCTCCCCCAGGCGTTGTCCCTCACCTCGGACTCGATGACCGCGAGCCGCTGGGTGGCCGCCCCGCTGGGCACCAGGTGAATCCGCTTGTCCGCGTCGACGTAGGCCGCCGGCCCGCCGAACTTGTCCACGGTCCAGGTCACCCCGCGCAGACTGGAGGTACCCGCCGCGAGGTCGCCGATCTTGCGGGTGGCCGCGGTGCCGTCGGCGAAGGTGGTGAGGAGGAGCGCTCCGGCCGCGGTGTCGTGCCGGACGAGGTAGCCGTCACCGAGCAGGGCCTCGCCGGACGGGACGGGGATGTTCTTCTTCGCCGTACGGTCCCAGACGCCCGCCGTCGCGGCCGTGCCGCAGGACCAGTAGATCCAACGGCCCACCGCCTGGAGCTCCTTGGGAACACACGGGGCGCCGGTGCTGACGGTTTCGGTGGTCTTGCCGGTCTTCAGGTCCTTGGCGGTGACGACACCGGTACCGGAACCCGGCGTCCACAGGCTGGTCCCCCAGACGGAGGCGGCGGTGACGGAGCGGGTGAGGATGGGCTGCAGGTCGGTGTAGACGCCGAGGTCGCCGACGTACTGCTTGGTGGGGGAGGAACCGTTGACGATCGCGTAGCGGCCCGTGATGTCGAGGACGGTTCCGGCGGCCGAGGGCAGGTAGAAGAAGCCCGCCTGGTCATCCTTGCCGAGGGACTGGACGGACGAGCCGACGGGGTCGGAGTCGGCGGTGAACGTCACCACGCGGCCGTCTCCGGTGACGTACGGGCCCGTATTGAAGCCGTCCCAGTCCAGCCAGGTCGGCGCGCCCGGTGTTCCGTCGGCGGCGATCCGCCGGGTGTAGTAGGCGCCCAGGAAGCTGCTGTTGGGCTCGTCGGTGGCCAGGGTGCCGTTCTGCAGGGACAGTCGGCTGATCGTCGCGGCCGCGGCAGGTACGGCGGTCACTTCCGTCAGAGTCGGGGTGCCCGCCCCCGAGTCGGTGACCCGGCGTACCGCCCAGTGTCCGGAGTCGGCACCGCCGACGGCCAGCAGACTGCCGTCCGGTGCCGTGACGAGAGAACTGTTCGCGCGCGGGAGCAGGGTGAGCGGGGCCCCGCCCGTGAGCGGGACGGCCATCAGCGGCATGCCGGCCTTGTCGGCCGGGCTGCTCGTGGTCGACGGCACGGTACGGGCCACCACCAGCCAGCGTCCGGCGATGCCCACGGACGGGGTGCCCCGTGGGTCGAGCACCGCCAACTGCGTCTCGGGGGCGGAGAGGTCGGCGCGGTCCAGGACGTGGGCCACCGGGTTGTCGGAGCGGTACCAGACCAGCCGGTCCGCGCTCAGCGCGACGGCCGTCGGAGCGGCGGACACGGCCAGGTCGCCGGTGACTCTCGCGCCGGCCAGATCCACCAGCGCCAGGTGCGGCTCGCCACTCGCCGACGTGTAGCCGATGACGGCGGTGCCGCTGTCGCCGCCCAGGACGGTGAAGAGGTTGCTGATCCCGGTCGGCCATCCGTCGACGAGGGTGCCGTCGGCGGGGGTGCCGTCGCCGTAGAGCCACAGCACCCGGTTGCCGGCGGCGTCACGGGCCTGTGTCAGCACATGGGTGCCGAAGGTGGCCGCGTACGTGCCGTGGGTGATGGCGACGTCGGTGGCGGTACCGGCGGCCAGGTCCCTGAGGACGACCTTCTGGGTGGGCGAGACGACATCGGCCACGACATCGGACGACGATCCCGAGTACGCGGGGAGTTCGAGCCGTCCCAGGTCGCCGAACTCGGTCGTCGTACCGGTGTCGTACGACGTCCACAGGTAGCCGGAACGCCCCTCCTGCGCATGCAGATAGCCGCTGGGCCCTGCGGTGAGGATCCGGTCCTTCCGCGGTATGTAGCGGTCCACCTGGAAGACCTTCTCGGCCGCGAGGGCGGAGCCGCTGACACCGTTGGAGCCGCTGACACCGTTGGTGCCGCTGACGGCGTTGCCGGCCCCGACACCGTCGTCCGCGTCGGCCATGCCGGCGAGCGGACCGGGACCGACGGTCACGGCGAGTGCGGCCAACGCGGCGACGACGCCACGGGCGGTGGTACGACGGGCCATCGTCGCCTCCTGGGATGCCGAACAGAAAAAGGCGTGACGGGATGGCGGCGGCCGCTCAGGCGCGCGTCGACGGTGCTGCGAAAATGCTCAGCCCCCCGGCTGCCCCCCGTGCACAGACGCATGAGAGTAACAGCAGGCCCAGGCGCCTCAGAAGCAGCGGGGGCAACAGAGAAGGCAGCCGCGGCCCGGCACCGCCGGGCCGCACCCGTCCCACTCCCGGAGAGGACTCAGGAAGGATCAGCGGGGATCAGCGGGGATCAGAGAGGAACAGCCACGCCGTTGAACGTCGTGTCCGGCAACTGCGGGCTCGTGAAACGGGCGTTGACGAGGTAGAGGCGGTTGCCGAAACGGGCGGCCGTGGTGGGTATGTCGAAGCGCGGGTCGGTGATCGTGCGGCGCAGGGTGGCGGTGGTGGCCTTGGCGTCGAGGTCGAACACGGTGACGAGGTTGAGGCGGTTCTGTACGACGTACAGGGTGCGGCCGATGCGGACGAGGCCGTCGCCGTTGAGGACGTTCTCCGCGCCCGTCAGCGTGATCCTGGTGGCGTACCCGGTCTTGAGGTTCACGTTGTAGAGCTCGCCCGGGTTGCTCTTGACGACGATCAGGGCGCGGCCGTCCGGGGTGCCCACGATGCCGTTGGCGTTGATCAGGTCCGGGACCTGGACCCAGTCGCCGGTGAGGGGCAGGGTGCGGACCGCTCCACCGCCGCCGCGCGGTACGCCGTGGAGCACCGCGTCGCGCGAGTCGGTGAACCAGGCGCGGTCGCCGAGCAGGGTGACGTCGTTGATGAAGTGGCCGCTCGCCTCGGTCAGTTGGTGCGTGGCCACCAGGTCGCCGGTGCGGGAGTCGTGGATCCGTGCGATGCCCGTGCTGCCGGCGACGTAGAGCAGGCCGTCGTCGTCCAGCTTCAGGCCGACGGACACCAGGCCGGTGGCGCCCGCGAATATGACCTCGCCCTCGCCGGTGCGCAGGTCGGTGCGGAGGATGGCGCCGTTCGCGCGCGAGCCCATGTACGCGTACGGCTTTCTGCCGATGGTGATCCCCTCGGGGAGGAAGCCGTCGGGGAGCGGGAACTCGGTCGGCCACGAGGCCTTCGGGGTGTCAGCGGCGGCGCTCGCCGTGCCGGCGCCGGTACCGGCCGCCACCGCGAGTGCGGCGACGGTGGCACCGCCGAGGACGGCACGCCGGGACAACTGGGGAGGGTGGTTCTGGGTCATGGTTCCAGGCCTCCGTGAAGAGTGGGGGTGGGACTCCGCGAGCTGCGAACTCGCTTTACCGTTCCTTTAGTTCGCAACGGACTGCCACCCGCCGGGGTTCCCCGCGTCACCCCTGGGCGAGGACACGCAGAAGGGGCCCCGTCATGACGGGGCCCCTTCGACGTACGTACGTATGCGCCTGTAAGTACATATATGTACGTGTCTATGCGATCAGCCGCACTGGCAGGGATTGCCGGACTGGCATCCGCATCCGCACCCCGAGCCGCAGCCGCAGGCGCCGAACAGTGGAAGGTTCTTGATCTCGGCGGGCTGCTGGGTGCCGCTGTCCTGGGTGGGGTCGGGCGTGCTGGGGGATTCGGCCATGGGTCCCTCCTTCAGGCACGAGGTGTGCGAGGCACGCTGCACCGCACAGCTCCTGTCGCCCATTTCATGCCCACTCCGGCAGGCACATCAACGGCGCATGCTCGGCGCACCGAGGCTTCCGCGCGCCCCCGGAGTGCGGGACGAGCCAGGCACCGCGGCCGGATCAGGCCCCCTCAACCCCCGTGACCGGCTGAATGTCAGGCTGGATCTCGTCCGCGTGCTCGCCCGTCACGAGGAACACGACGCGCTTGGCGACGGACACCGCGTGATCGGCGAAGCGCTCGTAGTAGCGGCCCAGGAGGGTGACGTCCACGGCGGTCTCTATGCCGTGCTTCCACTTGTCGTCCAGCAGGTGCTGGAAGAGCGTGCGGTGCAGCAGGTCCATCTCGTCGTCGTCCGACTCCAGCTGGAGCGCGAGGTCGACGTCCTTGGTGATGATGACCTCGGCCGCCTTGGCCATCAGGCGCTGGGCGAGCTGGCCCATCTCCAGGATCGTGGCGTGCAGGTCGTGCGGGATCGCCCGCTCGGGGAAGCGCAGCCGGGCCAGCTTCGCGACATGCTGGGCCAGGTCGCCGGAGCGCTCCAGGTCCGCCGACATACGGAGCGAGGTGACCACGATCCGCAGATCCGTCGCCACCGGCTGCTGGCGGGCCAGCAGGGCGATCGCCCGCGCCTCCAGCTCGTGCTGGAGATCGTCGACCTTCTCGTCGGCGGCGATCACGCTCTCGGCCAGGTTCAGGTCGGAGTCGAGGATGGCCGTCGTGGCGCGTCCGATCGCCGACCCGACGAGCCGGGCCATCTCGACCAGGCCCTCGCCGATCGAGTCCAGTTCCTCGTGGTACGCGTCCCGCATCAGGTTGTCCCTCTCTCACGTCAGCTTCGGTGGTGCGGGGGCTGGATTTCGACCATCGGAATCAGCCACCGAACAGGCCCCGGGAACCCCACGTTCCCACGGTCCGGCCTGTACGCGTCCGTTTCCGGCCCCTCAAATGAACCACCACTGGCTCCTGGGTGAACTCTGGGCGACGAGTGTTCGAGGTCGCACTCGGATGGCTGTGGCCTGGGCCGACGACATGCCTAACCTGGAGGCATGGACGTGAACGCGGCGGTCGCCGCAGCGGCAGCGATCGCCGGAGTGCTCACCGGTGTCATCGCCATGCTGGCGTTCCGCTGGAGCGAGCGCGACCTGAAGCGCCCTACGCGCACCTCGCTGCATACGGATCCGGTCCTTCCGCCCGGCGTGGACACGGTGCTGTCCGTGCTCCGCTCCTCCGCCGTCGTACTCGACGAGGCGGACACCGTGGTCAAGGCCAGCTCGGCCGCGTACGCCCTCGGGCTGGTGCGCGGCGGCAAACTCGCCGTCGAACCGATGCTCCAGATGGCGCGCGACACCCGTCGTGACGGGGAGATACGACAGGTGGAGCTGGACCTGCCGAGGCGCGGGACAGGACGCGGGGAAGCCCTCGCCGTCTCCGCCCGGGTGGCGCCGCTCGGCTCCCGGCTCGTACTCCTCCTGGTCGAGGACCTCACCGAGGCAAGGCGCATCGAAGCCGTGCGACGCGACTTCGTCGCGAATGTCAGCCACGAGCTCAAGACCCCCGTCGGCGCCCTCAGCCTGCTCTCCGAAGCTGTCATGGGCGCTTCCGACGACCCGGAGGCGGTGGAACGCTTCGCCGGGCGGATGCAGATAGAGGCCACCCGGCTCACCAATCTCGTGCAGGAGCTCATCGACCTCTCCCGGGTCCAGAACGACGACCCCCTTGAGGACGCCGAGCCGGTACGGGCCGACGATCTCGTCGCCGAGGCGATCGACCGCTGCCGCCACCAGGCCGGCACGAAGCAGATCACCATGGCCGCGGGCGGCACCGCCGATCTGAGAATCTGGGGCAACAGGGGTCAGCTGGCCGCCGCGCTGGGCAACCTCGTGGAGAACGCCGTCAACTACTCGCCCGCCCGTACCCGGGTGGGCATAGCCGCGCGTCGGGTGACCGCGCCCGGCGGAGACCTCATCGAGATCGCCGTGACCGACCAGGGCATCGGCATCTCGGAGAAGGACAAGGAGCGCGTCTTCGAGCGCTTCTACCGCGTCGACCCCGCCCGTTCCCGTGCCACCGGTGGTACGGGGCTGGGGCTCGCGATCGTCAAACACGTGGCCGCCTCGCACGGCGGGGAGGTCACGGTGTGGAGTTCCGAAGGACAGGGCTCCACGTTCACCCTGCGGCTGCCGGAGGCGGGTGCGGCCCGCGACCGTGTGACCACACACCACATGCCCGGCCTCGACGAAGAGGACGAGCAGTCCACCGACGGGACGACCACCGTCACATCCCCGTATGACCCGCTCCCTGCCCCGGAGGTCCTTCCGTGACCCGTGTGCTCGTCGTCGAGGACGAGGAGTCCTTCTCCGACGCCCTGTCGTACATGCTCCGCAAGGAGGGCTTCGAGGTCGCCATCGCGACCACCGGGCCCGACGGACTCGACGAGTTCGAGCGCAACGGCGCCGACCTCGTCCTGCTCGACCTGATGCTGCCGGGCCTGCCCGGCACCGAGGTCTGCCGTCAACTGCGCGGCCGCTCCAACGTTCCGGTGATCATGGTCACCGCCAAGGACAGCGAGATCGACAAGGTCGTCGGGCTGGAGATAGGGGCTGACGACTACGTCACCAAGCCCTTCTCCTCCCGCGAGCTGGTCGCCCGTATCCGTGCCGTGCTCCGCCGTCGCGGGGAGCCGGAGGAGGTCACTCCGGCCGCTCTGGAGGCCGGACCCGTCCGGATGGACGTCGACCGCCACGTGGTCACCGTCTCGGGTTCCAAGGTCGACCTCCCGCTGAAGGAGTTCGACCTCCTGGAGATGCTCCTGCGCAACGCGGGCCGCGTCCTGACCCGTATGCAGCTCATCGACCGCGTGTGGGGTGCCGACTACGTCGGTGACACCAAGACGCTCGACGTCCACGTCAAGCGCCTGCGCGCGAAGATCGAGCCGGACCCGGGGGCGCCCCGCTACCTCGTGACGGTGCGCGGCCTGGGATACAAGTTCGAGCCGTAAACCGACCTCGTACAGGGACTCGTACGTCGGCTCCCGTACAGCGAACGCCGGCGCTCCCGCGCCGGCTCTCTCGCGTCGACTGCTTGCGCACGACGAAGGGCGGCACCCCTCGGGGTCCCGCCCTTCGTGCGTGAGTGGATCGGCAGGCGGATCGGCAGGCGCCGGGCTACTCCGTGGGCGAGGCCGTCACGCTCGCCGAGGCCGAGTCGGTGGGGGTGGCCGTCGCGGTGTCGGAGGGTGACTCCGAGACCGAGGCGGACGTGGAGCTGGACGGCTCGGTGCTCGCGGTCGCCGTGGCGTCCGGCGTCGCGGGGACCTGGCTCGGCCCCCACCCGGCGAAGTAGCTGTCGGCCGGCATGACGAACGCGCGCAGGCTCACATCACCCGTCTGGCTGAAGCTGAAGGTGATCTTCTGGGCGTTGCCGTCCGTGATGGCGTCGTTGCCGCTGGTCAGCACCGCGGCGGCGTTGCCCTTGCCGCCGAGGATGACGTAGCCGCCCGCCGGGATCGTCACTTTGCCGGTGCCCTTGGCGGGCTTGAGCTCGGCGGTCTTGCCACTGTCGGCGACGGTGATCGAGTCCAGCGTCTGCGCGGCGTCACCGTTGTTGAACACGGTCGCCGAGATCGCGGCCGGGCCTGCCGCCTCCAGGTCGGGCTGGGTGATGACGACGGCGTTCTGGATCTTGATGTTGCCGACGGCGGTCGCGGCGTTGTCCGGCTTCACTTCCAGGGTCTGTGCGTTGTTGCCTGCGGCGCACGCGGCGAGTGAGGCGATCGAGAACGCTAGGGCGGCGGCGGCGAGAGCGCCGCGTCGAAGGCTGCTGCTCACGGCTGCGGCAACTCCTTGAACGTGGGAAGAAACAAGGCGGCTCAGTTGTAAAGCCGTCCTAAGGGTCTGTCAGCGGCCTTAGGTTACCGAGCCGTTCCTGCGCCGCCGCACCCGACCCGCCCCTACGCGACGACGGGCTCCCCTGCACTGGGCGCGCGCCCCGCCCGTCACACCCCTTCTCTGTCGCTCCTGCTCATTTGAGGGCGTACTCGTCCGCCATTCACATAACTGCCACCGACTGGCGCTTGCGGATTTCACACGGGGAATGTCCGGCGGTCCAGAAAATTGATCATCAGTAGATCATCGACGGTTCACGGACTGGATCATCTGATGTTCATGGACAGCTTCATCGACAGCTTCATGGGCAGCTTCATCGGCAGGTTCGTCGACAGCTTCATCTGCAGCCGTGATCAATTCCGGATTCGCCCGGCACCCGACTCCGGTCACCGAACGGAGTAGCGGAAGTCGAGCTCTTGGGGCCGGACAAAACGGGACGTTCAGACCCTGGTCAGGTACTTCGGGTGTGTGTAACGTGCGGGTTTCACTCCCCCTGGACAGCCGCTCCCACCTGCGAATACCCTCTTGCGCTCGCCCCTCGCAGCACGTTCCTGTTGCGGTTGTCAAGCCCCGAGATATGCCCTGACCTGCGAAAACGCCATTCAGAAGACGCCGTTTCCGTGTTACCCTGGATAGCCACGGAAGGGGTACCTGTCACATGACGTTCAAGGTTGGCGACACCGTGGTCTATCCCCATCACGGGGCCGCGCTGATCGAGGCCATCGAAACTCGCCAGATCAAAGGCGTGGACAAGACCTACTTGGTGCTGAAGGTCGCCCAGGGCGACCTGACGGTGCGTGTGCCAGCGGACAATGCGGAGTTCGTCGGCGTGCGTGATGTGGTCGGTCAGGACGGACTGGACCGGGTCTTCGAGGTGCTGCGCGCGCCGTACGCCGAGGAGCCCACGAACTGGTCACGTCGTTACAAGGCAAATCTGGAGAAGCTCGCCTCCGGCGATGTCATCAAGGTCGCGGAAGTCGTACGTGACCTGTGGCGTCGTGAGCGCGAGCGTGGACTCTCCGCCGGTGAGAAGCGCATGCTCGCCAAGGCCCGGCAGATCCTGGTGAGCGAGCTCGCCCTCGCGGAGAACACGAACGAGGACAAGGCCGAGGCCCTGCTCGACGAGGTTCTCGCGTCCTGACGCCGGTCGCCGAGACGGTAATCGTTGTGACGACGGTAATCGCCCCGACGTACGCAATCGCCGAGACGGCAGTCGTCTTGACGTACGCATAAGCCTGCGCAGTGCAATTGAGATGCGTGCAATGAAATGCCGCGGTGCCCGATGACGCATTAGCTGTCGCCGGGCGCTGCGGCATGTTCGTGCCCGCACCCACTCGTGGTCGTGTTCCGTACCCACACCCAGTTCGGGAACCGGAACTTCCCGGTGCCAGAATTGCGATGGCCTCGCTCACCTGCTTGGTGCCTGCCTACTTGCGTGCTCCGGGTCCGGGCTACTGACTCGACCGGATGTCACGGAAGGGGTCCGGTCAAGGCTTCGCTCGAGCAGCGGGTACGCCCAGGCCATACCCACCTCGGCCGAGCACACAAACCTGACAGGAACCGATGTCTGACGATTCGCGTCTCTCGCCCCCGGGAGCACGTACCGCCGCCGTGATTCCAGCCGCCGGCCGGGGCGTGCGCCTCGGTCCGGGCGCCCCCAAGGCGCTCCGCGCGCTGAACGGCACACCGATGCTCGTCCACGCGGTCCGTGCGATGGCCGCGTCCCGCGCCGTCTCGCTGGTCGTCGTCGTGGCCCCGCCGGACGGCGCCGCCGAGGTGAAGACCCTGCTCGACGCGCATGCGCTGCCCGAGCGGACCGACTTCCTCGTCGTTCCCGGCGGGGAGAGCCGCCAGGAGTCCGTGAAGTACGGCCTCGACGCGCTGCCCCCCGGCATCGACATCGTTCTCGTGCACGACGCGGCCCGCCCGCTCGTGCCCGTCGACACGGTGGACACGGTCATCGAAGCCGTACGGGACGGCGCTCCCGCCGTCGTGCCGGCGCTGCCGCTCTCCGACACCGTCAAGGAGGTCGAGCCCGCGACCGTTCCGGGGGCGCCCGAGCCTGTCGTGGCCACGCCCCAGCGGGCGCGGCTGCGGGCCGTACAGACTCCGCAGGGCTTCGACCGCGCCACCCTCGTACGGGCCCACGACACCGTCACCGACGACGTGACCGACGACGCGAGCATGGTCGAGCAGCTCGGCCTGCGGGTGGTGGTGGTGCCCGGGCACGAGGAGGCGTTCAAGGTGACGCGACCGCTGGACCTGGTGCTGGCGGAGGCGGTTCTCGCGAGGCGGAGGGCGAACGATGGGTTCTGAGGGGTCCGAGAGCTTCGGGGTTCCCGTGTTGCCCCAGGTCGGTATCGGTACCGACATCCACGCGTTCGAGGACGGGCGTGAGCTGTGGTGCGCCGGGTTGCTCTGGGAGGGAGAGGGGCCCGGGCTCGCGGGGCACTCCGACGCGGACGTCGTCGCGCACGCCGCGTGCAACGCGCTGTTCTCCGCCGCCGGGCTCGGAGACCTCGGTGCCCACTTCGGCACCGGGCGGCCGGAGTGGTCCGGGGCCTCGGGCGTGACGCTTCTTACGGAGGCCGCCCGGATCGTCCGTGCGGCCGGGTTCGTCATCGGCAACGTCGCCGTGCAGGTGGTCGGGGACCGGCCGAAGATCGGCAAGCGACGGGACGAGGCGCAGAAGATCCTGTCCGACGCGGTGGGGGCGCCGGTGTCGGTCTCCGGAGCCACCACCGACGGGCTCGGGTTTCCGGGACGGGGCGAGGGGCTGATGGCGGTGGCTACGGCCTTGGTGGTGCGGGGGAGCTGAGGGCGGGCTCTTTCGCAGTGCGGGCGCGAGAGCGCTCCCGCGCCGAGTCAGCCGCCGGTCTCGTATGTCACGAATACGTGCCCCATGGCCGGGAAGGGTCGCAGGGCACTACCCACCGCCCACTACCCTGGAGTGGTGACGATTCGCCTGTACGACACCAGCGCCCGGCAGATCCGTGACTTCAATCCGCTCGTCGCGGGCTGTGTCTCGATCTACCTCTGTGGTGCCACCGTGCAGGCCGCACCGCACATCGGGCACATCCGCTCGGGCCTCAACTTCGACATCATGCGCCGCTGGTTCGAGTACCGCGGCTATGACGTGACGTTCATCCGGAACGTCACGGACATCGACGACAAGATCATTATGAAGTCGGCCGAGCAGGGCCGCCCCTGGTGGTCGATCGGGTACGAGAACGAGCGCGCCTTCAACGACGGCTACGACGTGCTCGGCTGCCTGCCGCCCACGTACGAGCCGCGCGCCACCGGGCACATCACCGAGATGGTCGAGATGATGCGCGGCCTCATCGAGCGCGGTCACGCGTACGAGGCGGACGGGAACGTCTACTTCGACGTGCGCTCGTACGACCGGTATCTGGAGCTGTCCAACCAGGAGCTGGACAACCTCCAACAGCCGTCCGGCGTGGGTGAGACCGGCAAGCGGGACCCCCGTGACTTCGCCATGTGGAAGACCGCCAAGCCAGGCGAGCCGACATGGGAGACGCCCTGGGGACGTGGCAGGCCAGGCTGGCACCTGGAGTGCAGCGCCATGGCGCACAAGTACCTGGGCTCCGCCTTCGACATCCACGGCGGCGGACTCGACCTGATCTTCCCGCACCACGAGAACGAGATCGCGCAGGCCAAGGCGTTCGGAGACGAGTTCGCCAAGTACTGGGTGCACAACGCCTGGGTCACCATGAGCGGCGAGAAGATGTCGAAGTCCCTCGGGAACTCGGTGCTCGTGAGCGAGATGGTGAAGCACTGGCGGCCCATCGTGCTGCGCTACTACCTCGGCACCCCGCACTACCGGTCGATGATCGAGTACAGCGAAGAGGCCCTGCGTGAGGCCGAGTCGGCGTTCGCGCGCATCGAGGGCTTCGTGCAGCGGGTGATGGAGAAGGCGGGGGGCACGGTCGAGCCCGCCGCCGAGGTCCCGCCCGCCTTCGCCGAGGCGATGGACGACGACCTGGGCGTGCCGCAGGCGCTCGCCATCGTGCACACGACGGTCCGGCAGGGCAACAGCGCGCTGGCCGCCGACGACAAGGAAGCCGCCGTCGCGCGCCTCGCCGAGGTCCGGGCCATGCTCGCCGTCCTCGGGCTCGACCCGCTCGACCCGCACTGGGCCGGCGAGGGCGGCGAGCGCGGCGAGGACCTGCACGGCGTCGTCGACACCCTCGTACGCCTCGTGCTCCAGCAGCGCGAGGCGGCGCGTGGCCGCAAGGACTGGGCCACCGCCGACGCGATCCGCGACCAGCTCAACCAGACGGGGCTCGTCATCGAGGACGGTCCGCAGGGGCCGCGCTGGACGCTCGGGCCGCGCTGAGCGGCTCCGGCCGGTCCCCTTCGACCTTGATCGATTGTGCCGCCCGGGCCTCCGGGCGGCACACTGCATATACGTACGTACGCACGCTTCACGCATTTCTATGAGCAGAGACAGGTAGGTCATGGCCGCTAACAACCGCCGCATGTCCGGCAAGAAGGGCGCGCAGGTCGGCAGTGGCGGCCAGCGACGCCGGGGTCTGGAAGGCAAGGGTCCGACGCCGCCCGCCGAGGCGCGCAAGGGCCACAAGAAGAACCGCGTCGCCAACGCCCAGGCGCGGCAGAGCGTGCGCCGCCCCGCTCCCACCAGGGGACGCGGTGGCAAGGGCACGTCCGAGATGGTCGTCGGGCGCAACCCGGTCGTGGAGGCGCTGCGCGAGGGCGTGCCCGCGGTGACGCTGTACGTGCAGCAGTTCATCGACAACGACGAGCGGGTGCGCGAGGCGCTCCAACTGGTCGCGGAACGCGGCGGCATCCACCTCATGGAGGCGCCGCGTCCCGAGCTGGACCGGATGACCAACGGGCTCAACCACCAGGGACTCGTCCTCCAGGTCCCGCCGTACGAGTACGCGCACCCCGAGGACCTCGCCGCCGCCGCCTACGACGCCGGCCAGGACCCCCTGATCGTCGCCCTCGACGGCGTCACGGACCCTCGGAACCTGGGCGCCATCGTCCGCTCCGCCACCGCCTTCGGCGGCCACGGCGTGGTCGTGCCCGAGCGGCGCGCGGCCGGTATGACCGCCGGCGCCTGGAAGACGTCCGCCGGCACCGCGGCCCGTACACCCGTCGCCCGCGCCACGAACCTGACGCGCGCCCTGGAGGCGTACAAGAAGGCGGGCATCGCCGTCGTCGGTCTCGCCGCCGACGGTGAGTCCGAGGTCGGCGAGCTGGAGGCGCTGGGCGGTCCCGTCGTCATCGTCGTCGGCAGCGAGGGCAAGGGACTGTCCCGGCTCGTCGGCGAGACCTGCGACTACCGGGTGCGGATTCCGATGCCGGGTGGCGCGGAGTCGCTGAACGCGGGTGTGGCGGCGGGAGTTGTGCTGTATGAGGCGGCGCGGCGTCGGGCCTGAACACCTGTCCGGGTAGTCACCCCCGTGGGGTAATCGCGATGCTCCGGATGGCCTTGACGGGGTCCGGACACATCGGCGCGGTCAAAGCAGTGTCCTAAACACACGTCACTCGGTTAGATGAGTGTGGACACCAGAACACCCCGCACACCCACGGGGGACCTCTCGTCGGGATTCGACGACGCTCCCGCGCTGAGCATGGTGAAGGTGCCGAGCGATCCGGCGCAGGTCATCGTCAATCATGCGAGCTTCCGCGTGCAGCTAGGCGCCCCGCCGCGGACTCAATCCCCGCGCATCGCGCGGCACTTGAGTTCCACCGACGACACCGCGCGCATCCCCGTCGTCGGTGCGGCGGGCAGAGCGGGCGCGGCCGGTGGCGCCAACGCGGCCACCGGTGCCCGCCGCCGCGCGCCCGTCGTCTGGAGCGGGAAGTCCGCGCCGGACGACACCGGCGCCCACCGCCTGCTTCAGGCCGTACGGAGCACGAGCGTGGGCCACGGCGGCGGCCCCGACCCGTCGGCCGACGCCGGAGCGACCCAGGTCATCCCGCGCATCGACGAACACCCGGATTTCGACGCCGACATGACCGTCGAGACGCCGATCGTCGGCAGCCAGCGCAGTCACGACACCGGCGGCACCCGCCTGCTGCCGAACATGCGCACCGTCGGCAGTGCGTACGACGAACCCGGCTATGCGGACGACGAGTTCGAGGACGACTCCCGCCTCCGGGACGACGCCCGCTTCGACGACGGCGACGCCCCCACCAGGCGGCACGGCGCCGATCCGGTGCGGCACGCGTACTACCCGGGCCGCCGGATGAACCTCGGCGTCGTCCTCCTCCCGCTGCGCGTCTTCCTCGGCTTCATCTCCGTCTACGCCGGCATGGGCAAGCTCTGCGACCCCGTCTACTTCGACGGCGGCGAGCGCGGCTCCATGGTCAAGTGGCTCAACACCCTGCACCCCTGGGAAGTCGCCGAGCCACTGCGCCAGTTCGCGCTCCAGCACCCTGTCGGCGCCGGGCTCGTCATCGCCTTCCTCCAGGTCATCGTGGGCGTCCTCACGGTGCTCGGCCTGTGGCAGCGGGTCGCCGCCGCCGTCGGCGCGCTCCTGTCGGCCGCGCTGCTGCTCACCGTCAGCTGGAAGACGGTGCCCGCCTACGACGCGCCCGACATCATCTACCTCGCCGCCTGGTCCCCGCTGATCATCGCGGGCGCTCCCGTCTACTCCGTCGACGGACGCCTCGCCGGCGAGGCCTGGCGCACGCTCGGGCCGCGCGCCGAGATCTGGGAGTTGCGCCGACGCGTACTGCGCAGGGGCGCGCTCATCGCGGCCATCGCCGTCGGCCTCACCCTGCTCGTAGGCTCGCTCCTCGGCGGCGCCGTCCGCGACGCGGACCGCATCGTCGTCCCGGGCCCGGGTGAGGCCCCGCGCAACGAACTGCCCGGCTCCCCGCTTCCAGAGACGCCCGGCAAGCGCAGCGACAAGCCCAGCCCGTCGGCCTCCGAGGCACCCGCCCAGGGCGCCTCCTCGGCCCCGCCTGAGGCAGCGGCCACCACACCGGATGCCGCCCGCGACACCGGCACGGGCACCGTCAGTAGCGGTCCCAGCCAGAGCCAGGGCAGCGGCGGCGGCCAGGCCCCGCCCCAGCAGTCCTCACCGGCCGACCAGGCCCCGACCACCAGCGCGGGCCCGACGTCCAGTGGCGGCACGTCGAGCGGCGGCTCCACGGGCGGCTCCGGCTCCACGGGAGGCGGCTCCGACAGCGGAGGCTCCACCGGCCAGCCGGGCCTGGTGGGCGGCCTCCTGGGGTAGCTCCCGCCGGACGGTACGTCGATGGGGCCCCGCACGTGTCATGTGCGGGGCCCCATCGACGTACACCCAGGGGGTTGGTTCAGCGGCCCAGCGCCGCGAGTTCCTTCGCCGCCTCCGTGAGGTCCTTCGCCGTGTCGATGGCGCGCCAGTACGCGCCCTGGGGGAGGGAGAAGCCGGCCAGGCGGCGCTCGCGGGCCAGATGCGGGAACGTGGTGCGCTCGTGGTCGCCGCGCTCGGGGAGCAGATCGGCGAACTCGGCGGAGAAGACGTACACGCCCGCGTTGATCTCGTACTGGGTCGGCGGGGACTCGATGAAGTCCGTGACGCGTCCGAAGCCGTCCGTCTTGACGGCGCCCCAGGGGATGCGCGGACGGGCCAGCGCGAGGGTCGCGACCGCGTCGCGCTCGGTGTGGAAGTCCGCCATGTCACGCAGCGAGAAACGGGTCCAGATGTCACCGTTCGTCGCGAACCAGGGCCGGTCGGGGTGGGGAAGGCGCGCGGCGGCGTACTTGAGGCCGCCACCGCGGCCCAGGGGCTCCGACTCGACGACGGTCGTCACATTGACCGGGAGGTCGGCCGAGTCCAGCCACTTCTGCAGGACATCCGCGAGGTGGCCACAGCTCACGACCACGTCCGTCACGCCCTCTTCGGCGAGCCAGGTCAGCTGATGGCCGATGATCGGAGTCCCGGTGCCGGGGATCTCGACCATCGGCTTGGGCCGGTCGTCGGTGTAGGGACGCAGCCGGGAGCCCTGGCCGCCGGCCAGGACAACAGCTTGAACGGGGCGCGACGCGGCGTTCGGATCGGTCATGCCCGAACTGTACGTGGCGCCCCGCTCGCGGCTTTGGTCAGCAACCGTTCCGTAACCAGCCGTACTTGGACAGTTGTCCGCGGGTCGTTCTCGGGTCGTTCTGGGGTCGTTCCTCTGGGTCCTCTGGGTTCTCTGGGTTCTCTGGGTCCTCGGGTCCTTCCTCGGGTCCTTCCGCGGGTCAGAATTGCGTGGCCGCGACCCCCGAGGCGAAGGACGTGTCGCAGACCGGCCGTGCGAACGACTGGGCGCGCGTCGGGCCGTACACGCGAACCGCGGCGCGGCCCAGTGCGCGGGCGATGGAGACACAGTGCTCCGCGAGCGACGGACGATCGTTCACCGCCTCCTGGAGGTGGGTGAGGGCGACGCCCGGGTTCTTCTCCTGCAGCTCCAGCAGGAGCTTGTCGCGCAGGATGTCCTGGGGGGTGCGGGCCACGGCGCGGGTGGAGACATCCGCGGAGGATGCCTCGGCCGCGGTGAGCACCGAGTTCGAGGTGGTCCCCGACCAGTTGACTCGGGTGACCGCGAGGGTCCCGGAGAGCACCAGGACGACAGGCAGAACGAGGGCGAGGGTGCGGCCGACCCGACGGGCGGGGCCGCGGCCACGCCGGGTCCGTTGGTTAGTGGTGGAGTGCTTCACGCGAGTGAGGGTAGCGCGGGGTGATGATTTGGCGACATTTAGTCACCGGTTCGGGGGACGGGGAAGCGGCGAATTCGCGGTAGCGCGTTGACGTACACGTATCGAAATGACCTGTCTGCCGCGGTATTTGCCGACATGGAAGAGGGCCCCGCAGCCTGCTGCGGGGCCCTCTTCGTCAACTTGGGTGAATTCACCCCGTACGGGGGGTTGAGCTGCTGCGGCTTGCCTCAGTCGGAGAGGCGCTCGCCCGTGGAGGTCGAGAACACGTGGAGCTCGCCCGGGCGCGGCACGACGTGCAGCGTGGAGCCCTTCTCCGGGACCGCGCGGCCGCTGACGCGGACGACCAGGTCCGTGAGGTTGTCGTCGACCTTCGCGCTGCCGTAGACGTAGCCGTCGGCGCCGAGCTCCTCGACGACGTTCACGGAGACGGCCAGGCCGGCCGGGGCGTCCTCGGTGTCCTTCGACAGCGACTTCGCGGCATCGCTGTTGTGCTCGACGATGTCGAAGTGCTCGGGGCGGACACCGACCGTCACGGTGCGGTCGCCGCGGTCGGCCGCGGTGGTCAGTGCCTCGCGGCTGACCGGCACCACGCTGTTGCCGAACTTCACGCCGCCGTCGGTGATCGGGACCTCGACGAGGTTCATCGCCGGGGAGCCGATGAACCCGGCCACGAACAGGTTCGCCGGGCGGTCGTACATGTTGCGCGGCGAGTCGACCTGCTGGAGCAGACCGTCCTTCAGTACGGCCACACGGTCGCCCATGGTCATGGCCTCGACCTGGTCGTGGGTGACGTACACCGTGGTGATGCCGAGGCGGCGCTGCAGCGACGCGATCTGCGTACGGGTGGAGACGCGGAGCTTGGCGTCGAGGTTCGACAGCGGCTCGTCCATGAGGAACACCTGGGGCTCACGCACGATGGCGCGACCCATGGCGACACGCTGGCGCTGACCGCCGGAGAGGGCCTTCGGCTTGCGCGCGAGGTAGTCCGTGAGGTCGAGGATCTTCGCCGCGTCCTCGACCTTCTGGCGGATCTCGGCCTTGTTGACGCCGGCGATCTTGAGCGCGAAGCCCATGTTGTCGGCGACCGTCATGTGCGGGTAGAGCGCGTAGTTCTGGAACACCATGGCGATGTCCCGGTCCTTCGGCGGCAGATGCGTGACATCGCGGTCACCGATGTGGATCGATCCCCCGTTGACGTCCTCGAGACCCGCGAGCATGCGCAGGGAGGTGGACTTTCCGCAGCCCGAGGGACCGACGAGGACGAGGAACTCGCCGTCCGCGACATCGAGTTCGAGCTGGTCGACGGCGGGCTTGTCGCCACCCGGGTAGATGCGGGTGGCTTTGTTGAACGAGACAGTGGCCATGGTGAGGGCCCCCTTCTACCGGCAGGAACGTGCCGGACGATCCGTTGTGGAAGGTGGTGGGCCACTACGGCGCGCTCCGACGGCGTCGAACGCATCGAATGTGCCGAGCGCGTCGAACGTTCCATAGTGGTGTAGTCCACATGAGTGAACTGGTTCAGGACGCTACCCCGCGTTCACTGGATCTGTCAGTACTCGGGCGCCGATGAAGTTCAAGGAAATTTCCGGCAGGCCCCACCTGTGACGTGGGTACACTGCTCGGGCGCACCTGCCCGTCCGCCGGGCACAGGCGCGCCCTGCCTCCTTAGCTCAGCTGGCCAGAGCAACGCACTTGTAATGCGTAGGTCGTCGGTTCGAATCCGACAGGGGGCTCAGCCAGAGGGCAGGTCGGACGTCGTCCGACCTGCTTTTTTGGTGACGTCGAGAGTGACTGACGTAGGTCGAGAAGCCGGGCGAGGCCCAGGGGTGAGGCGGCGGCCCGTGCTGCTCATCCTTCGATACCGGTGGAGGTGTGCGGGGCTCCCACGGGCTTGGACTCGGGGGAACCGCGTTGGCGCAGGTAGACGGAGAGGACGGCCATCGAGGCGACGGCCAGGAGCTCGGACTGCCAGTTCTGCAGGCTGCGGCTCCAGAAGTCCGCGGACACGATGTACTGC
Organism: Streptomyces sp. NPDC005808; assembly: GCF_042871385.1. Lineage (NCBI taxonomy): Bacteria > Bacillati > Actinomycetota > Actinomycetes > Kitasatosporales > Streptomycetaceae > Streptomyces > Streptomyces sp. NPDC005808. The sequence goes on along the minus strand of NZ_JBIAIK010000017.1, from coordinate 73,839 downwards.
GTCCAGTCCACGGGAGCCTGGAGCTGCCGCAGTTGCTGCTCGTTGAAGGCGGCGACGCCCGCGATGGACTGGGCCAGCCACGACAGGAGGAAGAGCGCGGCCATCACCAGACCGAGTGACCGGGAGAACACCGCCTGGCGCATTCCGCCCGCGCGTGCCCAGCGCGGGGAGTTGGGGCCCGCGTGCTTCCCCACCCGCTGGTCCTTGTCCGATTCGGGGCCGGCCTTGTCCATCTCCTTCGACTCCGGCGATCCGCGTTGCAGGAGCCAGACGGTGGCGAAGATGTAGAGGAAGAACTGCAGGTACTCCGACTGCCAGTTCTCCGTCACGTCCACCGCGAAGTCCGACGACGCCAGGTAGTCGGCGAAGCCGACTTGCGCGAGGCCGTCGGTGGCGAGCTGGTTGTTGAACTCCGCACAGCCCGCGATCGCCTGCCCTGCGAGTGCGAGCAGGAACGCGATGCCGAAGCCCAGGCTTATCCCGTTGTCCCGCAGGAAACGGCGCCCGCGGTGCATCCCGCGGGGGGCGCTCTCGGCGTGGTCCGGTTCGTTGCGCCGGGCCGGTGGCTTGGCGGCGGTCATCGCTGCATCAGTCCCACCGCGATGAAGTAGGCGAGGCCCCCCAGAACGACGGCCAGACAGAGCGTGAACATGGCGCGCATACGTCAGCCCCCCTTGATCGTGCATTGGTACGGCTGACCGGAGCGGGGCCGGCATCCGGCGGCAACGATCTTCCAGCCGTCCGGGAACTGGGACAGGAACAGTGTGTCCGACGCCAGCACGGCCCGCGCCTGACGCCCGTAGACGTCCACCCCGCGGACCGGACCCCCGGCCGGAAGGTCCTGCGCGCCGATGGCGTCGACGCACGCCTTCTCCTCCGAGTCCTCGATCTCCCCACGCGTCTCCGGAGCCAGAGCCGCGCACAGGGCCGGCCGGTCGCCGCCCGCCAGGGCCTTCTCGAAGTCGGTGGCCGCGGCAGACGCGCTCGCTTCGCGCCCACTGACACCGCCGCAGGCGGTGAGGCCCAGCATCAGCGCGCACAGAGGGACGACTACCCGTGTGATGGGCCCACGTTGTCCGCTCACGTTGGCTCCCTCTTCCTACCGACAGGCGCATGCCCTGTCTCATACTGGGCGGCCGTCTACCCGAAACGTGGCCGGACACGCCCCGCGCGAGGAAGGCCGCGACCAGGGCCCCGCCTCAGCGCGCCGGCCGACCGCTGCTGTTCCCAGCGGTGGACAGGCGCACGTTACGCACCGAGGCCGACGGGTACCCATGTGCGGACGAATCGCCCGTTGTGAACGACGGGCGGCCATGTGTGGGCGAATCACCCGCTGTGGACGGCGGGTGACCATGTGCGGGCGAATCGGCCGCGGGAACGAGGAAACGAGGAGCACGATGGAGATCGGTTACAAGCTGGCCGCCGAGGCGTTCGGACCGGCGGAACTCGTACGGCAGGCGGTTCTCGCGGAGCAGGCGGGCTTCGACTTCGTGGAGATCAGCGACCACTACCACCCCTGGCTCGACAACCAGGGCCACTCGCCCTTCGCCTGGGCGGTGCTGGCGAGCATCGCGGCCAGGACCTCGCGCATCGGCCTCGCGACGGGCGTGACGTGTCCCACCGTGCGCTACCACCCGGCGATCATCGCGCAGGCCGCCGCCACCCTCGCCCTGCTGTCGGACGGCCGTTTCGTCCTGGGCGTCGGCTCGGGAGAGCGGCTCAACGAGCACGTCGTCGGCCGGGGCTTCCCCGACGCGGTCAGCACCCGGCACGAGATGCTCAGGGAGGCCCTGGAGATCATCCGGCTGCTCTGGAGCGGGGGATACCGGTCCTACGAGGGCAAGCACCTGCGGCTGGAGGACGCCCGTGTGTTCGACCTCCCCGAGACCCTGCCGCTGATCGCGGTGGCCGCCAGCGGCCAGGTCTCGACGCGCATCGCCGCCGAACTGGGCGACGGCCTGTTCGCCACGGAGGACAAGCCGGAGATCGTGCGGCACTACCGGGACGCCGGCGGCGCCGGGCCGCGCTACGCGGAGGTCCCGATGGCGTGGGCACAGGACGAGCACACCGGGGCGAAGGCCGCTCTGGAGACGTCCCGGTGGGCCCTGACCGGCTGGAAGGTCATGAGTGAGCTGCCCAACCCGGTCAACTTCGACGCCGCGACCACAACGGTGCGGGAGGAGGACATCCTGGGAAAGTTCGCCTGCGGCACGGACCCCGCCCGGTACGTCGAGGTGACCCAGCCGTTCGTCGACGCGGGCTTCGACAGGCTGGTCATGCAGAACGCCGGCCCCGACCCGGACGGCTTCATCGACTTCTATCAGCGCGAACTCGACGGTCGTGTTCGGCAGTTGAAGCCGAACGGCACGCACGCCTGAAACACACCACGAACCGGCGGCGAGTGAGCCCCTGGCGCTCAGGCATCCCGCCTGCCCAGGTGTCTGTGCCCTGGAGCCGGGGTACCCGGCATGCCTCGGGAACGGATGCAGATGGGGCCTGAACGACCTGGGCTTCTCCCTTGCGCCCGGGGCGGTCACCTACTGGGTCGGTGAGGCGCAGCAGGGCACGGATTTCAAGGAACTCAAGGAAACGCCCGAGGCGGTGGCCGCGACGACCCGCACCCTCGCCGTCAACACCGTCCACTTGGCGGCACGGCTGTCCGACAACCCCTATCCGCCCAGCTGAAGCCGCAGCGCACGCCGCGGGCATGGACGCCATGTCGATCGCGGCCGCTGCCGGGCCATTGACGGTGAGCTGAACGAAAGGGGCCCGTGATGTCCAGCAGCCAGTCGACGCGGGTCGGTCGCCGGACCCTCGACATCCATCGGCCGGACAAGGTGCTGTTCCCCGCGAGTGGGAAGGGCAAGGAGTACACGAAGGGCGACCTCGTCGCGTACTACCAGGCTGTCGCCCCCTTCATGCTGCCGGACCTGCGCGGGCGGCCGCTGATGCTGGAACGGCATCCGGACGGGATCGACGGGCCGAAGTTCATGCAGAAGAACACCCCGGACCACTACCCGGACTGGATCGAACGGGTCGAGGTGCCCAAGGAGGGCGGAACGGTCCTGCACCCCGTGTGCCGGGACGCCGCGACTCTCGTCTACCTCGCCGACCAGGCCTGTCTCACCCTGCACCGCTGGCTGTCGCGGGTCGGCCGGATCGACCGGCCCGACCGCCTGGTCTTCGACCTCGATCCTTCGGAGGGCGACGACTTCACCGCCGTACGCGAAGCAGCCCGGCTCCTGGGCGAGTTGCTCGACAAGCTGAAGCTGCCGTCCGGGTTGATGACCACCGGCTCGCGCGGCCTGCACGTCGTGGTCCCCCTCGACGGACGCCACAGCTTCGACGAGGTACGCGACTTCGCGAAGCAGGTCGCCGGTGTCCTCACCGACGCGCACCCTGACCGGCTCACCACCGAAGCCCGCAAGAAGGAGCGCGGTGACCGGCTCTACCTCGACGTACAGCGGAACGCCTACGCGCAGACCGTCGTCGCCCCCTTCACCGTCCGTGCCAAGCCCGGCGCACCCGTCGCCGTCCCCATCTCCTGGAGCCGGCTCGACGACCCGCGCCTTGACGCCCGGCGCTGGACGATCGCCGACGCCGTCGAGCAGGGGCACGCCGACCCCTGGGCCGGGGTGATGAGTCACGGACGAGCCCTCGGACCGGCCCGGCGTCGGCTGGACCTCCTCACAGGCTGATCGTTCCCGAGGTGGAAGAAGGGCCGTTCCAGCGCCGCTCGGTCGTCCCGTTGCAGGTCCGGGGGGTGGAGGTGGCCGATATGTCGCTGTCCTCGGTCTCGCCAGGTCCCGGCCTACTCATCGAATTCCACCCTGCGGGCCAGTACTTCACGGGCCGCCTCGGTTGCCGTCACGCCCTGTGTGTAAGCGTAGGCACGCAGTCGTGCCAGGGCCTGCTGCGGATCCACACCCAACTGCACCATCAGCATGCCTGTGGCGTAGTGCACCTCCTCGTGACCCGACTCCGCGGCGTCCAGCCAGGAGGTGGGCTCGCCGCTGCTCTGTGCGGTCATGTCCTCCGCCTGCGCCTGGGCACGCATCAGCGCCAGAGTGATGGCGTCACTCGCGGTGAAAGCACCCGCGGTGTCCCTCGGTGTCAGTGGCCCAGGGCTGCGGCGGTACAGATCCAGCGAACCGATCGCCACCGCATCGCTGCCCAGGGGGACCGAGAACACCGCGCGAACCCCCAGTTCCACCGCCCGCTGGGCGAACACCGGCCACCGCCGCGCGTCGGCTCCACCGGTCAGGTCCGCAGCCAGTACTGGAACAACCAACGCCCGCGCCGTATTACAGGGTCCGTCACCGAGGCTGTACTGAGTCTCTGCCAGTTGCGCGGCCATCCGGTCGCTGGACCACCACAGCGCCGCTTCCCCCGGCGTACTTCCGACAAGAGAGACCGATGCTCCCGTGAAGCTCAGGTGATCGACGCAGATCTGGCAGAGCCGCGCGGGAGCAGAGGCGGCGTCAGACTCCTCCAGCGCGCTCGCCAGCGCCCTGATGACGGGACGATGGTCCCAAGCGCCTGAGCCACCCGCAGGCTCCCTGTCCCTCTCTCCGCCCGGATCCGGGCGACCGGACTTCACACACCCACCTCCGGCGACAAAGACTCAGCCCATTTTGCGCCAGGACCCGCCCATCCGTTCCCACCCGATACGCGATGGCCCCGGCGCCGGGTACTGACGCCACGAGCCTTCCGAGTCGTACTCGAACGCCGATTCACGGAGTACCCGGATTCACGGAGTACCCGGATTTCACGGCCGAAAGGCGCCTCCACGGTCCTTTCCGGGTGTCCCCCGGCACACCGGCCCTGCGCGAGTGTCAGAGGTGCCGCCGAACGCCGTCTCTCAGCGGCACTCCGACCAGGACATCGGACGTTTTCCGCCCTGCCGCACGGCGGGGCATAATGATGACGAGGTCAGGAAGCGGCCCACAACATTTCTCTTCACCTTTGTGGGGGTTTTCGTGTCGCTTCTGAGCCATCACGCCGGCAGTCGGCAGGTCGTCGAACTGGACGAGGTCATCGATCCGGACATCGAGGACGCTGTCGAAGGCGTCCCGCAGCGGCTGGTGCGGACCGACGGTGCGTCGGTAGCGGTGGTGGATCTCCACACCCCACCGCCGAGTGCGGCCGCGGCCCTCGCTCGTGGTTGTCCGTCCGCGCACCGCCCGGAGACCGTCCCCCGGGGTGGCGCAGGTAAGCCGGCCTCCGTTCGCCGGACCATCGGGCGCCTTCTCCGCCGCTGAGCGCTGCGGTAACGCACACCTCCTCCTCCTTGGCCCTGTGCGGGGTAACTGACGCGCGCAGCCGACGACGGCACCTCTCCGGCATACCCGGTGAGGCCGTCCGTGCTGCCCCGGTTCCCGCCCCACCCCGAACGAGATGACCATGACGGACAGGCCAGTTCCCGCTGCGCCGGACGTGACCGCCCTTCTGCTGAACACCGACACCCTGAACGGATTCCTCCAAGCCCTCGCCCACCGTGCCCTCGATCTGGCGCCCACCGCGGACGGCTGCGGGGTGACCCTGGAGCGGCAGGGCCGTCCGGTGACGGTTTCCAGCGCCGGCGCCAGCGCGACCAAGCTCGACGAGGCCCAGTACGGCCAGGACGACGGCCCATGCCTGGAGGCGATGCGCACAGGCCTGACGATCGACGTCCCCGACACACTCAGTGAGAGTCGCTGGGGCAACTACCCCGCCTACGCCGCGGCCTGCGGCGCCCGCTCCTCGCTGTCCCTGCCGATCGCGCCCTACAGCGACACCGCGGGAGCCCTGAACCTGTACGCGCCTGTGCCACACGCCTTCGCCGGCGCCGATGTGACGGCGCTGCGGCTGTTGGCTGCCCAGGCGACCGGCGCGATCGAGCTGGCCCATCGGATCGCGGATGCGCAGGAGTTCGCCGCCGATCTCCAGACGGCCCTGAAGTCCCGTGCGGTGATCGACCAGGCCATGGGCGTCATCATGGGCCAGCAGCGCTGCACTCCCGAAAAAGCCTTCCAGGTCCTGCGCACGGCCTCCCAGCACCGCAACGTCAAACTCCGCGACCTGTGTGCCGAACTGATCGCCAGCATCACGGGACAGCCGCCGGCCGAAGACGAACTGCACCCCCGGCGGTGATCCCGGAAGCCGTCCGCGCCCCGGCAGGGCGAAAGAAACGGCTCGACGACCCGGCCGCGGACCCGCGCGCGCATCTGCGCCGCGGGGCGCGGACGGGGGCCCACGCTTCTCGGCCGTCAGGTGACGCCTGCTTCGCCCACGGGCTCACGCGGTGCTCTTCGGCGGGCGCTCAACCCGCCGCCGGTGGGCGCTCATCGACACGAAGTCCGAAGTCCGAAGTCCGAAGTCCGAAGTCCGAAGTCAGTGTTCACAGTCGCGCTCATCGCCGAGTGCCCGGCTCAAGCGCCTCGGGGGTGGCGCGGAGCGCGCTGTGGCCTTCGCGCCAGGCTCGCAGGAGTTCCGTGCCGAGCCGGTCCTCCAGCAGGATGGTCGCCTGGACGCCGAAGACGACGTCGGGCTCCAAGTGGGGCTCGTCCTCAAGGAGTCCGCCGATCACTTCGTGTCGTACGACCTGCTCGTGGACGGCATCCGCCTCGACGTGCTCGTCGTAGAACCGTTCGGCGGCGGGTCCGGCGCCGAGGCGGCGCATTGCCCTGGCGAGTCGGCGGGAGCCCGGTGAGGACGTCACCTCGACGGTGGCGAAGTGCCCGACGAGGGCGCCGCGCAGCGCCCGGTGCAGCCCGAGCAGGGACATCAGGTTGACGGTGGCGAGCATCCCGGCGGGGGCGGCGTCGAGGTAGTGACCGTAGGCGGTCTCCAGGTCGAGGTCCGCCATCAGGTCGGCGAAGAGCCGGGCATGGATGTCGTCCGCGCGCCCGGCGCCGAACTCGTCGAACTCCACGGCCACCATCGCCGCCTTGGCCCGCCCGTACAGGCGGGGGATGACCCAGGCGTGCGGATCGGCCTCCTTGAGGTGGTAGAGCGAGCGCAGCGCCGCGTACTCCCTGAGCTGACGCAGGTCGCCCTCGCGCTGCAAGTAGTGGCTGACGCTCGTACCGGCGTCACCGACCGGCTCGACCAGCAACTCGTCGAGGGCCTGCGCCACGCGCACCGGGCCGGGCACGTCGGCGCGCAGGGCGCTGAGGAAGCGCTGTTCGAGTGTGCGGCGCAGGGCCAGGAGGTCCGGGTCCCACTCGCGGCTGTCGTCCACGCCGTCGAAGCCCTGGTAGTGCAGCTCGTACAGAACGTAGAGGGCGAGCTGGACATCGTCCCCGTAGGGGTCGGCGTCCGCTGTCTCCTGCGGAGGCGGGGCGCCTCCGTCGTGCAGTGCGGTGATGACGGCGGAGGAGAGCGAGCCGCGAGGCGCGGGTAGCGGCGGGCGGTGGAGCCGGGACTCCTGGTGGGCGGAGATCACTCGGTTCCTGGCGGACATCACTCGGTTCCTTTCGGTGCGGGTGCGGGTGCGGGCGCTGCGTCTTCGGCACTGCGCGGAGAGGGGCCCTCTCCGCGCCCGGGCTTGCGACCTGCGGGTGTCTCGTCCCCGGGCTTGCGACCTGCAGGGGTCTCGTCCCGGGGCGTACCGCCTGCGGGTTTCTCGTCCCCAGGCGTGTCACCTGCTGTGGGTGTCTCGTCCCCGGGCGGGCTAGCCCCGGGCTTCTCGCCGCCCGGCTTCTGTCCGCCCGCCTTTTCGCGTCGTCGGTGACTGGTGTCGCACCAGGGATAGCTGCGGCTGCGCCGGCAGGTGCAGAGCGCGACGGTGAACCGTCGCGAGACCGTGATGCTGCCGTCGTCCGCGACCACCTCGACCGGCCCCTCCACGAGCAGCGGCCCGTCGGGGTCGACCCTGACGCGGCGTGGCCGCTCAGGCGTGTTCGGCACGGATGACCACCACTTCTTCCAGCCCTTCGTCGGCCAGCAAGCCTTGGCGGCGCAGCCAGGGCAGCCGGGACCGCAGCACCGGCCCGAACGGGATCACGGCGCGATCGGTGACCGAGGCCGTCATCCCGGCCTTCTCGAGCCGCGCCAGGGTGGCTTCTGTGTCGCAGAGGCCCGAGTGCACGATGAGCAGGACCCCTGAGGGCCGCAGTGCCGAGGGCGCGGCGTCACAGATCCGGTCCACCAACGCCCGGCCGTCGCGTCCCGCGTCCCAGGCGCGCGCCGGGCCCCGCCGGGGCAGGCGGTCCACAGGGGAGGGGACGTACGGGGGATTGCTGACGACCAGGTCGAAGGAGCGGCCCGGGACGGCGGACGTCAGATCCCCGTGCCGTACGGCGACTTGCTGCCCGGCGACCCGCGCGTTCACGTGGGCGGTCAGCACCGCGCGCCAGGAGATGTCCACCGCCGTCACCCGCGCTCCCAGCCGCGCCGCCGCCACGGCGAGCGCCCCGGTCCCCGTCCCCAGATCCAGTACCTCCGCGCGGGGAGCCACGCCCTCGCGCTCCAGTGCCTGCGCCAGGAGCCGGGTGTCGTGCTGGGGCCGGTACACCCCGGGCGGCGCGATCAGGCGGGCCGGGGCAGGAGACAGGCGGGTTTCGGTGGCCATGCGCACCTCCGTGTGTGGGCACCGGTGGGACGACTCGGTCCACTCCTGCCCCCTGCCTCACTCCTGTCCCACTCATCGGGGAGCCCTCACCACTCGGTCCGTAGTGTCGGGTGATCAGGCGGAGACAACGGAGACAACGGAGACAACGGAGACAATGAAGGAGGGGCCGCCAGGGGCCGCTGGGACAGAGCGGTTGCTGCGCCGCCGTACCCGTTGAGGCCCTGACGCCGCAGGCGTCCCGTGTGCGAGTCGGATCCCATTCGGCACTCGGATCTGTTGCGCCCCGAGTGCCCTGAAGACACTGATCCACACCTCGGCCGTGAGCTCGCAAACCGCGGCGGTGCGGATGCCGGGTGAAGCCGACCGAAGCGCGGACGCCGGGCAGACACCGGCCGAAGCGCGGACGCCGGGCCACACATGGACTCTGTTCCGGTGGGAACCCGCGTACCTCCGCAGCCGTAACGCACCAGTGGACCCGTCGGCTGCAAAGGCGCCGCACCGGCGGCGGCCTCGATCACCGCACATTCCTTGCGAAGGACGTCGAGGCGCACTCGTCCGCGCACAGGTCGGGGAGTGCCGCAGGATCGGCGGTCTTCAGGAGGGCGCGTCCACGCCCGGCCAGATCCAGACCGGGCGGCGGTCTCCCGCAGAGCGAGAAAGGCGATACCCATGACGGACACCAGCCCCGAGAATCCCGTCGAGCGTCACCCCCGGCCGGACTTCGCCCAGCAGGACCAGGCACATCCGGGATGGACCGGCCCCATGGACCCACCGCCGGACCACGGGGAGGACTCCTACCGGGGCAGCGGACAGCTGACGGACCGGAAGACGGTGCTGACCGGCGGCGATTCAGGCATCGGCCGGGCCGTCGCACTCGCCTATGCGCGCGAGGGCGCGGATGTCCTGTTCACCTATCTGCCCGAGGAAGCCGAGGAGGCCCGTGAGACCACCCGGCTCGTGGAGGAAGCCGGACGCAAGGCGGTCGCGGTGCCCTGCGACATTCGTGACGAGGAGCAGTGCCGCCGCCTCGTCGAACGCGCTGTGGCGGAGTTCGGGCGCATTGACGTTCTCGTCAACAATGCCGCGTACCAGATGTCTCAGCCCGACGGCATCGGCGCCATCTCCACCGAGCAGTTCGACCGCGTGGTGCGCACGAACCTCTACGGCATGTTCTGGCTCTGCAAGCTGGCCCTGCCGCACATCCCGGCGGGCGGCTCGGTCATCAACACCACGTCCGTGCAGGCATTCAAGCCCAGTCCGCACCTTCTCGACTACGCCATGACGAAGGGTGCCATCGTGACCTTCACCCAGGGGCTGGCGCAGATGGTCGCCTCCGACGGGATCCGCGTCAACGCGGTGGCCCCCGGCCCGGTCTGGACGCCGCTGATCCCCGCGACCATGCCGGACACCACCGAGTTCGGCAAGCAGTCGCCGATGGGGCGCCCCGCGCAGCCGGCCGAGATGGCGCCCGCCTACGTCTTCCTCGCCTCCCAGCACGCGAGCTTCATCACGGCGGAGATCATGAACGCCACCGGCGGCACCCCCCTGCCCTGATCAGCGGTGGTGTACGGAGGATCCGCGTGCGGCAGCCCGCGCCTGCCCCGCCGGTCGGAGGCGGGTCACAGCGAGTGACGCCATGAGGTCCGCGGCATGCTTCAGTCGGCACGTCGCGGGAACTCGGGGCGCATGAACGAGCAGACGGGCGAGCAGAGGTCGTACTGGATCGAGACGGCGCCCCCCGGGATCCCCCACCCGCCTCCGACCGCCGACGTCACGGTCGATGTGGCCGTGGTCGGCGCGGGGATCGCGGGGCTCAGCACCGCCTGGGAGGTGGCCCGGAGCGGCCGTAGCGTGGCGGTACTGGAAGCCGGTCGGATCGCCGCCGGAGTCACCGGCCACACCACCGCCAAACTGACCGCTCTGCACACCCTCATCTACGACAGGCTCCGGCGGACCCGGGATATCGAGGCGGCCAAGCTGTACGGGCGCTCCCAGACGGAAGCCGTCCGGCATGCCGCCGAGATCGTCGAGGAACTGGGCATCGACTGCGACTGGGAGGACACGGCGGCCTTCACCTATGCCCAGGACACCAAGGGTGTCGGGGAGCTGAAAGCCGAGGCGGAGGCCGCGCGGGCGGCCGGACTGCCCGCCGAGTTCGTGACCGAGGCGGGCCTGCCGTTCCCCGTCGCGGGCGCGGTCCGTGTGACGGAGCAGGCCCAGTTCCATCCGCGGAAGTACTTGCTGGCGCTGGCCGACGACCTGATCCGCCAGGGCGCGACGCTCTACGAGCACACCAGGGTGGTCGGCCTCAAGGAGGGCGAGCCCTGCCGGCTGACGACCGAGGCGGGAACCACCGTCACCGCGACCGACGTCGTGGTCGCCACGCACTACCCGGTCTTCGACCGTGCGCTGCTCTTCACCCGGCTCTCGCCGCGTCGCGAGCTCGTCCTGGCGGCGCCCATCCCGGCCGCACTCGATCCGCACGGCATGTTCATCACGCCCGAGCAGGGCACCCGCTCCGTGCGTACCGCTCCGTACCGGGACGGACAGCGGTTGCTGATTGTCACGGGAGAGCACTTCACCCCGGGCACCAGCGACGTGGAGGAGCGGTTCGGACGTCTCGCCGACTGGGCCACCCGGCACTTCGGCGAGCTGGCCTTCACGAACCGCTGGGCCACTCAGGACAACGATCCGACCGACTCCGTCCCGCTCGTCGGACCGCTGCACCTCGGGAGCCGTCACACGTACGTGGCGACCGGGTTCGGCGGCTGGGGAATGAGCGGCGGCATCATGGCAGGCCGCCTCCTCGCGGACCTGATCGCCGGTCGGCGGCCCCCGTGGAGCGACCTGTACGACCCCCGACGGGTGCGTTCCGCAGTACGTGAAGCGTCGGCCTTCCTCAAGCACCAGGCTCAGGTCGCCCGCCACTTCGTCGGTGACCGGCTGCCTTCGGTGGCGGGTGGCTCCGTGGACAGCATCGCCCCCGGAGACGGCGCGGTCGTCCGGCTCGGAGGCCGCCACTGCGCGGTTCACCGCGACACGGACGGCCAACTGCACGCCGTCGACGCACGCTGTACGCATCTGGGGTGCCTGGTCGCCTTCAACCGGGCGGAACGCGCCTGGGAGTGCCCCTGCCACGGCTCCCGCTTCGACCCCGCCGGGGAGATCGTCCAGGGCCCCGCGACCCGGCCCCTCGAAAAGCGCTCCCTGGACACCTGAAGATCACCAGCGGCGTCCCGGAAGCACGGCAGAATTCACCCGAGCACGGCAGAACTCATGGGACCCGGCGAGACGGCAGACCACGGCGGAGCCGACATGTTTGCCCCACTTTTTGCGGGTTAATCGTCACCTATGTCTGACGACGACGATGGCCATGGTCACTCCTCGCGGGACGAGACCGAGCTGGAGCGGGCGGATCGTAATTTCGCCGAGCTGCTCCAGGAACTGCGAGTCATCCAGACCGGCGTACAGATCCTTTTCGCGTTTCTGCTGACTCTCGCCTTCCAGGCCCGCTTCCCGACGCTCGACTCGTTCCAGCGCGGCACGTACGTGACGACGCTGATGCTTGCCGTGGTCGCCGCGGCGTTCTTCACCGCGCCGGCGGCGGTACACCGCGCCCTGTTCCGCAGGGGTGCCAAGAAGGAGATCGTTTCCGTCTCCTCCCGCCTCGCCGGTATCGGGCTGGTGACGCTCGCCCTGGCTCTCACCTCCGCCGTCCTCCTGGTGGTCGACGTCGTCCACGGCACGCCTGAGGGGATCGTCGCCGCGGCTGCCACCCTGCTCGTCTGCGCCGGGCTGTGGGGGCTGCTCCCCCTGGCCGTAGGCCGGCGCGTCGCCCGGAACGGAGAGCGGTCGCGGTCGGGGTCGGGGGACTCCGGCCGGGGGTGACGGGGCGGGGGTCGGGGTATTCGCACGCGAAGTGCGAGCGAGCACTGCAGGAGACCGGGGCGTGAGGTTTTCTGTCTGCCATGAATTCCTTGATCACGGAGGTGTGTTCATGAGTGCGGACCTGTGGGGCTATCAGCCGGCGGTCGATTACACCGCTGGCAGCAGTCTGATCGGCTACAAGGTCGAGGCGACCGACGGCACGATCGGGAAGGTCGACAAGCACTCCGACGATGTCGGAGCCTCTCATCTCGTGGTCGACACGGGAGTGTGGATCTTCGGCAAGCACGTCCTGATCCCCGCCGGCCTCGTCGTCGGCATCGACACGGCGGGGGAGAGGATCTACGTCGGCCGGACGAAGGAGGAGATCAAGAACGCTCCCGAGTTCGACAAGGACAAGCACGCCGGTGACGTGGGCTACCACGAGCAGCTCGGCGGCTACTACCAGAGCCACCGTGCGTGAGACCTGAGCCGGGCTGTGTGTACGGGTGGGCCGGAGCGACCGTTCCGGCCCACCCCCTCTCCTGCGCACACCCTCCGGGCACCCTGCGTGGCGCGAGCACGGACCGTCGGTGTTTATTCGGGGCTCAGACGTGTACGCGTAAACCATGACCGAGTCGAAACGAGAGACAGAGCGAAAGTACGAAGCCCCGTCGGCCGATGACACCGCATGGCTGCCCGACCTCACCGGCGTGGACGGAATCGAGTCCGTCGTGGACCGGGGTACCGCCGATCTGGACGCCGTGTACTACGACACCGACGACCTGCGGCTGGCCGGCACATCGGCCACGCTCCGGCGAAGGACGGGCGGGACCGACGAGGGCTGGCACCTCAAGCTGCCGCTGTCGAAGGACAGCCGGGAAGAGGTACAGGCCCCGCTGTCCGAAGCCGTTCCGGACACCTTGCGGGAGCTGGCTCTCTCCCGTACCCGCGGCGCCGATCTGCGGCCGGTCGTCCGGATCCGTTCCACCCGCGGTGTACGGGAGCTCGTCGGCTCCGACGGCACAGCTCTCGCCGAACTGAGCATCGACGCGGTCCAGGCCGAATCCCTGCTCGCCACGGGCAGGCGGGCCGCATGGACCGAGATGGAGGTCGAACTCGCGCCGGACACCGACCTCGCACTCCTGGACGCCGTGGACAAGGCACTGGGCGAGCACGGCGTCGCTCCCGCGCACAGCCCCTCCAAGCTGGCCCACGCGCTGGAGGAGACGGACGTCGGAGTGTCCCGTGTGCCGGCCGCACGCGCCGACGCCGTAGCGCCCGGATCCGCGGGCGAGGAGGTCCTGCGCTATGTGAAGGAGCGGATTCAGGCCCTGGTGAACCTGGATCCCGCGGTCCGCCGTGACCTGCCCGACGCCGTGCACCAGATACGCACCAACTGCCGTCGGCTGCGCAGTGTCCTGCGGTCCTACCGGTCGGTCCTGGACCGCGAGGCCACCGACCCTGTCCGCGAGGAACTCAAGTGGCTGGGCAACGAACTCGGCGCGGAACGCGACCAGGAGGTCCTTCGGGAACGACTGCGCGCGAGGATCCAGGCGCTGCCCGGCGAACTCCTCCTGGGGCCCGTCTCCGCACGCCTGCAGGTGTGGGACGCCGGCAACACCTCCGAAGCCCGCATGCGCACGCTGGAGGCCCTGGACTCGCCCCGGTACCTGGCTCTTCTGAACCGGCTGGCAACGCTGACGGAGCAGCCGCCGCTGCGCCGCAAGGCCGCTCGGAAGCCGGGGAAGGTCATGGGCAAAGCCGTCCTCAAGGAGTACGGCCAGCTGGCCGACCGCATGGCGCACGCGCTGGAACTCCCGCCGGGAACGGAACGCGACAAGGCACTCCACGAGGCCCGCAAGGCGGCCAAGAAGACGCGGTACGCCACGGAGCCGGCACGTGACTCACTGGGCAAACCCGTGAGGCGTCTGGGCAAGCGCGTCAAGGCCGTCCAGCAGGTGCTCGGCGACCACCAGGACAGCGTCGTGGCCCGCGACGCGCTGCGGAAAGTGGCCGTGGCGGCACACGCGGCCGGTGAACCCGGTTTCACCTGGGGTCTGTTGTACGGACAGGAGCAGGCCGCGGCCGACCGGGGCGAACGGGAACTGCCGACGGTGTGGGCCAAGGCGTCGCGGCGCAAGCTGCGCAAGGCTCTCAACGGTTGAGGAGCGGCGAGGGGGGGAGGGGGGAGGGGCGGCGCAGGCTTGCGGCGCGAGTCGCGCGTCCCTGACGGTCAGTTCACCGGGTGGCCCGGGGTGATGCCGAGTGCGTCGTTCAGTGACAGCAGAGGGGGCGGTTCGCCTTCGAGGTTCCCCGCCGCCTCTTCGAGGTTCTCCGCCGCCTCCGGAGCGAGGAGGAAACCGACGTGGTCGCCGCCGTCGATCCGGCTCTCCACGCGACCGACGAACCAGGCGGGCGCCTCGTCGAGGATCACGGACCCGCCCGGACCCCGATGCCACGGGATATCGGCGAACTTGTCGGTCCGGTCACCGGTCTCGCCGCCGAAGAGCCGGGCCAGCCGGTCCTGGTCGCGGCGGAGCAGATGGACCGTGAGCCGCTCGGCATGCTCGGCCACCCGGTAGGTGTGGTTGACCCTGGAGAGCCAGACCACGAACCGGGCGGGCCGAATCGAGCACTGCGAACCGAATCCGACCAGACAGCCGGACCGCTCACCGCCAGCTTCCGCGGTGACGACGTACATCGGAAAGTCGAGCAAGTCGGTGAACGGATCGAGATCGGTCACGGTAAGTGGCTCCCGGCTCAGGCGGCGGATGCTGCGGAAACGTCCAACAGTCTCCGCGATCCCGCTCCACGGCGCCCGGTGCCTCGTACTGCCGGGTGAACGGCCAAGCTCGACCGTGCGCCGGCTCAGCCTTCGGTTCCTCGACGCGGTGACGGGCACGAACGGAAACCGGTCAGACCCGCGGCAGGCCGGTGTCGAGGAGCTCTCGAGAGTGGTGCGCGATCGACGGAACGGGGATTCCCGGCGCGGAGGCGGGGCTCCGGGCAGGGGCGGGCTCGATCGGTGCGGGGAGGTCGGTGTCCTGCTCCGCGAGCAGGAGTTCCTCGTATCTGCCCAGTGCGAGCACCAAGCCGAGCATCAGGGGCGGGATGAGCACCGCGAGCATTGCCATGGCATCCCTTTCTCCGGAAAGGTGCGCTGGGCGAAATGCGGGTGTCCGCGGAACGATGGGACAAACCTCCGTGTGGGTGTCCTGTCTCCGGGTACTCGACGGCCTGAAGATCGGGGCACCCCGTCGCGGGCTGTGGGCGCGGTTGCTGACGGTTACGGCCTGTGACCATGAGTGTCGCAGTGTCGCAGGAACGGCGGCCGTTCGGCCCCGAGCGCCTGGCGGCTCGGGCCGCGCCGACGACCACTGTCGCGCGGATATCTCGCCGGCATCGCCGGGACCGGGACGCGCGTGCTGCTGCCGTACGCAGAGGAACTGTTGCGCTGCCGCCGGGTGGCCCGGAGACGAGGAAGCGCGGACAAGGCGCCGAGGACGACACCACATCGCAAGCCTTCAAGGAGACCGATGACCATGCGTATCGCATTCCTGATGGCGCCCGAAGGCGTCGAGCAGATCGAGCTGACCGAGCCGTGGCAGGCGGTCACGGACCAGGGCCACGAAGCCGTCCTCGTGTCGACGCAACCGGGACAGATCCAGGCGTTCAACCACCTGGACAAGGCGGACGTGTTTCCGGTGCAGCTGGAGGTGCGCGAGGCTCAGGCCGAGACGTTCGACGGTCTCGTCCTCCCGGGCGGGGTCGCCAACCCCGACCTGCTGCGCACCGACGAGGACGCGGTGTCGTTCGTACGGAACTTCTTCGACCTGGGCCGACCCGTCGCCGCGATCTGTCACGCCCCGTGGACGCTGGTCGAGGCGGACGTGGTGTCGGGCCGCACGCTGACTTCGTGGCCGAGTCTGCGCACGGACATCCGCAACGCGGGCGGGACCTGGGTCGACGAACAGGTAAGGGTCTGCGATCACGGCCCCAACACGCTGGTCACCAGCCGCCGGCCCGACGACCTGAAGGCGTTCTGCGAAGCCTTCCTCACCGAGTTCGCCAAGGCCAGGAAGACCGCCCGATGACCGACATCGTGAAGCCGATCCGATCCGGCCCGACCGCACGTTAGCCCCCTCGATCACCGGGAACCCGTCCAAAAGCATCCGAGCGGCACACCGCGTCGGGGCGCTCGCAGAAGGGAGCCGAGGGTGGTCGAGGCACGCGGACCGAAGACAGGGCCGGACACGCGTGCCCTGGAAAAGGCGCAGACCGGGCTGGACACGCGTGCCCTGGAAAAGGCGCTCCGCGAGCGGGTCGACGGCGAGGTGCGGTTCGACGCGGGCAGCCGGGGCGCCTACGCGACGGACGGCTCGAACTACCGGCAGGTCCCCATCGGGGTCGTCGTACCGCGCACGATCGAGGCCGGCGCCGACGCGGTCGCGGTGTGCGCCGAATTCGGAGCCCCGGTGCTCTCCCGAGGCGGTGGGACGAGCCTGGGCGGCCAGTGCACCAACACCGCCGTGGTCATCGACTGGACGAAGTACTGCGACAAGGTGCTGTCGATCGACGCCGGCCGGCGCACATGCGTGGTGGAGCCGGGCATCGTGCTGGACGAACTCAACCGCCAACTCGCCGATCACCAACTCCAGTTCGGGCCCAAGCCGTCCACCCACAGCCACTGCTCGCTCGGCGGCATGATCGGCAACAACTCGTGCGGCGGATCCGCCCAGGCCTACGGCAAGACCGTGGACAACGTCCGGCGCCTGGAGATCCTGACCTACGACGGCACCCGCTGCTGGGTCGGTCCCACCTCCGACGAGGAGTACGCCGAGATCGTCGCCGCCGGCGGCCGGCGCGCCGAGATCCATCAGGGGCTCCGGCAGATCATCGACCGCACCATGGCGGACGTACGGCGCGGGTTCCCCCGTATCCCGCGCCGCGTCTCCGGATACAACCTGGACTCGCTGCTGCCCGAGAACGGCTTCGACGTGGCCCGGGCGCTCGTCGGCAGCGAGGGCACCCTCGTCACCGTCCTGCGCGCCGAACTCGACCTGGTGCCGCTCCCGCCGTACGAAGCCCTCGTCGTCCTCGGCTACGACGACATCTGCACGGCGGCCGACGACGTGCCCCGGCTGCTGGAGCACAGCAGTCCGACCCAACTGGAGGCTCTCGACGGGCGGATGGCCCAGTTGATGCGCGAGGAGGGCGCCTACCTCGACTCCTTGCGGGAGCTTCCGGAGGGTGAGAGCTGGCTCCTGGTCCAGTTCACGGGGGAGAGCCAGGACGAAGTCGACAAGCAGGCCCGCGAGTTGATCCGGACGCTCGGACGCGGCGAGGACGATCCGACGGTGGCGCTCTCCGAGGACCCGGCGCGCGAACGCAAGATGCTCAAGGCGCGCGAGGCCGGTCTCGGGGTCACCGCACGGCCGCCGGACGGCCGGGAGACCTGGGAGGGCTGGGAGGACTCGGCCGTGGCGCCCGAGGTGCTCGGCGACTACCTGCGCGACCTGAAGAAGCTCTTCGCCGACTTCGGCTACGACCATCCCTCCCTGTACGGGCACTTCGGCCAGGGCTGCGTGCACACCCGGATCCCCTTCGAACTCACCACCGCCGAAGGCGTCACGAACTTCCGGGAGTTCCTCTTGCGGGCCGCGAATCTGGTGGCCTCCTACGGAGGTTCGCTCTCCGGTGAGCACGGCGACGGGCAGGCGCGCGGTGAACTGCTGCCGCGCATGTTCGGGAATGAGGTGGTGGCCGCCTTCGGGCAGGTGAAGGCCCTGTTCGACCCGGACAACCGGATGAACCCCGGCAAGGTCGTCGACCCGTACCGCGTGGACGAGAACCTGCGCCTGGGACCGCTGTGGCGCCCGCACAGCCATGACACGCACTTCAGCTACCCGGACGACGACCACTCCTTCGACCGGGCGGTGCTGCGCTGCGTCGGCATCGGCAACTGCCGTACCCACGAAGGCGGTGTGATGTGCCCCTCCTACCGGGCGACCGGCGAGGAAGAGCACTCCACCCGCGGGCGGGCCCGGCTGCTGTTCGAGATGCTCGACGGGCACGCCGACTCCGCCGTCACCGACGGCTGGCGCTCCACCGAGGTCCGTGACGCGCTGGACCTGTGTCTGGCCTGCAAGGGCTGCAAGTCCGACTGCCCGGTCGGGGTCGACATGGCGACCTACAAGGCCGAATTCCTCTCCCACCACTACGAGGGACGGCTGCGGCCGGCGGCGCACTACTCCATGGGCTGGTTGCCGGTGTGGGCGCGGCTGTCACGGATGGCACCCCGGCTGGTCAACGCCGCGCTCGGGGCGCCCGGCATCGCGGATCTCGGCAAACGCCTCGCCGGAGTCGCCGCGGAGCGCGACGCGCCGCTCTTCGCCGAGGAGTCCTTCGTCCAGTGGTGGCAGGCGCGGGGGAGCGCGGAGCCCGATCCGGCGGACCCGCGCACGGTCCTGCTGTGGCCGGACACGTTCAGCACCTACTTCCACCCGAACGTCGCGAAGTCCGCGGTCCGGGTCCTGGAGGACGCCGGATTCGACGTCGCCGTCCCCACCCGGGCCGTGTGCTGCGGCCTCACCTGGATCTCCACCGGCCAACTCGCCACCGCCGAAAGGGTGTTGCGCCGCACGCTCGACGTGCTGCGGCCCTGGCTGGAGGCCGGCACACCCGTGGTGGGCCTTGAGCCGTCCTGTACGGCTGTCTTCCGCGCCGACGCCCCCGAGTTGCTGCCGGACGACCAGGACGTGCAACGCCTGGCCGGGCAGTTCCGGACGTTCGCCGAGCAACTCCTCAACCACGCACCGGAAGGCTGGCAGCCGCCGCGGCTCACCAGGTCGGCGACCGTACAGACGCACTGCCATCAGCACGCGGTCACGAAGGACGACGCCGACCGCGAACTGATGAAGCGCGCCGGGATCGACGCCGGTGTCCTGGACGCCGGTTGCTGCGGACTCGCCGGCAACTTCGGCTTCGAACAAGACCATTACGACCTGTCCATGGCCGTGGCGGAGCAAGGAGTGCTGCCCGCCGTACGGGCGACCGCCCCCGGTTCCCTGGTCCTTGCGGACGGCTTCAGCTGCCGTACCCAGATCGAACAGGGCGGCACCGGCCGGCGCGCCCTGCACCTGGCCGAAGCCCTGGCACTCGCCATGGACGAACCCCACCTGCCCGCCGACCACCCCGAGAAGCTCGCCGACCGGCCCGAGGGATCCGCCCGTGACGGGCGCCTGCTGGCCGCGGGCGCGGTCGCCGCTGTGCTCGGGGCAGCGGCGACCGCGGGGACCTACTGGATTCGCAACCGGCAATCAGCGCGATGAGAGGAACTCCTGTGTCCATCAAGGTGTCCGACTACGTTCTCCAGCGGCTCCGCGAATGGGATGTCGACCATGTCTTCGCCTACGCGGGCGACGGCATCAACGGCCTTCTCGCGGCCTGGGGCCGCTCCGAAAACAAGCCGGTGTTCGTCCAGTCGCGGCACGAGGAGATGTCCGCGTTCGAGGCCGTCGGATATGCGAAGTTCTCCGGCAAGGTCGGCGTCTGCGCCGCGACTTCGGGCCCCGGCGCGATCCATCTCCTCAACGGCCTCTACGACGCGAAGCTCGACCACGTTCCGGTCGTCGCGATCGTCGGGCAGACCAACCGCAGTGCCATGGGCGGCAGTTATCAGCAGGAGGTCGACCTGCTGAGCCTCTACAAGGACGTCGCCTCCGAGTACTGCGAGATGGTGACCGTCCCCGAACAACTGCCCAACGTCATCGACCGGGCCATGCGCACGGCGTACGCCAAGCGCACGGTGACCGCGGTCATCATCCCCGCCGACGTACAGGAACTCGACTACTCGGCGCCGGCCCACGCCTTCAAGATGGTGCCGTCCAGCCTCGGCGTGACGCACTCCACGCCGGTACCGGCGGCATCGGACCTCGCGCGCGCCGTCGAGGTGCTGGACGCGGGTGAGAAGGTCGCGATCCTGATCGGGCAGGGTGCGCGCGGCGCCCGGACCGAGGTGGAGGAGATCGCCGATGTGCTCGGCGCCGGAGTGGCCAAGGCGCTGCTGGGCAAGGACGCGCTGCCGGACGATCTGCCGTACGTGACCGGATCGATCGGGCTGCTCGGCACCCGCCCCTCCTACGAGCTGATGCAGGACTGCGACACCCTGCTCGTCATCGGTTCCAGTTTCCCGTACACGCAGTTCCTGCCCGAGTTCGGCCAGGCCCGCGCCGTGCAGATCGACATCGACCCGTTCATGATCGGGCTGCGCTACCCGTTCGAGGTCAACCTCGTCGGCGACGCGAAGCAGACGCTCAGGGCCCTGCTGCCGCAGCTGAAGCGGAAGCAGCACGGCAAGTGGCGCAAGAAGATCGAGAAGGACACGGCCCGCTGGTGGGAGGTCATGGAACGGCGCGCGGCCGTGAACGCGGATCCGATCAACCCCGAGTACGTCGTGCACGCCTTGGACGCCCTGCTGCCGGACGACGTGATCCTGGCCGCCGACTCCGGCTCCGCCGCCAACTGGTACGCACGGCACCTGCGGATGCGCGGCACGATGCGCGGCTCGCTCTCCGGCACGCTGGCCACGATGGGGCCGGGGGTGCCGTACGTCATCGGCGCCAAGTTCGCCCACCCCGGCCGTCCGGCGCTGGCCATCGTCGGCGACGGAGCCATGCAGATGAACGGCATGGCGGAACTCATCACCGCCGCCAAGTACTGGCCCGAGTGGGAGGACCCGCGGCTGATCGTCGCCGTCCTCAACAACCAGGACCTGAACCAGGTGACGTGGGAGATGCGCGCCATGTCCGGCGCCCCGCAGTTCCTGCCCTCGCAGGCGATCCCGGACGTGCCGTACGCCGACTTCGCCCGCTCGATCGGCCTCGGCGGGGTACGGGTGGAGAAGCCCGGGGAGGTGGAGGACGCCTGGCAGCGGGCGCTCGGCGCCGACCGGCCGTTCGTCATCGACTTCCTGACCGACCCGGCCGTACCGCCGATCCCGCCGCACGCCGACCTCGACCAGATCGAGGCCGCGGCCTCCGCCGTCATCAAGGGCGACAGTGACCGCAGCGGCATGATCCGGCAGGGGCTGAAGGCGAAGGTGCAGGAGATGCTCCCCGGCGGCAAACAGCGCCAGGACAAGCCGGACGAGTGATGCCCCCGCACACCGCCGGCACCGGCGAACCGCTCGTGGACCGGGTCGAGACCGCGGTGTACACCGTCCCCACCGACGCTCCCGAGGGCGACGGCACACTGGCCTGGGACTCGACCACCATGATCGTGGTCCAGGTGCACAGCGGCGCCGTCACGGGACTCGGGTACACCTACGGCGGCGCCGCGACCGCCCAGGTCGTCGAGGAGCAACTCGCCGACGTCGTGACGGGCGGCCGGTGCGCCTGGGACGTACCCGGCGCCAACGAGGCGATGAACAGGGCGGTCCGCAACGCCGGCCGCCCCGGTCTGATCGCCGGCGCCGTCTCGGCCGTCGACATCGCCCTGTGGGACCTGAAGGCCCGCCTCCTCGAACTGCCTCTGGTACGGCTGCTCGGCGCGAGCCGCACCGACGTCCCCGTGTACGGCAGCGGCGGCTTCACCACGTACGACCGGCATCAGCTGGATCGTCAACTGCGCCGCTGGACCGAGGAACAGGACATTCCCCGGGTGAAGATCAAGATCGGCGAGTCCTGGGGACGGGCCGAGGGGCGCGACCGCGAGCGGATCACACAGGCCCGCCGGAGCATCGGCGACGCGGCGGAGTTCTACGTCGACGCCAACGGCGCCTACACCCGCAAACAGGCGGTCCGGATCGCCCGCCACCTCGACGAGCACGGCGTGACGTGGTTCGAGGAGCCGGTCTCCTCCGACGACCTGGCCGGGCTGGCACAGATCCGGGCAGCCGTCGCCCCGGAGGTGACCGCCGGGGAGTACGGCTACACCCTCGCCTACTTCGGGCACTTGCTCGGCTCCGGGGCGGTGGACTGCCTGCAGGCCGATGCCACCCGGTGTGGCGGCATCACCGTCTGGCTGCGCGCGGCAGCGCTCGCGGAAGCCGCCGGACTGGAACTCTCCGGCCACTGCGCCCCGCACGTCCACGCGCACGCGGCTGCCGCCATCCCCAACCTGCGCCATCTGGAGTGGTTCCACGATCACGTGCGCATCGAGGACCTCTTCTTCGACGGCGCCCTCGACCCCCGGGGCGGCAGCATCCGCCCGGGTGCCGACGGCGCACCCGGCCACGGTCTGACTCTCCGCGCCGAGCGGGCGGAGAAGTACCGGACCGGATAGGCAGGGGTCGTGGACCCGGCCGCCCTGCGGGACTCTTCCCGGGGCGGATCGTGAACCCGGCCGCCCTGCGGGATTCTTCCCCGGGCGGCCGGTGGCGGGCTCACTGCCGAACCCTCCCGGGAGCGGTTGGACAGTCGGCCGCCTTCTTCTGACTACCGGGCTGGGCCCGCCGCAAACAACGAGCGTGGATCGAGGTGGGGGCGCAGCCCCCGGAGTGTGTGCCAGGGCGAGGTGGGTACCCGAGCCGGACCGGAAGAGCAAAGACCCCGGAACCCGAAGGAGGCCCGTATGACCAGCAGCACGGAGACCGGCGGTGTCACGGGCACGCCGGACAAGGACTACAACCTGATCTGGTACGTGGAAGCGTGCTTGAACAACGCGCTGCGCCTGGAGACGTACATCGCGGATGCGGAGCGCGAGAAGGACGCCGAAGTCCTGGACCTGTTCCGCAAGGCCCAGGCCGACAGCCGCAAGGGTGCCGAAGTCGGCAAGCGGCTTCTGCGTTCGCGCCTGGACGGCGGCTGAGCACTGACCCTGCCCTCTGGTGAGTACCGCGTCCGGCGTGAGGCTGTGCCGGACGCGGTACTCGCGGTGTTGCTTCCGCCCGGTTGAAGCGGGGCGGTGTTCCTTCCGCCCGGCTGAAGCGGGGTGGTATTCC
Source organism: Streptomyces sp. NPDC005808 (assembly GCF_042871385.1). Taxonomy (NCBI): domain Bacteria; kingdom Bacillati; phylum Actinomycetota; class Actinomycetes; order Kitasatosporales; family Streptomycetaceae; genus Streptomyces; species Streptomyces sp. NPDC005808. Next base: position 50,476 of record NZ_JBIAIK010000017.1, on the reverse strand, counting down.
CTGCGCCCGACTGCAGCGGGCCAGGAAGACGTGCGCGGCGTCGCACGCCCTGGTCAGCGTGGGCCCACGCTCGCCGGCTGAGGCCAGGGCGCCGCTTCCGCCACCGCCTGCCGCCAGCCGCGGAGTTGGCGTGGCATACCGCTGCCCACCACCGCGCGGATGACGCTGTCCGCACCCTCGGTGCCGCCGTAGACGGCCACGAAGCGGCGTTCCGCGAGGGAGCCCTCGACGACGGTGAACTCGCGGTCCGCGCTCGGGACGCCGTACGACTGGAGTTTGAGGTCGTACTGGTCGGACCAGAAGTACGGGATCAGCGGGGAGTCGGGGGGAGCGGCGCCGGCGAGTGCCCGGCCCACGATCCGGCCGTGGTCCGTGGCCGTCATCCGGTGCTCGACCCGGTGGTGTCCGCCCGTGCGGGGGTCGCGCCAGGCGGCCACGTCGCCGACGGCGAACACTCCGGGCAGGGCCTGGCCCTGTTCGTCGCACAGCACGCCGTTGCCGAGCGGGACGCCGGAGCCGGCCAGCCAGCCGACCTCGGGCTTCGAGCCGATAGCGACGAGGACGGCGTCGGCGGGCACAGTGGTCCCGTCGTCGAGTTCGACCTCGCGGACCCGTCCCGCCCGCCCGTGCAGCGCCCGTACCCCCGTACCGCAGCGCAGGTCGACGCCATTGTCGCGGTGTACGTCGGCCAGCATGCCGCCGACCTCGCTGCCCAGCGCCCGGAGCAGCGGCAGCGGCTGCGGGTCGGCGAGGGTGACGGCGACGCCGAGGCCGCGGGCGACGGCGGCGACCTCGGCGCCGAGGAAGCCGGCGCCGATGACGACGAGTCGGCGTGCGGTGCGCAGTTCCGTGCGCAGCCGCAGTGCGTCACGGAGGCCGCGCAGGACGTGCACGCCGTCCAGGCCGTGCCCGAAGGGCAGCCGTGCGGGGGTCACTCCGGTGGCGATGACCAGGGCGTCGTAGGGGAGGGAGGAGCCGTCGGCCAGGGCCACCGTCCTTGCCGCGGTGTCCACGGCGCTCGCCCGCACGCCGAGCCGCAGGTCGAGGGCGAGTTTGTCGAGCTCGGCGCGGGGCCGCAGGGTCAGCCTGTCGGGCTCCCAGTCCCCGCTGAGCAGTTGCTTGGACAGCGGCGGCCGGTCGTACGGCTCCTCGGGTTCCTCCCCGACGAGCACGATCTCGCCGGTATGGCCCTGGGAGCGGGCGGTCTGGGCGGTCGTCAGCCCGGCGGCCGAGGCCCCTACGACGACCACCCGTCCAGAGGTGGTCATCTCATTCCTCGCTCAGGGTGATGGCCAGCGCGGGGCACAGCTGCGCCGCTTCCCGTACGGCCTCGTACCGGTCCTCGGACGGTGTTCCGAGGAGTACGACGATTCCGTCCTCGTCCCGCTGGTCGAAGACGTCGGGGGCCGCGAGCACGCACTGCCCGGCGGCCACGCACTTGTCCTGGTCGATCTCGATCTTCATGTGGGGGGTTGGTCCTTTCGCGGTGGGGTTCGTCACCAGGTGACGGGCAGTTCCGAGATGCCGTAGACCACCGTCTGCCGGCGGAAGGCGATCTCCTCGTACGGGACTGCGACCTTCAGGCCGGGGAAGCGCTGGAAGATCGCGGGGAGTGCGATCTGCAGTTCGGCGCGGGCGAGGGGCTGGCCGAGGCACTGGTGGACGCCGTAGCCGAAGGCGAGGTGGTTGCGGGCGGCGCGGCTGAGGTTGAGCTCGTCGGGCAGGTCGAAGACGGCGGGGTCGCGGTTGGCCGACTGGAGCGGGATCACCAGACCGTCGCCGGCCTTGACGGTGACACCGCCGATCTCGAAGTCCTCAAGGGCGATCCTGCGCAGGCCGTTGTGCACGATCGTCAGGTAGCGCAGCAGCTCGTCCACCGCGGTCGGCACCGACTCGGGCTCGGCGAGCAGGCGTTGCAGCTGATCGGGGTGGCGCAGCAGGGCGACAGTGGACAGGCCGATCATGTTGGCCGTGGTCTCGTGCCCGGCGATCAGCAGCAGGCTGCCCATGCCCGCGGCCTGTTCGGGGGTGAGTTCGCCGGTCCGGACCCGCCGCACGGCGAGTTCGCTGAACAGGTCGTCGCCCGGATTGCGGTCCTTCTCCTTCAGGAGCCCGAGCAGATAGTCGGTGATCGCGTCGCGGGCCGCGAGGGCCGTCTCGGCGGTGACCGTGAGGTCGACCAGCACCTTGGAGTTCTGCTGGAACACCTCACGGTCGGCGTAGGGCACACCGAACAGCTCGCAGATCACGAGTGAGGGGAAGGGCAGCGCGAAGTTCTCGATCAGGTCGGCGGGCCGGGGCTGCTCGGCCAGCTCGTCGAGGAGCCGGCCGGTGAGCCGGCTCAGCCGGGGTCGCATCGACTCGATGTTCTTGAGCATGAAGGTGCGGGTCAGCATGCGCCGGAGCACACCGTGGTCGGGGTCGTCCTCGCTGATGAAGAAGCCGGGAGCCCGCTTCACCGTGCCCGCCCGCGCGTTCGGGAAGCCTTCGCGGGTGAGGTCGGAACTGACCGCGGGGTGGGCGAGCACGGACCTGATGTCGTCGTAGCGGGTCACCAGCCAGTGGACCGGCCCGTGGGGAAGGGCCACCCGACGGATTGGCCCCTCCGTACGCCAGTGCGCGTATTCGCCCGGCGGATCAAGGGGGGACGTACCTCGGTCGATGGGCAGTGTGGGGGGTTTGAGATCGGTGTCGGACAAGGCAGTACCTCCAGGCTCGGGTGAGCGTGTAGTTCCTCGGGCCGGTCACCTAACGGCGTTAGGTAACCGGCTTCACGGTACTCCCTCGTGTCGGCAGGGCAAGGACGCTATCCGGCCAAAAGTGCGCTGACCAGGTCGTTCGCGAGGGTCGGCAGGTGATCCGGGCTCTGTTGAACGGGCATGGTGACCCGTAGCGTGGTGATCCCGTGCAGCCCGGTCCACAACAGGGCCCCGCGGCGGTCGGCGGACATCCGGGCGGGGGTGACGCAGGCGGATCTGGTGCGGGGTGTGCCGGGGGCGCCGAACGGGTCGGGCTCCAGCTCGTACCCGCAGGCCGCGAAGGCCCGAGCCCACACGTCGATCAGCTTCATCACGGGGTGCCCGGCGAACCGCTCCCGCGACTGCACGGCCTGCTCGACCCCGAACATCAGGCGGTAGCGCGCCGGGTTCTCCAGCGCGAACCGCCCGTACCACAGGGCCATCGCCCGCAGCGCACCCTCCGGATCATTCGCCGGATGCCGCTCGCCCACCGCGCGCAGCTCCGCGATGAACTCCCCGTACGCCTTCTCCATCAGTGTCGCGACCAGTTCGGCGCGGTCCTTGAAGTGCAGATAGATGCTGGGCGGAGCGATCCCGACCTCCCGGGCCACGGCCCGCAGTGACAGCGCCTCCTCGCGCCCGGTCTCCCCGAGCAGCCGCTCCGCCGCGAGCAGGATCTCCTCCCGCAGCTTGCCCCCCTCGCCCCAGCGATTGGGTGTACGGGCCTTCGGCTCCCCCGCCATGACATCTCCTTCCGACCCGCACATCATCCATGACCCGCGGGGACTCCACCTGGGGCAGGATCGGCGGCCGGAACTTGATTTCTCCGAGGCGGAAACGTGTATCAACCCGTTTGAACGGCCTCTTTCAGGCAAGGTCATTGATAACGGGCCCGGTGGTCGTAAACCGTCGTCACGATGAATTCTCGGGCCGTTGGGGCAGTCGCCAGGGCCCGGCGGCCACCGTGCTCACGTGCCACATAAAACGTCATCACTTCTTCATGGACGCGGCAGCGCGAGGACGCCCTGAACTGCTATTCATAGGGGCAAATTCACCTTCCTTTGGAGAGGTATTTCCGTGCGTTCATTAAGGGTACTTTTCACCGTCCTGCTGGCATTCGTCGGGGCGGTCACGATATCGAGCTCGGCTCAGGCGGCCGAGGGCAAGTACGTGGCCCTGGGCGACTCGTACGCCGTCGCCCCCGGGACCCGGACGTACGACGACGCCGTCAACGACCTGTGCCGTCGGGGCCCGCTGGCCTACTCCCGGCTGTGGGCGGCCCAGCACCCGTCGGTCGCCTTCGTGGAGGCGTCGTGCTCCGGCGCGACCACCGCCGACGTGATCAGCACGCAGATCCCCCAACTGACCGCGGACACCACGCTGGTGACGCTTCAGGTCGGTGGCAACGATGTCGGTTTCGTCGATGTGCTGGCGAACTGCGTCCTCACCATCAACGACCAGGACTGTGTCAACGGCGTCGAGGCGGCGAAGCAGGCCACCCAGACCACGCTGTCGGCCTCGCTCGCGCAGACGTACGCGGCGGTGCGGGCCAAGGCGCCCAATGCGCGAGTCGTTGTCGTCGGATATCCGCGGTTCTACACCATCAACGGGACCTGCGGCATTCTCGGACTGAGTGACACCGAACGCACGGCCGTGAACTCGGCGGCCGACACTCTGGCAGGTGTCATGTCCGCCCGTGCCGCGGAGGCCGGGTTCACATTCCTGGACGCCCGGCCGGTATTCGACCCGCACACCATCTGCTCAACCGGCTCGGTCTGGCTGACCAGCCTGGAATGGGACAAAGTAAATGAGTCCTACCACCCGAATGCGGCGGGCCACCGCGACGGCTATCTCGCCGCGTTGAACTCCCTGATCGGATGACCGGATGACCGGATGACCGGATGACCGGATGACCGAGCCGGTCGGATAGAGGACCCGGGTGAGGGCGTTCCGCCAAGTCGGCGGAACGCCCTCACTGCGCTGCGGGTGTCCGGCCGACGCGACGCCCCTCCAGTTCAGTGCCGCCAGTTCAGTGCCGCGACCCCAGCAGCGACCTCGCGATCGCCACCTGCCGGCTGTCCAGGCCCTCCCCCTCCTCCAGCCGCCACAGCGAGTTCTGCAGGACCCGGCCCAGCGTCCAGGCCCGGGCCCGCTCGCGGTCGGCGCCAAGGGTTTCCGTCAGCAGGTCGAAACGGCGGCGGAGGTGCCCGTCTTCGAAGCGGTTCCAGAGGGCGGGGAGCAGTTCGAAGGAGGGGTCTCCGGCGAGCGGCTTCGGGTCGATGGCCAGCCAGGGTTCGCGGTCGGCGGCGAGGATGTTCTCGAAGTGCAGGTCCCAGTGCAGGAGGCGGTCGCCGGGTTCGCCGGCGACCTCGCGCAGCGCGGCGGCGCAGTTCCGCAGCAGCCGGCGGTCGTCCTCGGCGGCCGACGCCGCCAGTGCGGCCGGCAGGCGGTCGAACATGCCCGCCGTCAGGTCTCCGAGCCGTCGCAGCTCCGCCGGCGCCGGCACCGATGTCAGCCGGGCGAGCAGGTCCGCGAGGATCGCGGTCGCCTGCATCACGTCCGGCAGGGCAGCCAGCGGCCGGTCCTCGTCGAGCCGTTCCAGGAGCATCGTGCCGGTGTCCGGATCGTCGTCCAGCAGCCGTACGACACCCTCGCCGCCCCAGGTCCGCAGGGCGAGCGGCTCACCCGCCGTCTCGTCGTCGAGGTCCTGAACCTTCAGCGCGGCCGGTGTCCCGTCCCCGCACACCACCGGAAGCACGACCGCGACCCGCCCGCCCATCGGCCGCCCCTCCTGCCGCAGCCCCCACCGCTCCAGAAACTCCGCCCCCCGTTCCAGCAGCCGGGCGTCCCACACCACCACAATCACCCCATGAGTCGAGTTCCGCGCGCCGTTTGGTCGTACCTCAGCCGTGCCCCGGGAACGTACATCTGGCTGCTGATCCTCTTCGTCACGACCGTGGCCGTGCACCAGATGTCGCCGCAGTTCGAGCAGGAGTTCCTGCGGCAGCGGTCCACCAACATCCACGAACTGTCGAGCAACCCGATCCGGGTGCTCATCTCCAGTGCGATGTGGATCGACGGCGGGTACTGGCTGCCGTACGCCTTTCTGTACACCGTCTTCCACGCCCAGGCGGAGCACTGGCTCGGCACCGCCCGGTGGCTTGCCGTCTGTGTGGCCGCGCACGTCCTGGCGACGCTGATCAGCGAGGGGGCGCTGCTGCTGGCGATCCAGCACGGAGTGGCGCCGCAGTCTGCGGTCAACACCCTGGACATCGGGGTGAGTTACGCGCTGGCAGGAGTGATCGCGGTGCTGACGTACCGGATCGCGGCGCCTTGGCGGTATCCGTACGTGGCGATCGTGCTCCTCGTGTACGGGGTGCCGCTGGCGACCGGCCGCACCTTCACCGATCTCGGGCATTTCACCTCGGTGCTGATCGGGCTGGCCTGCTATCCGCTGGTCAGAGGGCGCGGAAAAGCATGGAATCCGAAGGAGACACTGGCCGCCCTCAGGCGTTAACGTCCCGGCCATGAGCAGCAGCACGGTCAATGGCGGCGTCTCCTTCTGGTATGCCGACGACGGCTTCCCCGCGCCGCGCGAGCCCCTGCCGGGTGACGCCGCCGCGGACGTCGTCATCGTCGGCGGCGGCTACACGGGACTGTGGACCGCGTACTACCTCAAGAAGGCGGCGCCCTTCCTCCGGATCACCGTCCTGGAGCAGAAGTTCTGCGGGTACGGCGCCTCCGGGCGCAACGGCGGCTGGCTCTACAACGGCATCGCGGGGCGCGACCGGTACGCGAAACTGCACGGCAAGGAGGCAGCCGTACGCCTTCAGCAGGCCATGAACGAGACGGTCGGCGAGGTGCTGCGGGTCGCCGCGACCGAGGGCGTCGACGCCGACATCCACCAGGGCGGCGTACTCGAAGTGGCGTACGGGCCGGCCCAGTTGGCCCGGCTGAAGGCCTTCCACGAGCACGAACTGTCGTACGGGGAGAAGGACCGCGAGCTGTACGGCGCGGTGGCGACCGCCGAGCGGATCCGGGTCGCGGGCGCGGTGGGCTCCAGCTGGACGCCGCACGGGGCGCGGCTGCACCCCGTGAAACTGGTGAAGGGCCTGGCCGCCGCCGTCGAGGGCCTCGGTGTCACCATCCACGAGCAGACGCCGGTCACGGAGATCCGGCCGAAGCACGCGGTGACGCCGTACGGCACGGTGCGCGCGCCCTACGTCCTGCGCTGCACGGAGGGCTTCACGGCCTCGCTCAAGGGGCAGAAGCGGACCTGGCTGCCCATGAACTCGTCGATGATCGCGACCGAGCCGCTGACCGCCGAGCAGTGGGAGACCATCGGCTGGGAGGGGCGCGAGACCCTCGGCGACATGGCGCACGCGTACATGTACGCCCAGCGCACCGCCGACGGCCGGATCGCACTCGGCGGTCGCGGAGTCCCGTACCGCTTCGGCTCACGCACCGACAACGACGGCCGTACGCAGCCCGCGACCGTCGAGGCACTGCGCGAGATCCTCGTCCGCTTCTTCCCGTCCCTGACCGGAGTGGGGGTGGAATACGCCTGGTCGGGCGTCCTCGGCGTGCCCCGCGACTGGTGCGCCACGGTGACCCTGGACCGTTCGACCGGGCTCGGCTGGGCCGGCGGCTACGTCGGTTCCGGCGTCGCCACCGCCAACCTCGCCGCCCGCACCCTGCGCGACCTCGTCCAGCGGGACTCCGGACAGTCGGGCGAGACGGAACTGACCGGCCTGCCCTGGGTCGACCACAAGGTCCGCAAGTGGGAGCCCGAGCCCTTCCGCTGGATCGGCGTCCACGGCATGTACGCCACCTACCGCACGGCCGACCGACGCGAACTGACCACGCACAGCGCCCAGTCGTCACGACTGGCCCGCGCGGCGGACCGGGTGGCGGGGCGGCACTGACGACTCCAGCCGCTCGGCTCGTAGGGCACAGCCGCACGGCTTGCAAGGCACAGCCGCTCGGCTCGTAGGGCATCTGCTGTCCCCCGATACTCATGAGTGCTCTGTCACACCTGTGTGCGAGCATCGCTTCATTGACCATCGAGCCGGGGGGCTCGACCTATCCGGGGGAATCAGATGCCCGAACCCTGTCCGCGTGCCCGCATGTCCGCGAGACGCACGCCCGCTTCGGTGCTGCTGCTCGCGCTGACCGTCCTCGTCGCGCTGCTGACGTCGACCGGCACGGGCGCGGCCCGAGCGGTGGAACCGGCGGCGGACGCCGAGTGCGCGCCGCTCGCCATCGCGCCGTTCGGTGACCCGGGTGAGGCGGTAGGCAAGGCCACCGTCGCGGCCGAGGGCAGCGCCTGCTTCAGTGTCACGGCCACCGCTGCGGGCCTGCACCTGGTCTCGCTCGACGACAGCGGCAACGAGGCGTACACCCAGGTCCTCTCCGCCGACGGTGCTGAAGTGGACTGCTTCGACGAGGAGTTCTACGCCGAGGGCTGGTGCGACCTGCCCACGGCGGGCACTTACACCGTCAAGGTGGTCAACAACGGCTGGGGAGAATCGGAGACGGCCGTCACCGTCGTCCCGCTCGGCTCCACGCAGGGCTGCGCCGAGGAGACCGGCACGAGCTGGGACCTGCCGACCGTGAGCCGTACGTCGGTGAGCCCGGTCGAGATCGACTGCCAGCCCTTCGAGGCCGAGGCAGGCGACCGCGTCCGGCTCACCCACGGATCCAAGGTGTCCGGCAACCACATCGCCTGGATCACCGACGAGACCGGCGCCCGGATCTGCCCGCACTTCCCCGAGGACGGCGAGGACAGTTGTGTGCTGTCCGGCGACGGCCCCTACCGGGTGCTGTCCCAGGTCTCGTACGGGGAGCGGGGCTTTCCCGCCGAGTTCGCCGTGAAGGTCCGTCGGCTGGACGACCCGCAGGGTTGCCGTACCGCGCCCGTGCGGCCCTACGGCCCCCTGGAACCGCAGGACTTCGACACCAACCCCTGCTTCACGTTCACCGCCGCGAAGGCCGGCTCCTTCCTCGTCCACTACGTCAACGAGACCGGGGAGACAGGCCCGGTCCACGTGTACGACGCCGACGGCATGACCATGTGCCGGGCAAATGATCCGTGCCGGCTGCCGGCCGCCGGCACCTACACCGCCGTCCTCGACGGCTCGTACCCCTTCAGGGACTCCCGCGACGGGCTGATCGTCCTCGACCGCGCCTCCGGTGAAGGCTGCGTGGACACCGGCATGGGGGTTCACCAGGGCGAGTTGAGCACGGCAGGGCAGTACGACTGCCTGGAGCTGGACGCTCCGCAGGGGGCCGTGGTCGCGGCACTCACCCCGCTCGGCTCCACCCCGGTCGACGCGACGGTCGAGGTGCTCGACCGCGACGGCACCGAGCAGTGCGACGCGGAAGAGCTCGCGTACGGCGACTGCGCCCTCACAGGCACAGCGCCCTACCGTGCCCTGGTCCACTCCGACCAAGGCGTCACCCCCACCGGTCCCTACACCGTGGCCCTCCACCGCACGGACGCCGAGAACGACTGCCCCGTGCTGCCCGCCGGAAGTTTCACCGACGGCGGTGCCAAGGCCACGCTGACCACGGGCGACGGGGTCTTCTCGCACTGCTTGAGCATTCCCGCCGACGCCCACACGGGCGCTGAGGTCTTCCAACTGGCCGCCACGTCGGGCACGGTCACCGCGGGCTTCTCCGTGGTCGACTCCACCGGCAAGCGCGTCTGCAACCGCGCCGCCACCACCAACGGCTGGACGATCTGCGGCCTCACCCCGGGCAAGGCCCACACGGTGCTCGTCACGGGACGGGACAAGGCCGCCACATACACGCTGACCCGGCGTGACGTGACCGCGAGCGCCTCCTCCGCGGGCTGTCTGAAGACGGCTGCCGCGAAGGTCGGCGGTCCCTCCGTGGCCGGTTCGTACGACGTTCCGGGCACCCTGCGCTGCCACCAGGTCACCACCGACGCCGCGACCGACGTCGTGCACATGGACGTGCGGGACGCGCTGGGCACCGCCGACATCGCGGTCCTGGACGGCGACGGCGTCACCGAGTGCTCGTTCCGCAACCGCTCCTGCGCGGTCACCGGATCCACCACCCACCAGGTGCTCGTGCAGACCCCGGCCACCCTGAAGGCCGCGCCCGCCTACCACCTGGACGCCCTGCGCATCGCCACCGCCGACGGGCCGGCGCCCGAATGCACCGAGGTCCCCTCCGTCGCGTACGGGTACGGGCCGGTCACCGGCACCCTCGACGAGTCGCACACCGCCGTGTGCGCGGCGCTGCCCACGGCGAGCTCCGACCACTTCACCGCCGACATCAAGGACACCACCGGGGCCACCACCACGGCGGTGCCCGCCCTCTACACCACGTCCTCCTGGACCAACGGCTGCTTCAACAGCTCGTCCGGCTACGAGTGCGGTGTATCCCGCGGGGCCTCCGAGAGCGCCCCGACCGTGTTCCTCCTGGGCCTGCCGGAGAAGGCGTCCAGCACCTCCTACAGCGCCAAGCTGACCTGCTCGTTCGTCCAGTGCGGCACCGAGGACGTGACCGTCACCGCGGTGAGCCCCGGCACGGGTGCCGGCGGCGGCAAGGTCACGCTCAGCGTGACCGGCACCGCGCTCGGCGCGGACACCACGGTCCGGCTCAGCCAGAGCGGCAGGACGGTGACCGCGAAGACGGAGTCGGTGTCCGCCGACAACCGCACGGTCACGGCGACCCTCGACCTGACCGGCGCGGCCACCGGCGTCTGGTCGGTCAGCGTGCTCACCCGCGGCTGGGAGTACCAGCACGGCACCTTCACCGTGACCCAGCCCGAGCTGAAGAACACCGCCCTGCCCAAGGTGACCGGCACGTCGGCGGTCGGCGTCAAGGTCACGGCGGCGACGGGGAGTTGGTCGGCCGCCCCCTCGTCGTACACCTATCAGTGGAAGGCGAACGGCACCGCGATAGCCGGGGCGACGGCCTCCGCGTACACGATCCCGGCGTCGCTCCTCGGCAAGAAGCTGACCGTGACCGTCACGGCCGTCAAGGGTGGCTGGAAGAGCGGCTCGGCGACCTCGGCGGCGGTGACCGTCGCCAAGGGCGCCGCTCCGAAGGCGACGAAGGCGCCGGTGATCAGCGGCACGGCGAAGGTCGGCAAGAAGCTGACCGCGGGCAAGGGCACGTGGAGCCCGGCGGCGACCTCGTACTCGTACCAGTGGTACGCGAACGGGAAGGCGATCGCCGGTGCGACCAAGTCCACGCTGGTCCTGAAGTCGGCCCAGGCCAACAAGAAGATCACCGTCAAGGTGATCGCGCACCGCACCGGTCACAAGGACGGTTCGGCGGTGAGCAAGGCCACGAAGGCGGTCACCCGCTGAGACAGCCACCGGCGGGTGCGGGGCGGGCCCAGGAAGGGTCCGCCCCGCACCCGTATGTGACACTGCCGCCATGATTCGCCCAGCCACCCCCGCCGATGTCCCCGTCATCCACGCCCTGGTGCGTGAACTCGCCGAGTACGAGAAGGCGCTGGAGGAGGTGCGGGCCTCTGCGGAGCAGTTGCGTGAGGGGCTGTTCGGGGAGCGGCCCGCCGCGTTCGCGCATGTCGCCGAGGACGCGACAGGGGAGGTGGTCGGGTTCGCGCTGTGGTTCCTGAACTTCTCGACCTGGCGCGGGGTGCACGGGATCTACCTGGAGGACCTGTACGTACGGCCCCAGGTGCGCGGCGGCGGGCACGGGAAGGCGCTGCTGACCGAGCTGGCGCGGATGTGTGTGGAGCGCGGCTACGAGCGGCTGGAGTGGTCGGTGCTGAACTGGAACCGGCCGGCCGTCGAGTTCTACGAGGCGCTGGGCGCACGGCCGCAGGACGAGTGGACGGTGTACCGGCTGACGGACGACGCGCTCGCGAAGCTGGGCTCGGGGGCCTGACTCTCGCCGGCGCTCACCGCGCCGGGGCCGGGGCTCGCGGGAGGACTGCCTGTTGCTCGCGGCTCCAGGCTGGGGCTCTGGGGGCTGACCGTTGCTCGCGGTTGCAGGGCCGGGGCTCGCGGGTCTGTCTGTTGCTCATGGTTCCCAGGGCCGGGGCTCGCGGGCCTGACCGTTGCTCACGGTTCCAGTACCACCTTGCCGATCGTGTCCCGGTTCTCCAGGGCGCGGTGAGCTGCTGCCGCCTCGGCCAGTGGGAAGCGGGTGACGGCCGGGGTCAGGCGGCCGGCGGCGGCTTCGGCCAGGGAGCGCAGCTCCAGGGTGTGAACGGGATTCGGGCCGCCCGCCTTCCGCATCATCGCGGCCCCCAGGACCTCCTGGGAGACCCCCTCGACGAGCAGCGGGGCGCCGTCGCGCAGGCCCTTGCCGGACCAGCCGAAGACGAGGTGGGTGCCGCCGGGGCCCAGCAGGGCGACGGACTCGCGGGCCGCGTCACCGCCCACCCCGTCGAAGACGACGGTTGCCTCGGTGCCGCCGAGAAACGCGCGGACCTTCTTCGGCCAGTCCGGGTCCTTGTAGTCGACGGCCAGGTCGGCGCCGTTGCGCTGTACCCGGGCCACCTTCTCCGGGCCGCCGGCCAGCCCGATCACGGTGGCGCCCGCGTGCTTCGCGTACTGCACGAGGAGCGTGCCGATACCGCCCGCGGCCGCCGGGATCACGGCCACGGAGTCGGGGCCCAGCTCGGTGAACTGCAGGATCCCCATCACCGTACGCCCCGTGCCGATCATCGCGACGGCCTGCGCGAAGTCCAGGTTCCCGGGGATCTCGTGGAGGCGGTCGACGTCGACGACCGCCAGCTCGGCGTAGCCGCCGGGGGCGAAGCCCAGGTGCGCCACGACGCGCTTGCCGAGCCAGAGGTCGGCCACGCCCTCGCCGAGGGACTCGACGGTGCCGGCGACTTCACGGCCGGGGATCGTGGGCAGGGTGGGCAGTTCCGGGAGCGGGCCCCGGATGCCCTCCCGGATCGCGGTGTCGAGAAGGTGAACACCGGCCGCGGCGACGGCGATCCGGACCTGGCCGGGCCCCGGCTCCGGGTCCTCGGTCCGCTCGTACGAGAGAGTCTCGGCCGGGCCGAAGGTGTGCTGGCGGATGGCGCGCATGAGGGGCTCCGTCGTCTGTTGTCCGGCGTGCTGTCGGGCATTGCTGTCGGGCATTGCTGTCTGGCGTTGCTGTCTGTCGTCGGTTCTTTGTGCGCCTTTGTGGGCCCAGCTTCTGACCTCAAGCTTGCTTGAGGTCAAGGCGTTGCCGGATTTTGAGTGCCAGGGTCACCGCTTCGAGCGCGCTGTTGAAGGAGACCTCCGAGAGCACGCCGGGGGCGGCGACCTGGTCGCCCACGAGGTAGACGCCGTCACCGCGGTCGATGGCGGGCCGGTCGCGCCAGCTCGTGCCGGGTAGGTCGACCGCGCCGGTACGGCCGTTCGCGGTGGCCTCGCGCCGCCAGGTCACGCGCTCGCGCCAGCCGTCGAAGGCGAGGTCGAGCAGGTGCTCGGCGCGGGCGATGCCGTCGGCCCGGGACTCGTGCGGGGCGATCGGGATCTGCCCCTGGACGAGCTGCTCGCCGGCCGGGGCGAGGCTGCGGTCCTGCGCGGTGAACCTCTCGATCCAGCCGGGTGCGTCCAGGTCGGAGACGGCGAACGCGTCGCCGCGCCGGCTGCGGACGGCCAGGTCGATGAGGGCGGTACGGCCGCTCGCCCAGGTCAGTGAGTCGTCCTTGAGGAGGCGGCGGGCGGCGTCGAGGGAGGTGGCGACGATGACGGGGCCGTCCTCGGGAAGCGCGTCGACCCTCGCCAGGGTCTCCATCCGGACGCCGAGATTCCAGGCGCGGGCCGCCATCCGGTCGATGACGGACGCCCAGCCGCCCTTCGTTGGTCTTGTTAGGAGCCCTCGGCGGTGCGGGCCCGGCCGCCGAGCGTGTGATGGGCCTCGTACACGGTGACTTTGGCGCCGGTCTCGGCGGCGGTGATGGCGGCGGTGAGTCCGGCGAAGCCGCCGCCGACGACGGTGATGTGAGGCATGGCTGGAGTCTCCCTCTGCTCCGGGGTGTTTGCTCCGGGGGCGTTGCCCTTCTGCCGTTACGACTGATCGAGAAGGCTGGAATGTGACATGGGAGGGGGAAAACGCAGGTCGCGGCCGTTGTCAGTGGTGGGGTGCACGATGGGGGCATGGTGCGGAAAGCGGCGGGCGAGGCGAGGAAACAGGTCAAGGGAGCGCGGCGGCCGGAGGTGCGGTTGCCGCCCCTGGAGCCGTACGACGGTGCGGGGCTGGAGCCCGACGGGGACTACGACGGCCTCGAGTTCCGGGACGTGGACTTCGTCGGGCAGGACGGCGGGGGCGCGCGGTTCATGGACTGCGCGCTGACCGGGTGCGCGCTGGACGAGACGCGGCTGCATCACGCACGCGTCCTCGACTCGGTCCTGACGGGCATACGGGGCGTGGGCACCGACCTCGCCGAGTCGACTCTGCGCGATGTCGAGTTGGTCGACGCCCGTCTGGGCGGGGTGCAGTTGCACGGTTCCGTACTGGAGCGCGTCCTGGTGCGCGGCGGCAAGATCGACTACCTGAACCTGCGCAAGGCCCGCCTCAAGGACGTCGTCTTCCAGGGGTGCGTCCTGGTGGAGCCGGACTTCGGGGGTGCTCGGCTCGAGCGCGTGGAGTTCGTGGACTGCCTGGTGAAGGAAGCGGATCTCACGGGGGCGACGCTGACGGACGTGGACCTGCGGGGGGCCGCCGAGTTCACCATCGCGCGGGGGGTGGACCGGTTGGCGGGGGCGGTGATCAGTCCGGCTCAACTGGTGGATCTGGCGGGGGTGTTGGCGGCGGAGTTGGGGGTGCGGGTGGAGTAGGGGGTGTTTCGCCCCCGCCGCCCGTTTCAGCCCGTCCGGCGTTTGAGGACGAGCGCGTTCAGCGCGACAGCGGGGGTCTGGGGGCGGAGCCCCCAGGAGCAAGGGACGGGCAGGGGCGGAGGGGCGAAAAAACTCCCCCGCACCCACCCTCACGCCACCCGAGGAAACCGAGCCTCCAGCGTCCACACCGCCGGGTTGTCACGGAGCCCCTCATGGAGATCGACTAGGTCGGCGATCAGGTCGTGCAGAAAGTCCCGCGCCTCACGCCGAAGCTCGGCGTGCGAGAAGGTGAGCGGCGCCTCCTCGACCCGCATCCAGTCCGCCTCGACGTCCACCCACCCGAAGCGCCGCTCGAAGAGCATCCGGTCGGTCGACTCCGTGAAGTCGAGCTCCGCGCGCTGCGGCCGCGAGGCCCGGCTCCCGCGCGGATCCCGGTCGAGCTGCTCCACGATGTCGCACAGCGCCCACGCGAAGTCGAGCACCGGCACCCATCCCCAGGCTGTGGACAGCTCCCGGTCCGCCTTGGTGTCGGCGAGATAGACGTCTCCGCAGAACAGGTCGTGACGCAGCGCGTGGACGTCCGCGCGGCGGTAGTCGGTCTGCGGGGGGTCGGGGAAGCGGTTGGAGAGGGCGTAGCCGATGTCGAGCACGTAGGTGATGGTGTCATGGCCTCGTAGGATCGCGGACGTGCCCCGATCCCCCTCCGCCCTGCCCGCCGCGGCGCCTTTTGCCCTGGCCATCGCCCTGGTGCTCACCGCGTGCAGCGGGGGTGTGCAGGGCAGGCCGGGCGCCTCCGGCGTACGCGACCCGTACTTCCCGAAGCTGGGCAACGGCGGCTACGACGTCACGCACTACGGCCTGACCTTCGCCTACGACCCGGGGACCAAGCACCTGACCGGGACGGCGGAGATCACGGCCAGGGCCACCCAGGACCTCAGCGCCTTCAACCTCGACCTGTTGGGGCTGGACGTTTCCGCCGTGACCGTCGCGGCGACCGGCGGCGACGCCGAGAACGCCCGCTGGAACCGCGCGGGCCACGAGCTGACCGTGCGCCCGCACGACGACCTCGACAAGGGCGACACCTTCCGCACGACGGTCCGCTATTCCGGCACCCCCGAGACACTCACCGACCCGGACGGCTCGGAGGAGGGCTGGCTGCGCACGGCGGACGGCGCCCTCGCGCTCGGCGAACCCACCGGTTCGATGACCTGGTTCCCCGGCAACCACCACCCCTCCGACAAGGCCTCGTACGACATCAAGGTCACCGTCCCCGAGGGCCTGCGGGCCGTCTCGGGCGGCGAGTTGACGGACGAGACGACGCTGAACGGCCGTACGACCGCCACCTGGCACACCGCCGAACCGATGGCGAGCTATCTGGCGACGGTCGCGATCGGCCGGTACGACATCACCCGCTCCACGACGGAGAACGGTCTGCCGGTGATCGTCGCCGTCGACCCGACGCAGGCCGACGCGAGCAGGGAAGTGCTCGCGAGCCTCCCCGAGGTCCTGGAGTGGGAGGAGGCCCACTTCGGCCCGTACCCCTTCTCCTCCACCGGTGCGATCGTCGACCGCGAGGGGGACGCGGGCTACGCCCTGGAGACCCAGAACCGCCCGGTCTTCCCCGGCGCCCCGGACACCGGGTTCCTCGTCCACGAACTGGCCCACCAGTGGTACGGCGACTCGGTCACGCCGAAGACCTGGCGGGACATGTGGCTCAACGAGGGCTTCGCCACCTACGCGGAGTGGCTGTGGCAGGAGGAGCACGACGGCGACACCGCCGACGAGATCTTCAACTCCCTCTACAAGGGCGACTACTTCGACGACCCGCAGCTCGACGAGGCCGTCTGGGCCTTCCCGCCCGCCAAGCCCTCCGGCGCCGCGCACCTCTCCGACAGCCCCGTCTACGAACGCGGCGCGATGGTACTCCACAAGATCCGGCAGACCGTCGGCGACGACACCTTCCACGACATCATCCAGGGCTGGGCCACCGCCCACCGTCACGGCAACGCGGACACCGCCGACTTCACGGCGTACGTGGAGAAGTCCGCGCCGGACGCCGACTTCGGCGCGGTCTGGCAGGACTGGCTGTACGGGGAGGGGAAGCCGGCGAAGCCCTGACGGCCCTCTCGGCCGGACAGGGACGGGGGCCCGACAGTGGCCCCGACCGCCGTGGGTGACGTCGAGTGGCGGAGAGCGTGTGCAGACGGCACGGCCGCCCGTCCGGGGAACCCTCCCCGGACGGGCGGCCGTTGACCACTGCGGTGTGCCGCGGCGAACGTCAGACGTTCACGCCGAAGTCCTGCGCGATGCCCGTCAGGCCCGATGCGTAGCCCTGGCCGACCGCGCGGAACTTCCACTCGGCGCCGTTGCGGTAGAGCTCGCCGAAGACCATGGCGGTCTCGGTGGCCGCGTCCTCGGAGAGGTCGTAGCGGGCGATCTCCGCGCCGCCGGCCGCGTTGACGATGCGGATGTACGCGTTGCGGACCTGGCCGAAGTTCTGCGAGCGGGTCTCCGCGTCGTAGATGGAGACCGGGAAGACGATCTTGTCGATGTCGGCGGGGAGGCCCGCCAGGTTGACGTTGATCGCCTCGTCGTCGCCCGCGCCTTCGCCCGTGCGGTTGTCGCCGGTGTGCACGATCGTCTGGTCCGGGGTCTGCTTGTTGTTGAAGAAGATGAAGTGGGCGTCCGAGTAGACCTTGCCCTCGGGGTTGACCGCGATCGCCGAGGCGTCGAGGTCGAACTCGGTGCCCGTGGTGGAGCGGACGTCCCAGCCGAGGCCCACGGTGACGGCGGTCAGGCCCGGAGCCTCCTTGGTGAGCGAGACGTTGCCACCCTTGGACAGGCTTACAGCCATTGTTGGGAGTCCCTTCCCTCATTGCGTACGTGCACACTGCTCGTACGTTTTGGCTTCGTACGGGCACGAAGCTACAGCTACCTCCAAGAACGCCACGAGGGGTACCGAAGGTTCCTTCCGCTTTACTTTCTTTACCCAGGAGACCAGGTGCCGCTGAAAACCTGGTGACGTGGACCGGACATCCGAGCGACCATGTACCTCATGTCCGGTCCTTACGTCATTCGCGGCTCCGTCTCCCTCCCCGAGGCCGAGCTGATGTGGCGTTTCTCGCGCTCCGGCGGGCCGGGCGGACAGCACGTCAACACGAGCGACACACAGGTGGAGCTCGGTTTCGATCTCGCGAAGACCAACGCGCTGCCGCCCGTCTGGAAGGAGCGCGCCCTCGACAGGCTCGCCGGGCGGCTCGTCGACGGGGTCATCACCGTCCGCGCCTCCGAGCATCGCTCGCAGTGGCGCAACCGGGAGACCGCGGCCGTACGGCTGGCCTCCCTCCTCGCCGAGGCTTCCGCGCCCCCGCCCAAGCCCCGCAGGGCCACCCGGATCCCTCGTGGGATCAACGAGCGGCGGCTGCGCGAGAAGAAGCAGCGCTCCGACACCAAGCGCGGACGCAACGGGCGCGACTGGGGATAAGGCACCACCCAGCCCGCATCCACCCAGCCCGCACCGCCCCGCCCGCCCGGTCGACCGGGCTCAGCCCAACTGCCGGTACCTGCCCTTGAAGTACGTCAACGGGCCGCCGTCCGCGCTCGGTACCGCAGCCGTCAGTACGCGGCCGATGACGAGGGTGTGGTCCCCGGCGGCCACCCGCTGCTCGGTTCTGACCTCCAGGGTGGCCAGTGAGCCGCCCACCAGCAGCGCGCCGGACGCCTTTCCCCGTACGTAGGGGATGTCCTCGAAGAGGAGGCGGTCGCTGATGCGGCCCTTCATGGCGAAGCGGCCCGCGATGTGGCGCTGGCTCTCGGAGAGCACGGAGACGGCCCACAGGGGCTGTTCGGCGAGCAGGTCGTCCATACGGGAGCCGTCGCGCAGGCTGACCATGACCAGGGGCGGGTCCAGGGAGACGGACATGAAGGCCGTCGCTGTCATGCCGGCGTCCTCGCCGCCCGGTCCGTCCGGGTCCGTCGCGGGCTCGTGCGCGGTCACCAGGACCACGCCCGCGGCCAGCCGGGACAGGGCGGCGCGGAACTCGTCGTTGCTCACCCCCTCAGCATGCACGGCGGCAGCGTGCGGGGGACCAGTGGGGGAGGCGGCGGCGGGAGCGACAAGGGAAGCGACAGCGGGAGCCGCGGGGGGAGTGTTCGGCACGCCGGAACGCTAGTCTCCGACCTAGGGGCCGCACATCGGTCCCCGGCCCGAGCCAGGTCCTAGGACCACCGACGGACCACCCCTGGTCCGCCGACCGAGCACCGACGGAAAACCGGCCCCGGACGCCCGCCGCCACACCCCGCGGCATGCAACAGACATAATCGCGCACAGCGATTGCACAGCTCTCCCATATGCGCTCAATAGGTGCACGGAGAAACTGCAGAAACCCCACTCAATTGTTCACGTTCCGCTGTGACTTGAGTCACAGGAGCCATATTTTGTTGACCCTGTGTACCGAGTGGGCAGCGCGCTGTGATTCAGTGGCTGGGACGCTAGGTGCGTAGCTACCAAGCGGTAAGCCGAAGAAAACCAGGTACGCCAAGAGAACCCTGGAGTTGCTGCAAGGTCTCGAGGGGAGGGCGAATGGAGACCGAGTCGGAGCCCTACGTCCGTCTTGCGACCCTGCGGCAACTGCACACGGTGATGGCGGACATGAACACCGCCCGCAGCCTGGCGGACACGCTGCAGACCGTCGCCGACGGAGTGGTGACCGGCCTCGGGTACGAGCTGGCGTGTGTCAACCTCGTACGCCCGGACGGTGACCTCGTGGTCGCCGCGTTCGCCGGCAACTCCGCCGCCGAGGCCCTCATCACCGGCCGCGTCGGCTCCCGCGCCTCCTGGGACCGCCGGCTGACCATGGGCGAGGCCTGGGGCGACCTGCGTTTCATACCCCACTCCGAGGGCTGGGTCCTCGACGAGGACGACGTGCCGCAGTGGTACACCGACGGTCCCGCGCCCCGCTTCGAGGACGAGTGGCACCCCGCCGACCGCCTCTTCGCACCGATGTACAGCCCCGGTGTCACCGGCAGCGGCTGCGGCGAGCTGATCGGCGTGCTGTCCGTGGACCGGCCGCGCAACGGACGGCGGCCCGGCGCGTGGGGGCGTGAAGCGCTCCAGATGTACGCGTTCCAGGGCGCCATCGCCATCAGCAACGCGCGTCTACGAGCGAACATGCAGCGCGCACTTGTCCGCCTCGAGCGGGAGCAGCAGGCGCTGCGGGCAAGCGAGGAGAGCTTCCGGCAGGCCTTCGAGTACGCGCCGAGCGGCATGGCCATCGCGGAGATGGGCGGCGACGAGCACGGCCGGATCCTGCGGACCAACGACGCGCTCTGCCGCCTGCTCGGCCGCCCCGCCTCCGCGATGCGCCGTTACTCCTTCTCCGACCTCGTCCACCCGGAGGACATCGGCACGCTGCTGCGGACCTCGGCGGAGGGCGGCCGCGCCGAGCTGAGGCTCTGCCGCCGCGACGACACCTACGTCTGGGTGTCGCTGCGCAACTCGGTCGTCGCGGACGCCGCCGACGGCCCCCGGTTTCTGCTCACCCACGTCGAGGACATCGAGGACCGCAAGCGCCGTGAGCTCCAGCTCGCCCACCGCGCCTCCCACGACTCCCTCACCGGCCTGCCGAACTCCGCCGAGCTGCGCTCCCGGCTCAGCTCCCGCCTCTGCCAGCGCCCGCAGACGCTGCCCCCCGGCGCGATCGAGTCGCTCGACGCGGCCTACACGCACGGGCAGCAGGCTGCCATGGGGGCGCTCCCGAGCGGCGAGCACGACCCGTACGCCGGGAACGGCAACGGTGACGGGCACGGCGGCGGCCAGGTCGCCTACGACGGGAGCGGGCACGCCCTGGGCTCCTGGCCCGGTTCCGAGGCGTACGACGCCTTCGACCACCACGTGCACACCATCGCGCCCGAGGGCGAGACGGACGACGGCGCCAAGGGGCTCGCTGTCCTCTTCTGCGACCTCGACGGCTTCAAGTCGATCAACGACCGGTTCGGGCACAACGCGGGTGACGTGGTTCTCATCGAGGTCGCGCGCCGGCTGACCCATGGTGTCCGGGACGGCGACACGGTCGCCCGGCTCGGTGGCGACGAGTTCGTGGTGCTCGCCGACGGGCTCGGCCGGGCCGACGCGCAGGACCTCGCCGTACGGCTGCGGAACGCGATCATCCCGCCCATCAGGGTCGACGGCCGTGCCGTCCGGGTGGGCGCCAGCTTCGGAATCGGATGGGCGCACTGCGGTATGACGGCGGACGAGGTGCTGAAGTCCGCGGACGAGCGGATGTACATCGAGAAACGGTCTCGTCCCAAAGCACATCGCAGAGCCGGATAAGCCGCAGGTCAGTGGGTCGAAGCGGTGAGGGCACCCGTTTGGCCCAGCGAGACCGGGTAGGCTCGCCATTCATCCACGCAGTGAATCTGCACCGTCCGTATCTGTACCGCACCCGCTAGGAGACCAAGGGATGACGCCCGGCAACAACGGCGCGAGCACGCCCGAGGACGATGACCCGTTCGGCTATCTGTACGAGGACGGCCAGGCCAACGGAGCCACCCCGCCCGGTGGAGGCGGCGGCTACGGCTACCCCGGCTCGGTGAACCGGGTGCGTGCGGTCGGCGAGCGTCGTAACGGACCTCAGCAGGGCGGGCAGGCCGCGTACGGCCAGCAGGCCCCGACCGCGCAGTACGGCCAGCCGCCGCAGGCATACGGCCAGCAGATCCCGCAGCAGCCCCAGGCCTACGGTCAGCCGCACGCGAACTACGCCGCGCCCGAGACCGTTCCCGGCGGCGCGCCCACGACCCGGCACTCCCCGGTCGGCGACGGTGGCGGGCGCGGCCGTGGATCGAACGGGCCGAACACCAAGGGTCTGCTCATCGGTGCGATCGCCGTGCTCGCCGCCGTCGTCATCGGCATCAGCGTCGCCATGCTCAGCAGCGACTCGGGCGACGACGCCAAGGCCGCCGGCACCGATGCCTCCTCGACGCCGTCGACCTCGCAGAGCGCGTCGCCGAGCGAGTCCGCCGGCGACCAGCCCGCGGCCGAACTGCCGAAGGCCGACGCGAAGGTCCTGAACCTGGCGGGTGCCACCACGGCCTCGGACATCAAGGGTGCCAAGGCCGACGGCGGCGTCTACGTGACGAACTTCAACCAGGTCGGCGCATCCGTGACCTGGAGCGTGAGCGGTATCCCCGAGTCCGGCAAGTACACGCTGTACACGGGCTACAGCGTCCCCGGCAAGGACGCCACCGCCACCCTCACGATCAACGGCACGGCCTCCGACACGCCGGTCGGCCTGGACAACTACGGGAAGGCCGCCGAAGGCGACTACGAGAAGGGCTGGACGCAGACCTACAACTACGTCCAGCTCAACAAGGGCACCAACACCATCAAGATCTCGTGCGAGCAGGGCAACCAGTGCGACGTCCTGCTCGACCAGCTGTGGCTGGTCAACGGCTGGGTGGACAGCTGACCGACGGCAGGACGACGGCGCCGCCCTCAACAGCGGGAAGCATCACCCCAGTTGGGGGTCCACCACCCATTCGCCCCTGCGCATCACGCCCTTGAGCTCGAAGGCGGAGTCGAGGATCACCAGGTCGGCGTCCTTGCCGGGCTCCAGGGAGCCCACCTTGTCGTACATGCCCAGCAGGCGGGCGGGGTTGGCGGAGAGGGCCGCCACGACGTCCTCGACGGGCAGCCTGTCGATGGTGATCGCGCGCTTGAAGGCCCGGTCGAGCGTGAGCGTGGAGCCCGCGATCGAGCCGCCCTCCACCAGCCGCGCGACGCCTTCGGCGACCTCGACCTCCAACGGGCCGAGCATGTAGCGGCCGTCGCCGAAGCCGGCCGCGTCCATGGCGTCGGTGATGAAAGCGACCCGGCCGGGGCCCGCGTGATGGAACGCCAGCTCCAGGGAGGCGGGGTGCAGATGTGTGCCGTCGTTGATCAGCTCGACCGTGATCCGGTCGTCCTCCAGGAGGGCCGCGATCGGGCCCGGCGTGCGGTGACCGAGCGCCGGCATCGCGTTGAACAGGTGCGTCGCCACGGTCGCGCCCGCCTCGATGGCCTCGACCGTCTGCTCGTACGTCGCGTCCGTGTGGCCGATGGCCGCGATCACCCCGTGCTCGGCGAGCAGGCGTACGGAGTCGATGCCGCCCGGCAGTTCGGTGGCGAGGGTGACCATCTGGGCCTGGCCGCGCGCCGCGTCGATGAGCTTGCGGACCTCCGCCGGGTCCGGGTCGCGGAGCAGTTCCTCGGAGTGCGCGCCCTTGCGGCACGGCGAGATGAACGGGCCCTCGAAGTGGATGCCCGCGAGGTCGCCCTGCTCAGCCAGCTCCGAGAGCAGCCCGGCGCGCTGGGCGAGGCCGTCCATGTCGCCGGTGACCGTGGAGGCGACGGTCGTGGTGGTGCCGTGCAGGCGGTGGGTGTGGATGCCCTTGAGGACGTCCTCGACCGTGCCCGAGGTGAAGGACGCGCCACCGCCGCC
Organism: Streptomyces sp. NPDC005808; assembly: GCF_042871385.1. Taxonomy (NCBI): domain Bacteria; kingdom Bacillati; phylum Actinomycetota; class Actinomycetes; order Kitasatosporales; family Streptomycetaceae; genus Streptomyces; species Streptomyces sp. NPDC005808. Next base: position 27,469 of record NZ_JBIAIK010000017.1, on the reverse strand, counting down.
GTGGTTGTGGAGGTCGACGAAGCCGGGGACGAGCCAGTGTCCGGACAGATCGACCGTCTCGGCGTCCGCGGGAGCGCTCCCGACGATCCGCGCGCCGTCGACGATCACGCGGCCGCCGTCCACGATCCCGGTGGGCAGTACCACCTGTGCACCGGCGAAAACCTTGCTAGTGGCCATCAGGTGGTTACCTCCGAGGGGTCAGGGGAGTCAGGGGAGTCAGTGGAGTGAGCAAGGCCGGTGCCGGCCAGGAGATCCCAGGCCAGCAGTCCGGCGCCGAGGCACCCGGCGGTGTCCCCGAGGGCGGCGGGGACGATGGACGGCAGCTTCTGGAAGGTCACGCGCCGCTCGACCGCGGCCCGCAGTGGTGTGAACAAGGTTTCCCCGGCCTCGGCCAGACCGCCACCGATGATCAGCGTGCGGGGGTCCAGCAGAGTGAGCGCGGTCACGAGCCCGTCGGCGAGCGCGTCGACGGCGTCGCGCCAGACCCGTACGGCCCGTTCGTCACCGGACTCGACGGCCTTCGCGCAGTCCGCCGCCTCCGCCTCCGGGTTTCCGGAGGCCGCCGCCCAGGCCTGGCTGACGGCCGCGGCGGACGCGTACCGCTCCAGACAGCCGTGCTGGCCGCACGGACACGGGGTTCCCCCGGGGCGTACGACTATGTGGCCGATCTCGCCGGCGAAGCCGTGCGCGCCGGCCTCCACGCTGCCGCCGATGCCGATCGCGCCCGCGATGCCGGTGCCGAGCGGCACGAAGAGGAAACGGTCCGCTCCCTGCCCCGCGCCGATCCGCCCCTCCGCGAGCCCACCGGTGCGCACGTCGTGTCCGAGCGCCACCGGCACGCCGCCGAGCCGGGTGCCGAGCAGTTCGCGCATGGGCACGTCGCGCCAGCCGAGGTTGGCCGAGTACACGGCGATGCCGCGCTCGGCGTCGACGATGCCGGGGACGGCGACACCGGCCGCCGCGGCCCCCTCGCCGAGGTGCCGCTCGCCGTACGCGTGCAGCTCGGCCGCGAAGCCGAGGATGCCCTCGACGACGGCGTCGGGCCCGCGTTCGCGGCCGGTCGCCCGGCGCGCCTGGTGGAGGAGCTCGCCGTCGGCGCCGACGAGGGCGGCCTTCATCCCGGTGCCGCCCACATCGAGGGCGATGACATGTCTCACGAGGGACAGTGTGGCCCGTCAACCCGGAAGAGGTCTAGTCCACTTACGTGGTGTAGACCTGTGGTGTAGACCTTATGCCGGAATATTGAACGGCGAATCAACAAAAGGGTTGGGGCGAAGCGGTGCGGCGGCGTAGGACAGGAATGATCGCGGCGGTGTCCGCACTGGGCATGACAGCCACCCTCGGAGGCTGCGGAAGCTCCGGCGACTCCGAAAACGTGACGCTGAGGCTGGTGGCCGCCGACTACGGCGACTCCGACGCCAACAGCTCCCAGAAGTACTGGGACAGCCTGGTCAAGGAGTACGAAGCCGCTCACCCGGGGGTGAAGGTCGAGGTCAGCGTCTACTCCTGGACCGACGTCGACCGCGAGGTCAAGGACATGGTCGCGGCCGGGAACGCCCCCGACATGGCGCAGATCGGCGCCTACGCCGACTACGCCGCCCAAGGCGAGCTCTACACGGCCGACGAACTGCTCTCCATACCCGTCCAGGCCAACTTCGCCCTCCAGCTCACCGACGCGGGCGAGCAGGAACGAGCGCAGTACGGCCTGCCGTTCGCCTCCTCCACCCGGCTGCTCTTCTACAACAAGACCCTCTTCGCCCAGTCCGGCCTGACCCCGCCGAAGACCTGGGACCAGCTGGCCTCCGACGCCGAGGTGCTCAAGGCCGCCGGCGTGACGTTCCCGTACGCGCTGCCGCTGGGGCCCGAGGAGGCGCAGGCAGAGACCTTTCAGTGGATGCTGAGCGCCGGCGGTGGCTACACCGACAACGTCGGCACGTACTCCATCGACTCCGAGGAGAACGTCAAGGCCTTCACCTGGCTCAAGGACGAACTCGTCGGCAAGGGGCTCACGGGGCCCACCGATCCCGCCAAGCTCAACCGGGCGGACGCCTTCGCCGCGTTCACGCGGGGCGAGGTCGGGATGCTCAGCGGGCATCCCACGCTGATGAAGATGGCCGCCGCCGGGGGCGTGGACTTCGGCATGGTGCCGATGCCCGGCGCCGACGGCCTGAGCAAGTCCACGCTGGGCGTCGCCGACTGGATGATGGCCTTCAAGCAGAACGGCCATGCCGAGCAGGTCGGGGACTTCCTCGACTTCGTCTACAGCGACAAGAACGTGCTCGACTTCTCCCGTGAGTACGACCTGCTGCCGGTCACCACGTCCGCCTCCGAGGCCATGGCCGCCGACAGCGAGGACCAGGATCTCGCCCCCTTCCTCGACGAACTCGCCACCGCCGAGCTGTATCCCGTCGGCAAGACCTCCTGGGCCGGTGTCAGCGCCGACATCAAGACGCAGATCGGGAAGGCCGTGGAGGAGAGCGGGAGTCCGGCGGCGGTGCTGGGGTCGCTGCAGGCGGAGGCCGACGCGGCGGACAACGCGGCGTAGCGCTGTCCGCTGTCAGTGGCCGGGGCTACGGTTCTGTCCATGGAACCCATGGAATCCATGCAACCCATGCAACCCAGGGAGGAGCTCGGTCCGCGGGAGCGGGGGATTCTCGCCATGGAGCGGCGCGGGTTCGGGGGGCCCGGGGCGAAGGAGCGGGCGATACGGGAGCAGCTGGGGCTGGCACCTGTGCGGTATTACCAACTGCTCAACGCCCTGATCGACGACCCGCGGGCGCTGGCGCACGATCCGGTGACGGTGAATCGGCTGCGGCGGGTTCGGGAGGCGCGGCGGGGGGAGCGGTGAGGGGGGATTTTTCAGCCCGTCCGGCGTTTGAGGACGAGCGCGTTCAGCGCGATGCGGGGGGTCTGGGGGCGGCAGCCCCCAGAAGCAAGGGACGGGCAGGGGCGGAGGGGGCGAAGGAAATCACCCCCCACGCCCGCGCCGATAGGCTCCCCCCATGGCCAGCCACGCGGATCTCCTGCCGACCCCCACCACCCCCGCCGGCCGCGCCGGCCTCGACGCCATCCTCGCCCGGCCGGGGCACGCGGTGATCGGGCTCGACTTCGACGGGACGCTCGCGCCGATCGTCCCGGACCCGGAGCAGGCCCGCGCCCACCCGGACGCGGTCCCCGCACTCGCGGCCCTCGCCCCGAGGGTCGCCTCCGTGGCGGTCGTCACCGGCCGCCCGGCTGCCGTGGCGGTCGAGCACGGCGGCTTCGCGGGTGTGCCGGGACTGGAGCACCTGGTCGTGCTCGGGCACTACGGCGCCGAGCGCTGGGACGCGCGGACCGGCTCGGTCAGTGCCCCCGCCCCGCACCCCGGCGTCGCCGCCGTCCGCGCCGAGCTGCCGGGGTTCCTGGACACGGCCGGCGCCTGGAAGGGCACCTGGATCGAGGAGAAGGGCCGGGCGGTCGCCGTACACACCCGGCGCGCGGCGGACCCGCAGGCGGCGTTCGAGGCCCTGCGCGAGCCCCTCACCGAGCTGGCCGGCCGGCACGGCCTGATCGTCGAACCGGGCCGCATGGTCCTGGAACTCCGCCCGCCGGGGATGGACAAGGGCGTCGCCCTCCTCGCGCACCTCCGCGAGACCGGCGCCGAAGCCGTCCTCTACGCCGGTGACGACCTCGGTGACCTCCCGGCCTTCACCGCCGTGGACAAGCTCCGCGCCGAAGGCATTCCGGGCCTCCTGGTGTGCAGCGGCAGCGCGGAGGTCGCGGAACTGGCGGAGCGGGCCGACCTGGTGGTCGACGGCCCGGCAGGAGTCGTACAACTGCTGAGGGCCCTGGCGGCGCGGCTCGGCTAGGACCCGCTCTCCAACTCCCGCAGCTGCTCCAGGAACCACTGGGCCGGAGGCAGCGCCGTGGCCGCGGCGGCGAGGCGCTTGGTGCGCTCGGCCCGCTCACCGGCGCCCATCGACAACGCCTCGTGCAGGGCCCGCGCCGTGCCGACCACGTCGTACGGGTTCACCACGATCGCGTCCTCGCCCAGCTCCTCGTACGCCCCCGCCTCCCGGGACAGCACCAGCGCGCACCCCTCGTCGGAGACGACCGGCACCTCCTTGGCGACGAGGTTCATGCCGTCCCGGATCGGATTGACCAGGGCCACATCGGCGAGCCGGTACGCGGCGAGGGAGCGGGCGAAGTCGTCCTTGACGTGCAGCACGACCGGGGTCCAACCGGGCGTGCCGTACGTGGAGTTGATGTCGTCGGCGACCCGCTGCACCTCGGCCGTGTAGTCGCGGTACACGGCGAGGTCCTGGCGTGAGGGGTAGGCGAAGGCGACGTGCACGACCCGCTCGCGCCAGGACGGCCGGTCCTCCAGGAGCTGCCGGTAGGCCAGCAGTCCGCGCACGATGTTCTTCGACAGCTCGGTGCGGTCGACCCGCACGATCGCCTTCCGGCCCTCGCCGATCTGCTCACGCAGGGTGGCCATCCGGTCGGCGACATCCGCCTCGTGCGAACGCCGGCGCAGGAAGTCCGCGTCCGCGCCGAGCCCGTGCACACCGACGCGGGTGTCACCGAGGCCGCCGGCCAGCTCCTGCGCGCACGCGGTGAACGCGGAAGCCCAGCGGTGGGTGAGGAAGCCGAGCCGGTCCGCGCCGAGCATGCCGCGCAGCACCTGCTCGGCGATGTCGTCGGGGAGCATGCGGAAGTAGTCGACCGGCGCCCACGGCGTGTGCGAGAAGTGACCGATCCGCAGGTCCGGGCGGAGTTCCCGCAGCATGCCGGGGACGAGGGTCAGGTGGTAGTCCTGTACGACCACCACGGCGCCCTCGGCCGCCTCGTCGGCCAGCGCCTGCGCGAACGCCCGGTTGTAGGCCTCGTACGACGCCCACTGGCGCCGGAACTCCACGTCGAAGACCGGCTCCAGCGGCGTCTGGTACAGCATGTGGTGGACGAACCACAGCACGGAGTTCGCGATGCCGTTGTAGGCGTCCGCGTGCACCTCGGCGTCGATGTCCAGCATCCGTACGCCGTCCTCGCCGACCCCGCGCCGCACCGCCTCGCGGTCCCCGTCGCCGAGCGCCGAGCACACCCACAGGGCGCCCGCGTCCGGGCCGATCGCCGACAGGCCCGAGACCAGGCCGCCGCCGCCGCGCCTGGCCTGTAGCTCGCCGTCCTCGCGCACGTCGTAGGAGACCGGGCCGCGGTTGGACGCGACGAGGATCCCGTGGGAGCCCTGCGGTGATGCCGTGGAAGCAGCAGTCGAAGCGGTGGAAGCCATACGCGTCAATCTAGCCCGGCCCGGAAACGCTCAAACGTACGGACGGGGTACTGCGCAGACGTATACAGCCGCCGGATTACGCCGCTTTGCGTGACTGATACTCCGAGATTTCCGCCATGGGAGGCCGTTCCTCCGTATCGACGGAGTAGGTGCGCGCCTCGAAGCCGGACTCGCCCCGTTCGAACTGGGTGATGGCCGGCCGGATGAGATGGCCGCGGGCGAGCCGGAGCTGTGCGGTGCGGTAGATCGCGGCGGACATCCGGCCCAGCGCCTGGCCGTCCTGGTGCCGGTGCTTGCGCACACCGACATCGACCTGGGCGAGCGCGTCGAGCCCCACCAGGTGCAGCGCGTCGACGAGCATGCCGAGCTCCACGCCGTATCCGACGGGGAACGGGAGCTGTTCGAGGAGGGTACGGCGGGCCGCGTACTCGCCGCCGAGCGGCTGGACGAAGCCGGCCAGCTGCGGCCAGTGCATGTTCAGCAGGGGGCGGGCCATCAGTTCGGTGACCCGGCCGCCCTGACCGGCCGCGGTCCTGCCGGAGGTGGGCTCACCCGGCAGGTTCAGCGGGCGGTCGTACATCGCCTTGACCAGGTCCACACCCGGATCGGTGAGCAGCGGTCCCACGATCCCGGACACGAAGTCCGAGGAGAACTCCTTGAGGTCCGCGTCGATGAAACAGACGATGTCACCGCTCGTCACCAGGAGTGACCGCCACAGGACCTCGCCCTTGCCGGGCACGGTCGGGATGCGGGGAAGTATTTCGTCCCGGTGAACGACCCGGGCGCCGGCGGCGGCGGCGACCTCGGAGGTGCGGTCCGTCGAGCCCGAGTCGATGACGACGATCTCGTCGACGAGGGGCACTTTGCGGGTCATCAGATCGCGGCGGATGATGGAGACGATCTCGCCTACCGTGGCCTCCTCGTTGAGCGCGGGCAGGACCACGCTCACCGTGGAGTTGGTGGATCGTTTCGCGGCTATGAGCTTCTTGAGCGGCCGGTCGGTCACGGACCAGGAGCGCGTGCTCAGCCAGCGCTCGACGTCTTCAAGCACGTGCGGCTCTCCCTTGCGTTCATTGGGATGCTTGTGCCCGTCTCCGCGGCAGCGTTCGGTGGGTCGCTGGCATCTCGCGGTTCGGACGGCTCTCTCCACCATCCAGGCCTTCGGTTACAGTCTTGAACAACGCTGATGACCATCGCATGTCGGGGGTCGTCCGGCGCACAACTGAATACCGCTCATCCAGAGGGGCAGAGGGATACGGCCCGTTGAAGCCCCGGCAACCCTCCAGCTGGTTCTTGTCACATCGACGTGGCGGGGCTCCCGGCTCGGGAAGGTGCCAAATCCGTCTCACGGCGAAGTGCGTCGTGAGGAAGATGAGGAGAAAGGGCCTCGCCTCCATGGCTGCGCAGACAGTTGCAAGCACCACGAACACCGTGACCTCCCCGGATTCCGCGAAGACCGTCGATCTGGGCCCCGCCGCCGCGCTTTCCTGCCGCGAGTGCGGACACCGCGTACCGCTCGGTCCGTTCTTCGCCTGCGAGGAGTGTTTCGGGCCGCTGGAGATCGCGTACGACTTCTCGGCCTACGAGACCGAGGACCTCCGCAAGCGCATCGAAGCGGGCCCCGCGAACATCTGGCGCTACGCACCGCTCCTGCCGGTCCCGGCGGACGTCGCGGAGAAGCCGAACATCAACCCCGGCTGGACCAAGCTCGTCAAGGCCGACAACCTGGCCCGCGCGCTGGGCGTCACCCCCGGCAAGCTCTTCGTCAAGGACGACTCCGGCAACCCGACGCACTCCTTCAAGGACCGCGTCGTCGCCCAGGCCATCGAGGCCGCCCGTGCCTTCGACTTCACCACCCTCTCCTGCTCCTCCACCGGCAACCTCGCGGGCGCCGTGGGCGCCGCCGCGGCCCGCGCCGGCTTCCGCTCCTGCGTCTTCATCCCGCACGACCTGGAGCAGGGCAAGATCGTCATGGCCGCGGTGTACGGCGGCGAGCTCGTCGGCATCGAGGGCAACTACGACGACGTGAACCGCTTCTGCTCCGAGCTGATCGGCGACCCGGCCGGCGAGGGCTGGGGCTTCGTCAACGTCAACCTGCGGCCGTACTACGCGGAGGGCTCCAAGACCCTCGCGTACGAGATCTGCGAGCAGCTCGGCTGGCAGCTCCCCGACCAGCTGGTCATCCCGATCGCCTCCGGCTCCCAGCTCACGAAGATCGACAAGGGCCTGCGGGAGCTGATCAAGCTCGGGCTCGTGGCGGACAAGCCGTACAAGATCTTCGGCGCCCAGGCCGAGGGCTGCTCACCGGTGTCGGTCGCCTACAAGGCAGGCCATGACGTCGTACGGCCCCAGAAGCCGAACACCATCGCCAAGTCGCTCGCCATCGGCAACCCGGCCGACGGGCCGTACGTGCTCGACATCGCGCGGCGTACCGGCGGCGCCGTGGAGGACGTCAACGACGAGCAGGTCGTCGAGGCGATCAAGCTCCTCGCCCAGACGGAGGGCATCTTCGCCGAGACCGCGGGTGGCGTGACGGTGGGTGTGGCGAAGAAACTGATCGAGAACGGTCTGCTCGACCCGACCCTCACCACCGTCGTCCTCAACACCGGCGACGGCCTCAAGACCCTGGACGCGGTGGCCTCGGACACCGGGCTCACCGCGACCATCCGCCCGAACCTGGACTCCTTCCGAGAGGCCGGCCTCGCATCATGAGCGGGGGCGCTCCGCCGGAAAGCCGTAACCGCGCCGCGGGCCGGCGGGGGCCGGCCGCGCTCCGCCGGCCCGGCCCCGCGCCCCTGGGGCGCTGTCCCGCCGCACCTGAGCATCCGACCGGAGGTCACACCGAATGAGCGTCAACGTCCGCATCCCCACCATCCTGCGCACCTACACCAGCGGCAAGGCCGAGGTGACGGCCGAGGGCGGCACCCTCGGCGAGGTGATCGCCGACCTGGAGCAGAACCACACCGGCATCGCCGCACGCGTCCTGGACGACCAGGGCAAGCTGCGCCGCTTCGTCAACGTGTACGTCAATGATGACGACGTCCGCTTCGAGCAGGGCCTGGAGACGGCGACGCCGGACGGTGCGGGCGTCTCGATCATCCCGGCCGTCGCCGGAGGCTGACCGTCACCCGCCATCACGCACGGTGATCAACATTACCTTGGGTAATGGCGATCACCGAGAGTTCATTGAATTGCCCCCTCCGTGAGAGAAGCGGAGGGGGCAATTCTGTATGGTTGAGCGCGGTACAGTTGGGGAAGCTGCTTCGCTTTCGAGTCGGTTTTATGCCGGGCGCATATGAGTCCTTGCCCGATGCCCGACAAGAAGCGGCCAAAGTGCCCCGCCTTTTTGAGCCGATTACGGCATTTACGGGGCCCGACTTGCCCTGAATCTTTGCGAATTCTACGCATATTCCCGATCGGTCGCGCTCAGAATTCTCGTCCGATTGACCTGTTGCAGAGGGCAGTTGGACAGATACATTCAGCCGCGGTCGACGCGTTCCGGCGCACACCCCCAATCATTGGGGAGTGAGGTCTGACCCGGGCCCGCGAAGTGCGGTCCTGTGCAAGGGCCAGTAATAGGGGAGTTAGGCATGGCTCAGGGCACCGTCAAGTGGTTCAACGCGGAGAAGGGGTACGGCTTCATCGCGGTCGACGGTGGTGCGGATGTATTCGTCCACTACAGCGCGATTCAGATGGACGGCTACCGCACCCTTGAAGAGGGCCAGCGGGTCGAGTTCGAGATCTCGCAGGGCCAGAAAGGGCCGCAGGCGGACATGGTCCGGCTGGCGACCGGCTGAAGCACGCGCCGACTGATTGTTCTGTTCGACGTGACGAAGGGCCCGCACCTCCACCAGGGGTGCGGGCCCTTCGGTCTGCCCCGCTGCCCGCACCAGGTTCGGGCCTTCGGTCTGCCCCGCTGCCCGCACCAGCTGCGGGCCCTCGCTCTGCCCGCTGCCCGCACCAGGGTTCAAGCCCTCGGTCTGCCCGCTGCCGATCGGTCCCTCGGGCTGTGTTCGCGCCGTGCGCGCCCCCTGCTTCACCTGGGGATCTTCCCGAGCCGCTTGCACTCGGTAGGGGCGAGTGCTAATCATTGGCGTTAGCACTCTGCAGGTGAGAGTGACAACGAGGACCGGGTCAGTGAGGCCCGCAGGCCAGGTGGGGCAAGGAACCGCATGGCAGGCAGGCCGTCCGTCGCGGGCGCGGGCGCGGTCCGGAGCAATCCACCCCAGTCCGGGAGGACCACTTCACATGGCCAAGATCATCGCGTTCAACGAGGAGGCGCGGCGCGGTCTCGAGCGCGGGATGAACCAGCTCGCCGACGCCGTCAAGGTGACCCTTGGTCCCAAGGGCCGCAACGTCGTCCTCGAGAAGAAGTGGGGCGCCCCCACGATCACCAACGATGGTGTTTCCATCGCCAAGGAGATCGAGCTCGAGGACCCGTACGAGAAGATCGGCGCCGAGCTGGTCAAGGAAGTCGCCAAGAAGACGGACGACGTCGCCGGCGACGGTACGACCACCGCGACCGTTCTGGCGCAGGCGCTGGTCCGCGAGGGCCTGCGCAACGTAGCCGCGGGTGCCAACCCGATGGCCCTCAAGCGTGGTATCGAGAAGGCCGTCGAGGCCGTCTCCGGTGCCCTGCTCGAGCAGGCCAAGGATGTCGAGACCAAGGAGCAGATCGCTTCCACGGCCTCCATCTCCGCCGCCGACACCCAGATCGGCGAGCTCATCGCCGAGGCGATGGACAAGGTCGGCAAGGAAGGCGTCATCACCGTCGAGGAGTCCCAGACCTTCGGTCTGGAGCTGGAACTCACCGAGGGTATGCGCTTCGACAAGGGCTACATCTCGGCGTACTTCGCCACCGACATGGAGCGTATGGAGGCCGTCCTCGACGACCCCTACATCCTGATCGCCAACTCGAAGATCGCCAACGTCAAGGACCTGCTCCCGCTCCTGGAGAAGGTCATGCAGTCGGGCAAGCCGCTGCTGATCATCGCCGAGGACGTCGAGGGCGAGGCTCTGTCGACGCTGGTCGTCAACAAGATCCGTGGCACCTTCAAGTCCGTCGCCGTCAAGGCTCCGGGCTTCGGTGACCGCCGCAAGGCCATGCTCGGCGACATCGCCATCCTCACGGGCGGCGAGGTCATCTCCGAGGAGGTCGGCCTCAAGCTGGAGAACGCGGGTGTCGACCTGCTGGGCCGTGCCCGCAAGGTCGTCATCACCAAGGACGAGACGACGATCGTCGACGGCTCCGGCTCTGCCGACCAGGTCGCCGGCCGGGTCAACCAGATCCGCGCCGAGATCGAGAACTCCGACTCGGACTACGACCGCGAGAAGCTCCAGGAGCGCCTGGCGAAGCTCGCGGGCGGCGTGGCCGTCATCAAGGCCGGTGCCGCCACCGAGGTCGAGCTCAAGGAGCGCAAGCACCGCATCGAGGACGCCGTTCGCAACGCGAAGGCGGCCGTCGAGGAGGGCATCGTCGCCGGTGGTGGCGTGGCCCTCATCCAGGCCTCCTCGGTCTTCGAGAAGCTGGAGCTCACGGGTGACGAGGCGACCGGCGCCAACGCCGTGCGGCTCGCCCTGGAGGCCCCGCTCAAGCAGATCGCCATCAACGGTGGTCTCGAGGGTGGCGTCATCGTCGAGAAGGTGCGCAACCTGCCCGTCGGCCACGGCCTGAACGCCGCGACCGGTGAGTACGTCGACATGATCGCCGAAGGCATCATCGACCCGGCGAAGGTCACGCGCTCTGCCCTGCAGAACGCCGCCTCCATCGCCGCGCTGTTCCTCACCACCGAGGCCGTCATCGCCGACAAGCCGGAGAAGGCCGCTGCCGGCGGCGCTCCGGGCGGCATGCCGGGCGGTGACATGGACTTCTGATCGACCTCGGGGCCTCGGCTCCCGGTTGATCACCGTCCTTCGTACCGAGGGCGGCACCCCTTCTTCCAGGGGGTGCCGCCCTCGGGCGTTTGCGGGGTCGGGCCGATGCGGGTCCGGACTCGTGTGCTGGATCACGCGGTGGGTGTGCGGGGGCCGGAATGCGGTGACGGGCGAGGCGGTTGACGCTGCTGACGGAGATCAATGCGCGTGCACATATCCACCACATATACCTATGCACGCGCATCCCGCCCTTCTGCCCGACATCCGACCGACCTCTTTCCCCCAGGAGCCCTCACGTGACAACCGCCCCCTCCCGCGCGGCCCAGATCCTGGCCCGCCCCGTCTCCCTCAACGGCCTGACCGTCCCGAACCGGATCGTCATGGCGCCGATGACCCGCCAGTTCTCCCCGGGCGGAGTTCCCGGCGCGGACGTGGCGTCGTACTACGCCCGCCGCGCCGCCGCGGGCGTGGGCCTCATCGTCACCGAGGGCACGTACGTCGGTCACGACTCGGCCGGACAGAGTGACAGGATTCCCCGCTTCCACGGCGAGGAGCAGCTGGCGGGCTGGGCGAAGGTCGCCGAGGCGGTGCACGCGGCAGGCGGGAAGATCGTGCCGCAGCTCTGGCACATCGGCATGGTCCGCAGCGCCGGCGACCCGCCGTTCGCGGACGCCCCCGCGGTCGGCCCGTCCGGTCTGCGGCTCGACGGCAAGGCGGGTGCGGGCAAGGAGATGACCCAGGCCGACCTGGACGACGTCATCGCCGCGTTCGCCGAGGCAGCGGCCGACGCCGAGCGGATCGGCTTCGACGGCGTCGAACTGCACGGCGCGCACGGCTACCTGATCGACCAGTTCCTGTGGGAGGGCACCAACCGCCGCACCGACGCGTACGGCGGCGACCTGGTCGCCCGTACGAAGTTCGCGACCGAGATCGTCGCCGCGGTCCGCGCCGCGGTCTCCCCCAACTTCCCCATCCTCTTCCGCTACTCGCAGTGGAAGCAGGAGGCCTACGACGCCCGCCTCGCGGAGACCCCCGAGGAACTCGGCGCCCTGCTGACTCCGCTCGCCGATGCCGGAGTGGACGCCTTCCACGCCTCCACGCGCCGCTACTGGCTCCCGGAGTTCGAGGGCTCGGACCTCAACCTGGCCGGCTGGACGAAGAAGCTGACGGGCAAGCCCACCATCACCGTCGGCTCGGTCGGCCTCGATGGCGACTTCCTCCGCGCCTTCGCGGGCGAGGGCGCGGCGGCAGCGGGCCTCGACAACCTCCTGGACCGCCTGGACCGCGACGAGTTCGACCTCGTCGCGGTAGGCCGCGCCCTGCTCCAGGACCCGGAGTGGGCAGCGAAGGTCCTGGACGGACGCCACGACGAGTTGGCGGCGTACGACCCGTCGGCGCTGAAGTCACTGAGCTGACCCTCGGCTCCGCTCGTAGGGCCTTTACGCCGAGGGCGACACCTCTTCTCCTGGGGGTGCCGCCCTTCGGCGTTGAGAGGGCGGGTCAGTCGGCGTAGTCCTTGAGCTTCTCGGTTTCCAGGGTCATGTTCACGGGGACGGGGAGCTCGACCACGGCTCCGTACGGGTACGACGGGCTCTGCTGGTACGTCCCGTTCTTCAGGTCCTTGTGCACGACGAGGGTGTCGTTGTCCCGGTCGATGAGCAGGTAGACGGGGATGCCTGCTTCCGCGTATCCGCGCACCTTGTCGATGCGGTCGCGCCGGTCGGTGTCACGGTCTCGGGAGGTGACCTCGACGACCATGAGGACACCCTTCGGATCGGCCCATTCGCCGTCCTGCGCGATGAAGTGATCGAGCGGCGCCAACGCCGCGTCCGCGCATGCGTTGCCTTTGCGGTAGGCGCCGATCTTGAGCCCTTGCTCCGGGTACAGGGCCAGTTCAGGGCGGTGCTGCATGAACAGCCGGCTGAGCCACACCACAATGGCCCTGTGGCGCTGATCCGGCAACGGTTTGACCTCTAGCTTTCCGTCGATGAGTTCGAGCTTGACGCCCTCAGGTGCCCTGCGGGCGAGTTCCTCGAAGTCGTCGACCTCGATGTGGTCACCCTTCACGTACAGCCGTCCATCGAGGAATTCGAGCTGGACGTTCTTCGGGGCCTTACTTGCCAGCTCTTCGAAGTCCTCGACGGACATCTGCGGGCGCCTGGTGCCAAAGGTCATGGTGGTGTCGCCTCCTTCCCACCATGGTGCCCCGGCTGGGTGTTTTCGGACCGTGGGAGCGGTCATAGGCGTGGCCTTTCTCGTCGGTCGACCATCGCCGCGCGGGCCGCGGCGGCGTGGGCGTGGACTGCGGAGGACGGCAGAGGGGCGGTATGCCGGGGCGGGGCGGCCTCGCCCCGGCATGCGCCGCAGATGCCGCCCGGCAGGGCCTCCGGGCGGCCCGGGACCCCGCACTTCGCGCACTCCAGGACGCGGAGGGGCGGGCGTGCGGGAGTGGGGGCGGGTTCGGGTGGGAGCTTGGACGTCAGGCGGCGGCGGACGAGGGCGGCCGGGCTGTGGACCGGGGTCGGGAGGCCCGAGGTCAGGGCCTGGAGTACGTGTTCGTCGGTGGCGCCCCTCGCGAACCATTCCGTCAGCAGGGGCGCGAGCTCTGCGCAGGCCGCGGCGGACAGAGACAGCGCCGGGGTCGCCCGGCCCAGCGCCGCCAGCAGGATGTATGCGCGGGAGCGGGTGGGCCTGGCAGGAGCTTCCGGCGCCTCCTGCGGTACGTCGCCTCGCGTGAACGACGTCCACCAGTCGTCGTCCCGTGGCGTACGGGAGAACCACGATCGGGTGATCCAGCGCGGGCTGCCCGAGTCGGCCAGGTGTTCGCGACCCCGGCGCAAGTGGCCCGCCCGCTGGAGGTTGTTGAGGGCTGTGCGCAGGGCGCACTGTCCGTACGGGAGTGTCTTGGCCAGCGTCTTTACGGAGATGTCGGCGCCGCCGGGGAGCTTGTCGATGTACGCCGCGATGGCCGCTTCGCGGGGCGGGAGGTGCGCGAAGTCGTGGGCTGTTCGGGGTAGTTGGTCAGGGGCCGAACGCTTTCCGTAACCCGGATTGGCCATTGGGTGTGGGAGAGCGTGCGTAGGCAGGAAGGCAGCATTAAGCTTGGCGTCAGCCATGGGATCGAGTCTCTTTCGATCTTGTTGGTCAAGCCCCCGCAGGTGTTTGCCGCACCTGGCGGGGGCTGTTCGTTATGCGGGCACGCTAAGCCCTTGTGACTGTCCGTGGCAAGTCGGTTGCTTCAAGTCAACTCGCGGGGTGGGAGGGCGGGTTGGGGCCCGCCTCCCAATCCTCAGAAAGAGGGCTCGGAGCTGGGGGCTTGAGCTTCGGGGCGGTCTGGTCGGGGAGTTGGGGCCGGGTTGCCTCTCCCGATCAGCCCATGCTCTTGGAGCCGTCCAGGGACTCGCGGATGATGTCGGCGTGACCTGAGTGCTGGGCGGTCTCGACGACGAGGTGCAGCAGCGTCCTGCGGGCCGACCACTGCGCCCCGGGCTCGAACCACGGGGCCTTCGGCAGGGGGTGGGCGGCGTCCAAGTCGGGCAGGGCGGCAACCAGTTCGTCGGTACGGCGGGCCGTCTCGGCGTAGTCCGCCAGTACGCCGGCCAGTGTCTCCCCGGGCAGCATCCGGAACTCGTCGGCCCGCCGGGCCCAGTCGGCCTCGGTCATGGCGGTGAAGTCCCCCATGGCCGACGGGCCGTTTTGGATGAAGTCCACCCAGTTCCGTTCCACCGATGTGACGTGTTTGATCAGGCCGCCCAGGCACAGTTCGCTCGCGGTGGTGCGCCGCCCGGCCTGCTCGTCGGTGAGGTCGCGGGTGGTGAAACGCAGGAAGTGCCGCTGCTTGGCCAGCGCCTCCAGCAGGTCGGCGCGCTCGCCGGTGGTGGTCTTCGCGTTGACGGTCATGGCGTCGGTCATGGTCTTGGCCCTCCGTGGTTCCCGGTCCGTCGGTCGAGAGCCACGCTAGGAACCATTGAGGTCAGATTCTGACCTCAATGGACCGCGACGACGGGACAATCGGGAGGCTTGAGCTTCGGGGCGGCGGTGAGTCAGTCGTGCTTGAGGTTCTCGACGAAGGCCGACCATGCCTCGGCTCGGAACGTGAGCTTCGGGCCCAGGGGGGTCTTGGAGTCACGGACGGGGACGAGGGTGGGGTGGCCGTCGGCTATTTCGAGGCAGTCGCCGCCATCGCCGCCGCTGTACGTCGACTTGCGCCAGCGGGCGACTTCCAGGCAGTCGCCGCCACTGCCGCCGCTGTAGCTGGACTTGTACCAAGTGGCCGTGTCCGGGTTGTACTCAGGGATGCTCCTCATGCGCGTAATCCTGCGCCATCTCCTCGATCAAGGCCAGGGACTTCTCGGGGGACAGCGCGCAGGCCGAGAGGAGTTCGTAGGTGAGGCGGTGGTGCCTGACGGTGGCCGGGTCGTCCTCCAGGCGACCGGTGCCGACACCCTCGAAGTAGACGAGTGGAGGGGCGTCCTCGAAGTCCATCAGCTTGATGGGGCCCTGCATCGCTGGGTGTGCCCCTGCCTCGAACGGCAGCACCTGCACGATGACCCGGTGCCGACGGATCAGGCCGACGACGTGGCGCAGGGCCTCCGTCATCACCTCGCGACCGCCCGTCGTCCGGCGCAACGCGGCCTCGTCAACCACCGCCCACAACAACGGCTCTGTTGGATCGTCGAGGACTCGGGCCCGATCGATCCGGGCGGACACCAGCTCCTCGATCGTCTCGTCCGGCGCCGTCGGCTGATACGCGCGGCACACGGCTCGCGCGTACGCGGGTGTCTGGAGCAGCCCGGGGATGAGCATGGTCGAGTACTGCCGGATCTCCGTCGCCGTGGCTTCCGCCTCCGCCGCCTCCGCAAAGTGCTCCGGATACTTGGACTTCGCCACCGCACGGCAGTTCCGCGCGAAGAAGTCCTCCGTCCCCAGCACCTCGTCCAGCATCCGGGCGTACTCCGGCTGCATCCGCCGCGTGCCTGCCTCCAACTGCCCGATGAACGAGCCGCTCACGAACAGCCGTTGCCCCAACTCCTCCTGGCTGAGGTCGGCCTTCTCCCGGGCATGCCGCAGCTCGGCGCCCAGCAGGGCGCGTGGGGATGACGACGGGTCGAGGTCCTTCGGTCCTGCCACGGCAACTCCCTGTCCGACAGTCGATGTTGTTGGGGCGCCCTGTCTGGCCAGGTTAGGCGGGTGATGGACACGCTGTGTTGCGAACAGTGAACTCTGCGTGGAGGTGAAGGAATGCTGCGATCGACGGAAGAGGTCGTCGCCTCGCTTCGGGATGCGCTCACGGGCGTGGGTGTCGTCCTGCCGTCCCTGTGTGTCGACCCGGTGACCGGCGCGAGCGACGAGCCGTTCGCCCTGGTCGTCCTGGGGCGCTGCAACGTACGTACGGCCGAGAAGCTGGCGTCCGTGCTGCGCGGGGAGCGGCCGCCGGTCGGGGCGCACGTCGTCGACGTACGGGACGGGCGGGTCGGCGAGGTGATGGGGCATGTGGGCGGGAACGCTCAGTTGCGGCCCATGGGCGGGGGCCGGGAGTGGGACTGCCCGCCGGAGTCGACAGGGCCTGCGGCGCAGGAGGAGGTGTTGCGGGCGCGGGTACGGGAGAGGAACCGTGAGGCGCGCCTCCCCTGAAGCAGCCGTCCGGGATCGCCGCCAGGGCGGCGTACGCCGACGCGGTGTCGGGGGTACGCCGCCCTGGGGCGGGACGAGTTGCGGGAGGCGGCCCGCGCTGTCATGGCGGTTACTTCGGGTCGCTGTTGAACTTCGCGGTCGACCAGAGGTAGCCGAGCGCGGTCAGTGCGAGACACCAGGCGATGGCGAGCCATCCGTTGTTGCCGATCTCGGTGCCGAGGAGCAGACCGCGCAGGGTTTCGATGGCGGGGGTGAAGGGCTGGTACTCGGCGATCGGCTGGAACCAGCCCGGCATCGTGTCGGCCGGGATGAAGGCGCTGGAGAGGAGCGGGAGGAGGATCAGCGGCATCGCCATGTTGCTGGCCGCTTCGGCGTTCGGGCTGGCCATGCCCATCCCGACCGCGATCCAGGTGAGCGCCAGGGCGAAGAGGGCGAGGAGTCCGAAGGCTGCCAGCCACTCCAGGGCCGTGGCGTCCGTGGACCTGAAGCCGATGGCCACCGCGACGGCACCGACGAGGACCAGACTGGCGAGCACCTGCAGCACACTGCCGACGACGTGCCCGATGATCACGGAGCCGCGGTGGATCGCCATCGTACGGAAGCGGGCGATGATCCCCTCGGACATGTCGGTGGCGACGGACACCGCGGCCCCGATCACGGTGGAGCCGATGGTCATCATCAGGATGCCCGGGACGATGTAGGCGATGTAGTCGGAGCGGTCCGCGCCACCGATGCCCGCGCTCATCACGTCGCCGAAGATGTAGACGAAGAGCAGGAGCAGCATGATCGGCGTGAGGAGGAGGTTCAGGGTGAGGGAGGGGTAGCGGCGGGCGTGCAGCAGGTTGCGGCGGAGCATGGTGTTGGAGTCGCGTACGGCGAGGGAGAGGGTGCTCATCGGACGTTCTCCTTGGGCTGGTTGGGCTGGTTGGGCTGGTTGGGGATGCTGGTGGGGCTGGTGAGGGCGAAGAACACGTCGTCGAGGTCGGGGGTGTGGACCGTCAACTCGTCGGCCTCGACGCCGGCGGAGTCCAGCCAGTCGAGGATGGCGCGCAGTTCGCGCTGGGTGCCGTCGCTGGGAATCTGGAGGGACAGTGCCTCGTCGTTCCTGGTGCTTTCGCGCAGTGCGGTGGCGGCGGACTGGTAGGCGGTCGGGTCGGTGAAGCGGAGGCGGACGTGTCCGCCGGGGATGAGCCGCTTGAGTTCGTCGGCGGTGCCCTCGGCGGCGATCTTGCCGTTGTTCAACACGGCGATGCGGTCGGCGAGTTCGTCGGCCTCTTCCAGGTACTGGGTGGTGAGGAAGACGGTGACGCCGTCGGAGACGAGCGCGCGGATGATCTGCCACATGTTGTGGCGGCTGCGCGGGTCGAGGCCGGTGGTCGGTTCGTCGAGGAAGATGATCCGCGGGTTGCCGACCAGCGTCATCGCCAGGTCGAGGCGGCGCTTCATGCCGCCGGAGTAGGTGGAGGCGGGCTTCCTGGCGGCCTCGGTGAGGTCGAAACGCTCTAGGAGTTCGGCGCTGGCCCGCCTTCCCTCCTCCTTGGGCAGGTGGTGCAGGTCGGCCATGAGGAGCATGTTCTCCTCGCCGGTGATCAGGCCGTCGACGGCGGAGAACTGGCCGGTGACACCGATCGCGGCGCGCACCGCCTGCGGGTCGGTGGCCAGGTTGTTGCCGCCGACGTGCAGGTCACCGGCGTCGGCGGTGATGAGGGTGGAGAGGATCTTGACGGCGGTGGTCTTGCCGGCGCCGTTCGGGCCGAGCAGGGAGAAGACGGTTCCTTCGGGGACGGTCAGGTCGATGCCGTCGAGAACTGTCCTGTCCCCGTAGGACTTGCGCAGCCCGTTCGCCGCGATGGCCGGGTTGGTCATGATGAGTGCTCCTTTTAGGGGCGTAGAGGCGTAGAGGTGTAGAGGTGTGGAGGCTCAGAGGCGGCGGGCGGTGGGCGGCGCGGTGGCGGGCGGTGGTCAGAGGCTGCGGGCCGTGATGTCGCCGTGGGAGGTGGTGGCGCGGATGTCGAGTTCGGTGGTGCCGTCGTTCTTGAGGGCGTTGCTGACGCGGCCGTGGCCGGTGCGGGCGTCCAGGGAGGCGGAAACGCCGGTGGCGGCGGCAACCGAGATGTCGCCGGACTGGGTGCGCAGTTCGACCGTGCCGCGCACGGCCTCGGTGATCCGGATGTCGCCCCTTGCGGTGCTGATCTCCGCGGGGCCGTGGAGCCGGCCGACCTCGACGTCGCCGTCGATCGCGGTGAGGCGGACACTGGCGGCCTCGTCGATCTTGATCTTGCGGTAGGCGCCTTCGAAGGCGATGTCGCCGAGGCGTCCGACACCCCGGAGTTCGGTGGCGGCGGCCTTTGCCTCGATGCGGGAACCGGTGGGCAGTTGGATGGTCACCTCGACGGATCCGGTGGGGCCGAGGATCCGGTTCTTCGCCGGTGCGGTCCCGATCCGCAGGACGCCGTCGTCGTAGGCGACCGTGACCTGCTCCGCCGCCTTCACGTCGCGGCCCTTCGAAGCGTCCGTCGGCAGGACTTCGACCGTGGTGTCTGCCCGGTCGGCGGCGATGAGCTGGACGCGTCCGGCGGGGATGTCCAGGACGGCGGCAACCGGGGCGGGGGTGTCGAACTTCTGCATGGTGCTCTCCTTGGTTCGTTGTTTCCGTTGATGGAAAAGCTACGTTGCGTTCGATGATCCTTCAATGCCTTTGTTGCGAACGAGCGGCATTAGCGCAGGTGAAAGCTGGTTAATCGTTGCAACGGCTCTCGAAGCTAATGCAACAACGGCTAGCGGCTCGTTGCAATGGATTGAAGGTGAACGCTATGCTGGAGGCATCAAGGAGAACGAAGGAGACCGAAATGCCCGGAGGCAGGCTCACCCAGCAGGAACGGCGGCAGATCGCGCTGGGGCTGGCCGACGGCCTCGCCTATGCGGAGATCGCCAGAGGTCTCGATCGCCCGACCTCGACGGTCACACGTGAGGTGATGCGCAACGGCGGCCCCACGGCCTACCGCGCCGACCTGGCCCACCGCGCCACCGAGCACCGCGCCCACCGGCGCACGCAGGCGGCGCCCCGAGGTGTGGAAGCGCCCCCGCAGGCCCACGGGCGTGACGCCGAGGCCGTGCGCGCGTACGAGGAGACGTTCACCACCGTCATGATGGCTTCGGGCATGACCACGATGACGGCCCGGGTGATGGCCTGCCTCACCCTCACCGACTCGGGCAGCCTCACCGCGTCCGAACTCGTCCAGCGCCTCCAGGTCAGCCCGGCGTCCGTCTCCAAGGCGATCGCGTTCCTGGAGAGCCAGGGCATGGTCCGCCGGGAACGCGACGAACGCCGCCGCGAGCGCTATGTCGTCGACGACGACATCTGGTACGAGTCGATGATGGCCAGCGCCCGGTCCACCGCCCAGATCGTCGAGATCGCACGGCAGGGCGTCGGCGTCCTCGTCCCGGGCACCCCGGCCGCCACCCGCCTGGAGAACGTCGCCCGCTTCCTCGACTTCGTCAGTGAAGCTGTCGCCCGTGCCGCGGAGCAGGCCCGCGAGATCCTCCGCACGAAACCCGAAACGTCCTCGGACGGCACGGCCGCGCCAAGTTCGGACTAGGCCGCCCGACGGGTGCGGAGCGCATCGGCGCGGGGCGCGGTGTCTAGAGGTTGCCCATCGGTTCGATGTCGATCTTTACCGGGGTGCCCCAGATTCGCAGCACCTCGTAGTCCGTGAACTCGTGGATCAGGCGGTAGGCCATGCCTGGGCGGGGGGTCTTGCGCTCGGCGGCGAGGTAGCGCTCGGCTTCGATGCGGTCGCGGCGGGGGGTGCCGCAGAGTTGCCAGGCCTGCCCGTTCCAGACTTCCGGGAGCCAGCGCTGCTGGGGCTGGGGGCGGTCTTCGCGCAGGCCGTAGCGGGACTTCGTGCGCTCGGGGGCCTCTTCCGGGCCGAGGGGGCGGCCGTGCGAGTAGGCGTCGTTCACCTGGGAGCGGCGGGCGGTGCGGCGACGGGTCTCGCAGAGCAGGCAGAGGTCGGCGGCGGCCTTGTCGACCGGGCCGTTCGGGTGCTCGGAGCAGCGGGTGGTGGGTGCGGCCGTCGTGACCGTCTCGTCGAGCAGGTCGAGGGCCCTCTTCAGGTCCGCCTTCACCTCGTGCAGCTTCGCGTCGGTGGTGTCGGCGCTCAGCGCGTCGCCGTGCTCGCCAAGGACACGCAGGGCGCGGCCGAGAGCGGTGAGCTGTGCGTGGTTCACGGTGTTCGGTTCCCTCCCCGGGCGTTCTCCTGACTTCCCGAAGGGTCGCACACGCCACTGACAGCGCCACTGACAGAGCTGCTGACAGAGCCATTGCCACTGCCAGTGCCAGTGACAGTGTCATTCACAGCGCCATCGAGAGTCCCCCTCGCCGTGCCGATCAAGGCGCCCTTGAGGGAGGGCCCGAGACCGAATACGTACGTCGCCCCGAAGCCCACCGCATAGCCGGTCAGCAGTCCGCCGGCGTAGATCGCGGCCGTCGTCGCCAGTCCTCCGCTGCCTGCCAGGAGCGGGAACAGCGCCCAGCCCGAGGGCCCGATAGCCGTCGAGCCCACCTTGTCGCCGAGCGTCGCGAAGAAGCCGATGAAGGCGCCGCCCGCCGCGCCGCCCGCGCAGGCGGTCAGGAAGGGGCGGCCCAGGGGGAGCGAGACACCGTAGATGAGGGGTTCGCCCACGCCCAGCAGCCCCGCCGGGAGCGCCGACTTGATGGTCGTACGCATGGAACGGTCGTGGCGGAGGCGGACGTAGACCGCCAGGGCCGCGCCCACCTGGCCCGCGCCCGCCATGGCGAGGATGGGGAGCAGGACCGTGTAGCCCTGCTGTTCGATGAGGGTGGTGTGGATGGGGATGAGGGCCTGGTGCAGGCCGAGCATGACGAGGGGGAGGAAGAGGCCGCCGAGGATCAGGCCGGCGAAGGCGCCGGTGGTGGCGAGGAGCCAGTCGGCGGCCGTGCCGATGGCGGTCGAGAGCTCGCCGGCCGCGTACATGAGGGCGTACAGGGTCACCAGGCCGGTGAGCAGGACCGTGAGAGTGGGGGTGACCAGGACGTCCAGGGCCTCGGGGACCCAGCGGCGGCACCACTTCTCGACGTACGTGCCGAGGAGCGCGGCGGCCAGTGCGCCGAGTACGCCGCCCTGGCCCGGCGCCAGTGTCATCCCGAACGCCGTCACCTTCGCGACCCCCGCGTACACGATGACCGCCGCGACCGCGCCGCCCAGGATCGGGGTGCCGCCGAACTCCTTCGCCGTGTTGTAGCCGACGAAGACCGCGATCAGCGCCATGAAGCCGGAGGCGATGGCGGCGAGGGCGGGGGTGATGGACGGGAGCCAACCGAGGTTGACCAGCAGGCCGTTGAGGCCCGCGATGACTCCGCAGCCGATCAGGGCGGGGATCAGCGGGACGAAGATGTTCGCGACGCGGCGTAGGAGGAGCTTGGTGGGGGTGGCGTTGCGCCGGCCCTGAGCCTCCTTCAACTCGGCTCCTTTGGCGGCGAGTTCACCTGCCGTCGTGAGGAGCGCCTCGAACTCCGGGGTCACCCGGGCGACGGTGCCGGGACCCAGTACGACCTGGTACGTGTCGTCGTCCGTGACCACGCCGAGGACGGCGGGGAGGGCTCGCAGGGACTCCTCCTGGACGAGGCTCCGGTCCCGCAGGCCCACGCGGAGGCGGGTCATGCAGTGGGCCACGGAGGTGATGTTCGCGGGGCCGCCGAGGAGGGGGAGCAGGGCTGCCGCGGTGGCGGCGGGGGCGGTGGGGTCTTTCGGAGTGCGCACCACCTGAGGGTGCTGGTCAGTGGGGCGCCGCCGCCAGCGCCGCGCGCAAGTGGCCGTGGCTCTCCTCCAGAAGGCGGGCGGCCGTCGGGCCGTCTACGCCGCCCAGGATGGTGAGAATCGCGTTCTTCACCTCGCCGTCCGTGGCGGCCAGCGCCCGCTCGATCTCGTCGTCCGCGGCGCCTGTGGCGAGCGCGACGATACGGCGGGAGCGGGCGTGGAGCTTCTCGTTCGAGGCGCGTACGTCGACCATCAGGTTCCCGTACGTCTTGCCGAGGCGGATCATCGTGATCGTCGAGAGCATGTTCAGGACCAGCTTCTGTGCCGTGCCCGCCTTCAGACGGGTGGAGCCCGTCAGCAGCTCGGGACCGACGACGACCTCGATGCCGTGGTCGGCGGCGGCCGCCAGCGCGCTGTCCGCGTTGCAGGCCAGGCCGATGGTCAACGCGCCCTGCTTGCGGGCCTGTTCGACCGCGCCGATGGCGTACGGGGTGCGGCCGGAGGCGGAGATCCCGACCACCGTGTCGTCCGGCGTCAGGGCGAGATCCGCGAGGTCCCGCGCCGCCAGCTCCCTGGAGTCCTCCGCGCCCTCGATCGAGGTGACCATCGCGCGCGGGCCGCCCGCGATCAGGCCCACCACCTCGGACGGGTCGGTGTTGAAGGTGGGCGGGCACTCGGACGCGTCAAGGACACCGAGCCGGCCCGCCGTGCCCGCGCCCGCGTAGATCAGACGTCCGCCCCGGGCCATCCGCTCCGCGACGTCGTCGATCGCGGCGGCGATCAGGGGGAGCCGCGCGGCGACCGCGGCCGGGACGGTCGCGTCCTCGCCGTTCATGAGCCGGGCGATCTCGACCGTGGGCAACTGGTCGATCTCGGCGAGCTCGGGCCGGAACGCCTCGGTGGTGAGGGTCTCCAACTCGGCGCGGAGATCGCGGAGGTCGTGGTGGTTGGCGTTGGAGGTCATGAGGAGCAGCTCTTTCCGTGCGCGGTGGTGAGAAGGCGCCCTTCGGGGGCGCGGGGCGGAGACATGTGCGGCTCCGCCGCGCGAGCGCGACCAGCCACGACGGGCCCGTAGTACTCCAACGACATCCAGTGGCATCCAGTGGCATCCAGCTTGCCCGGGCCGGCTAGCGCGAGCGCCCTCGCGGGCTGTGCCGGTGCGCCAGTGCCTCGTACGAGGCCGACAGCGCCGGCGCCGCAGTCTCGTACGTCCGCTGGGCGACCCCCACGAACAGGCAGTCCACCACCAGCAGCTGACTCGTCCGGGACGACATCGCCGCCGGCCGCAGCTCGCTCTCGCGGGCCGTCGAGGTGGTGAGGATGTGGTCCGCGTACTGCGTCACGGGCCCGTCCGGGCGGCCGGTGATGGCGACCGTCGTCGCGCCGTGCTCGAAGGCGACCCGGAGGGGTTCGATGACGTCGCCGGTGGAGCCGGAGTGGGTGATGGATATCGCCACGTCCTTGGCGCGCAACTGCACCGCGTTGGTGACGGCGAGGTGCGGGTCGCTGTGCGCGTGGACCATGAGCCCTATGCGCAACAGCTTCTGGGCGAGATCCTGGGCGACGAGGCCGGAGGCCCCCTGTCCGTAGATGTCGATACGGCGGGCCGTGGCGAGCGCGGTGACCGCCGCGCTGAGCTGGGTCATGTCGAGCCCGGCCGCGGTGTCGGCGAGGGTCTGCTGCTCGTCGTAGGCGAGCTTGGCGACCACGTCGGCGATGGGGTCGTCGACCGCGATGTCCGCGGTGACGGCGGGCGCGCGGCCCGACTGCTGCTGGGCGGCGAGCCCGGCGAGGGCGAGGCGCAGGTCGCGGTAGCCGGGGTAGCCGAGGAGGCGGGCGGTGCGGACCACCGTCGCCTCGCTGGTGCCGGTGAGCTCCGCCAGGCCGGTGACCGTGAGAGCCGCGCAGCCCGCCGGGTCGGCGGCGACGGCCTCCGCGACCCGTTGCATGGAGCGCGTCATCGAGGGGGCGAGCGTCCGGACCTTCGCCGCCAGGGCGGCCGGGGCGGGCGGTGCCTCACCGGCGAAAATTTCCTTCACTTCATTGGTCACGCCTGAAAGATATTTTCCGCTGGGGCATACGGTCAAGGGTGCGCACAATAGGTGCATGAACCCCATCGGCGACCCCACCGACCCCGTCGGTGATCCCACCCGTGACCCCGGCAGCGGCCCTGTCAGTCCTCTGGAGCAGGCGTTGCACGCGGCTCGCGCCCGCGTCCTCGCCGATCTGGCCGCGCGCGAGGTCGCCGACGCCGATGTCGTCTCGCTCGTCGAGGAGTCGGTGGTGCAGCGCCGCTGGTGGGTCGAGCAGTGGCCGGACGGCGCGGAGTACGTGACCGGCCTGGTCGCCCAGGACGTACAGGACGGTCTCCTCGAACGGTACGGGCGCTGGCCGCTGTGCCCTGTCTGCGGCTCCGGCGACCCGCACGCCCTGGAGGTCGAACCCGAGCTGGGTCCCGACCCGCACTGGGTGTGCCACCAGGCCGGCGTGAAGGTGGCGTCGGTCGGGTTGCTCGGCGCGGCGGGCGGCGGGACCCCGCCCTCGTGACCGTCTACATCGATCCGCCCACCTGGCCGGGACACGGCCGCGTGTGGTCCCACCTGATCAGCGACGTCTCGTACGACGAACTCCACGCCTTCGCCGAGGACCTGGGCGCCCCCCGGCGCGCGTTCGAGCGCGATCACTATGACATCCCCTCGCACCGGTACGAGGACGCCGTGCGCGCCGGCGCGGTGGAGGTCAGCAGCCGCGAGGTGGTGCGGCTGCTGTACGGGGCGGGGCTGCGGAGGGCCAAGAGGTGGGCGGGGCCGGGGGGTTCGTGACTTCGGATGCGTTACGGGCCCGGCGTGCTCAGCTCAGCAGCTCGTACGCGTACTGCTCCCCGTCCTGCCCCAGGTCCCCGCTCACCCGCGTGAACCCGGCGCGGGAAATCACGCCCTGGGACGGCACGTTGGCCCGGTCGACGGTCGCGAACAGCGACTTCACGTCGTCACGCGCGAGGGCCCACCCGGCCAGGGCGCGCAGCGCCTCGGTGGCGTAACCCTGCCCGCGGGCGCCCTCCACCAGGTCGTAGCCGATCTCGGCGCGGCCCTCCTCGTCGGGGGCGCCGTGGAAGCCCATGCCGCCGACCGCTCGGCCGTCCGCCGTCCGTACCAGGACGAAGAGGCCCCACTCAGGGCGGTGCACCCCCGCCTCGTACGCCTTCATGACCATTCCGGCGGCGTCCCGTGTGCCCTCGAAGGGGCCGCCCTCGATCCACTCGAAGCCGCCCGTGCCGCCCGCGCGCAGATCGGCGGCGGCTGCGGGCGTGACGCCCTGCAGGGTGAGCCGCTCGGCAGCGATCACCAGGTTGTTGCTCCAGGTCCACTCGGTGACCGGGGCGCGGCCGGGCAGTTCGCCGCGGCCGGTCGCCCAGAGCAGCGTGCGCCAGTGGTCGGGTCCCGGCCTGACGTGCGGAAAGATCCGGGTGAGGACCCCCTCGCAGAGTTCGGCCGGGGGCTCGTACGCGATACCGAGGCCCTCGGCGATGTCGTGCGTGTGCAGCAGGACCTCGGCGACGCCCATGGCGGCGAAGCCCTCGCGGTTCGCACTGCGGAACGGTGCAGGGTGGAAGGCGCGCACCTCGCGGGGTGCCGTGCGGATCGCGGCGGTCAGCAGGGCACCGGTCGTCTCGATCACATCGACGACGCCCGCGTTGTCGGTGCCGTGGGTCATGACGATCTCGAAGGGGACGTAGCCCGGGGCGCGCACGGCCAGCCGGCCCGCGTACATGAGGAGATCGAGGCAGATGTGCTCGGCCGTCCTGCGGCAACTCCAGTCCAGGCGACCCGCGTTGACGCCCTCCCAGTCTCGCCCGGTCACCGTCCGCAGCAGTGCCGCGCTGCCCGCCACGGCCTCCGACACCTGGTCCCCGCCCATGTCTCGCATGCCGGTGAGGATAGGCGCGATGGGGCTCCGGTACGTACTGGATTGTTCGGGGCCTCATGGTTCCTCATGGTTACGTCGGTGCAGTCACCGCGAGGCCCCGGTCACCCGGAGTCGGTGCCGAGACGTGTGAGCTCCGCGCGGAGGTTCTCCCGGGCGGGTTCCTCCCACTCCCGTTTACCGTACGGCGTCCTGAACAGGCTCGGCAGGTCCAGGAGTTGGCGCAGGATCGCCGCCCTGCCCGCGCGGAACGCCTCGTCCGGGACGAAGGCGTACTCCTCGCGGACGGCTGCCGCGTACTCCGCGTACGCCGACGGGGCCGAGGCCAGGACGGCCAGGTCGGCGTCGCAGAGGACCTGGCCGTTGCGGTCGTCGTCCGTGGGGGCGTGGCCGACGGTGAGGCGGACCAGGCGGGCCACCTCCGCCGTGTCGGGGGAGGAGACCCCGGCCTCGGGGAGCGCGCGTTCGGCCAGGCGGGCCGAGCGTTCCTCGTTCTCCGAGCGGTCCGGCAGGTAGACCGCGTCGTGGAACCAGGCGGCCAGGCGCACCAGGTCCGGGGCGTCCGCGTACTCCTCCAGCACGTCGATGTGGTCGAGGACCGCGGTGAGGTGGGTGAGGGTGTGGTAGCGGCGCTGAGGCTCCCGCCAGCGGGTGAGGAGGTTGTCCGCGTACGGGGTCGGGTCCGGGGTCGGGGTCGGGTCCGGGGTCCGGTCCGGGGCGGCGGGGTTGCGGGATCCCTCCAGGGCGCGGGTCCAGCGGGTGCGGAGCGTTTCGAGGGCGTCGAGGTCGTCGGGCATGGGGTCATTGTGCGGGTGCCGGGTGGGCTGGGGTGGGGTTTGTTCGCCCCCTCCGCCCCTGCCCGTCCCGTTTCGGGGGGGGGGCGCCCCCCCCCCCCCCCGGGGGGGGGGGGGGGGGGGGGGTGGGGAGCGCGGGGGGGGGGGGATCTGCAGCCCCGCCGGGGGGTGTGGGGTTTGGGGGGGCAGCCCGG
>NZ_JBIAIK010000016.1:0-220826 GCF_042871385.1 Streptomyces sp. NPDC005808 | reverse complement strand
CCCCGCACCCCCCCCCCCGGCCCGCCCCCCCCCCCACCCCGATCGCCCCACCCCCGGGCCCCCGGGTTTTTTCGCCGCCCCGGGGGGCCGGGGGCCCCCCCCCCCCCCCCCCCCACCGGTCTGTCGTCCTGGACCTTGCTCAGCCGGCCACCTCGGACCGGTCGCCGCCCCACAGCGTGTGGAACGAGCCCTCGCGGTCCGTGCGCCGGTAGGTGTGCGCGCCGAAGAAGTCCCGCTGCCCCTGCGTGAGGGCGGCGGGCAGGCGCTCGGCACGCAGGGCGTCGTAGTAGGCGAGGGCCGCGC
The DNA here is from genome assembly GCF_042871385.1 of Streptomyces sp. NPDC005808. NCBI lineage: Bacteria > Bacillati > Actinomycetota > Actinomycetes > Kitasatosporales > Streptomycetaceae > Streptomyces > Streptomyces sp. NPDC005808. The sequence continues at coordinate 220,523 of NZ_JBIAIK010000016.1, read as the reverse complement.
CGAAGCCGGGCGTGGGAACGCCCTGCCGGGTCGCGGCCACCAGCACCTCGCGCCAGTCGTCCTGCGCGGCGGCGATCTCCTGCGCGAAGGTCTCGTCGGACAGCAGGCTCGGCAGATCGGGCCGGGTGTCGTACGCGGCGCGGATCCGGTCCAGGAAGGCCGCGCGGATGATGCAGCCACCCCGCCAGATCGCGGAGACCGCGCCGAGGTCGATGTTCCAGTCGTACTCGTCGCTGCCCGCGGCGATCTCGTGGAAGCCCTGCGTGTACGAAACGATCTTCGACGCGTACAGCGCCTGTTCCACGCGGTCGGCGAAGGCGGCGGCCTCGGACTCGCTGAGCGCCGTCGCCTTGGGCCCGGCGAGACCCCGCGAGGCCTCGCGCAGCGCCGCGTGGCCCGAGATCGAGCGGGCGAACACCGCCTCCGCGATGCCGGACACCGGAACGCCCAGGTCAAGCGCGATCTGCACGGTCCAGCGGCCCGTACCCTTCTGCTCCGCCTGGTCCACCACCACGTCGACGAACGGCTTGCCCGTCGCCGCGTCCACGTGCGACAGGACCTCGGCGGTGATCTCGATGAGGTAGGAGTCGAGCCGGCCCGTGTTCCAGGTGCGGAAGATGTCCGCGATCTGCGCGGGGGAGTAGCCGGCCACATCACGCAGCAGCTGGTACGCCTCGCCGATCAGCTGCATGTCCGCGTACTCGATGCCGTTGTGCACCATCTTCACGAAGTGCCCGGCGCCGTCCGGACCCACGTGCGTCACACACGGCGCCCCGTCGGCCGCTTTCGCGGAGATCTTCTCCAGCATCGGACCGAGGGAGTCGTACGACTCGACGGGCCCGCCCGGCATGATGCTCGGCCCGTGCAGCGCGCCCTCCTCGCCGCCCGAGACCCCCATGCCGACGAAGTGGATGCCCTGCTCGCGCAGGTCGCGCTCCCGGCGCCGGGTGTCCGCGAAGTGGGCGTTGCCACCGTCGATGATCATGTCGCCGGGCTCCAGGAGCGGGGCGAACTCCTGGATCACCGCGTCGGTCGGCTCGCCCGCCTTCACCATGATCACCAGGCGGCGCGGTCGCTCCAGCGCCGCCACGAACTCCTTCGCGGTCTCGGCCGCCACGAACTCGCCCTCGTGACCGAACTCCTCCACCAGCGCGTTCGTCTTTGCCACGGTGCGGTTGTGCAACGCGACGGCATAGCCGTTGCGCGCGAAGTTGCGGGCGAGATTGCGCCCCATGACCGCGAGACCCGTGACGCCGATCTGGGCTGAAGTGCTCATACGGTTGGCTCCCATAGCTGCTGTATCGGTAATGCCGTGCTGCCCGTCAGTATTACGCCGCCGTGGCCGGGTCACGCCGTCCCGCCCGATCGGCGAGACACCGGTCACCGGAGCGACGAGTGCGCGATTCACCGGTTCGCCGTCAGCCCACGCTGACTTGGCAGCGTTCTGTAGGCGGCGAAGTCTTGGCAGTGTTCTGTACGCGGCGAAGGGCCCACTCGCCTCATCGGCCGCCCAACCAAAGTGGATTCCTGGTCACTTGAGGTGACGGGACGGCTGATTGCCCTCTTGTCATGGCCTGTTCGCAGCGCTTACTTTTGCCGCTCCTGAGCATGTCGAGGGGGGCTTCTTCATGGCCGTACGCGGCCGGCACCGCCGGTATCAGCCGAACAGGATCAACCGCGCCTCCCTCACGGTCACGGCAGGCGGCGCGGGTATCGCGCTCCCGCTCGTCGGAACCAGTGTCGCCCACGCGGCCGACGTGAGCACCTGGAACAAGGTCGCGGCCTGCGAGTCCAGTGGCAACTGGAGCATCAACACCGGCAATGGCTACTACGGCGGGCTGCAGTTCAGTCAGTCCACCTGGGAGGCGTACGGCGGGAACGTCTACGCGCAACGTGCGGATCAGGCCACCAAGGACCAGCAGATAGCCATCGCGGAGAAGGTGCTCAAGGGTCAGGGGCCCGGCGCCTGGCCGGTGTGCTCCGTCCGCGCCGGTCTGACCCGGGGCGGCGACACCCCCGACATCAGCCCCTCCCCGGCCAGTTCCCCGAGCACGAAGAGTGCGCAGGGCGCCAAGCGCTCCGTGCAGGACGTGCAGCCGCAGACCACGCCCCAGTCGCAGGCGGGCACCGCCGAGATGTACACGGTCGTCCACGGAGACACACTCTCCGCCATCGCCGACTCCCGGGACGTCCAGGGCGGCTGGCAGCGGCTCTACACCGCGAACCGTACGACCGTGGGCTCCGACCCCGATCTGATCCTGCCCGGGCAGCGGCTGAGCCTGAGTGAAGCGGCCGCCGCCACGGGCACCGACGGCGCCTCCGCCTCGACGGCTACCGAGCCCAGGAAGCCCGCGACGAAGCCGAAGTCCACAGCGGCGCCGAAGTCCACGGCGACCCCGAAGTCCACGGCGACCCCGAAGCCGTCGACGACTTCCGAGTCCTCGGCGACCTCGAGGTCCTCGACGGACAAGGCTTCCTCCGGCGAGACCGTCAAGAAGGCCCCCACCCTTGTCGCCCCCGTGAACGCCGCCACCGGCACGCCCTACCACGCCGCCGGATCCTCCTGGTCGAAGGGCTACCACACGGGCGTCGACTTCCCCGCGCCCACCGGCACCTCCGTGAAGTCCGTCGCGGCCGGCAGTGTCGTCAGCGCCGGCTGGGGCGGCTCCTTCGGCTACCAGGTGGTCGTCCGGCACGCCGACGGCCGGTACACGCAGTACGCCCACCTGTCCGCGATCTCCGTGAAGGCCGGGCAGAGCGTGAGTGGCGGCCAGCGCATCGGGCGCTCCGGATCCACCGGCAACAGCACGGGCCCGCATCTGCACTTCGAGGTGCGCACGGGGCCCGGCTTCGGTACTGATATCGACCCGGTCACCTACTTGAGGGCCGGCGGGGTCAGGATCTGACCCGGGTGCGGTGGTGGCCGACGAACGGCAGGGGTACGTAGGTCGTGCCGTCCGGGGCGGTGTAGTAGGGCAGTTCGTCCGCCGGCTCCGCGTCCTCGGGTGTGCTCTCCGGCGTCCGGACCGGTAGCGGACCCGGTAGGAAAACGTCCTCGCGGGTCGCGCCGGCCGGGCCCACGGACTGGCCGGGAAGCGCCCCCAGCAGCCCCTGGACCGCGGTCTCGGCGCTCGGCCCGCCGGTGGCTTCGGCAGCCGTCAGTGCGGCGGGTGAAACCTGGATCGACCCAGTCGGTACAGCAGCCGAGCCGTTCGCGAGCTCGGCTGATACCGGCGCGCGCCGCGTACCGCCGATGCGCTCCGTCGTGAGCAGGATCAGGCCACCCGCCGCGACGACCCCGCAGCCCAGCGCGAGAACGGTGCCCGTCGTGCCGTAGCGGAAGGTTTCGCCGAACATCGTGATGCCGACGGCGGCCGCCATGACGGGGTTCACGACCGTCAGCGTGGCCAGCGGCGCCGCGAGACCGGCGTCCTTGTACGAAGCCTGCGACAGCAGCATTCCGGCCGTCGCGAAGACACCGATCACGGCGAGGCTGGGGAGGTCGGCCAGTGAGACCTGGTTCGTCCAGTCCACCGCGACCGTCTTCGTGAACACCGAGGACATGCCGAAGGCGATGCCCGCCGCGACCGCGAGCAGCACACTGCGCACGGCCGGATGCCGGTGCGCGGCGCGTCCCGCCACCATCAACGCCACCACCGCGCCACCGGTCACCAGGGCCAGCACCACGCGCTGGGTGCTGCCCAGAGACTGTGAATCGGAGGAGCCGACCAGCGACAGCAGGCCCGCGAGACCCACCGTGGCCATGATCGCGCCGCGCCAGGCGGTCGCCCCGGCCTTGCGGCCGACGAACAGGGCCGCCATGGGAAGGGCGAACACGATGGTCAGCGCGCCCAGCGGCTGTACGAGGCTCAGCGGGCCGTAGGCGAGGGCCGCCACGTGCAGCACCCCGCCGAGGCCGTTCAGCGCCACCGCGGCCCACCAGATCGGCCTGCGCAGCGGCGCGTACGTCTGCTCCGGGGAGGTCACCGCGACCTGCTCCTGCACGATCGCTCCGCCGGCATACGCGACGGCGGAGACGAATGAGAGCAGCACGGACAAAGCGAGGGCGCTCATGAGTCCCTCCTCTGCGTACGGCGGGGGCGATGTGCCCGATGCAACGAACGGTCGGCTTCCATGGTGACTACGATGCCTCGCGAAACTGTGCGCGTCGTCGTACCTGAGCAGTCATTGGGTCCTACTGCCGATGGAGTACGAATCGCCCTGCGTCATACCCAAGGTGGGCGACAGAGTTGGCGGGTCCCCTGGTGGAACCCCCTAGAGGCCTTGGTACTACTGCTCTTCGTGGACCTCGACCCCCAACTCGCGGCGCTCGGCCCCCTCGGCGGCTTCTTCGTACTACGCACCGGCGTACCGCCCCGAGGGCCGCTGCCCACGCTCGCGCAGGCCTACGCGGCACCCCAACTCGACGCCCGCGCAGATGTTTACACGGATCCGATAACTTTCCGTATTCAAAAAGTGACGAAAAGTATTCAGGCGCCCGAGCCGCGGGTCGCCGCCTCCGTGGCGCACCAGGCCCTCGCCGCCCGCCTGTGGGCCGTGGCGCTGGGTACCGTCGCCCTGTACGGGCACCTGCCCGACCTCGAACCCCGCCTGCTGCACTGGGATCCGGACGGCAGTGCTCCGGACGACCTGTGGCTTTCCGAGGTGCGCCCCTTGCCCGCAGCGGCGATCGGCGAGGTCGTGGGAGCCGGTCACCTCGTCCCGCTGGCGGCGGCCCTGCGCTCCCGCTGCCGTATTTCCGCGGGCCTGTTGCGGGGTAACGCGGGCTCGGCCCTGGCCGGCGCCGTACGCGGGCTCGACCGCTGGGCGCAGGTCAACGGCCGTGCAGAGGTGGGTGACAGGGCCCGTGTCCTCGCCGCCGAACTCTTCGCCCACTCCGACCTCTCCGGCACTCTCGATCCCAGCACGCTCCGACGTCGTAGCTGCTGCCTCTACTACCGCGTCCCCGGAGGGGGACTCTGCGGCGACTGCTGCTTCACCCGACCGCCGAAGCCGTCAAAGCACTGACGGCGGTCGCGTTCATGAAACCCCCGAGCGGGAAAGCCTCGTTGGGGAAGCTCAGCTCTTCCCCAACCGCCCCAGGTGAGTGACCATGAGGGCACCAGCCGCTATGACGGGGGTTCTGTGTGCGAGTCGGACTGCTGACCAGGGAGTACCCGCCGGACGTGTACGGCGGTGCGGGCGTCCATGTGGAGTTCCTCGCCCGGGAGCTGCGCGCCCTCACCGAGCTGGACGTGCACTGCTGGGGCGAGGGTGGCGCGAACGGAGTCGTACGCCACCGCCCCTGGCCCACGCTGGACGGCGCCAACGACGCCCTGCGCACCTTCTCCGTGGACCTCTCCATCGCGGCCGCCCTCGAAGGCCGCGAACTGGTCCACTCGCACACCTGGTACGCCAACCTCGCGGGCCACTTCGCCAAGCTCCTGTACGGCATCCCGCACGTCGTGACCGCCCACTCGCTGGAGCCCCTGCGCCCCTGGAAGGCCGAACAGCTCGGCGGCGGCTACGCCCTCTCCAGCTGGGCCGAGCGCACCGCCATCGAGGCCGCGGACGCCGTCGTCGCCGTCTCCGGCGCCATGCGCGAGGACATCCTCAGCTGCTATCCCGCGCTGGATCCGGCCAAGGTGCGCGTCGTGCACAACGGCATCGACACCTCCCTCTACCGGGCGGACCACGGCACGGACGTCCTGGACCGCATCGGCATCGACACCTCCCGCCCGTACGTCCTCTTCGTCGGCCGCATCACCCGCCAGAAGGGCGTGCCCCACCTGCTGCGCGCGGTCCGGGACATCGACCCCGCCGTGCAGGTGGTGCTGTGCGCGGGCGCCCCCGACACCCCGGAGATCGACCGTGAGTTCCGCGACCTCTTCCAGGAGCTGAGCGGCGTACGCGAAGGAGTGCACTGGATCCCGCAGATGCTGCCGCGCGCGGAGGTGATCCAGCTCCTCACACACGCCGCCGTCTTCGCCTGCCCCTCGGTCTACGAGCCGCTCGGCATCGTCAACCTGGAGGCGATGGCCTGCGGGACGGCCGTGGTGGCGTCCCGGGTCGGCGGGATTCCCGAGGTGGTCGAGGACGGCGTGACCGGAGTCCTGGTGCAGGTCGAGGGGGACTTCGAAGCCGATCTGGCCCTTGCCCTCGACTCGGTGCTCGCCGATCCCGAGGCCGCCCGGCGGATGGGTGAGGCCGGCCGGGAACGCGCGGTGCGGGAGTTCGGCTGGGACGCCGTTGCCCGGCGAACCGTCCAGTTGTACGAAGAAGTCCTCAAACCGGGGTAACCATCTGACAGGCGTAGTTCAGCAACAGGGGCCAGGCTCCGCGAGGAGAGTGTGGCCCGACCGTGTTCAGAGGGGCGGCGGCATGCGGCGCGGTGGACCTTCGGTGCTGGGAATCGTACTTGCTGGTGGAGAGGGCAAACGGCTCATGCCCCTCACCGCGGACCGCGCGAAACCCGCGGTCACCTTCGGCGGCACGTACCGTCTCGTCGACTTCGTCCTGTCCAACCTGGTCAACGCCGACGTGCTGCGCATCTGCGTCCTGACGCAGTACAAGTCGCACTCGCTGGACCGCCATGTGACCACGACCTGGCGGATGTCGAGCCTGCTCGGCAACTACGTCACCCCTGTCCCCGCCCAGCAGCGGCTCGGCCCGCGCTGGTACCTGGGCAGCGCGGACGCGATCCTGCAGTCCCTGAACCTGGTGCACGACGAACGGCCCGACTACATAGCGGTGTTCGGCGCCGACCACGTCTACCGGATGGACCCGCGGCAGATGCTCGCCCAGCACATCGAGGGCGGCGCGGGTGTGACCGTGGCGGGTATCCGGGTGCCGCGCGCCGAGTCCTCGTCGTTCGGGATCATCACTCCGGGCTCGGACGGCCAGACGGTGCAGGGCTTCCTGGAGAAGCCCGCCGACCCGCCCGGCCTGTCCGACGACCCCGAGTGCGTCTTCGCCTCGATGGGCAACTACATCTTCACCACCAAGGCCCTGATCGAGGCGCTCCAGCGGGACGCCGAGGACGAGCACTCCGTGCACGACATGGGCGGTTCGATCCTGCCCATGCTCACCGACCGGGGTGAGGCGCAGCTGTACGACTTCAGCGACAACCACGTGCCCGGCGAGACCTCCCGGGACCAGGGCTACTGGCGCGATGTCGGCACCCTCGACGCGTACTTCGACGCCCACATGGACCTGATCGCCGAGCGCCCCGCCTTCAACCTCTTCAACCGCAGCTGGCCCATCTACACCCACTCGGGGCAGTTGTCGCCGGCGAGATTCAACGCCGGTGGCATCGCCAGTGAGTCGATCATCAGCGCGGGTTGCCTGATCCGCGGGCAGGTCACGAGGTCCGTGCTCTCGCCGGGTGTCGTGGTCGACCCGGGAGCCGTCGTCCAGGGCTCGGTCCTGCACGACAACGTCCACATAGGGCGGGGCGCCGTCGTGCGAGGCGCGGTCCTCGACAAGAACGTCGAGGTGCCGCCGGGCGCGACGATCGGCGTCAACCCGGACCGGGATTCCGCGCTCTACACGGTTTCCAAGGGCGGAGTGATCGCGCTGGGCAAGGGCCAGCACGTGTCGTAGTGGTCCAGGAGTCGTCGCCCGACCGAAGTCACAGGAGTCCCGCCCCTCCCGCAGGGGCGGGACCAGAGGGCTGGACTTAATCTGAAGTTAACTGTGCGTAGCTTGATCGTACTTGACCGTAATCGCCTGTCCGGGTTTGACTGCTTGTTCACCCGTCGTCGACGCGAGAGCAAGCCTTTGACCTCCGACCTGCTCGCCCCACTCGACCTGGCGTTCTGGAACATCGAGTCCGCCGAGCACCCCATGCATCTCGGCGCCCTGGGGGTCTTCGCGGCCCACTCACCCACCGCGGGCGCGCACGCCGCCGACCTGCTCGCGGCCCGCGCGGCCGGAGTCCCCGGGCTGCGCATGCGGATCCGTGACGTGTGGCAGCCGCTCGCCTTCCCGCTCACCTTTCCGCCGGCCTTCGGCGGCGCGACCCGTGAGCCGGCGCCCGACTTCGAGCCGTTCGACCACGTCACGCTGCACGCGCCGACCGCCGACTTCCACGCCGACGCCGGCCGCCTCATGGAACGCCCGCTGGAGCGTGGCCGGCCGCCATGGGAGGCACATGTGCTGCCCGGCGAGGACGGTGTGTCGTTCGCCGTGCTGTTCAAGTTCCACCACGCGCTCGCCGACGGTCTGCGGGCGCTGATGCTCGCGGCCGCGATCATGGACCCGATGGACCTGCCGGAGCCCCGCCCGCGCCCCGCCGAGCCGCCCCGCGGGCTCTTCCCGGACATCCGCAAGCTGCCCGGCCGGGTCCGCGGCGCCCTCTCCGACGTGGGCCGGGCCCTCGACATCGGCGCCTGTGTCGCCCGCGCGACCCTGGACGTACGGTCCTCACCCGCCCTCACCTCGGAGCCCACCGGCACCCGACGCACCGCGGGCGTGGTCGTCGACCTCGACGACGTGCACCGCGTCCGCAAGACCGTGGGCGGCACCGTCAACGACGTACTGATCGCCGTCGTCGCGGGCGCCCTGCGCCGCTGGCTCGACGAGCGCGGTGACGGCAGCGAGGGCGTCGCGCCACGGGCCCTGATCCCCGTCTCCAAGCGCCGCCCACGCACCGCCCACCCGCAGGGCAACCGGCTCTCCGGCTACCTGATGCGGCTTCCGGTCGACGACCCGGACCCGCTCGGACGGCTGCGCGCGGTCCGCACGGCCATGGACCGCAACAAGGACGCCGGGCCCAACCGGGGCGCGGGCGCCGTCGCGCTGCTCGCCGACCATGTGCCGCCGCTCGGGCACCGGATCGGCGGACCCGTCGTCGGCCAGGCGGCCCGGCTGCTCTTCGACATCCTCGTCACCAGCGTGCCGCTGCCCAGCCTCGGCCTGAAGCTCGGCGGCTGCCCCCTCAACGAGGTGTTCCCCCTCGCCCCGCTGGCCCGTGGCCAGGCACTCGCCGTGGCCGTCTCGACGTACCGCGGACAGGTCCACTACGGGCTTGTGGCCGACGCGGAGGCCGTGCCGGACCTCGATGTGCTGGCCCGTGCGCTGACCGAGGAGGTGGCGGCACTGAACGCCGCCTGCGCCTCCTGAGGGCGTCGCCCGCGCCCCCTGGGGACGCCGGTGATCATCGCGGGTTTGGTCCACGCACGATTGCTCCGTAAAATTCCGCCTTCGAAAGCGAACGCGGTTCGAGCGCGGCGCGGAACCCGAGGAACGGCAACGGCGATGACGGTGACAGAGGACAGCCCGGCGACCCCCGCCGTGGACACGGCAGAGGTCGCGGAGGCGTCATACGGGCCCGGCATCGACCCGGAGCGGCTGGCCGTCTGTCTCAGCGTGCTCGACGAGCTCGACAAGATCGACGTCGACCACCCCGACGCCATCGCCGTCCGCCGCGCCACCGCGGGCGTCTACCGCACGGTCAAGCAGCGCCGCCGCCAGGACCGCCGGGCCGCCAAGACCGCCCACGACAAGGCGGTCACGGAGTCCACGGCCACCGGCTCCGCCCAGCGCATCGACGACGAGACGGAAGGCATCCTGCCCTCGTCCGTGACCGACGCCGGTGAGATCGCGGGGATACTCCAGCGCCCGCGCTCCTGCTACATCTGCAAGAAGCGGTACGTCGAGGTCGACTACTTCTACCACCAGCTCTGCCAGGACTGCGCGGCCGAGAACCGCTCCCGCCGCGACGCCCGCACCGACCTCAGCGGCAAGCGCGCGCTGCTCACCGGCGGCCGCGCCAAGATCGGCATGTACATCGCGCTGCGGCTGCTTCGGGACGGCGCGCACACCACCATCACCACGCGCTTCCCGAACGACGCGATCCGCCGCTTCAAGGCCATGCCCGACAGCGACGAGTGGATCGGCCGGCTGAAGATCGTCGGCCTCGACCTGCGCGACCCCGCCCAGGTCGTCGCACTCGCCGAGTCGGTCGCCGCCGAGGGCCCGCTCGACATCCTGATCAACAACGCGGCCCAGACCGTACGCCGCTCACCGGGCGCCTACAGCGAGCTGCTCGCCGCCGAGTCAGGCCCGCTGCCCGCCGGTGAGCTGCCGCCCGCCGAGGTGATCGGCACCTTCGGCTCGGGCGCCGTGGCCGCGCTCCCGGTCGCCGGGGGCGGCGCGCTGACCGCGAAGGAGGTCACCGACCTGGCGCTGGTGTCCGGCTCGGCGTCGCTGGAGCGGATCGCGGCCGGTACGGCGATCGACGCGGGCGGACTCGTCCCCGACCTGCACGACACCAACAGCTGGATCCAGTCCGTCGAGGAGGTCACGCCGGTCGAGCTCCTGGAGGTCCAGCTCTGCAACTCCACCGCGCCGTTCATCCTCATCAGCCGCCTGCGCGGGGCGATGTCCGCGGCCGACGCCAATCGCACGTACATCGTGAACGTCTCCGCCATGGAAGGCGTCTTCAACCGCGGCTACAAGGGCGCGGGGCACCCGCACACCAACATGGCCAAGGCCGCCCTGAACATGCTCACGCGCACCAGCGCCCAGGAGATGTTCGAGAAGGACCGCATCCTGATGACCGCCGTCGACACCGGCTGGATCACCGACGAGCGCCCGCACCCCGACAAGATGCGCCTCGCCGACGCCGGCTTCCACGCTCCGCTCGACCTGATCGACGGCGCGGCCCGGGTGTACGACCCGATCGTCCGCGGCGAGCAGGGCGAGGACCTGTACGGCGTCTTCATGAAGGACTACGCGCCCGGCAAGTGGTGACCCCGCGGGACTTCTAGGGGCGGGTGAAGGTGCCCAGGCCGCTCTCGTCGAAGGCCTCGACGGTCACCTTCCCCGCCTTCGCGCCGTTCGAGGCGCCCTTGAAGGTGACCCCGGACAGACCGGTCGCGTTCTCGCCGGCTGTTTCGAAGGAGAACGTGTCGCCGTCGAAGTGCGTGAGCCGGAACGTCATCGGCTCGGGGCCCAGGCTCATCGTCAGTTCACCGTTCTGCCCGGCTGTGACGGTGAGCGGGCCGTAGAAGTCGTTGTCGTAGGTGCCCGTGTACGTGTCGTCGGGTTGGGCGTCGGCGGCGTCCGCGGGGGGCTTGGTGTAGTCGGTGGGGGAGCGGCCCGCCTCCTCCAGGTGTTGGTACTGCTGTGCGGCCAGGGTGAGCCAGTCGGTCGTGGGCCTGCCGTACTGGGCGGTGTCGAAGAAGTCGAGCGCCACCGAGTCGGCCAGCCCCACGGGCGCTCCGTTGGTGAGCACCACGATGCCGAGCTGCTCGCCCGGCAGCAGCGACACGTTGGTGTTCGTGCCGAGTGCGAAGGCGCCGGAGTGGCCCAGGCGCAGTCGGCCCTGGTCGTCGTAGCTGACGTTCCAGCCGAGCCCGTAGAAGCCGGTGCGGCCCGCCGGGGCCTGGGGCGGGTTGCTGACGATCTCGGGGAGGTGGGTGCGCTCCAGCGGGTCCGCGGGGATGATCTGCTCGCCGCCGAGCTTTCCGTTCGCGAGTTGCAACCGCATCCAGGTGGCCATGTCGCGGGCCGTGGAACTCGCACCGCCCGCAGGCGACTGGGCATCGGCGTCACGGACGTACTTGGCCTCCCAGGCGCCGTCCGAGCCCTTCACGTGGATGACCGCCTTGTTCTTGGCCTTGTCGTAGTCGCTGAAGCGGGAGCTGCTGGAGTTCATGCCGGCAGGGTCGTAGAGGGTGTCCTCGGCGAGCTTCTCCCAGGTGGTGTCGTTCGCGTTCGCGACGGCCTGACCCGCTGCGGTGACTCCGAAGTTGGTGTACGCGTAACTCGCGCGGAAGGGGGAGAGCGGTTCGTACTTCAGATGCTCCAGGATGTACGTCCGGTCGAAGCCGAGGTCTTCGAGGAGGTCTCCGGAGTGGTCCGGCAGGCCGCTGCGGTGCGAGAAGAGGTCCGCGACGGTGACGTGCTCGGTGACCCAGGGGTCCTTGAGCGCGAAGCGCGGCAGTTGTCCGGCCACCGGGTCGTCCCAGCCGATGGACTCGTCGTCGACGGCGCCCGCGACCACGGTCGAGGCCAGCGGCTTGGACAGCGACGCCACCTCGAAGACGGTGTCGGGGCCGACGGCTGCGGACTTCCCGACCTGCCGCTCGCCGAAGCCCTTCAGATAGACGACCTTGTCCTTGTGGACGACGGCCACGGCGACGCCGGGGACCCCGGTCTTCTTCATGCCGTCCTGGATGACGCGGTCGAGAGTGTCGATGGCGCCGTCCACCTTCGCCTGGGTGAGCTGTGGGGGCGGCTGCGGCGGCGGTGCATCCGCTGCCGCGGCGGATCCGGAGGACGCGTAGCTCACCGAAAGCAGGGAGGCCACAGCCGCTGCGATCAGCGGCGTCCTTCCGTGGGGTCTCGTCTGTCGCCGAACACCCATGGTCACCATTCAACGCGCGGTCACGGTCTTTGTCCTGCCGGGCGGTCACCAGCCCCGCGTGGTGTCATGGCGGACTGGCGTACGGTCCTGGAGCTGGTGGCGACGCAGCACTCGTGGCTGAGGGCGGAGGCGGCGTCGAGGCCGACGACCTTGCCCGCGTCCTCACCCGGTCTGAGCAGACGTCCGATGACGTGAACCAGGCCCCGACCTGAAGTTTCGGTAGTGAGCCGAATGGGTGGAGACGAAGAGGTCGTAATATTTCAGATCGCCGCAGAACGGGGCCGGGCGGACACTGGATGACGCGAGACGGTTACCTAGTGTTTTCAGCCCCATAGAGCGGGCACCCGCTCATTTGGTTAGTCTGTACCGGACGGGCAGCCATACTGGGTTCCACCCACACCCACGTCCGTCACGGGACAAGCCGGTCATCACGGCCTGCTCTCACACGAGTTACCGGCGCCACCGCGTCCCTAACTGCTTTCGACTCAGACCCGAGCGGACGTCAGGCTACCGGCAGTTGACTGGCCTTGTGCGTCCCAAGGGTGACCCGACACATAAGGAGTGCGCGGTGACACCGGAGAAGAATCGCGATCAACGCCCCAGTGAACTCACTGAGGTCTCGGGCCGTCGGCCCGAGAAGAAGCTCGGCAGCCTCGACGTGTGGGCCAGGTCGGCCCCGATCCGCCTGGCGGGTTACGAGGACGACCTCGCCGAGCCGCACATCCTGCCCAGCGTCGACTGACCTTGGCAGAACCCCTCGCGATCCCCCCCGGCAGGACCCATCGCGAACCCTGACAGCATGGGCGTGTCAGACTCACGCCCATGCTGATCAGGGAGATCCGAGAAGCCGACGACTGGCCACGGATCTGGCCTTTCTGGCACCGGATCGTCTCCGCCGGCGAGACCTACACCTGGGACCCGGACACCTCCGAGGAATCGGCCCGCGCCCTGTGGCTGGCGCCGGGCAAGCGGGTGTACGTCGCCGAGGACCCGGCCGGAGCCGTCGTCGGCTCGGCCTTCGTCACCGCCAACTACGCCGGTCCCGCCGCCCGGATCGCCAACGCCGGATTCATGGTCGACCCCCAGCACGGCGGGCGGGGCATCGGCCGCGCCCTCGCCGAGCACGTCCTCGTCGTGGCGAAGGCCGAGGGCTACCGGGGCATGGTGTTCAACGCCGTCGTGGAGACCAACCCGGCCGTCAAGCTGTGGACTTCGCTCGGTTTCAGCATCCTGGGAACGGTGCCGGACGCCTTTGAACACCCCCGGCACGGACGGGTGGGGCTGCACATCATGTACCGGGCGCTGTAGGTCAATCCAGTGATGCCGTACGCCGCCACGGGTGGAGTTCCTCCAACTGCCCTGCCAGGGCGAGGAGATCGAGCTCGGAACCCGGACGCCCGACCAGTTGTACGGCGCACGGGGCGCCGCCCGGCAGCGTACCGAACGGCACCGACATCGCCGGCAGGCCGGTGAGGTTCCACGGCGGCGTCAGCGGCGAGTAGTTGGTGTTGACCAGCAGATTGCGCAGCCAGCCCCGCTCGTGCCAGGCCGCGGCCGCCGGACCCCGCCGGGCCAGCGCGGGAGTGATCAGGACGTCGTGCTCGGCGAAGAACGGTTCCAGACGCCTGCGCAGCTGCTCGCGGCGGTCACCCTTGCGGACGCCGTTGAGGAAGCGGCGCCCCACCGCGGCGTGCACCCGGGTGCGCCGGGTGAGCAGACGCGGGTCGAGCTCCTCGGCGTCCACGGCGGTGCCCGCCGTCCAGTGCGCGAGTGCGGTCGTGCTCAGCCAGAGGGGGTAGGGCGGGTCGGCGGGCCGTACCAGGTGCCCCGCTGTGGACAGCAGTTCGGCCGCCTCCCGGGCCGCGGCCCGGTACGGCCGGGTGACCTTCACGCCGACCAGCGGACTGCGAACGGAGACGGCAACCTTCAGCGCTTGCTTCCCCGGCGGAGGTACGGCCTCGGTGCCGGCCAGCACCGCGAACATCAGGCGCGCGTCCTCGACCGTGGTCGCGAGCGGGCCGTTCTCCGACATGCCGAACCAGTCGCCCTGACCGATTCCCGCCGGGACCGTGCCATGGCCCGGTTTCAGGCCGACCAGGCCGCAGTTGGCGGCCGGGATGCGCAGCGATCCCATGCCGTCGTTGCCGAGTGCGATCGGCACCATCCCGGCGGCGACCGCGGCCGCGCTGCCGCCCGAGGAGCCGCCCGCCGTGCGCGAGGTGTCCCACGGGTTGCGCGCGATGCCGTGCACACCGTCGGTGGTGCCGAACACGCAGAGTTCGGGCACATTCGTCAGACCCACGACGACGGCGCCCGCGGCGCGGAGCCGGGCCACGGTGACATGGTCGTGGTCGGCGGGCGTGTCCGGGGAGGCGGCCGAGCCGAGGCGGTTGGACTCGCCACGGACTGGGAGGTTGTCCTTGACGGCCACGGGTACGCCCGCGAGCGGGAGCCGGCCGAGATCCCGGGTGGCCAGTTCGTCGGCCTCGGCGAGTGCCGCTTCCGTCCGCAGCGTGCGGAACGCCCCGACGCGGGCGTCCAGCAGTTCGATCCGGGCCAGGTGCTCGGCGACCACCTCGCGGGGCGTGACCCGCTTCTCCCGTACGGCAGCGGCGATCTCGGCGGCTGTCCGGCCGACCCAAATGGTCACGGGAGCTCCTTGCGTACCGGTGAGTAGTACGAGGTGCACTCTGCCCGCGGGGCGGCGTCCCGTCGAGAGCCCGGGGACTGGAAACTCCGGGAGCCGCTTACCGCTTGCCGACCCGCGACCAGGCGTGGGTGGAACGGTTCCGGGACGCCGGCGCGGAGTATTACGTGCTGACTTCGGAACACCATGAGGACTTCGCGCGGCCCTGGGTGACGTCCGCCCCCTTCATCTCCCGCGGGGGCCCCGGCTGTCTGTCCCGTTCATCTCCCGCGGGGTCCCGTGCTGTCCCGCTCGATCAACCGAGGCACCGGCACCTGCACCGTCCGCGCCGGACCGCCGTCCAACAGCGCGGTCAGCTCCTGCGCGGCCGTGCGGCCGAACTCCACGGTGTCGCGGGAGAGCGCGGAGAGCCATGGCTTGACCATGCGGCACAGCGCGGAGTCCTCCCAGGCCACGACGGAGACGTCGCCCGGTACGGAGAAGCCCAGTTCGGTGGCGGCGGCGACCCCGGCGACGGCCATCACGTCGTTGTCGTAGACCAGCGCGGTCGGCGGGGTGCCGCACTCCAGGACACGGCGGGTGACGGCGGTGCTCTCCGTGTCCGAGTAGTCCGTGGGCACGGAGCGGACCTCGGACAGCCCCCGGCGCTCGGCCTCGGCGCGCAGGGTACGGATCCGGCGCTCGGTGTGGGCGAGTCCGGGCAGCCCCGCGATGTGCACGATCCGGCGGTGGCCGAGCGCGTACAGCTCGTCCACGACCGCGGCCATCGCGGCCGCGTCGTCGGCCCAGACGATGGAAAGCCCGGGGTGCCCGGCGTCCGGCACCCCGCCGATGACCACGGCGGGCAGGCCCAGTTCGTCGAGGAGGTCCGGACGCGGATCATCGACGCGCGGGTCGACGACCAGCACCCCGTCCACGCGATGCTCGGCCCACCAGCGCCGGTAGACCGCGCACTCGGCGGTCACGTCCTCCACCACCTGGAAGAGCAGGCCGAGATGACGCTCCGCCAGCACTTCCTGGATGCCGGAGACGAGCTGGAGGAAGAAGGAGTCCACGCCGAGGGTGTCCGCGGGCCGCGCCAGCACGAAGCCGACCGTGGCCGCGCCCTCCCCGGACAGCGCGCGTGCCGCTGTGCTCGGCCGCCAGCCGAGCTGTTCGGCGACCCGGCGGACCCGGTCGCGGGTGATCTCGGAGACTCCGGGCCGGTCGTTGAGCGCGAAGGAGACCGCGCTCTCGGAGACTCCGGCGCGGCGCGCGATGTCCTTCATCGTCGGCCGACGTGCCGGAGACCGCTTGGCTGGCACCCTTGCTCCCCGTTCTTTCGGGCCTTCTTCCGGAGTCATCAGAGCCGTGTACTAATGCGCTTGAGCTGATGCAATCTAAAGCGCATTAGTGATCGATTGCAAGAGGCTGGTCTCACGGCTCTGACCTGCCCAGTTGCGCTACTAATGAATTTAGCTCGTGTCAATCCATTGACTTGCCAGGCGAGTTGCCTGCAAGGTCTGCCCCGGCACTGTTCGCCCATCCTGCCGCAAAGGAGCCCGGTCACCGTGCGCACTTCTCGCAGAGCACTTGCCGCTGCCGCCCTCGCCCTCGTCCTGCCGCTGAGCGCCTGCGGTTCCGGGGACGACGGGAGCGGCTCCACGGACGCCTCCGGCAAGGTCGAGGGCGACATCACCTTCCAGACCTGGAACCTCCAGGCCAACTTCAAGTCGTACTTCGAAGGCGTGATCGCCGACTTCGAGAAGAAGTACCCGGACACGAACGTGAAGTGGATCGACCAGCCCGCCGAGGGCTATGCCGACAAGATCAGCGCGGACGCGGCCGGCGGCACGCTGCCCGACGTCGTGAACGTCTCGCCCGATCTTGTCGCACCGCTCGCCAAGGCCGGGCTCGCGCTCGACCTCGACAAGGCCGCCCCGACGTACAAGAAGGAGTACCTGGCAGGCGCCTGGGCCAGCCACCAGATACCGGGCATGACCGGAACGTACGCCTTCCCCTGGTACCTCAACACCGGCCCGCTCTTCTACAACAAGTCGCTCTTCGAGGAGGCCGGGCTCGATCCCGACAAGCCTCCGACGACGTACGACGAACTCTTCAGCGACGCGCTGGAGCTGGCCGAGAAGAGCGACGGCAAGGTGGCCACGCTCGCCAATGTGCCCACCATCGAGGACTTCGGCCGCTACGGCGTCGAACTGATGAACAAGGAGGGCACCGGCTTCGCCTTCAACGACGCCAAGGGGGTCGAACTCCTCAGCAAATACAAGGAGTTGTACGACGCCAAGGCGCTGGACTCGCAGGCGCTGACCGCGACCCCGGAGTCGTCCGGCAAGAAGTTCCTCACCGGGGCCGTCGCCATGAACCCGGGCAGCGCCCTGGACCTCGAGAACTTCAAGACGCAGGCGCCGAACCTCTACAAGAACATCGGTATCACGGACCAGATCACCAGCACCGGCAAGGTGAACATGTACGTGATGGGCGTGATGGTCAACTCGCAGACCAAGCACACCCCGGCCGCGGTCGCCTTCGCGCACTTCGTCACCGACGCGCAGAACCAGATGTCGTTCGCGAAGCAGGTCGCGATCTTCCCGAGCACCGCGGGTTCGCTGGACGACCCGTACTTCACCAAGGAGGACGGGACCGACGTGACGCGGGTGCGGGTGGCCGCCGCCAAGTCCCTGAAGAACGCGGTGAATTACACGCCGGTCCTGTTCAGCGAGCAGATGAAGACCGAGCTGCGCAACGAGGTCGCCAAGGCGCTCCAGGGCAAGCAGAGCCCCAAGGAAGCTCTTGACAACGCTGTCGAGGCCTGCGACAAACTGCTCGAACAGCAGGGCTGACGAGATATGGCGAGCTCTTCCACCGTCTCCGACGGAGCCCGGCGCCGCAGTACCCGGGTGAGGCGCCAACTGCCTACCAGCCCCTGGCTGTTCGCCGCCCCCGGCATGCTGATCATCGGCGTCTTCATCCTGTACCCCTTCGTCTCCACCCTGGTCAACTCCTTCACCGACCGCCGGACCCTGATCCCCGGCGAGTTCGTGGGCCTGGCCAACTTCCGGGAGCTGCTGCACGACGACATGTTCTGGATCGGTCTGCGCAACAGCACGCTGTACGTCCTCGGGGTGGTCCCCGCGCTCGTCCTGCTGCCGCTGCTGCTCGCCCTGCTGGTCCAGAAGAACATCCCCGGCATCGCCTTCTTCCGGTCGGCGTTCTACACCCCGGTGGTCGCGTCGATCGTCGTGGTCGGGCTCATCTGGGTGTGGCTTCTGGACGAACGCGGCCTGGTGAACTCCCTGTTGGAGGCGATAGGGGTCGGCAAGGTCGGCTTCCTCAGCGACCAGTGGCTGCTTCTGCTGAGCGCCATGGCCGTCACGGTCTGGAAGGGCCTCGGCTACTACATGATCATTTATCTGGCCGCGCTCGCCAATGTGCCGCGCGAGCTGCACGAGGCCGCTTCGGTGGACGGCGCCGGCGCGGTACGCCGCTTCCTCACGGTCACCGTGCCCGCCGTCCGCTCCACGATGGTGCTGGTCGGCGCGTTGTCGTCGGTGGCCGCCTTCAAGGTGTTCTCCGAGGTCTATCTGATGGCCGGTCCGGACGGCGGCCCGGCGGGCGAGGACACCACCCTCGTCATGCTCGTCCAGCGCACCGGCACCGGTCTGACCGGCCGCGTCGGCTACGCCTCCGCCATCTCCGTCGTCGTCTTCGTCGTCACCGTCGCGCTGATGCTGCTCGTGCTGCGCGCCGACCGGAAGGAGGACGCGTGAGTGTGCTGGAGAAGGCACCCCCGGCCGAGCGGCCAAAAGCCCCGCGCAAGCCCCGCCGACGTGTCACCGACGAGCAGGGCCGCCGCGTACGCGCCTGGGAACTCGCCCTGCGCTACCTGCTGTTGCTCGCCGTGCTCGCCCTCACCGTCGGGCCCTTCCTGTGGCAGCTGTCCACCTCGCTCAAGGGCCCGACCGAGGACATCTACAGCTCGACGCCCAAGTTCCTGCCGAGCCACCCGACCCTCCACAACTACGACCGGGTCGCCGAGACCATCCCGGTCTGGGACTACGCCTTCAACTCGTTGAAGGTCGCGGGCGCCAACGTCGTGACGAACTGCATCGGTTCGGCCCTCGCAGGCTACGCACTGGCCCGGATGCGTTACCGGGGCCGGCGCGTGGCCACCCTCGTCTTCATCCTCGCGATGCTGGTCCCCACAGAGAGCATCATCATCGCCCAGTTCACCACCATGCGGGAACTCGGCCTGAACAACACCCTCATCGGGGTGCTGCTGCCCGCCTGTGTCAGCTCCATGAACGTCCTGCTGATGCGCAACGCCTTCCTCAACCTGCCGTACGAGATCGAGGAGGCGGCCTTCGTCGACGGGGCGAACGCCTGGCAGCGGTTCCTGCGGATCGCGCTGCCGTCGGTGAAGGGGACCCTCGCCGTCGTCGCGATCTTCGCCTTCATGGGCGCCTGGGACGACTTCCTGTGGCCGCTCATCGTGCTCAGCGATCCTTCGAAGTTCACCCTGACCATCGGCCTCAACTATCTGCACGGCACCTTCGCCAACGACGAACGGCTCGTCGCCGCCGGCACGATCATCGCCGTGGCACCGCTGATCGCCCTCTTCGCCTGTCTCCAGCGGTACTTCTTCCGCGGAGTCGGCGAGGGCGCGGTCAAGGGCTGACCTCCCGTGTTCCCGCTCATGAATCAGGACTCTGCATGCCTGCTGCCGTGCGCTTCGGCGTCAACTACACCCCGACCGTCGGGTGGTTCCACCACTGGCTCGACTTCGACCTCGACGCCGTACGCGCCGATCTCGACTCGATCGCCGCGCTCGGCCTGGACCACATCCGGGTCTTCCCGCTGTGGCCCTACTTCCAGCCCAACCGCACCCTGATCCGCCCGCGCGCCGTCGAGCAGCTCGTCGCGCTCGCCGACGCCGCCGCCGAACGCGGGCTCGACGTCAACGTCGACGGTCTGCAGGGGCACCTGTCGAGTTTCGACTTCCTGCCCGCGTGGACCCAGACCTGGCACCGGCGGAACATCTTCAGCGACCCGGCGGTGGTCGAGGGAGAAGCCGAGTACCTGCGGGTGCTCGCCGCCGCGCTCGCCGACCGGCCGAACTTCATCGGCATGACCATCGGCAACGAGGTCAACCAGTTCGCGGCCGGTCCGCATCCCGACCCGGACCGCATCACGCCGGACCAGGCAGGGGCCTGGCTGCGGCGGCTGCTCGACGCCTGCGAGGAAGGCGCGCCCGGCAAACTGCATCTGCACGCCTCGTACGACGCCGCCTGGTACCAGGACGACCAGCCGTTCACCCCCGAGCACTCGGCGCGGCTCGGCGCGGTCACCGCCGTGCACTCCTGGGTGTTCAACGGTACGGCTCAGCGCCACGGCCGGACCGGCGTCGCCACCGAACACCACGCCGCGTACCTCATCGAGCTGTCCAAGGCGTGGGCGCAGGACCCGCACCGTCCGGTGTGGCTCCAGGAGGTCGGCGCGCCCGCCCCGCTGATCCCGGCCGAGCACGCGGCGGCGTTCACCGAGGCGACCGTCGAGAACGCCCTCGACTGCCCCGACGTCTGGGGCGTCACCTGGTGGTGCTCGCACGACGTGAGCCGCGACCTCGCCGACTTCCCCGAACTCGAGTACAGCCTCGGCCTGTTGACCAACGACCGGAAGACCAAGCCCGCCGGCGAGACCATCGCGCGGATCATCGAGGAGCGGCGCGAGTACGCACCCGCACCCCGGACCACGGCCCTAGTGGTCGAGACCACTTCGGGTGGCCGTTCGGTCTGTGCTCCGGGTGGGCAGGTCTTCGAGGCCTTCGCCCGGCTGACCGCCGGCGGGGCCCGCCCCACCACCGTTCTCGCGAGCCGCGCCGACGACAAGGAACACCTCGCGGCCCGTGGCATCACCGAAGTCGTCACGCCCGATCAGGTCACCGAGTAGCCCGTCCCCACGACTCATGCGGAGCACACCGTGAACCTCAGCAGACGCACCGTTCTGCTCGCCGGAGCCGGCGTCGCCGCCGGACTGGTCCCCGGCCTCGCCGGGAGGGCCGTCGCCGCCACCCGCGACCTCCAGCCGTACGCCTCCTACTGGTACCCCGACTCGCTGCCCGCCGGCACCCCGGGTACCGGCATCACCTGGCGCAGCCTCAAGACCTGGAGCGCCGCGACCGACGCCGACCTGGCGTTCAACGCCGCGTCCGTGCCGCTCGCCGCGCGCATCACGCCCACCCCGGCGAACACCACCGCCCGCGCCGACCAGGCCCGCATCCAGTCCCTGGTCTCCTTCGGCCCCACGGCGAGCAACCCCTCGCAGGGCGCGGCCACCGCCGACTACTACGCGCTCACCCACTGGGCGTACGTCGACGAACTCATCTTCTGGGGCGGCTCGTCGGGCGAGGGCCTGATCCTCGCCCCGAACGCACCCGTCGTCGACGCGGCCCACCGCCACGGTGTGCCCGTCCTCGGCAACGTCTTCCTGCCCCCCGTCGCGTACGGGGGACAGCTCCAGTGGACCCGCGACCTGGTCCAGAAGGACGCCACCGGGCACTACCCGCTGGCCGCGCAACTCGTCGCCGTCGCCGAGGCGTACGGCTTCGACGGCTGGTTCGTCAACGCCGAGACGAGTGGTGGAAACGCCGCGCTCGCCACCGACATGGTCGGCTTCCTGAAGGAGCTCAAGGCGCTGGGCACGGCGAAGGGGCAGCGGGTCACCTGGTACGACTCGATGACCGTCGGCGGCTCGGTGAGCTGGCAGGGCGCACTGAACAGCCAGAACCAGCCCTTCTTCCAGTCCGCCGACTCGATGTTCATCGACTTCCGCTGGTCGGCGACCACCCTGGCCTCCTCCGGCACGCTGGCGCAGCAACTCGGGCGCAGCCGCTACGAGTTGTGGACGGGCGTCGATGTGGAGGCCAGCGGCACGAGCAAGTCGGTCAACTGGAACGCCATCGTGCCGACCACCGCGGCCCACGTCACCTCCATCGGCTTCTACCGGCCCGAGTGGACCCGCAACCACCTGCCCGCGAGCCGTACCCCCGGCGATTTCCACGCCTCCGACGACCTGTTCTGGACCGGCGCCACCCTCGACCCCTCCAAGCCCAACCTGACGGCCACCTGGCGAGCCCCGGCCGTCTCCGTCGCCGACCGATCGACTGTCACCTCCGTCCCCTTCGCGACCGCCTTCAACACCGGCCACGGTCTGAAGTGGTACGAGGACGGCGCGGCGACCTCGGACGCGGCATGGAACCACCTCGGCCTCCAGGACCGGCTGCCGTCCCGCCGCTGGGTTGTGCGCACCGAGGGCCAACGCCCCACCGTCACCTTCGACTTCGCGGACGCCTGGCGCGGCGGGAACAGTGTCCTGGTCGACGGCGCCCTCGACGCCCCGACCACGCTGGACCTGTACGGGACCCGGCTGCCGCTCTGCGCGGACACGGTGGTCGAGCTGACCCACCGAGCCGACTCCGGAAGCGTGCAGGTCGAGCTGGCCGTCGCCACCGCCGAGCCGGAGACGGCGGGAGGGGAGCCCCCGTACACGTACTTCCCCGTGAGCACGGGCGACGGCTGGGAGACCTCGACCGTGCGGCTGACGGGACTGACGGGGGAGATACGTGCTCTCGGCGTCCGGCTCACCGCCACGAGCGGTCCGGTGCGCTGGCGGCTGGGCGGGCTCGCGGTGCGCGACGAGGTGGTGACCCCCGCCGAGCCGACCGGCCTGCGGGTCACCGACGCCGACACGGGCAACCTGCGCTTCGCCTGGGACGGCGCCCCCGGGCCCGTACGCCACTACGAGCTCTACCGGACGCTTCCCGACGGCACCCGCCGCTTCCTCGGTGGCACCTGCCAGCGCGCGTTCTATGTCGGCGGTCTCGTCCCTGAGCAGGGAGAGACGGCGGCACGGTTCGAACTGCGTGCGGTGGGGGAGTTGTTCACCGTCTCGAACCCCAGCACGACCACGCACACCTGGTAACAGGCACCACCTCACCCACGGAGCACTCTCATGCATGACGACCGCACCCTGGTCGAAGCCCGCCTCAAGCGCGTTCTCGACGAGCGCATACGTCCCGCCGTGTACCCAGAGTCCGTACCGCTGGAGGTCGCGGTGTGGCACGCGCCGGGCGAGCCGGTGCCGGTGGCCGAAGGGCTGGCCGCCGCAACGGAGCCGATCGAGGTGGGCGCGCGCTGGGGTGTTCCGTGGGGCACCAGCTGGTTCCGGGTCACCGGGACCGTCCCGGCGGCGTGGGCCGGCAGGACCGTCGAGGCCCTGCTGGACCTCGGCTTCGACGAGAACATGCCCGGCTTCCAGTGCGAGGGGCTCGTCTACCGGCCCGACGGGACACCGGTGAAGGGGCTCAACCCGCGCAACCAGTGGGTCAGAATCGGCGCCCCCGTCGAGGGCGGCGAGGAGGTCCGGCTGCACATCGAGGCCGCCTCCAACCCGGTCATTCTCGACTACCACCCCTTCCTGCCCACGCAGTTGGGCGACAAGGAGACGGCGGGCACTGAGCCGCAGTACAAGCTGGAGCGGATGGACCTCGCGGTCTTCGACGAGAACGTGTGGCAGCTCGTCCTCGACCTGGAGGTGCTCGGCGAGCTGATGGCCGAGCTGCCGGTGGACTCCGCGCGGCGCTGGGACATCCTGCGGGCCGTGGAACGGGCGCTGGACGCCGTCGACCTCCAGGACGTCAACGGCACGGCGGAAGCGGCGCGTTCACGGCTGGCCGGGGTGCTGGCCGAGCCCGCCGTGCCCTCCGCGCACCGGATCAGCGCCGTCGGGCACGCGCACATCGACTCGGCGTGGCTGTGGCCGCTGCGCGAGACGGTCCGCAAGGTCGCCCGGACGACCTCCAACATGACCGCGCTGATCGAGGACGAGCCCGAGTTCATCTTCGCCATGTCCCAGGCCCAGCAGTGGGCCTGGGTGAAGGAGCACCGGCCGGAGGTGTGGGCGAAGGTCAAGAAGGCCGTCGCCGACGGGCGGTTCGTGCCCGCGGGCGGCATGTGGGTCGAGTCGGACACGAACATGCCGGGCTCGGAGGCGATGGCCCGTCAGTTCGTGCACGGCAAGCGGTTCTTCCTCGAAGAGTTCGGCATCGAGAACGACGAGGCCTGGCTGCCCGACACCTTTGGCTTCGCGGCCGGGCTGCCCCAGATCATCAAGGCGGCCGGCTCCAAGTGGCTGCTGACTCAGAAGATCTCCTGGTCGCAGACGAACAAGTTCCCGCACCACACCTTCCAGTGGGAGGGCATCGACGGCACCCGCATCTTCACGCACTTCCCGCCCGTCGACACCTACAACTGCTCCATGAAGGGCAGCGAGATCGCCCACGCGGCGAGCAACTTCAAGGACAAGGGCGTCGCCCGGCACTCCCTCGCCCCGACCGGCTGGGGCGACGGAGGCGGCGGCACGACGCGGGAGATGATCGCGAAGGCCGCCCGCCTGAAGGACCTCGAAGGTTCCGCCACGGTGGTGTGGGAGACGCCCGAGGACTTCTTCAAGAAGGCGGAGGCCGAATACCCGGGCGCCCCCGTATGGGTCGGCGAGCTGTACCTCGAACTGCACCGCGCCACACTCACCAGCCAGGCCAGGACCAAGCAGGGCAACCGGCGCAGCGAACACCTCCTGCGCGAGGCCGAACTGTGGGCGGCGACCGCGGCCGTACGGACCGGATTCCCCTATCCGCACGAGGAGTTGGACCGCATCTGGAAGACGGTGCTGCTGCACCAGTTCCACGACATCCTGCCCGGCTCCTCCATCGCCTGGGTGCACCGCGAGGCGCGCGCCACCTACGAGCGTCTCGCGGCCGAGCTGAACGGCATCATCGACGCGGCCCAGCGCGCCCTGGCCGGCGAGGGCTCCACGGACCTCGTCTTCAACTCGGCGCCGCACCTGCGCGAGGGCGTCCCGGCGGGCGGCGCGCGGACCCCGGCCGTCGAGGGCGGCGTCGCACTCGCGCCCCGCGTCAACGGCGGGTTCCTGCTCGACAACGGGCTGCTGCGGGTCGGTATCGACGCGCGGGGGCTCGTCGTGTCGGCGTACGACATCGAGGCCGACCGGGAGACGGTCGCGCCGGGTCAGGCCGCGAACCTGCTCCAACTGCACCCCGACTTCCCGAACATGTGGGACGCCTGGGACGTCGACGAGTTCTACCGCAACACCGTCACCGACCTGGTCGACGCCGACGAGGTCGTGCCCGGCGCTGACGGCGTGTCGGTCCGGATCGTCCGGTCCTTCAGCGCGTCGCGGGTCACCCAGGTGCTGTCGCTCGCGCCCGGGGAGCGGCGGCTCGGCATCGACACCGAGGTCGACTGGCACGAGACCGAGAAGTTCCTCAAGCTCGCCTTCCCGCTCGACGTGCACGCCGAACGGTATGCGTCCGAGACACAGTTCGGGCACTTCCATCGGCCCACGCACACCAACACCAGTTGGGAAGCAGCCAAGTTCGAGGCGTGCAACCACCGGTTCGTGCACATCGAGGAGCCCGGCTGGGGCGTCGCCCTGGTCAACGACTCGACGTACGGGCACGACGTGACCCGGACCGTCCGTGACACCGACTCCGGGACGACCACCACCGTGCGCGTGTCGCTGCTCCGTGCCCCGCGCTTCCCCGACCCCGAGACGGACCAGGGCGTGCACCGTTTCCGGCACGCGCTGGTGGCGGGCGCGGCGATCGGGGACGCGGTGCGTGAGGGATGGCGGATCAACCTGCCGGAGCGCCGGGTGACCGGCTCCCGGGAGGTCGCGCCGCTGGTTGCCGTCGAGCAGGACGCCGTCGTCGTGACGGCGCTCAAGCTGGCCGACGACGGCAGCGGTGACGTGATCGTCCGCTTCCACGAGTCACGCGGTGCTCGTACGCGCGCCACGCTGACGACGGGGTTCGAGGCCGCCGGCGTCACGGTGACCGATCTGCTGGAGCGCCCGCTGGCGGACGCCGCCGTGCCCGAGCTGGACGGCGACCGGATCACCCTGCGGCTGCGTGCCTTCGAGCTGGTGACGCTACGGCTGTCGCGAGCCTGAGGAACTCCCGGCGTCCGGTGCGGGCCGGGGTGCGTCGGGTGCGTCGGGTGCGAGCCTGACGTGCTCTTGGCATCCGGCGCCGGCCGTGGTGGTAGCGGCTCGCCCCGTGCGGGCGTGGTTATCGCGGCTCGGCCGATGTGGGCGGTTCCGGCTTCGACGTGAGCTGGGACCGCAGCCACTGTTCCACCTCGCCCACGTGCGCGGCGGCGGCCGCCCTGGCCGCCTCCGGGTCGTGCGCGACGAGCGCCCGGTGGATCGCCGCGTGCTCGCGTCGGGTGCGCTCGAAGGCGCCCTCCTCCTCATAGCCGCGCCAGACCCGGGCGCGGAAGGTGCGGGAGGAGAGGCCCTCCAGGATGGCCGCCATCGTCTCGTTTCCGGCCGCTCCGGCGATGGCGCGGTGGAAGGCGAGGTCGTGCGAGAGGATCTCCTCCGGATCGTCCGTCGCGTTCATCGCGGCGAGGTGTTTCTCCACGTCGGCGAGCTGGTCCGCGGTGATCCGCGCCGCGGCCAGCGCGGTCGCCGTCGACTCCAGGATCCGGCGGATCTCCAGCAGCTCGACCAGGCGAGGCCCCCGGGACAGGTCGGCCACCACGCCGAAGGTCTCCAGGAGGTCCCCGGCCTCCAGCTGCGTGACGTAGATACCCGATCCGTGCCGCGCCTCCAGCACCCCGAGGACGGTGAGCGCGCGGATCGCCTCGCGCATCGAGCTGCGGGACATGCCCAGCTGGGCGGCCAGATCGCGCTCGGTCGGCAGTCGCTGTCCCGGCTCCAGCCGGCCCTCGCCGATCATCGCCTTGATCCGCTCGATGGCGCGCTGCGTCACGGTGCCCTTCTGCGGGGCGGGCTCGTCCACGCCTGTTCCTCCTGATGCCGGGGTGCGCCGCAGTCTAACCAGCCAAGTGGTCCGACCACTACGGCCGAAAACAAGGAAAAATTGGCGTCGAGGGGTGTCGTGACCCCGAAGTGGTCTGATAAATATTCGTCGCGGCGGCTGGAAGAGGGACTCTCCGGCCACGCGTCCTGCTCGAACTCGCTCAATGAGGAGCCGTCAGATGCCCGGCAGAACCGTGCGGAACAGGCGAATATCGTCGCGAGCGGTGCGTGCGGCGGCTACGGCCGCGTGCGCCACCCTCGTGCTCGCGGCTTGCGGAAGCACCAAGGACGACGTCGCCTCGAGCGGCGCAGGAGGCGACGGAAACGGCAAGGTCGGGGTGATCCTGCCCCTGCTGACCTCGCCGTTCTGGCAGTCGTACAACGACTACGTGCCGAAGATGGCGGAGTCCGAAGGCGTGGACGCGCTCAAGACCGTCAACTCCAACAGCGACCCGTCGCAGCAGATCACCGACATCAACAACCAGCTCAACCAGGGCGTCGAGGGCATCGTCGTGGCCCCCCTGGACAGCGCCGCGATCGCCGCCGGCCTCGACCAGGCCGAGCGCAAGGGCGTCCCCGTGGTCGCCGTCGACGTGGCGCCCGAGAAGGGCAAGGTCGCCATGGTCGTACGCGCCAACAACGTGGCGTACGGCGAGAAGGCCTGCGAGTACCTCGGGGCGCAGGTCAAGTCCGGCAAGGTCGTGCAGATCATGGGCGACCTGGCGTCCGTCAACGGACGTGAGCGCTCGGAGGCCTTCCGCTCCTGCGTCAAGGAGAAGTACCCGAAGCTGTCGGTCCTGGAGATCCCGGCCAAGTGGGAGTCCGACACCGCGGCCTCCAAGCTGGACACCCTTCTGAACGCCAACCCGGACATCAAGGGCATCTACATGCAGGCGGGCGGCGTCTACCTCGCGCCCACCCTGCAGACCCTCAAGTCCAAGGGAATGCTGAAGACGGTCGGTCAGGCGGGCCACATCACCATCGTCTCGAACGACGGCATCCCGCAGGAGTACGACGCCATCCGCAAGGGCGAGATAGACGCCACCGTCTCGCAGCCCGCCGACCTCTACGCCAAGTACGGCATGTACTACATCAAGGCGGCCATGCAGGGGAAGACCTTCAAGCCCGGCCCGACCGACCACGACTCCGAGATCGTCAAGCTGCCCAGCGGCATCCTCGAGGACCAGCTGCCCGCGCCGCTGGTGACCAAGGACAACGTGGACGACGCCTCACTCTGGGGCAACACGGTCTGATGACTACACCATTGGTGGAGGCACGGGGGGTGGCCAAGCGGTACGGCCCCACCGTCGCCCTCCAAGACGGGCGGCTCACCGTTCTTCCCGGTGAGTCGCACGCCCTCGTCGGCCGCAACGGCGCGGGCAAGTCCACTCTCGTCACCATCCTCACCGGCCTCCAGGCCGCCGACGAGGGCACGGTTCGCTTCGACGGCGAGCCGGCACCCCCGCTCGCCGACCGCGACGCCTGGCGCCGCAAGGTGGCCTGCGTCTACCAGAAACCCACCGTCGTGCCGGAGTTGACGGTCGCCGAGAACCTCTTCATCAACCGGCAGCCGACCGGGCGCGGGGGCCTCATCAGCTGGCGCAGGCTGAAATCCGAGGCCGCGGAGGTCCTGGACACCTGGGACGTGCACGTCGACCCGGACGCGCGGACCGCCGACCTCAAGGTCGAGGACCGCCAAATGGTGGAGATCGCACGGGCGTTGAGCTTCGGCGCCCGCTTCATCGTGCTTGACGAGCCGACCGCGCAGCTCGACAACCGCGAGATCGAGCGGCTCTTCACCCGCATGCGCGCACTCCAGGACTCCGGCGTCACCTTCCTGTTCATCTCGCACCACCTCCAGGAGGTGTACGAGGTGTGCCAGACGGTCACGGTCCTGCGTGACGCCCGCTGGATCACCACCGCGCCGGTCGCCGAACTGCCGCGCGCGGCGCTGGTGGAGGCCATGGCGGGAGAGGTGATCGCCGAAAGGTCCGTTCAGATCAGGAAGACGGACCAGGAGGCGCCGGTCATCCTCGACGCCAAGGGGCTCACCTCGGACGCCTACGAGAACGTCGATCTCACCGTCCGCCGCGGCGAGGTCGTCGGCCTGGCCGGCTCCAGCGGGAGCGGGAAGATCGAGCTGGCCGAGTCGTTCGCCGGGCTGCACACGCCGACCGGCGGCACCGTTCAACTCGACGGCGAGCGGCTCCCGTTCGGCGACGTACAGGCCACGCTCAAGGCGGGCGTCGGCTTCGTCCCGCGCGACCGGCACGACCAGGGCCTCGTCTCCGGGATGACCATCGGCGACAACGCCACCATGACCGTCCTGAACCGCCTGGGCCGCTACGGTTTCATCGGCACCGACCGCAAACGCGGCTTCGCCACCGAGCTGATCGAACGCCTCGACATCCACACCGAAGGCCCCGAGCAGCCCGTCTCCGACCTCTCCGGAGGCAACGCGCAGAAGGTCGTCATGGCCCGCGCCCTCGCCTCCGACCCGCGCCTTCTCGTCCTCATCAACCCCACCGCGGGCGTCGACGTGAAGTCGAAGGAGTCCCTGTTGTCCCGTGTGGACTCCGCCAGCGAGGACGGCACCGCGGTCCTCGTCGTCTCCGACGAACTCGACGACCTGCGCCGCTGCGACCGGGTCCTCGTCCTCTTCCACGGCCGCGTCGTCGCCGAACACCCCGCCGGCTGGCGCGACCACGAGCTCATCGCCTCCATCGAAGGAGTGGACCATGGCTGACACGAAGGCCCCGTCGGCCTCTACCGCCACCCCCGTACGAGTCCCCGACCCGCGCGCGGCCAAGGCGGTACTGCTCCGCCGGGCTCGCGAACTCGCCCTCGTACCAGCCCTGTTGCTGCTTCTGGTGCTCGGTGCGTTCGTCAACGACTCCTTTCTCACCGAGCGCAATCTGATCTCCATCCTGGGCGCCTCGGCGGCACTCGCGATGGTGGTGCTCGCCGAGTCGCTCGTCCTCATCACCGGCAAGTTCGACCTGTCGCTGGAGTCGGTCGTCGGCATCGCACCGGCCGTCGGCGCGCTGCTCGTGCTGCCCGTCGCCCAGTCCGGCTGGGGCACGGAGTTCCCCGTGGCGCTCGCCATCCTCGCGATGCTCGTCGTGGGCGGTGTCGTCGGCGCCTTCAACGGCATCCTGGTCGTGAAGCTCAAGCTCAACGCGTTCATCGTCACCCTCGCGATGCTGATCGTCCTGCGCGGGCTGCTGGTCGGCGCCACGGAGGGCAAGACGCTGTTCGGGATGCCCGACTCGTTCTTCTCGCTGGCCACCACCACCTTCCTGAGCATCCCGATGTCGGTGTGGCTGGCCGCCGTGGCCTTCGGCGTCACGGGCCTGATCCTCAGGTACCACCGCATCGGCCGCGCCCTGTACGCCATCGGCGGCAACGCGGACGCGGCCCGGGCGGCCGGTATCCGCGTCGAGAGCGTGATGCTCGGCGTCTTCGTCGTCGCGGGCGTCCTCGCCGCCGTCGGCGGAATCATGCAGACCGGGTACGTGGGGGCGATCAGCGCCAACCAGGGCAACAACATGATCTTCACCGTGTTCGCGGCCGCGGTCATCGGCGGCATCAGCCTCGACGGCGGCAAGGGCACCATGTTCGGCGCCCTGACCGGCGTCCTGCTCCTCGGCGTCGTACAGAACCTGCTCACGCTCGCCCAGGTGCCGTCCTTCTGGATCCAGGCCATCTACGGCGGAATCATCCTCGTCGCCCTGATGATCGCCCGCGTGACCACCGGCCGCGCCCAGGACTGACGCCTCGCCGCCGCACGGTCACCGAGGATCCCCTGTCACCGATCGAAAGGCCTTCCGTGTCCCCGATCCCCGCCCGCGTCACCGCGGTCGACACCTACGACATCCGCTTCCCCACCTCGCGCGAGCTCGACGGCTCCGACGCGATGAACCCGGACCCCGACTATTCGGCGGCGTACGTCGTCCTGCGCACCGACGCTGCCGACGGCATCGAGGGGCACGGTTTCACCTTCACCATCGGGCGGGGCAACGATGTCCAGGTCGCCGCGATCGACGCGCTGCGCGGGCATGTGGTCGGGCGGTCCGTCGACGAGCTGTGCGCCGACCCGGGCTCCCTGGGCCGCGACCTGATCGGCGACAGCCAGCTGCGCTGGCTCGGTCCCGAGAAGGGCGTGATGCACATGGCGATCGGCGCCGTCGTCAACGCCGTATGGGATCTGGTGGCCAAGCGCGCGGGCAAACCGCTGTGGCAGCTGCTCGCCGACGCCGAACCCGAGTGGCTGGTGGGGCAGGTCGACTTCCGCTACATCACGGACGCGCTCACCCCCGACGAGGCGCTGGACCTGCTGCGGCGCGGCAAACAAGGCGCCCAGGACCGGCAGGCCCGGCTCGTCGAGCGCGGCTTCCCCGCCTACACCACCTCACCCGGCTGGCTCGGCTACAGCGACGAGAAGCTCACCCGCCTCGCCGCCCAGGCCGTCGCCGACGGCTTCACCCAGATCAAGCTGAAGGTGGGCGCCGACCTGGCGGACGACGTACGCCGCTGCCGGGTCGCCCGCTCCGTGGTCGGCCCGGACATCCGCATCGCGGTCGACGCCAACCAGCGCTGGAACGTGGACGAGGCCATCGCCTGGACCAAGGCCCTCGCCGAGTACGAGCCCTACTGGGTCGAGGAGCCCACCAGCCCCGACGACGTCCTCGGCCACGCCGCCATCCGCAAGGCCGTCGCACCGGTCAAGATCGCCACCGGCGAGCACGTCCAGAACCGCATCATCTTCAAGCAGCTCCTCCAGGCCGGCGCCATCGACGTCCTGCAGATCGACGCCGCCCGCGTCGGCGGCGTCAACGAGAACCTCGCCATCATGCTGCTCGCCGCCAAGTTCGGCGTGCCGGTCTGCCCGCACGCGGGCGGGGTCGGCCTGTGTGAACTCGTCCAGCACCTCTCGATGTTCGACTTCGTGGCCCTCTCCGGGACCACCGAGGACCGGGTCATCGAGTACGTCGACCACCTGCACGGTCACTTCCTGGACCCGGTGGTGATACGCGAAGGTCACTACGCGGCGCCCGCCGCACCCGGCTTCTCGGCCACCATGCGGCCCGAGTCCATCGCGGAGTTCACCTTCCCCCACGGCACCTTCTGGGCCGCCGACCTCGCCCAGCAGTCACTCACCGACCCGAAGGGAGCAGCGGCATGACCGACTTCGAAGGACTCAAGGCACTCGTCACAGGTGGCGCCTCCGGAATCGGCCGGGCCGCCGCCGACCTCCTCGCCGACCGCGGCGCCCAGGTCGCCGTCCTCGACCTGGACCCGTCGTCCGTCGAGAAGCCGCTCCTCGGCTACCGCGCCGACGTCTCCGTCGACGCGTCCGTGCGCGAGGCGGTTGCCGCCGCCGTCGCGGAGCTGGGCGGACTCGACATTCTGGTCAACAACGCGGGCATCGGCGCCGCGGGCACCGTGGAGGACAACGACGACGAGCAGTGGCACCGGGTCCTGGACGTCAACGTCCTCGGCATCGTCCGCACGACCCGCGCGGCCCTGCCCCACCTGCGTGCCTCCGCGCACGCCGCGATCGTGAACACCTGCTCCATCGCGGCCACCGCGGGACTCCCGCAGCGCGCCCTGTACTCCGCCAGCAAGGGCGCCGTCCTCTCCCTCACCCTCGCGATGGCCGCCGACCACCTCCGCGAAGGCATTCGCGTCAACTGCGTCAACCCCGGCACGGCGGACACGCCTTGGGTCAGCCGCCTCCTGGACGCGGCCCCCGACCCCGCCGCCGAACGCGCCGCCCTGGAGGCCCGCCAGCCCTCCGGCCGCCTCGTCTCGGCAGCCGAAGTCGCGGGCGCCATCGCCTACTTGGCGAGCCCGCTGGCCGGCTCCACCACGGGTACGTCACTGGCCGTCGACGGCGGTATGCAGGGCCTGCGGCTGCGCCCGGCGGGCCAGTGAGCATGCTCGGGAAGAGCGGCGTCGAGGTCAGCCCCCTGTCCTTCGGTGCCGCGGCCATCGGCAACCTGTTCACCGCCGTGAGCGACGAGCAGGCGTACGAGGCTGTGGACGCCGCCTGGTCGGGCGGCATCCGCTACTTCGACACGGCCCCGCACTACGGCCTCGGCCTCGCAGAGCGGCGTCTCGGCGGGGCCCTGCGCGACCGGCCGCGCTCCGAGTACACCGTCTCCACCAAGGTGGGCCGCCGCCTGGAACCCGCGTCCGCGGGTTCCGGCGGCGACGACCTGGACAACGGCTTCGCCGTGCCCGCCACCCACCGTCGTGTCTGGGACTTCAGCGCGGACGGCATCAGGCGGAGCCTGGACGCCAGCCTCGAACGGCTCGGCCTCGACCACGTGGACGCCGTCTACCTCCACGACCCGGACGACCACGCCGAGCAGGCATTCCGCGAGGCCTACCCGGCCCTGGAGAAGCTGCGCGCGGAAGGCGTGCTGGGCGCGATCGGCGCCGGCATGAACCAGACCGAGATGCTGACCCGCTTCGTACGCGACACGGACGTCGACGTGGTCCTGTGCGCGGGCCGGTACACCCTGCTCGACCACCGCGCGCTCACCGACCTGCTGCCTGCCGCCGAGGAGCGCGGCACCTCCGTCGTCATCGGCGGCGCCTTCAACTCCGGCCTGCTGGCCGACCCGCGACCGGGGGCGACATACAACTACGCCGCAGCGTCACCCGAGTTGCTGGACCGCGCCCTGCGGCTGAAGGAGATCGCCGAACGGCACGGCACGACCCTGCGCGCCGCCGCCCTGGCTTTCCCGGCCGCCCACCCGACGGTGGCCAGCGTCCTCGTCGGCGCCCGCTCACCGTACGAAGTCCGCGACTGTGCCGAGCAGTTCGCTGCGCCGGTACCCGCGGCCTTCTGGCAGGAACTGCGCGCCGAGAACCTGCTGCCCTCCGATGCCCCCGTACCCGTACAGGAGCCGTCATGAGAGTCGCGCTGCACACCAAGGTCCGCGCGGACCGCATTGCCGAGTACGAAGCCGCCCATCTCAAGGTCCCGGCCGAACTGACCAGGGCGATCCGGGCCGCGGGGGCCACCTCCTGGACCATCTGGCGCAGCGGCACCGACCTCTTCCACCTCGTGGAGTGCGAGGACTACGGCAAGATGCTCGCCGAACTGGAGAAGCTGCCCGTCAACATCGCCTGGCAGGCGAGAATGACGCAACTTCTCGACGCCGTACACGACTACTCGGGCCAGGGCGCGGAGGCAGCCCTGCCCGTCGTATGGGAGCTGCCATGACCGTCGACGCCCACCACCACGTCTGGGACCTCTCCGTACGGGACCAGGACTGGATCACCGGACCCGAACTCCAGCCCCTGCGGCGGAACTTCACCATCGCCGACCTCGAACCTCAAGCGCGGGCCGCCGGAGTCGACCGCACCGTTCTCGTGCAGACGATCACCGTTGCGGCGGAGACCCCGGAGTTCCTCGCCCTCGCGGCGCAGAGCGAGCTGATCGGGGGAGTGGTCGGCTGGACCGACCTGACCGCCCCCGATGTCGCCGACGAGCTCGCGCGGCTGCGGGAGTTGCCGGGCGGCCGGTATCTCAAGGGCATCCGCCATCAGGTCCAGGGGGAGCCGGACCCCCAGTGGCTGCTGCGCCCGGACGTGCGGCGCGGACTTTCGGCCATCGCGGAGGCGGGGCTCGTCTATGACCTGATCGTCCAGCCCCACCAGCTGCCCTCCTGCGCGGAGGTGGCGGCGCTGCTGCCCGAACTCACCTTCGTACTGGACCACGTGGGCAAGCCGCCCATCGCCGCGGGCGAGTTCGAACCGTGGTCATCCGACGTCCGCGCCCTCGCCGCCCGGCCCAACACGGTGTGCAAGCTCTCGGGCATGGTGACGGAGGCGGACCACGCGAAGTGGACGACCGAGGACCTGCGCCCGTACGCGGACACCGTCCTGGACGCCTTCGGACCCCACCGCCTGATGTTCGGCTCCGACTGGCCGGTGTGCATCCTGGCGGCGACCTACGAACAAGTGGCCGACACCGCACAGGAGTTGACCACCGGTCTGAGCGCTGCCGAGCGTGCGCAGGTCTTCACGGACACCGCCACCCGCGTCTACCGCCTCTGAGCCACCGAATCGAGCCGGGTCGGCGGCAGGAACTCGCGTACGTACGTCCGGTGCCAGCACGCACCCGACTCGCGCAGTTCGTGCCAGGTCGTGTAGCGGTAACGGTAGAGGCTCGCGCGGACATGGCGGGGCGGGGCGTCGGCGGGGAACGGGGAGCGGCGCAGCAGCCGTAGCGTGTCCCGGTCGTTCTCCAGAAGCCGCTCCACGAGACCGCCGAACCAGGCGTCCGCGTACGCGGGGGAGAGCGCCGCGAACCACATCATCCAGTCGAGCCGCAGATGGTACGGCGCGAACTGGCGCGGCCAGTGGCGAGGATCGCCCGGCTTGCCCCTGAACTCGTACTCCCGCCAGTCCGAGTCCTTCCGTGGCAGCTCGTCCGCCGTGCCCTCGACGATCACCTCGTGGCGCACTCTGCTGACACTGCCGAACGCTCCGTAGGTGTTGACCAGATGGAGCGGGTCGAAGGAGCGGTTCATGACCTGGCGCCGGGACAGCATGTTGCGGACCGGGCGGTAGCTGAGCGCCAGCAGCGCGGCGGCCACGGCGAGGACCACGACCTCGTACCAGAGCGGGGTCCCGGAAACGTCCGGTGCGGTGCTCGGGAACTCGACGGCCGCCAGGGCCAGCACGATCGTGATCCAGTTCAGCCAGGAGAAGTTGCCGGACAGGATCAGCCACAACTGGGTGAGGATCATCAGCGAGGCGGCGGCCGTGGCGATCGGCTGCGGGGTGAACAGCAGCACGGGCACGACCAGTTGGGTGACGTGGTTGGCCGCCACCTCGACCCGGTGGAACGCCTTGGGGAGGTGGTGGAAGAACCAGCTCAGCGGGCCCGGCATCGGCTGGGTCTCGTGGTGGTGGTCGAGGCAGGTCAGCTTCCGCCAGCACTCGTCGCCCCGCATCTTGATCAGCCCGGCGCCGAACTCGACACGGAACAGCACCCAGCGCAGCAGGAAGAGGACGACGACGGGCGGAGCCACCTCGTCGTTGCCGAGGAAGACGGCGAGGAATCCCACCTCCAGGAGCAGCGACTCCCAGCCGAACGCGTACCAGGTCTGACCGACGTTGACGACGGACAGGTACAGCACCCACGGGACCAGCCACAGCAACATGCCGCCCCAGAGCGGAAGGTGTGAGTCCAGGCCCGCGATCAGCGCCACCGAGACCGCGCAGCCCGTCCAGCACCAGGCCGCGAAGAAGCGGTCCGAGTAGCGCAGTTGGAACACACTGGGCGCCCGGCCAAACGGCGTCCGTGCCACGAAGCGGGGGACCGGCAGCATCCCGCGCTCCCCGATCAGCGCGCGGAACTGCAGCGCCGCGCCCAGGAACGCGACGAGGTACAGCACGGCGAGCGCCCGCTGGAAGACCAGCCGGCTCAGCCAGTACTCGGGTGCGACGAACCACTCCACGACGCGCGCTCCTCTCCCTCTCAGTGTGACGCTGGGTGACTGCCTCCGCTTGCGTGCCCGAGCCGGACTTTGTATGCAGAGGTCGAATAATCTGGTAAATCCTGGCAAAGTGGCCACATGGTTGATCGGGGAGCGAGCGCCCAGTCACTCCCGGACGACTGGCCCGCCCACCCGGATCCGATCCTGGCGCTCAACCGCATGGGCAGCTTCGACTGGGACCTGGACACGGGTCTGCTCCAGATGGACGCCCAGGCGCACGAGGTCTTCGACGTGCTTCCCGAGGAATTCGACGGGAACCCGGAGACCCTGTCCGTACGCGTGCCTCCGGCCGAGGGCATACGCCTGGACACCCTGGTCTCCCAGGCGCTCAAGGACGGCAGCGAGAACTACGGCGTCTACTTCCGCATCCGCACCCGGGACGGCAGCCTGCGCTGGACCCACACCCAGGGCTACATCCGCCGCGACCAGACCGGCAGACCCCGCCGGATCATCGGCATCCTCCGGGACGCCACACAGGAGCTGAGCGAGCGCGCGGCGCGCCGTGAGCAGGCCGCCCAGGACCGGTTCCGCCGCCAGCAGACGAGCGTCGTGCAGATCACCACGGCGGCACTGGCCCACGCCCGCACCGTCCAGGACGTCATCGACGTGCTGGACGACACCCACGGCATCACCCACCTCGGGGCGACGAGCCTGGTCATGGGCCTGGTGGAGGCGGGCCGCATCAACATGGTCGCCGCGGGCCCCGAGGACAGCTACGTGCAGGGCACCCGGATCACGCGCATGGACGCGCAGTACCCGATGAACGAGGTCGTACGGACCCTCGTACCGCACTTCATCGAGTCACCGGAGGAGTTCGCCGAGGCGTACCCGCTGCTGTGGCCGCACATCACCGATCTGAAGATCACCTCGGCCGCCTATCTGCCGCTCATCGTGCAGGCCAGGCCCATCGGCGCGATCGGCCTGCTCTACGACGACCGGCACGGCTTCTCGGAGGAGGACCGCAATGTCCTCCTCGCGCTCGGCAGCAGCATCGCGCAGAGCCTCCAGCGGGCCATGTTCTACGAGCAGGAGAAGGACCTCGCCCAGGGCCTCCAGCAGGCCATGCTGCCGCGCTCCATCCCGGGCGTGCCCGGCGCCGACATCGCCGTCCGCTACCGCTCCGCCTCCCTCGGCAGGGACATCGGCGGCGACTGGTACGACGTGATTCCGCTGCCCGGCGGTCGCGTCGGCGCCGTCATCGGCGACGTCCAGGGCCACGACACGCACGCCGCCGCCGTCATGGGCCAGCTCCGCATCGTGCTGCGCGCCTACGCCGCCGAGGGCCACACACCGGCCACCGTGATGGCCCGCGCCTCGGTCTTCCTGAAGGAACTCGACACCCAGCGCTTCGCGACCTGCCTGTACGCGGAGGCCGACCCGTCCACCGGTGTCGTCCAGCTGGTCCGGGCCGGCCACATCGACCCGCTGGTCCGGCAGCTCGACGGCAGCTGCTACCGGCTGCCCGTGGCAGGAGGCCTGCCGCTCGGCCTGTCCGCCGAGTTCGGGCGCCTCGAATACCCGGTCGGCACCTTCGAGCTGGACCCGGGCCAGACCCTGCTGATGTACACCGACGGCCTGGTCGAGCAGCCGGGGATCGACCTCGGCGAAGGAATGCGCACCCTCCAGAGGCTCGTCCGCACGGGCCCGGCCGACGTCCACGACCTCGCGGACCGGCTCATCGACGTCGCCGAGGACCGCGGCGGCGACGACGATGTCGCGTTGCTGCTCCTGCGCCGCCGCACCCTCACCGCCCAGCAGGCCGGCGGGCGCGTTCAGCAGCATGTCGCGGCAGGTGACCCCGAGGCGCTCGCCGGGGCCCGGCACATGATCCGGGCCGCCGTCACCTCCTGGGGCGCGGCCGAGCGCGCCGACGAGATCGAGCTGGTCGCCGACGAACTGATCACCAACGCCCTGATCCACACCGAGGGCCCGGCGATCGTCACTCTGCGCGCCCTGGCGGGCACCGAACACCGACTGCGCGTCGAGATCGAGGACTCCTCCAGCGCCCTGCCACGCCGCCGCGAGGCCGGCGAGTCCGGCGTCTCGGGCCGCGGCCTCCTCCTCGTCGACCGGCTCACCGACGTCTGGGGCGTGGAGGCCCGCGGCGGCGGCAAGTGCGTGTGGTGCGAGTTCACCGTTGAGGAACGGGACTGACCAACGGTCCACATCGTGATGTCGGTGCCGGGTGGCATTCTGGACGTATGCCGGAACTGCCCGAGGTCGAAGCGCTGAAGGACTTCCTGGCCGACCACCTCGTCGGCCGTGCGGTCGTGCGCGTGCTGCCCGTCGCCATCAGTGTCCTGAAGACGTACGACCCTCCGGTCAGTGCCTTCGAGGGCCGCGAGGTCACCGCCGTGCACCGGCACGGCAAGTTCCTCGACATCGAGGCCGGGGGGCTGCACTTCGTGACCCACCTGGCCCGCGCGGGCTGGCTGCACTGGAAGGACACGCTGCCGGACGGTCCGCCGCGCCCCGGCAAGGGCCCTCTCGCGCTGCGGGTCGCCCTGGAGACCGGCGAGGGCTTCGACCTCACCGAGGCCGGTACCCAGAAGAAGCTCGCCGTGTACGTCGTACGGGACCCGGCGGAGATCCCCGGTGTCGCGCGCCTGGGCCCCGACCCGCTCGCCGACGACTTCGACGAGGTGCGGTTCGCCGAGCTGCTGTCGGGCGAGCGGCGCCAGTTGAAGGGCGCGCTGCGCGACCAGAGCCTGATCGCGGGCGTGGGGAACGCGTACAGCGACGAGATCCTGCACGCCGCCAGGATGTCGCCCTTCAAGCTCGCCGCCACGCTGAACGCCGAGGAGACCGGCCGGCTGTACGAGGCGCTGCGCGCCACGCTCACCGAGGCCGTGGAGCGTTCCCGCGGCCTGGCCGCCGGCCGCTTGAAGAAGGAGAAGAAAAGCGGGCTGCGGGTGCACGGCAGAACGGGTGAGCCCTGCCCGGTGTGCGGCGACACCATCCGTGAGGTGTCCTTCAGCGACTCCTCGCTGCAGTACTGCCCGACCTGCCAGACGGGCGGGAAGCCGCTCGCGGACCGCCGGATGTCAAGGCTCCTGAAGTAGCCCCGCACCGGCCGGTCCCGACGTCAACTGCCGGTGCCCGCATCGAGTGTCACCAGGTGCTCGCCGTCCGTCGTGCGCACCTCGAACCGACTGATCTCCTTGGACTGCAACGCGGCGCCGCCCTGCATGCTGGTGGTCCGGCCGCTCTCCC
Source organism: Streptomyces sp. NPDC005808 (assembly GCF_042871385.1). Classification (NCBI taxonomy): domain Bacteria; kingdom Bacillati; phylum Actinomycetota; class Actinomycetes; order Kitasatosporales; family Streptomycetaceae; genus Streptomyces; species Streptomyces sp. NPDC005808. The sequence goes on along the minus strand of NZ_JBIAIK010000016.1, from coordinate 180,871 downwards.
CCTGCCCCATCCAGCTCGTCACCGTCTGTTCGGAGCCGTCCTTGCCGATCGCGACGAGCTGACAGGGGCGCGGTCCGGCCGAGTCCTTGACCAGCACATCGACCTGGCTGCCCCACGCCCGGTCCTCGGAGGTGACCTGGGCCCACACACCGGTCTCCGCGTCCGTCGCGGCGACCTGGGCGGTCGGGGCGCCGTCCGCCGTGACGATCGCGATCGCGGGCCCGCCCGCCGCGAACACCACGGAGGCGGCCACGGCGTACAGCCACCGTCGGCGCCCGGCCTTGTGACGGTTCGCCACCTCGCCGAGCAGCCGGTCCAGAAGCCGGGGGCCAGGGGCGGCGAAGGGGTGGACCGAGCGCGGGGTGGCACGCCGGTACAGCATCAACTGCCGTGCCGCGGGCCGGAATTCACTCACATGGGCGGCGCACTGAGGGCACTCCATGAGGTGATCCTCGAAGCGGAAGGCGTCCGCCTCGTTCAGCACGCCGAGCGCGTATGCGCCGACGTCGCGATGCCGTTCCAGGGACCTCATACCGATTACCGAATCCTCGTGGCGATGGTGGTGATGGCGCGGGGTGGGGTGGTGTTGCTGTTGCCCACCGGTACGCACCGGACCGCCGAATCACTCAAGACTCGTTCGGAATGGCGACCAGGACGTTCGGAGCGAGAGGGCCCGCGGATTGGTGCGGGACGGAAAAGTTCGGCGAACGGAGCGGAGGGTCAGAAGAGATGGATCGCCAGATGCCCCAGTGGCAGCCCCAGCCGCCAGGCCGGCGTCCACACCTTCGGACCGTCGTCCTCGCCCGGGACAGGCCCGCCACCGGGCACGGCGTCCAGGTCGGGAGCGAGCAGTTCGGTCTCCTCCAGCCACCGCCAGGCCGCCGAGGCCAGCTCCAGGTCGGGGTCCGGCGCGCCCGAGTCGACGGCCCGGGCCGCGAGCCGAGCCATGTGCTCACGCACCCAGTCCCGCCACGGCTGGTCGTACGCCGTCAGCGAAAGCCAGGTCTCCAGCTGCGTGATGACCCTGATGCCGGAGAGCTCACCACCGGCGTCGGACAGGAAGATGGTCAGCGCCAGGGCATCCCGCCCCGCGCGGAACTCGAAGGATGTGGGCGGCATCAGGTCGCCGGTCCGCAGCAGCTCGTCAGCGATGTACTCGGCGTACAACCACGCCATGGGGACGGTGAGTTCGCCGCCTCCGGTGCCGTCCGTACTCTCTTGACCTCTGTGCAGCATCCCTTCCTGCCTTCCTCCGGTGCGTGCGCGTGGCCCGAGCCCGGGCCCCAGTGCGGAACACGGATGAAGACAGCAGATTGCTCAACCATGGTCCTCGGCAGGCGCTTTACCGAGGCTTGACTCGACCTTTGGTTTCACCGCAGGTCGGCCGCGTATCCCGGAAGTACCCGGCGCAGGGCGCGAAGCGCGTAGTAAGCGCGGGACTTCACCGTACCGGGCGGAATTCCGAGCGCCGCGGCGGCCTCCGCCACACTCGCCCCCTGGAAGTACACCTGCACCAGGACTTCACGGTGCTCGGGAGTGAGTGTCTTCACAGCCTCCCGTACATCGAGCATCGCCGCGGACCTTTCGGCGTGATCGGCACAGACGCGCGCACTCTCCAGCACCGCGTCCCCGACCTCGGCGGGCCGCGCCTGGCGGGCCCGCCGCGCGTCGATCGCCAGCCGCCTCGCGACGGTGAGCAGCCAGGGGCGTACGGAGTCGAAGGCGTCGGCACGCAACGCCTCGGGGTTCTGCCAGGCCCGTACGAAGGTCTCCTGCACCAGGTCCTCGGCGCGCTGCCGGTCGCCGTCGGAGAGTCGCAGGAGCAGCGCGAAGAGGGGCCGGCCGTGCTCGCGCTGGAGTTCGGCCAGCTCGTGCTCGGCGGTTGTTCCGCGGGTGATGGTGGTGGGTCCGGCCGTCATGGCGTGTATGCCAGCCGGTGCCGCTCCGTGAGGACAGGGTCGGCACACGGTTGTGCGGTGGGCGGTCGAAGCAGTCGGTGAACGGTGCGGTGAGCGGTTCATCGGGGGCGGTGACCGGTGCCGACGGGCTGTTACGGCACGACAGTGACAGGCCAGCGCCCCGCCTTGACCAGCCGGATTGCCACGGACCCGACGATCCGGTGCCCCGCCTGCTCGGAGGCACCCACCACCACGGCGTCCGCCTTGAGCTGGTCCGCCGCGCTCACCAGGCCGTTGTACGGGTCGCCGCGGAAGGTGTGGAACTCCCAGCGCACATCGAATATGCCCTTGACCTGCTCCGCGGCGTACCGGATCTGCGCGACGAGACTCTCGGCGATCTCGTCGGTCGTGTCGGCGATCGGCACCCCGAGCGCCGCGCCCGCCGCCATCACGGGCTGGACATAGACGACGGCGAGCAGCGCGTGCTGTCGCCGGGCCAGGCCTCCCGCGTACGACGCCGCGCGCAGCGAGGAGTCGGAGCCGTCCACTCCGACGACGATGACCTTGGGACCGTCCGTGCCCCGTTCGAACCGCTGCGAGGGCTGCTGTTCCGTCACGGCTGTGAGGTTATCGGAACCCCCAGCTCCGTAGCGCACACGGGCACATGTGGCCAGGGCGAACCCGAATTCTTGGCGACGTCGGTGGCGCCGCCGCCGAAATGGTCCAGGCGGGTGCTTTCGTGGGCCCGCACCGGTGTTGCTGAACAGCGGCGCCCCTCAACTGGGTGACTGATGAGTCATGAAAAAGGATCAGCTGCTTACCCGGCGTCGTGCGTTGATCGCCGGTGCCGCCGTCCTGGGAGCGGCCGGTGCGGCGGGCACGGCCCACGTCCTTACCGCCGAACCGGCCACGCACCCGGCAGGCAGTGCCCCGCCCGCCCCGGGCCCGCAGGCACGCCGTGCCCTCAAGCCCTCCGCCTACCGGCTCCAGCCCATGACCGGCCACGGCCCGCCGCGCGCCACGGCCGGGCGGACCCAGGTCCGCCACGAGCCGTTCCTGCGCATGTCCGGGCGCGGCCGCAGCATGGTGCTGACCTTCGACGACGGCCCTGATCCGCGCTACACCCCGGACATCCTCAGCACTCTGCGCGACTACGACGTGCGGGCGATGTTCTTCGTGTGCGGGGAGATGGCCGCCGACAACAAGGACCTGCTGCGCGAGATGGCCGACGACGGACACACCGTCGGCAACCACACCTGGTCCCATCCGCTGCTGACCAAGCTCTCCCGCTCGGGGATCCGCTCCGAGATGGAGCGCACCTGCGAGGTCATCGACGACACCTGCGGTGAACCGCCCACCTGGTTCCGCGCGCCCTACGGGGCCTGGAACCGGGCGGCCTTCCAGCTCGGCGCCGACCTGGGTATGGAGCCGCTGGCCTGGACGGTCGACACACTCGACTGGACGTCCCCCGGCACCCGCACCATCGTCGGCCGGGTCGAGCGCGGTGCCGCCCCGGGCGTCGTGGTGCTCTCGCACGACGCGGGCGGCGACCGCTCGCAGAGCGTACGGGCGCTGCGCGACTATCTGCCGCACCTGCTGGATTCCGGCTACCACATCACCGTGCCGAGACGGCAGTACGCCTAGCCCCCCACCCCCTCCACGGGCTTTCGCCCGCCCGGCCGGGGAAGCTCAGCGAACCTCGGCCAGGCGGGCGAACACGACGACGTTTCCGTCGTAGCCGTGCTGCTTGGAGAAACCGCCCCCGCAGGTGATGACCCGCAATTCGGGGGCACCCTTGCTTCCGTACACACGGTCACCCGGGAAGTTGTTCTTCTCGAAGACCTCGATGCCGTAGATCTCGAATACGGCGGTCTTCCCGTCCTTGCGCTGCACCTCGATCCGGTTCCCCTTTTTGAGCGCCCCGAGCCCGTAGAAGACGGCGGGTCCGCGCATGTTGTCCACATGGCCGTCGATCACGGCCGTGCCCTTCTCGCCGGGCGAGACCGCGCCGGTGAACCAGCCCGCGAGGTTCGGGTCGTCGGGCGGCGGCGCGTCGACCCACCCGTCCAGGTCCAGGCCCACCGGCATGACCGGCGCGTCCACCCGGATCGACGGGATCCTGACCCGGTCGACCACGGAGTACGGCAGCGGGGCAGGCTGATTCGAGAAGGTGCCGCCCGGGGTGCGGTTGCTGTTCGCCGCCGCCGCGGAAGCGGGCTGCGGCGGGCCCACGTCGAACTCACCGGAACCATTGCGAATCAGAGCGAGGCCGGTCAGCAGAACAAGCGCTATCACGCCCCACGGGGCGCGCTTCTTCTGCCGCTGCTCCTCCTCTTCGACCAGCTCGGACGCAGACATTTGCAATCCCCTCTCGACGCGGCCGTCGCCGCGTCCGTCGCGCATATGAGAACGCTAAGTGCTGCACGCCCGGCGGGCGACGGGGCAAAGGCGAACGGGTGGTGGAGTACGCACTTCGTGAGCCATCCGAGTTGCCGTGGCCAGGAATTTTCTGACGGTCCGTGACCTGCGGCAATATCCGATTGTGTGGAATTCTCTCGGCGTGTCCTCTCACCAGGACGGACCATTCTCGAAATGCGGCTCTGTGCACGGCATCTGAGGGTCTGTCTGGGAGGCGCTTTCTCGCCGATCGACCGGGGACGGTTCCCGGGGCGTCTTCCGCGGAGGATCACATGCGTACTACTCGTGCCCTGGCGGTCAGTGCCGCCGCGGTCGCCGCGGTGGGGCTCGCCGCTCCGATGGCCGCGGCGTGGAACAACCCGAGCAACATCGTCGCCATGCCCAGCGTCATCGCCAGCGGCGGCCAGCTGACCGTGACCGTCGACGGGTGCCCCAAGGGGGGCACCATGACCTCGCCCGCCTTCCGGCAGGCGACGCTCTCCAGCATCAACGGCAGCAACGAGACGTCGAGCGGAACGGCGACCATCGACCGGAACGCACGCCCCGGCTCGTACGACATCTCGGTCAACTGCATCGGGACGGGCACCCTGACCCGTCCCGCGGCCTTCACCGTCATCGGCGGCGTCCGCGGCGGTCTCGGTGGCAGCAACTCCAGCGGTGCCACGCCCACCGACATGGCGATCGGTGGCGCCCTCGTGGCCGCTGCTGCCGTCGGCGGCGGGGTGTTCTGGATGCGCCGCAGGTCAGAGAAGAGGATCTGACCAGATCGCCGTCTCGGAATCCGCACGTGGCAGCAACCGCACGTGGCAGCCCTTCGCCCCGGACCCTCTCAAGGGTCCGGGGCGAAGGGCTGTGCTGTGCCGTTCCGTCAGGAGTCGTCGGCCGAGGTGCGGCGGCGCGACATGTACCACGCCGCGCCGACAGAACCGGCGATGAGCGCGGCTCCCAGGCCGACCTCCTTCAGGTCGAAGCCGCCGACAGTGCCGCCGACGCCGGCCCTGACGCCGCGTTGCACCGGGACCGGGTAGTGGGTCGAGTCGCCGGAACGGCCGGTGGCGATGGTGAGATCGGTGTGACCGCTGACGCCGTCACAGGTGAAGGTGACCTCGTACACGGCACCGGGTTTGGCGTCCCAGTCGACCTTGGCCGTGGCCGAGGACTGACCCTGCGGGATGGTGACGGTGTCGAAGACACCCGAGGTGACCGTGGCGCGTCCGCGGCAGCCCCCGTCTCTCTTCAGGAGCAGTGAGACCTGGCCGCCGGCGGCGACGGTCGAGGGCTGCACGCTGAATCCGAACGGGGTGATGTTGTTGTTCTCGTCGCCCGCGAAGGCGGCGGGTGCGGTGAAGGTCAGGGCGGTGACGCCCAGCAGTGCGGCCGAAGCGACGCGTATCGCGCGCATGGTGAGCCTCCAGGTCCCCGAGGAGCCTTGCTGCGGACCTTTTCCGCTTGCGCCAGAAATGCACCTCGATGATCGAAACGCTAGGAAAGGCCGAGCCTGCGCGCGATCGCTGTCGCGCGAATGGGGCAACCGTGTGGGCCGCACAGGGGACGCGGTGCGCGCGACAGGGGGACGGTCGCGGCGTGGCGTCCGTCCCCCCGCCCGGCGACCAGGTTCCGGAGCCCTTGTTGAGGGTCCGTCAACCGGGAAGGTTCGGGAACAGCTGGGCGAACGGTTCGGCCGAGGCCGTGATGCCCCTGCTGTAGGGCGCGTCGAAGTCCCAGATCAGGAAGAGCAGGAAGGCGATCAGCGAGGAGAACAGCCCGGCGAGGATCAGCTCGCGCAGGGTGCGCCGGATCTGCAGCGCGAAGACCATCCCCACGGTGACCACGCCGCCGGTGATCAGCCCGAACCACACCACGCCCGGCATGGTCGCCCCCGTCGAGTCGGCGCGGGAGTTCCGTGCGGCGGCGGCCACGGTGACCTGGTCGACGAGGGGCTGGTAGGCCTGGGCCTCGAAGTCGGTCTCCGGCTGGTAGTCGGTGACGTCGGCACGGATGCGATCGAAGAGCCGGCCGCCCTGCTCGGTCACCCGGCCCTGGTCCGCCATGGTCTTCCACTCGGTGGTGACCACATGGCCGACATACGAGTCGACGTCGCCGCGGATGCGGTCACGCACGTCGGGCGGGTAGACGCGGACCCTCTCCGAGATCTCGTGCAGCGCCTGGGCCTCCGTCTGCACATGGTCCTGGGCGATGCCACGGGCCTCCCAGACACCGGCGATGGCCAGACCGAGGACGATGGCGTAAACCACGCCGATCATCATCGTCATGTACTCGATGACGTCCGGGGTCTCGGACGGATCCTCGTCCTCGCGGGCCGTGCGATGGCGTACGAGGGCCACGATGAGGACGACGACACATGCGGCGCCCATCGCGAGGGCGAGAACAAGCCATTCCGACAAGAATGCCTCCAGAAATCAGCGCGGGCGCAGCGCCGCGACGGCGAGCACCGCGGGCGCGGTGATCAGCAGGGTGAGCGAGACCAGGGACGGTCCGCCGCGGGGCAGGTGCCGCCGCGTCTGGGCGTGGTACGCCGGGTAACTCACCGGAGTCGGTGAGGGCTTGGGGCGGGCGCTCGTAGTGGGTGTTGGCTTCGGCGTGGGCGTGGGCGTCGGCGTGGGCGTGGGCGTGGGTGCCGGTACCGGCTCCGGCGCGGCGGGTCGTGGCGTCGGAGGAGGCGGTGTGGGTGGCGGTGGTGGTGGCGGTGGCGGTTCGGGCGCTGGTGTGAGTGTGGGTGTCCGCGTGGGCGTGGGTTCGGGGGGTGGTGGTGGTTCGGGAGGTGGCGGAAGTTCGGGGGTCGGGGGCGGGGTCGGGGTGGGGGTGGGGCACGGCGGGGGAGGCGTCGGGGTCGGGCAGGTGTTGCTGCCGGCGACTGCCACCGCTCCGGTGCCGTCGGGGCCGACGGACGCGTACGCACAGGAGTCGGCGACCGCGGGGCTCCCCGCGGTTCCGCTGAGCATCCAGGCGAGCGTCAGCAGCGCCGATGCCCGTATGACGAGGGCGGACCATGTCCGCTTGGGTCCATGCACGACGGCGATCATCGATCGCTCCGGGGCCGCGCAGGAGCTGGCCGAGAAGGGTTACCCCGAATGGAGGACGTCCCGGTCCATGCGGTTTGACGGACTGAGCGGGAAACGCCACCGGAGAGGAACGCGTGTGCGATCTCGGGGCGAGAGGCGGCCGGGGCACAGGGTTCGGAAAGAAATTTGAGAGGTGGTTGAACATACCCGCCACTCCGGCCCGTACCTATGGCCATGCGCGGCGCTGCAGTGCGCCGCAACATCTATGCCAACAGCGGGAGTTACCAAATGAAGACCTCCTGGCGGAGCGCCTCGCTCGTAGCGACAGCTGCGGCCATGCTGGCGCTCACGACGGCGTGCGGTCAGGAACAGGGCACCCAGTCGACCGTGGGCCAGAACGTTGGCGCCACCGCGGCCGCGGGCGACTACGGACTGTCCAGCCCGAGCCCGGCGGGAGTCGGCGCAGCCGCTACCCAGGCGAAGTCCGCGGGTGCGCTCACCATTGCGGAGAACGCGACGCTCGGCGAGGTCCTCACCGACAGTGCCGGGCTCACCCTTTACCGCTTCGACAAGGACACTGCCGAGCCGCCGAAGTCGACCTGTGAGGGCGACTGCGCCACCGCTTGGCCGCCGGTTCCGGCGGACGGTGCCACTGCCGCCACCGGTGTGGACGCGGCGCTTCTCGGCGAGGTCACCCGGCCCGACGGCAGCAAGCAGCTGACCGTGGGCGGCTGGCCGATGTACCGGTACGCCAAGGACACGAAAGCAGGTGACACCCTCGGCCAGGCCGTGGGCGGCACTTGGTTCGCGTCGGCGCCCACCGGCAAGAAGGCGACCCTGGCCGACCTGCCCGGCCTGTCGACCCGTAAGGACGCCAAGCTCGGCGAGATCGTCGTCGACAAGAACGGCCTGACGGTCTACCGCTTCACCAAGGACACGGCATGGCCCGACTCGATCTCGGCGTGCACCGGCGCCTGCCTGGAGAAGTGGCCGGCGGTTGCGCCCGTCGAGGAGGCCGACACCGAGGGCCTCGACATCGACTCGGACGGCCTGATGCCCTTCACCCGGTCGGACGGCGCCAAGCAGATGGCCCTCGACTGCTGGCCCATCTACACCTTCTCCGGTGACGAGGCTCCCGGAGACACCAACGGCCAGGGCGTAGGCGGCACTTGGTACGCCGTGTCGCCCGAAGGAAAGCTGGTCGGCGCGCCCGCGCAGTAGATCACCTCCCAGGGGTTCGATCGCCTCACCCGGGCACCCGAGGAACGTGGAAGGGAGTGCACACCGACAGGCTGGAGTGCCGGAAGAGAAGAAAAGCGCCCGCGACCCAGGTCCGCTCCCTCCGTACCGCACGGAGGGAGCGGGCCACTTGGCGTGCCCGGGTGAGGTAATCCCTGGCCACTCTTCGTAACTCCCCGGGGCCTTTTGGAATGCTTCGGAGCGATTTCACGGTTACGGCGGGGGCGTGTTCGAAGGCTGTTCACAGGGCGCCAATTCGGCACTTGCCGGAGGCAGTGACCGGGAACGGACGGTCAATTTCCGTTTTGGCTCGCTCCTTTGGCGGGCGATCAGTAGCCTCAGCTCGAACACCGGAGCGCCTACGCCGTCGACTACGCCTTGGAGAGATAGATGGAGCGTCCCGCCTGGGCCCCCCGCAGCATTGACATCTCAGTGCCGAGCGTGTCCCGCATATACGACTACTACCTGGGCGGTTCGCACAACTTCGAAGTCGACCGGGACGCGGCCCGCAGGGCGATGGAGTTCATGCCGGGACTTCCCAAGATCATGCAGGCGAACCGGGCGTTCATGCGCCGCGCGGTGCGCTTCGCGACCGGCGAGGGCATCACCCAGTTCCTCGACATCGGTTCCGGCATCCCGACCTTCGGCAACGTCCATGAGATCGCTCAGGAGTCCAGACCCGGCGCGCACGTCGTGTACGTCGACAACGACCCCGTGGCCGTCGCGCACAGCCAGGCCGTACTGGAGGGCAACGAGGACGCGGACGTCCTCGCCGCCGATCTGCTCAAACCCGGGGAAATCCTGGCGAGTTCCCAGGTTCAGCGTCTGATCGACCTGAACCGGCCGGTCGCCCTCCTGCTCGTTGCCATACTTCACTTCGTGGAGGACGCGGACGACCCTTACAAAGCGGTGGCCGAGCTGCGCGACGCGCTCGCGCCAGGCAGCCTGCTCGTCGTCACGCACGCCTCGTACGAGGGAATCCCACTTTTTCAGGAGCAGGCCGAGGGCACGGTCGATGTGTACAAGAACATCCGCAACCCGCTGATCATGCGCTCGCGCGAGGACATCGCGCGGTTCTTCGAGGGGTACGACATGGTGGAACCGGGACTGGTGCCGATGCCGGACTGGCGGCCCGACACGGCACCAGAGGACGAGGATCCGTACTCCTTCGCCGGTTTCGCCGGCGTGGGGCGCACAGCGTGACCGCCGAATCGGACGGGCCGGAGGACAGGCTCCGCAGATTCGCGACGATCTGGAGTCGGGCGGTCTTTCCGGTCACCTCGACGTCGCTGACCAGGCTCGAGTTCGAGGTCCAACTGCTGCCGCTCGCCAGGCGGTTGAGCGACGCGCTGCTGGCAAGGACCTTCGAGGCCGCCGAGGGCCAGGCGGTGGGCGCCGCGCTTGTCGAGGCGCACTGCACCGACCCGGAGGCACTCAGCCGCGCCCTCGACTGTGTCGACGCCTATCTGGTGCTCTACTGCGGCGAGGACGGGCCCCAGGAGGCGCTGCGGACCCGCTCGGCGCGGTTGCAGCACGCCATGGCCGCCGGGTTCGCGCAGGCGCTGCGGGAGCGGACGCTGGCCGAGCAGGAAGCCATCTCCCGGGCCGCCCTGAACGCTCGCAGCCTGGTGGCGGAGGCGCTGCACGCGAGCGAGGCCCGTTTCCGCGCGGTGTTCGAGGGCGCGGCCATAGGGATCGGCATCGCCGACCTCGAAGGCAACATCCTCCAGGTCAACGGAGCGCTGCTGCGCATGTTCGGCGGCTCCGAGCAGTCGATGCGCGGCCGCCGGGTCCAGGAGTGGACGCACCCCGACGACGCTCCTCAAGTGTGGCCGCTGTATGAGGAGTTGGTCCGTGGTGAGCGCGAGCACTACCACGTCGAAAAGGCCTTCTACCGCCCCGACGGCACGGCTCTGTGGACCAACCTGACGGTCTCCTTGCTGCGTGACGCGGACGGCACACCGCAGTACCAGCTCGCGCTCATGGAGGACACCACCGAGCGGCGGCTGCTCAATCTGCGGCTGCGCTACGAGGCCACCCATGACGCGCTCACCGGGTTGCCCAACCGGACCCTGTTCTTCGAGCGCCTGGAGAAGGCGCTGTCCGCGGGCGAGGGTCAGCGCTTCGGGCTCTGCTATCTCGACCTCGACGGTTTCAAGACCATCAACGACAGCCTCGGGCACGCGGCCGGCGACCGGCTGCTCGTCGAGGTCGCCGACCGCCTGCAGTCCTGCGCGACGGCCTCGGGCGAGATGGTCGCCCGGCTCGGCGGCGACGAGTTCGTGGCGCTGACCACCGGACCCGACACCGAGCGCGAGGTGGACGAACTCGCCGGACGCATCATGAACGCGCTGGTCACCCCGATCAGCATCGACGGGCGTGACCTGACCGTGCGCGGCAGCATCGGCGTCGTCGAGGGCCCCGCAGGCGAACGCGGCCCCGCGGAGGTGCTGCGCAGCGCGGACATCACCATGTACCGGGCCAAGTCCGCGGGCGGCAACCGCTTCGAGCTCGCCGACCCCGAGGCCGACGCCCGCGCCATCACGCGGCACGGGCTCACCACGGCCCTTCCGACCGCCCTGGAACGGGGCGAGTTCTTCATCGAGTACCAACCCCTGGTCCACCTCGGCGACGGCAGCGTGCGGGGCGCCGAGGCGCTGGTCCGCTGGCTGCACCCGCAGCACGGCGTCCTCGGCCCCGACCAGTTCATCCCGCTCGCCGAGCACACCGGCCTGATCGTGCCGCTCGGCCGCTGGGTCCTGGAGCAGTCGGTCCGGCAGGCCCGGCTCTGGCAGGAACGGCACGCCGACGCGGGCTCGTTGCGCATCAACGTCAACCTGTCGCCGTGCCAGCTGACCCACCCGGGCCTGGTCCAGGACACGGTCGACATCCTGGAGCGCTCCGGGCTGGACCCCGACGGGCTGTGCCTGGAGGTGACCGAGTCCGCGCTGATCGGCGCGGACGACGATCTCCTCAAGCCGCTGCGCCGGCTGGCCGAGATGGGTGTCGACATCGCCCTCGACGACTTCGGCACGGGCTACTCCAACCTCGCCAACCTGCGCCGTCTGCCGGTCAGTGTCCTCAAGCTGGACCGGTCCTTCACCCAGAGCATGCAGCAGTTCCCCGCGGACCCGACCGACCTGAAGATCGTCGAGGGCATCGTCACCCTGGCCCACAGCCTCGACCTCGCGGTCACGGTCGAGGGGGTGGAAACCGGCGCCCAGGCCGAGCAGCTGCGGATACTGGGCTGTGACACGGCCCAGGGCTGGTACTACGCCCGGCCTGGCCCCCCGGACCGGCTGCACGACCTGGCACTGGTCGACGCGACCAGCTGACCTCGCGCAGTTCCCCGCGCCCCCGCAAGGGGCGCGGGGAACTGCGCGACCAGCCACGAACAACCTGCGGACCCGGACGGTGCCCAGAGGTACGGCGCTACCGGGGACCCGGCATCCAGCGGAGCGTCACCGCTCCAGCAGCATCCGCTGGAGCTCCCGGGCCGCCCGCGGCGGAGCCACATCGCTGCGGTGCGCCAGTGCGATCGTGCGGTGCAGTCCGGGCCGGGCCAGCGGTGTCACCCGCAGTCCGCGCCCGGAACGGGTGGCGACCATGCGGGGGACGACAGCCACGCCGAGTCCCGCCCGGACGAAGCCCAGGACCGCGTCCATCTCACCGCCCTCGACGGCGAAGTCGGGCTCGAAACCCTCGGCGCGACAGGCCGCGACCGTCAGTTCGCGCAGGTCGTAGCCGTGCCGGAACATCACAAGGCGCTCACCCTCCAGGTCGGACACGCGTACGGTGCTGCGCCCCCACCCGGGCGCGGGCGCGGCCGGTGACGACACCACCACCAGGTCCTCGCGAAGCAACTCCACCGTCGTCAGGGCCGGAGACGGCGTGGGCAGGGGCAGCACGACCAGGGCGAGGTCGAGGGCGCCGCGCGCGAGTTCCCGTACGAGATCGTGGGAACCCCCTTCCTCGATCAGCAGCCGGATACCCGGATAGCGGTCGTGGAAAGCGCGCAGCACGTCCGGGAGCAGGCCCGTGCACAGGCTCGGCGTCGCGCCGAGACGGACCCGGCCGCTGCGCAGCTGGGCCAGCTCCTGCACCTCGTGCCGGGCCGTGTCCGCGTCGGCGAGGATGCGGCGGGCCAGTGGGAGGAGGGCTTCCCCGGCGTCCGTGAGCGTGATGTTGCCCCGCGCCCGCAGGAACAGATCCGCCCCCAGCTCCTTTTCCAGCGACTTGATCTGCTGGGAGAGCGACGGCTGCGCGACATGGACCAGGTCGGCGGCCCGGGTGAAGTGCCGGGTCTCGGCGACGGCCACGAAGTACTGAAGCTGCTGGAACTGCACACCAACCACGATAGGGCACGCCTATGGAAACGAGCCGGACCATGTCTTGGACCGATCGCCCTCGTCGGCCCTAGCGTGCGTGACATGGCACTGGCAACGCGGACGGACCGAAAACCGTCCTTGACGCGCACCGTGTGGGACTCGTCCGTCGGCAAGAAGACCGTGATGGCCGTCAGCGGCCTGATCATGCTGCTGTACCTCGTCGTCCATATGCTCGGCAACCTGAAGATCTTCTTCGGGCCGGGGGAGTTCAACCACTACGCGCACTGGCTGCGAACCCTCGGCGAGCCCTTCCTGCACTACGAGTGGGCGCTCTGGATCATCCGCGTCGTCCTCGTCCTGGCCGTCGTCGCGCACGCCACCGCCGCCTACCAGCTCAGCCGCCGCGACATCGGGGCGCGCCCCAGCGGATACGTCCACAAGAAGCGGCGCGCCAGCTATGCGACGCGCACCATGCGGTGGGGCGGGATCATCCTCGGCCTCTTCATCGTCTGGCACATCCTCGATCTGACGACCGGCACCGTGCACCCGGACGGATTCCAGGCCGGACACCCGTACCAGAACGTCATCGACACCTTCTCGACCTGGTACGGCGACACCATCTACATCGTCGCGATGCTCGCGCTCGGCCTGCACATCCGGCACGGCTTCTGGAGCGCCGCACAGACGCTGGGCGCCGGCAGCCGCTCCCGCGACCGTGCCCTCAAGACCGTCGCAAACGTCCTCGCACTGGTGCTGACGGCGGGCTTCCTCGCCGTACCCGTCGGCGTCATGACCGGATTGGTGAGCTGACCATGACCTCCTACGCGGACTACTCGACCGGTGAGCCGCTCGTCGACGGCAAGGCCCCGCAGGGCCCGGTCAACGAGCGCTGGGACACCCGCCGTTTCGAGGCGAAGCTCGTCAACCCCGCCAACCGCCGCAAACACACGGTGATCGTCGTCGGCACGGGCCTCGCGGGCGGCTCCGCCGGCGCCACGCTCGCCGAACAGGGCTACCACGTCGTGCAGTTCTGCTACCAGGACTCGCCCCGCCGCGCCCACTCGATCGCCGCCCAGGGCGGCATCAACGCGGCGAAGAACTACCGCAACGACGGGGACTCCGTCCACCGGCTGTTCTACGACACCGTCAAGGGCGGCGACTTCAGGGCGCGGGAGTCCAACGTCCACCGCCTCGCGCAGATCTCGGTCGAGATCATCGACCAGTGCGTCGCACAGGGCGTGCCCTTCGCGCGCGAGTACGGCGGACTGCTCGACACCCGTTCCTTCGGCGGCGTCCAGGTGTCCCGGACCTTCTACGCGCGCGGCCAGACCGGCCAGCAACTCCTCCTCGGCGCTTACCAGGCGCTGTCACGGCAGATCGCCGCGGGCAACATCGAGATGCACGCGCGGACCGAGATGCTCGACGTGATCGTCATCGACGGCCGGGCACGAGGAATCGTCGCCCGCGATCTGATCACCGGGAAGATCGACACGTACTTCGCGGACGCCGTCGTACTGGCCAGCGGTGGCTACGGCAACGTCTTCTACCTCTCGACCAACGCCATGAACTCCAACGCGACCGCGATCTGGCGGGCGCACCGGCGCGGCGCCTACTTCGCCAATCCCTGCTTCACCCAGATCCACCCCACCTGCATCCCGCGCACCGGCGAACACCAGTCGAAGCTCACCCTGATGAGCGAGTCCCTGCGCAACGACGGCCGGATCTGGGTGCCCAAGGCCCAGGGCGACACCCGTCCCGCGAACGAGATCCCCGACGACGAGCGCGACTACTACCTGGAGCGCATCTACCCGGCCTTCGGCAACCTCGTGCCCCGCGACATCGCCTCCCGGGCCGCCAAGAACGTCTGCGACGAAGGGCGCGGGGTCGGCCCCGGCGGCCAGGGCGTCTACCTCGACTTCGCCGACGCCATTCAGCGGATGGGCAGGGCGAAGGTCGAGGAGAAGTACGGCAACCTCTTCGACATGTACGCCCGGATCACCGCCGAGGACCCGTACACCGTGCCGATGCGGATCTACCCCGCCGTGCACTACACGATGGGCGGGCTCTGGGTCGACTACGACCTCCAGACCACCGTCCCCGGCCTGTTCGCGATCGGCGAGGCCAACTTCTCCGACCACGGCGCGAACCGGTTGGGCGCCTCGGCCCTGATGCAGGGCCTCGCCGACGGCTACTTCGTCCTGCCGTCGACCATCAACGACTACCTCGCCCGCCACCCCCACCACGAGCAGGTCACCGACGAACACCCGGACGTACAGGAGGTGCTGGCCGAGACCGAGGACCGGCTACGGCTGCTCCTGGCCGTCGACGGCGACCGCACGCCCGACTCCTTCCACCGCGAACTCGGCGAACTCATGTGGGAGTTCTGCGGCATGGCCCGCACGGAGACCGGGCTGCGCAAGGCACTCGAGCGCATCCCGCAGATCCGCGAGGAGTTCTGGCGGCGCATCAAGGTGCCCGGCACCGGCGAGGAGTTCAACCAGTCGCTGGAGAAGGCCAACCGGATCGTCGACTACCTGGAACTCGCCGAGCTCATGTGCCTCGACGCGCTCAGCCGGAGCGAGTCCTGCGGCGGGCACTTCCGCGAGGAGTCCCAGACCCCGGACGGCGAAGCGGCCCGCAAGGACGAGGAGTTCTCGTACGCGGCCGCCTGGGAGTTCACCGTTACCGGCGGCGCGCCCGTCCTGCACAAGGAAGACCTGGTCTTCGAGTACGTCCACCCCACTCAGCGGAGCTACGCATGAAGCTCACCCTGCGCGTCTGGCGGCAGCGGAACGCCGACGCCGACGGAGCGATGTCCACCTACCAAGTGGACGACATCTCGGCCGACATGTCCTTCCTGGAGATGCTCGACACCCTCAACGAAGAACTCATCCTCAAGGGCGAGGACCCCGTCGCCTTCGACCACGACTGCCGGGAGGGCATCTGCGGAGCCTGCTCGCTCGTCATCAACGGCGACGCGCACGGCCCCGAGCGCACCACCTCCTGCCAACTGCACATGCGGTCCTTCAAGGACGGCGACACCATCGACGTCGAACCGTGGCGCGCTTCGGCGTTCCCGGTCGTGAAGGATCTCGTCGTCGACCGGTCGGCCTTCGACCGGATCATCCAGGCCGGCGGCTACATCACCGTCCCGACGGGAGCCGCACCCGAGGCCCACGCGACGCCCGTGCCCAAGCCGGACGCCGACTTCGCCTTCGAACACGCCGAGTGCATCGGCTGCGGCGCCTGCGTCGCGGCCTGCCCCAACGGCGCCGCGATGCTGTTCACTTCGGCGAAGATCAACCACCTCAACGTGCTGCCGCAGGGTGCGCCCGAGCGCGAGACCCGCGTCCTCGACATGGTGGCGCAGATGGATGAAGAGGGCTTCGGCGGCTGCACTCTCGCCGGAGAGTGCGCGACCGCCTGCCCCAAGGGGATCCCGCTGGTCTCCATCACCGGGATGAACAAGGAGTGGCTGCGCGCGGCCCGGAAGGCGGGCAAGCGCCAGCCGTAAGACGTTCGCCGTCAATGTGCGGACGGGCGGGACCGGGGGTGGTGCTCAGCCCCGGTCCCGTCTCGCGTCTGCGGAAAGGCGGATTCCGTACGGGGGCTCGTCCTCGCCGTCCCCTGGCATTCAACATCCTCACATCCGGGCTCTCGGCACAGGTAACGCGTAGGCCAACCGGCGTCGGAAGAACAGGAGCGCGCAGACCGAACAGATCCGGGCTGCCACCGCTCCGCCGAACCGGCCCGTGACCAGGAGAGTGCCATGACCGGCGTATCCACGCTCGACAGCCCCCCACTGTCGACCGCCCCCACCCGCTACACCGTGACCCTCGCCCGCGACGAGGACGACGTCCGCGCCGCACAGCGGCTGCGTCACGACGTGTTCGCGGGAGAGATGGGCGCCCTGCTGACCACCCCCCAGCCGGGTCTCGACATCGACGCCTTCGACGCGTACTGCGATCACCTCATGGTCCGTGACACCGAGACCGGCCAGGTCGTCGGAACCTACCGGCTGCTGCCGCCCGAGCGGGCCGCCGTCGCCGGACGCCTCTACTCGGAGAACGAGTTCGACCTCGGCCCGCTGGCCGCCATCCGCTCCGGGCTCGTCGAGGTCGGCCGCTCCTGCGTGCACCCCGACCACCGCGACGGCGCCGTCATCGGTCTCATCTGGGCCGGGATAGCGCGCTACATGATCGAGGGCGGCCACGAGTGGCTGGCAGGCTGCTGCTCCATCCCGCTCGCCGACGGCGGCACGCTCGCCGCCGGCACCTGGGACCGGGTCAAGGCCAAGCACCTCGCGCCCGAGGAGTATCGCGTACGGCCGCTGCAGCCCTGGAGTGCCGAGGGCGTCGCCCGGCCCGCGCGCACCGAACTGCCCCCGCTGCTGCGCGGCTATGTGCGGCTCGGCGCCTGGGTGTGCGGGGAACCCGCGCACGACGCGGACTTCGGCGTCGCCGACCTGTACGTGCTGCTGTCGATGCGCAAGGTCAACCCGCGCTATCTGCGGCACTTCCTCTCGCTCGTACCGGCCTGATGAACGCCTCCCGCACCGGCGTCATGGGCGCCACCCGCAACGGGGTCATCCGCGCGTCCCGGGTGGGCGTGATACTTCGCCCCCGCCGTGACACGGCGGCGCTCGTCAACCCGGCTGTCGCCACGGCGGCCTTCCCCGCCACCACCAGGAAGCTGCCCTCGCCTCGCCGGGCCGGGATGCGGCCGGTCTCCTTCCGGCCCGTCCAGACGCCCACCAGCGCCTGGCTGCCCAGCGCCCCGTGCACCCCGCGCTTCTGCGTGGACTCCACGGGCTCGATGGCCGCCGCACCGCTCGCCGTACTCAGGCTGTCCACGCTCCTGTTCGTGCTCGTCTTCGGGATCGTGCTGATCCCGGTCGTCGGCAGGATCCCGGCCGCACCGCGCGACCGGCTCATCAGGACGTGGTGCCGGACGATGGTCCGGGCCGCCGGCGTCCGCCTGCGGGTCACCGGTACCACCCCTCCCACCGGCGGCCTGCTGGTGGTCGCCAACCACATCTCCTGGATGGACATCCCGCTGCTCGCCGCCGTCCGTCCCGGACGGATGATCGCCAAGGCCGAGATCCGGCAGTGGCCCGTGGCGGGCGCGCTGACCGCGAGCAGCGGCGCGCTGTTCATCGATCGCGACCGGCTGCGCGCACTGCCGCAGACGGTCGCGCGTATGGCGGACACCCTCCGCGCCGGGTCCACGATGGTGGTGTTCCCGGAAGGCAGCACCTGGTGCGGCCGGGCACAGGGGTACTTCCGCCGGGCCGTCTTCCAGGCCGCGCTCGACGCCGGTGTGCCCGTTCAGCCGGTACGCATCCACTACCGGCTGGACGGGGGAGCGGCGAGCACCGCACCCGCGTTCGTCGGGAGCGATTCCCTCCTCACCTCGGTCTGGCGGGTCGTCTCGGCCCGCGCCCTGGTCGCCGAGCTGGACCTGCGCCCCGTCCTCGCACCGGGCGACCACACCGACCGCCGAGACCTGGCCCGAGCGGCGCAAGGAGGCCTGCGGTCTCCTGGCCCGCACGCACACCCCTGAGGCCTTGAGGGAAGGGGCCGTCGTGCTCCGTGCGGGGTGCGACGGCACGACCCTAGGCCGCCGTCAGTCCCGCGACCCCGGCGAGCCTCCGGTAGGAGTCCAGGAGGGCGTCCCGGTCGTACGTACTGGTGGTGACGAGGACTTCCTGGGCGCCGGTTTCCTTGATGAGGGTTTCCAGGTCGTGGGCGACCTGTTCCTCGGTGCCTGTGATGTGACCCGTCAGACCGGACTCGTAGAAACCCCGCTCCTTGGCGCTCATCGCCAGGCTCTCGACCCGTTCGGCGGGCGGCAGGGGCGGGAACGTGCCGTGGGTGCGGGAGTACGCCATCGACCAGGCCTCCGGGAGGAGCAGGCGGCGGGCGTCCTCCGGGGTCGCTGCGACCGCGACCGTGCCGGAGATGACGACGTACGGCTCCCGGGCCCAGACGGAGGGGCGGAAGCTCTCCCGGTAGTGATCGATCCCGCGGCGCATTTTGTCGCGGTCCCTGAGGTCGCCGATGACCATGGGAAGGCCGGCGCGCGCCGCGATCGTGGCGCCCTCGCCCATGGCCAGGACGAAGGGCGGCACGGTGAGGCCTTCGGAGGGGCGCGCGTGGACGCCGGTCGAGGACGTGCCGCGGAACCAGCCGAGCAGTTCGGCGAGTTGCGCCGCGAAGTCCGCGGCGTCGTCCTTCTCCCGGCCGAGCGCCTTGCGCACGCCGTCCGTGAAGCCGACGGAACGGCCCAGACCCATGTCGATCCGGCCCGGGAACAAGGACTCCAGGACGCCGAACTGTTCGGCCACGACGAGTGGCTGGTGGTTGGGCAGCATCACGCCGCCGGTGCCGACGCGGATCGTACGGGTGGCGGCGGCGACCGCCGCGGCCAGCACGGTCGGCGCGGAGCCGGCGACTCCCGGCACGCCGTGGTGCTCCGCGATCCAGAACCGGTGGTAGCCGAGCGCCTCCAGATCCTGGGCCAGCCGCACGGTGTCCCGCAGGGCCTCAGGAGCGTCGTGGCCCTCGCGGGTGCGGGAGCGGTCGAGCACGGAGAAGCGCACGGCTTCAGGGCGCGGTCCCGGTGAGGCGGGCGGCTGGTGCGGGCTCGGCATGAGTACTCCGGCGGAGATCGGTCGCTGTCGTCGTCAGGGACGTCAACCACCGGTCTCCGCCGGAGCTTCCCGGCTGCCGGTCCTCACACCTGGGGTTCGGCCGCCAGTAGCTGTGTCGCCGCCAGTTCCCGGTAGAGCTCGTCGTCGTCGACGAGGGTGCGGTGGGTGCCGATCGCGCGGACGTCACCGTGTTCCAGGACCACGATCTGGTCGGCCTCGGTGACCGTGGACAGCCGGTGTGCGATCAGCAGGACCGTGCACTGTCCGGCGGTACGGGCGACCAGTTCGCTCAGTGCCTGCTCGTTGCGGGCATCGAGCTGAGCCGTCGCCTCGTCGAGCAGCAGCACCTGAGGACGGCGCAGCAGGGCGCGGGCGATGGCGAGGCGCTGGCGCTCGCCGCCGGAGAGCGTGACGCCGCGCGGGCCCACCGCGGTGTCCAGGCCCATGGGCAGGCGGGCCACCAGGCTGTCGAGGCGGGTGACGGCCAGGACCTCGGAGAGTTCCTCGGCGGTGGCCGCGGGCGCGGCGTAGAGCAGGTTCTCGCGGAGGGTGCCGGACATGACCGGGGAGTCCTGCTCGACGTACGCGATACGGCGTCGCACCTCGCCGCGCGGCAGGGTGGAGATGTCCTGGCCGCCGATCCTGATCGAGCCCGCGGTCGGCTCGTAGAAGCGCTGGAGAAGGGAGAAGAGGGTGGTCTTGCCCGCGCCGGACAGGCCGACGAGCGCGGTCTGGGTGCCGGCGGGGACGGTGAAGCTCACGCCGCGCAGCGCCGGGGCGCGGCCGGGGTAGGTGAACTCGACGTCGGTCAGCTCGATGTCCGGCGGGGGACCGAACGCGGTGACCCCGGGCGAGTCGATGTCGTCCTCGATCGGCAGCCCGGCGGCCTCCTGGATCCTGCCCACCGCGCCGAGCCCCTGCTGGAGCTGGGCGGCGCCGCCGACGAGCTGGGAGACCGGGCTCGCCAGGAAGAACACGTACAGCAGGAAGGCGATCAGCTCGGAGACCGACATGGTGCCGTTCGCCACGAAGGCGCCGCCGACGCCGAGGACCACGAGGAACGCGGTCTGGATGGAGGCACCGCCGACCATCGTGACCAGAGCGCTGTAGCGTGCGCCGACCAGTCCGGCCGCGTACGCCTCGTCGACTGCCTCCTCGGCGGCAAGCGTCTCGCGGCCCTCGGCGCCGTTGGCCTTGACCGTGCGGGCCGCGCCCAGGGTGCGGTCGAGCACGGCGCCGACCGCGCCGACGGAGGTCTGCGAGCGGGCCACGGCGGCTTTGATCCGGGGCAGGATCATCGTGATCACGATGCCGACCAGGCACAGGACGAGGAACGTGACACCCAGCAGGCGTACGTCCAGCGTCGCCATCATGAACAGGGCCCCGGCGAAGGTCAGTACGCCGTTCACCGTCATGATCAGGCCCTCGGTGGCGGCGCTCTTGAGGAGCGTGCTGTCGGAGGTGACGCGGGCGATGAGGTCGCCGGGTGCCCGCTGGTCGAGTTCGGAGACCCGCAGCCGGATCAGCCGGCGCACCAGACCGGTCCTGACTTCCCGGACCACCCGTTCCGAAGTCCGTTGCTGGAGCCAGGCGTTGATCCCGGTGAGCAGAGCGCCCGCCGCCAGGAAAGCGGCGAGCAGCGCGACCGGTTCGGCCACGTCGACGCCCTCGTCGAGCCGGTCCAGGATCGCCTGGGCGAACTTCGGCTGGACCAGACCCGAGACGCTGGCCAGGAGGGTGAGCACGAGGGAGAGGAGCAGCACCCGCCAGTGCGGCTTCGCGTAGCCGATCAGGGCGCCGAACGAGCCGGAGGGGGTGCTTGGCAGGTCAGTGGACGGGCTGTTCTCGGTCATGCGCCTCGTACTCCGGTCGCGGCCACTTCGGCCAGTACTGTTTCGAGCCGGGTGGCGGCGGCAGCGCTGCCGCCCGCTGCCCGGAAGGACTCGCCGATCTCCTCGGCCACCTTGCGGTGACCGCCGGAGGGGTCCAGCACGGTCTCGATCGCGGTAGCGATCTTCGCGGCGTCGGCCCGCCCGAAGCGCAGCCGTACGCCGGCTCCCGCGTCGACGACCTGACCGGCCACGATCGGCTGGTCGTCCCGGATGGGGGCGACGACGAGGGGGACGCCGTGCCACAGCGTTTCGCAGACGGTGTTGTGGCCCGCGTGGCAGACGACGGCGTCGAGCCGTTCCAGCAGCGCGAGTTGAGGCACGTGCAGGCGCACCAGGATGTTGTCGGCGACCGGGCCTTCGACGACCCCGCCGGGATCGACGAGCACGGCACGCACCCGGTCCGCCATCCCGGCCAGCGCCTCCACGGCCGTGTTGAGGAAACGGACACCCGCGTCCGTGTTCGCCGTGCCCAGGCTGACGAGGACTGTGGGTAGCGTGGACTCGTCCAGCCAGGCCCAGGGAAACTCGTCGGGACTTGCCGGGCGGGCGGCCACGGACGGGCCCACCAGCCAGACACGGTCCGGGAGTTCGGCCGGGCCGAGCAGCGCGCGTGTGGTGTACGCGAGCACGCCGTGCGGGGAGAAGCGGGGATCCGCCTCGCCCCAGCCGCCCGCGATCCGCTCGCGCAGGTCCGCCAGCAGTCCGTCGAGCCAGGCCGCGACCTTGGGCATGCCGGCCAGCGGATCCATCAGTTCGGCGGAGGTGGTGGCCGAGGTCACCCAGGTCAGCCCCAGCGACTCGGCGATCAGCGCGCCCGCCACCGCCTGCTGGTCGGAGACGACGACATCGGGACCGTACGCCTCGATCGCCGCCCGCACGCCCGGCGCCATCGCGTCAGCCAGCGGGATCAGGAAGCTCTCCCAGAGGAACTGGAAGGCGGCGGGGCCCTTGAGCTCGGCGCGCCGGGACAGCCCGTCCGTCGGCAGCTCGCACGGGAACACGACCGCGTCGGCTCCCGCGAGGCCCCGGATCAGCTCGGGGTGACCCGCCCAGGCGACGTCGTGCCCGCGGGCGGCCAGCGTCGCCGCGGTGCCCACCGCCGGGTTGATGTGCCCGACCAGCGGAGGCACCACGAAGAGGAACCTGCCCATCTAGCGGGCCTCCCGCAGGGCGTGCGTCTGGCCGAACAGCCAGTCGCGCACCAGGACGTACGTCTCCTTGGTGGCTTCCACCAGCACCGAGTGACCCCGGTCGGGCAGCACGACGGTACGGCAGTCCGCCAGTGAGGCCTCCAGCATCTCGGCCTGTGCGGAGAGCTTCGAGGCGCCGCCGAAGACGGCGAAGACCGGGCAGCGGATCGCGGAGAGGTCCTCGTCGATGAGGTCGCTCTGCGGGATCTCCTGGGCGAGGTCGGTCTGGTCGAGCACTCGGCCCGCGGCCCGGAACGGTCGGGCGTTGCGCTCGCCCGGGTTGTCCCGCAGCCACTCGGTGACTTCCTGGACCACCAGGCCGCCCTGCTCTCCGACCAGGCCTTCGTACATGGCCTGGGCCCAGGGCCGGGCGGGCGGTTCGGCCTCGATGGCGACGACGCTGGCGACCCGCTCGGGGTGCGCGGCGGCCATGCCGTACGCGACGGCGCCGCCGAAGGAGTTGCCGACGAGGTGCACCGGACGGTCGATGGCGAGCGCGTCGAGCAGCTCGTCCAGGTCGGTGACGAAGTCCTCGATCCGGTAACCGGTCGCCGGTCTGGAGGTCTTGCCGTGCCCGCGGAGGTCGTACATCACGACGTCCATGCCCTCTTCGGCGAGTTGCGGGGCGAGGCTGAAGTAGTAGCTGGCGAGGCTGTCGATGAGGAGGCCGTGGATGAGGACGACGACGGGACGCGGTACGTCACCGGTGTGGCCCAGCCGCTGGAAGTGGACGTCCAGGCCGTTCACGTGGATCGTCGGCATGGTCAGCCCACCTCGGCGACGGCGAGGGAGTCCACCACGTAGCCGACGAGGTCGCCGACGGTCAGGGCGATTATCTCCTCCAGGCCGCGGTCGGCTATGAACGCGGCGAAGTTGACGCGCTCACCGTAGAACTCGCGCAGCTGGGCGGAGAGCGTGACGAGGTCGATGCTCTCCAGCTCCAGGTCGTCGTGGAAGGACGTCTCCAGGGTGATCTCGGCGTCGTCGAGCCCGTACTCCTCCAGCGCGGTGCGCAGGATGGCCGAGATGTCAGCGAGCACGGTCGCCTCGTCGGGGGCGGCCGAGCGCGCGGCGACTGAGAGTTCGGTGAGTTCAGTGGTCATCTGCGTTCTCCTGATCGTTGACGGACGTCCAGGCCACGACGTACTCCTTGCCGGGGTGGCCGGACGGCTGCGGGGTGGTCAGCTCGCGATACCGCACGAGGTACTCCTCGCCCGAGGCGCGTACGGTCAGCAGGGCGCCGTCCGCCGCGGTGATCTCGAACTGTTTGGGCTCGCCGCCGAGTCCTGTGCCGCGCGCCTTTGCGACGGCTTCCTTGGCGGCCCAGAACCGGGTGAACCAGAGTCGCTCCGGGGCGTCCTTCGAGAGTGTCCGGAGCAGCTCGCGCTCGTGAGGGGTGAGCGCGACGACGAGAGTGCCCTCGGGGCGGTCGGTGATCTCCTCGATGTCGATGCCGCAGGGCCCGTCGGTCCTGGCCATCGCCACCGCGGTCTCGCCGCGGTGGGCGAGGGAGACATGCAGTGCGGGCAGGGTCTTGCCGTAGGCGCCGGTGACGAAGGGCTTGCCGGCCGGGTCGTTGCCGACCCGCAGCTCGGCGGGGAAGAGGGGTCCCGCGCCGCCGTCCCACATCAGGTGCCGCACCGCGTCCTTGGCCGCGATCCGTCCCAGGAGCCACTGCCGTCGGCCGCGCGGCGCGTGCTTCGCGTACTGCTCGCGCTCCTCGCCCGCCAGCATGTTCCGCATGATCAGCTCACGGGTGGCCAGGTCGGGCCACTCCTCGTGCACCAGCGACCAGCCGCCCGACTGCATCACGGACAGGGTGTTGAGCTCGGGCTCCCGGTCCACCGCGCGGATCCGCGGATTGCTGTCGAAGCGGCGGTCCTGCCAGCCGTTGAACTCGGCCCACACCTGGCCCCGGTGGACCAGCTGCATGTCCGCTTCGAGCGTGGCGTCGGTGACGGACGTGATCTTGATCAGGCACTCCAGCTCCTCGCCGGGGGCCGGATGCGGTCCGTGGAAGCGGATCTCCTTCATGCCGACCGGGAACACGGTGGTCCGGACCGGAAGTCTGGACATGATCCAGTAGCCGAGAAGTTGCCCCACGTTGTCCAGCAGCGCGCCGGGTGCGGGCGGCGTGACGAGGAGGCCACGCACATGCCGGTCGCCGACCGCCGTGAGCTCGCTGACGCCCTGGAACCGCGGCCCGTGGAACATCCAGCGGCGGCTGTACAGCTCCGCCGCCGTCATGTCGGGCTTCTGTTCCTGTTCGGCGGGGAAGGTCCACGGCGCGACGGGCGCGAACTGCCCGTGTTCGGCGGCGAGTTCGACGACGGCCTGCGCGTTCGAGCCCAGCGAGGCGGTGACCCTGTCCGGGCCCTCGGGCACGATCCGTACCGGGATGTCGACCGTCGGAGTCGCGGTGACCCACTGATGCAGCCGTACGTCGTGGACGGCCACCGCGCGCCGGCCGGGCGCGGCCTGCTCGGCGAAGTCCATGAGGTGGGCGATCACCGTGGTGCCGGGGACGACGGGCCAGCTGTCGGCCGGTTCGGCCTGGGCGGGCTGCTTGAAGAAGCAGTGGTCCAGGAGGTACGGCATGGTCTCGACCGAGACGTGGAGGGTGGTTTCGAGAGGTTCGAGTGGGCGGACGGGTCGGGGCTGGGAATCCGCCTCGGCCGGCCGGACGGCACGAGGCCGGGGAACCGGAACGGCGGGGGCGGAACGTCCGGGTGCGGTCGTGCCGGGCCTGCGTCGGCTCGCCGTCACCACGTCCGAGGCGAGCGCGGACGCGTCCCGCAGCAGCGCCGTCAACTCCGCACCGAGAGCGCCCTGTTCGCCGAGTCCCGCGAGGTCCAGACTCGTCTGCTGAACGGGCGCGCGGTGCAGCGCCGCTCCCACCTGCCGACGTGTCTCCGCGTCGAGGGAGACCGCCGCGCCGCCGAGGTCCAGCTTGATCGGGCGGCTCCGCCGCACAGGGGCCGCGGTCTTGGCCGCGCCGAGCAGCGGTGCCGGCTGCGGCTCCGCACCGTCCGCCCACAACGCGCTCACCACGCGGTGCAGTTGGGGAAGCCCGGAGCGGTGCGGCGAGTGCGCGGGGACGACCAGGTGGTCGCGCCCGTTGAGTGTGTCGTCGATGAGCGAGCCGAGCTGTCCGGCCCCGAGTTGGACGAAGGCCCGGAAGCCCGCCTCGTACATGGTGTCGACCAGCGGCCGGAAGCGGACCGGTTCCAGCAGATGACGGACGAACAGCGCGCGGATCGCGTCGGGTTCGGCCGGGTAGGGGGCGACGGTCGTCGCCGACCACAGCGGCAGCTGCGCCGGGTGCAGGGAGTAGGTCTCCGCCGCCTCCCTGATCGGATCCAGGTACGGCTTCAGCATGGGCGTGTGGAAGCCGGAGCGGAACGGCAGGATCTGTGAGATCACCGCCCGGGCACGGAACCGCTCGACGAGTTCGGTGACCGCGGGCTCGGGGCCGCAGATCATCGACTGGTTGGGCGCGTTGTCGTGCGAGAGCACCACGTCACTGTGGCCGGACAGTTCCGTGAGGACCTGCTCCGCCGGGGCGCCGACCACGGCGAAGGCCAGCCCGGGCACGCTCAGCGAATCGGGGTCGAAGCCGACGAGGAAGGCGTCGACCTCGTCCGGTGCGTGGATCCCGGCGGCGGCCATCGCCGTCCACTCGCCGAGGCTGTGTCCGGCGAGCGCGTCGGGTACGACACCGAGCCGGCGCAGCGCGGTGTCCAGGAGCCGGCCCAGTTCGAAGACGCCGGTGCCCTGGCGGCCCACGTCTCCGACGGTGGCCTCGGCGACGGCGGTGAGTCCGAAGTGCCGTGCGATGTCCTCGGAGTTGGGCGTGAACTCGGCCTCAAGGCCCGGGAAGACGAACGCGAGTTTTCCGCCGCCGGGGCCAAGGAGCGGGCGCGGCACGAACCACACGTCGTTGCGGCCACGCCAGCCCTTGCCCTTGGCGACCGCCTTCCGTGCAAGCGCCAGCCGCTTCGCCGTGGGTCCGACGACCGCGAGCCGTACCGGGTCGGAGCCCGACGCGACCGCACGCTCGTCGAGACCGGCCGCGAGGACCGCGGCGTCGTCGCGGTCAAGGAGCGCGGCCATCGCCTCGGTCGTCGGCGCGGTCAGCCGCAGTACCGGCTCCGGCTCGTAGACCTCGGTGAGCCTGGCCACCGGCTTGGCCGCGACCTGTTCGATCACCACATGCGCGTTGATGCCGCCGAACCCGAAGGCGTTGACGGCGGCGCGGCGTACCGGCTGCCGTTCGTCGGCCTGCCAGGGGCGGGCGGTGTCGATCGGGGTGAACCGAGTGCGGGCCAGCCCCGGGTGCGGGTCCTCGCAGTGCAGGGTCGGCGGCAGCACGCCGTGATGGACGGCGAGCGCGGCCTTGATGAGCCCCGCGACGCCCGCGGCGGGCATGGTGTGGCCGATCATCGACTTCACCGAGCCGATGACGGCGGCCGGCCGGTCCGCGCTCGCATCCTTGGGCGGCGGCCCGAACACCTCGGCCAGCGTGGTGAGTTCGGTCCCGTCACCGGCCGGAGTGGCGGTGCCGTGCGCCTCCAGGAGCCCGATCGAACCGGGCGCCGCCGGGTCGAGCCCGGCGGCTTCCCAGGCCTGCCGCACCGCGCGGACCTGGCCGCCCGAGTCGGGGGCCATCAGACTGGTCGTACGTCCGTCGGAGGCGATGCCGGTCCCGGTGATGGCGGCGTAGATCCGGTCGCCGTCGCGCTCGGCGTCGGCGAGCCGCTTGAGGACGACGACGCCGGTGCCCTCACCGATCAGCACACCGTCCGCACCCTTGTGGAAAGGCCGGATGCGCTCGCTCGGCGACAGCGCGCCGAGCTGGCTGAACACGCTCCAGAAGGTGATGTCGTGGCAGTGGTGCACCCCGCCGGCGAGCATCACGTCGCACCGCCCACTGGCGAGTTCGCGCACCGCCTGGTCGACGGCGATGAGCGAGGAGGCGCAGGCGGCGTCCACGGTGTACGCCGGACCGCGCAGGTCGAGCCGCCCGGCCAGCCGGGAGGCGGCCAGGTTGGGCACGAGCCCGATCGATGACTCCGGCGCCTCAGGACCGAGTCGGTCGGTGAACGCCTGCCGTACCGCCTCCAGTTGGTTGCTGCCCAGGTCGGGCAGCAGCTCGCCCAGGGTCCGTACCAACTGGCTCGCGGTGCGGACCCGCTGGTCGAGCCTGACCAGGCCGGGGGTCAGGTAGCCGCCCCGGCCGAGCACCACGCCGATCCGGTGCCGGTCGGCGGGCAGCCGGTCCGCGCCACCCGCGTCGGAGATGGCCTGCGCGGCCACCTTCAGCGCGATGAGCTGGTCGGGCTCGGTGGCCGGCACCGCGGACGGCATGATGCCGTACTCGGTGACGTCCACCTCGGCCAGCTCGTCCACGAAGCCGCCGCGCCTGCAGTAGACCCGGTCGGCGCGGGGCTCGGCGCCGGGAGCGTAGTGCTCCTCGACATCCCAGCGGCCCGGCGGGACTTCGGTGATGGCGTCGGTCCCGGCGACCAGGTTCTGCCAGTACGTGGCGAGGTCGGGGGCGCCTGGGAAGAGCACCGACATCCCGACGATGGCGATGGGTTCGGCGCGCGATCCTGTCATCCGGTTCACCAGCCGGAGGCGGTGTAGACGACGGCGGTGTCGACCTCAGGGCCCCAGGCCAGTTCGCGCAGCAGGCTCATGGTGCCCTCGTCGGGGTCGATGAGCTGGATGCCGCGGCTCGCGTAGTGCCGCATGAGCTCCGGTGTGACCATGCCGTGGTTGCCGTCGCCCGTCGGTGCCCAGGGGCCCCAGTGGACGGTCAGCCCGCGGCGGCCCTCGCCGTCGGCCGCCCAGTTGGTGCCGAGGGTTTCCAGGGCGTCGTTGGCGGCGGCGTAGTCGGACTGGCCGCGGTTGCCGAGCGTCGCCGCGATGCTGCCGAACAGCACCGCGAACCGCGGGCCCTCCGCCAACTCGCCTATGGCGTCCAGCAGTTCACGAGCCCCGTCGACCTTGGTGCGGAACACCCTGTCGTACGACTCGGGGGTCTTCTCCGCGATCAACTTGTCCTCGATCACACCCGCCGCGTACACGACGCCGTCGAGCCTGCCGAACTCGGCGTGGATCTCCTTGATCGCTCCGCGTACGGCCTCGCTGTCCAGTGCGTCGACGGCGCGGTAGCGCACCTGGGAGCCGAGCCCGGTGAGCTTGCGCAGGGTGCCGCGCACCTCGCGTTCGGCCTGGATCCGGCCGATCGCCCGCTCGATCTCGGCAGGCACCCGCAGTCCGCCCGCGATGAGCGCCGTCCGCAGTTCGCCCGCGGTGTTCGCGGCGGCGAGGGCAGGGTCCTCCTCGCCCTCGGCGAGCGGAGTACGGCCGAACAGTTCGATCCGGCAACGGCTCGCCCCGGCGAGGGTGGCGGCGAAGCGGGCGGTGATCCCGCGCGCGCCGCCCACCAGGAGCACCACCGAGTCGGAGTCGAGGCCGAGTGCGGCGGCCTCGGCGGCGCCGTCCCCGGCCGGGCCCGCTCCCGTACTGCCGAGCAGGCCGAGACCCTCTTCGGTCATACGCAGTCCGCGGCGGGTGCCCAGCCCGCGCAGGACGACCGGTTCGCGGTCGGGCGCGGTGAGCTCGGCGACGAGATCGGCGGCGATGTCCTCGGGCGCGGTGCCGGGGGTGTGCTCGACGACCCGGGCGACCGTGTCGGGGTACTCGCGGGCGACCGACCGGAAGAATCCACGCAGCCCGGCCGACGCGCCGGCGGCCAGTACCCAGCGCGGGTTGGCCGCGAGCACCTGCTGGTAGGCGGAGAAGACGTCCGGCAGAACGAGCGAGCCGTCGGCCGGGACGACGTGGATCAGCCCGTCGAAACTCCCGCCGGCCGGAGGCCGGCCGGCCGTCACGACCTCGGCTCCCTGCGCGGGGAGGAGGGCGGCCAGTGCGTCGGCCACCGGTCCTTCGCCGAGGATCAGAAAGTTACGGCCGGTCAGCCCGCCCTCGGCCGGGACGGCGGGGGAGAGCTCGAACTCCTGCATGACGAGACGCTTGGGGGCCACGACGACGGCGGGCGAGCCGGCCGGAGCGGATGCCACCGGCTCGGGTTCGACCACGGCCGCGACGGTCGCGGCAGCGGGTGCCCCGGCGCGGGCTGCCCCTCCTCCTATGCCCGCCACCAGCGCGGCGATAGCCGCGGCGGTACGGGCCTTCGCCAACTCCTCGACGTCGGCCTCGCCCGTCGCGGTCAGGCCCAGTCGGCCTGCCAGCTCTCCGGCGATCTCGGCGCGCTTGATGGAGTCGACGCTGAGGTCGGCTTCCAGGTCGAGGTCCGGTTCGATCATGTCGACGGGGTATCCCGTCCGCTCACCGATCACGTCGAGCACCAGCGCGAGAACGGATTCGGCGCTCGGTATCCCGGGTCCGGCGGTGGCGGTGGCGGCGGGAGCCGGCGCGGGAGCCGATCCGGGCCCGGTGAACCGCTCGACCAGCGCGGTGATGGCGGCGGCGGTGCGGGCCTTCGCCAGCTCCTCGACGTCGGTCTCGCTTGTCGCGGTCAGGCCCAGTCGGCCCGCCAGCTCTCCGGCGATCTCGGCGCGCTTGATGGAGTCGACGCTGAGGTCGGCTTCCAGGTCGAGGTCCGGTTCGATCATGTCGACGGGGTATCCCGTCCGCTCACCGATCACGTCGAGCACGACCGACAGCACCGAGACACCGGCGGGCACTGTGGCCAGGGCCGGCACCGGGTCCGCGGAAGGCCGCGCAGCGGGGACGGCGGGCAGCGCGGTCACGGTGACGGGAGCGTCCGCGTACGTGACCCGGGCGGGAGCGTCCGCGTAGGCGAGCGGGGCGGGAGACACCGGCCGTACCCCTGGGTCCGTCCCCAGATACCCCAGCATCACATCCCGCTGAGCCGCGATCATCTCCCGGCTGGTGCGCAGGAATTCGGTGATGAGAGCTTCGGAGCCGGTGGCGGCCACCGGTCCGGCTGACGTGCTGTGGCTCACGAGGGCCTCCGGGAGACGCTGAGCGGGATGAAGTGCGGCGGCGGGGAGAGCGCCGTCCGCAGTGCGGAGCAGATGTCCGTCGACCGTCCAGGCGGCGCGCTTGCGGCGGGTTGCGCGGGCGTCGGCGGCGACCGCCTCCCGGCCCTGGAAGAGCCAGGCGGTCCTGATGTCGACGCCCGCGACGGCCAGTTGGGCGAGCGCGGAGAGGAAACCGCTGAGCCCGGTGCGCGGGCCGTCCTCCAGCGCGACCGTCTGGTGCGGCCGGTCGCCGAGGATCTTGCCCACGAGCCGGGTGAGCACCGAGCCGGGGCCGGCCTCGACGAAGATCCTCGCTCCGGCCTCGTACATGGCCTCGATCTGGTCGGCGAACCGGACGGGTGCGCCGATCTGGGCGGCCAGTTCGGCCCGGATCGCCTCGGGTGACTCGGGGTAGCGCTCGGCGGTGCGGTTCGACCACACCGGGAAGTCGGTCGCGCCGACCGGGACTTCGGCGAGGACCTTGGCGAACGTCTCGCCGGCCGCGGCGACCAGCGGGCTGTGGAACGCGCACGCCACCGGGATCCGCTTCGCACTGAGCCCGTGCGCCTTCAGCCGCTCCACGGCGGTGAGGATGTCCTCGGTGGGGCCCGAGATCACTGTCTGGCGGGGCGAGTTGCGGTTCGCCGTCACCACTGATCCGGCGAGGCCGGCGTCCACGAGGGCCGCCGCGACCTCCGGTTCGCCGCCGGCGACGGCGGCCATGGTGCCGGGGTCGCCGTCACCGGTGGCGCCCAGGATGGCGGCGGCCCGGTCACGGCTGGCCCGCAGCAGCACGTCGGGTGCGAGAGCGCCCGCCGCGGCCAGTGCCGCCAGTTCTCCGTAGCTGTGTCCGGCGGCCATCGCGGGGCGTACCCCGGCCCGGGCGAGGAGCTGGTGGGCGGCGAGCCCGGTGAGGCCGAGGGCGGGCTGTGCGACGGTGGTGTCGGTGATCCGCGCCTGCTGCTCCTTGCGGCTCTTGTCGTCGAAGGCGGCCGGCGGGAAGAGCACCCGTGCCGTGTCCTCGTCGAGCCGCAGATGGCGCTGGAGTTCGGGGAAGGCGACGAACAGTTCGGCGAACATCCCGGGCCGCTGGCTGCCCTGCCCGGGGAAGAGCAGGGCCAGATCGCCGGGCTCGGTGTCGTCGGCGGCGAACAGGCCTTCCTTCGGGGCGTGTTCACCCGCCACGGCCCGGCGCAGCAGCGCCGTCAGGTCCTGCGTCGACTCGGCCACCAGCGCGATCCAGACCCGCGCGCCACGCGTGGCGACGGACTCGGCGCGCCGGGACGCGGCGAGCGCGAAGTCCCGCAGCCGCCAGGGCTCGTACTGACCGGAGTCCCCCTCGACGAGGGCGAGCAGATCGGCGGCGGCACGTACGGCCGTCGCCCGGTCGGACCCCCGGAAGGTGAACAGCTCGGCGGGCCACTGCTCGGCCGAGGTGACCGGCGGCGGACCGTCCTGGTAAGCACGCAGGACTACATGGAAGTTGGTGCCACCGAAGCCGAACGCACTGACTCCGGCGACTCGTTCGGCCGGAGCCGCCGCCCAGGGGCGGGCCTCGGTGTGGAAGGCGAACGGGCTGCTCTGGGCGTCCCAGGCCGGGTTCGGCGCGGTGAGGTGCAGGGTCGGCGGCTGCACGCCGGTGTGCAGGGCGAGCGAGGTCTTGATGAGTCCGGCGAGCCCGGCGGCGCACTTGGTGTGCCCGATCTGCGACTTGACCGAGCCCAGTGCGCAACTGCCGGGCTGCGCACCGGCGTCCTCGAACACCTTGGTGAGGGAGCCGAGTTCGGTGCGGTCACCGACGACGGTGCCGGTGCCGTGTGCTTCGACGAGACCCACCTCGGCGGGTGAGACGCCCGCGTTGCGGTAGGCCCGGGCAAGCGCGTTGTACTGGCCCTCCGGCCGGGGGGCGGTGAGACCGAGAGCCCGGCCGTCGCTGGCGCTGCCGACACCCTTGATGACCGCGTAGACCCGGTCGCCGTCGCGCTCCGCGTCGGAGAGCCGCTTGAGCACGACGCAGCCGACGCCCTCGCCGAGCGCGATGCCGTCGGCCGTGCTGTCGAAGGGGGCGGAGCGGCCGGAGGGGGAGAGGGCGTGCGCGGAGGCGAAGAGCAGGTAGTCGTTGATGCCGTTGTGCAGGTCGGCGCCGCCGCACAGCACCATGTCGCTGGTACCGCTGGTCAGTTCCTTGCAGGCCACGTCGACCGCGGTGAGGGAGGACGCGCAGGCAGCGTCCACCGTGTAGTTGGCGCCGCCGAGGTCGAGACGGTTGGCGATCCGGCCGGAGATGACGTTGGCCAGGATGCCCGGGAAGGAGTCCTCGGTCAGCCGCGGCAACTGCTCTTCGAGCGCGGGCGGCAGCTCGCCCAGATAGGCGGGCAGTACGGAACGCAGCGTCATGGCGTTCGACAGGTCGCTGCCGGCCTCCGCGCCGAACACGACCGACGCACGGGCCCGGTCGAAGACCCGGTTGCCGTAGCCGGAGTCGTCAAGAGCGCGGCGCGCGGCTTCGAGGGCCAGCAGCTGCACGGGCTCGATGGCGGGCAGCGAGGACGGCGGGATCCCGTACCGCAGCGGCTCGAAGGGGATCTCGGGGAGGAAACCGCCCCAGCGGGACGGCGTCTTCTCACCCGAGCCGTCCGGGTCGTGGTAGAGGTCCGCGTCCCAGCGGGTCGCGGGTACCTCGGTGACCGCGTCGTCACCGGCGAGGACGTTCGCCCAGAAGGTGGCGAGGTCGGGAGCGCCGGGGAACATGCAGGCCATGCCGACGATGGCGATGTCGAGCGGCTCGGGGGCGGCCGGGGTGGCCGGCTCCTCGATACCCAGGCCGCGCAGTCGCGCGGTGAGGAAGTGCGCCGCGCCGGTGGTGACCGCGGTGTGCAGCGCGGCGACGGTGGTGACCTCGGAGCGCAGCACGGCGACCTCGCCGGCCATGAACATGCCCTCGGCGAGCTGTCGTTCCTCGCCGACCGCGCTCAGGCCGCTCTCGACCCGCTCGATGCCCTTGCTGGCCAGCCGCAGCCGCCCGACGTTGAGCTGCTCCAACTGCTCCCAGGCCTCCCGGCCGGGTATCTCGCGGGCCGCCAGGTCTTCCTTGACGGCGGCGAACTCGTCGGTGAACGGGCTGTTCACGCAGCGGGTGGCGTGTCCGGGAGCGGTCTCCAGGAGATCGGTGCGCTCGGCCTCGATCACCTGCTGCTGGAACAGGGGCAGCACCGCGCCCGCGGTCACGGCCTCTTCGGTGAACAGATACGCCGTGCCCATCAGTACGCCGACGGCGGCACCCTGCGCGCTGAGCTGCGCGGCGAGAGCGGTGACCATGGCGGCCGACCGCTCGTCGTGCACTCCGCCGGCGAACAGCAGCTGCAGTTCGGCGGCCTTCACCTTCTTGCTGCCCGCCAGGAAGTCGTCGAGTACGCCGAGCTGCGCCTCCCACAGCGGGAAGCTGTTGCGCGGGCCGACGTGGCCGCCGCACTCGGCGCCCTCGAAGATGAACTTGCGCGCGCCCGCCTCAAGGAACTGCTTCAGCAGCCCGGGCGAGGGCACGTGCAGGAAGGTGGAGATGCCCACTTCCTCCAGCGCGGCGGCCTGGGCGGGACGGCCGCCCGCGATGATCGCGTGAGAGGGGCGGATCTCCCGTACGACGTCGAGCTGGGCGGCCTTGATCTCCTCGTCGGCGAATCCGAGGACGCCGACGCCCCACGGCCTGTCGCCGAGTGCGTCCCGGGTCTCCTCGAGGACGGCGCGAGTCTGCTCGGCGCCGGAGAGCGCGAGGGCGATGAAGGGCAGCGCGCCCGCGTTGCCCACCTCGGCCGCGAACGCGGCCTGGTCGCTCACGCGGGTCATCGGTCCCTGGGCGACCGGCAGTTGGGTTCCCAGGGCCTGGCTGCCCGCGCCGCCGGGGGCAAGCGCGGGACCGGCGTGCTTCAGAGCATCGAGGACCGAGTCGCGTACCCCTCGCACCGCTGCGTGGACGGTCCCCCACCGTTCCTGGAAGCGGGCCGCGAGGAAGCCGTCCTGGCCGATCTCGGGGGCCGTGGAGTCGCCTTCGGCGGGTACGGCGCCCGGTCTGCGGCGTCGTACGACGCGGCGGCCGTCCTCCACGGTGGTCTCTGAGCCGTCGAGTCCGGCGAGCAGGGTGGTGGTCTCGGCGGGCAGCTCCGACTCGGCCTCGGAGAGCAGGGCGAGCTGCGTGTCGAGGACGACACCGGCACCGCCGCCGGCGACGACGGCCGCCGCGGTGTGCGGGCCGGCACCGCCGCAGGCCCAGACCGGCAGGTCCAGCTCCGGCTCGGCCAGGAGTTGCTGCACCAGCACGAAGGTGCTCAGTTCACCGATGGGGCCGCCGGCCTCGTGACCTCGGGCGATGAGGCCGTGGGCGCCGGCCGCGGCGGCCCTCAGAGCCTGCTCGCGACCGGTCACCTCGACGAGCACGCGCCGGCCGGGGAACTCGGCGGCCGTGCACGAGGCGTCGCTGGTCAGCAGGACCGTGTGCACGGCGGCGGGCAGCTCCCGCGCGGGAAAGGCATCGTTGTCGGCGAGTCGTACGCCGAATCCGGCGGCCGACCACTCCTCGGCGAGCGCGAGTTGTGCCGCGGCACGGCGCCCGCCCGAGGTGAGGTCGAGCACACCCAGACCACCGGCGCGTACGGCAGCCGCGGTGAGCCGTGCCGAAGCGACGGCGAACGGGTTCACGGCGATGACAATGTCTTCGACAGCGAACAGCCCGGAAGTAACAAAATTCGGCACAGGCACGCGAACGCTCCAAATCACACAAGTGTGAGGATGAGTGGGGGAGAGCGCTGGAACGCGCAGCGACGTCGGTGCGCGGCACGCTCATAGTCATTGCGCACCCCTGTGAAAGTCAAACTCTCAAAGAGAGGGTGGACGTGCCTCATTTAACGTCTTCGACACAGCTCAGGGGGTCTGACTTACCAACTGGTAACCAAGGGCCCACCAGAATCACAGCTGGAACTGGTCAGTCGTTCACTCTTGCCCGCGTCTGCCCCAACTCGTCTGCGTCGACACGTACTTGACGATGCGTCAGAAACCTGGGATTGGCGATCTCCCGGAAGGGGATTGTTTTCGGTCACGCAATTGAATGTGCAACAAGTTTTTCTTCACATAACTGAAACCTGGCCTTGTGTAAAAGGGGGGGATCCGACACTTCGGCGTTTATGGTCGCTTTCGTAATGTCCGGACCGGTCCTGTTCCGCCCCCTCGACGTCATTTTTGTCCGGCATGCCGACGTGGCGATTGGGTAAACGAGATTCAGCTCTTGTCGGGCCGACCGCCCGTCGGCGGCTGCCGCGGTCAGCGGTACTCGCTGTGGCGGAGGCGGTCGTGCGACAGGGGAGTCCGTGACCGAGAATGGCCCTCCCGAAGGTCCGGGCCGCGGCCCGACCACCGCCGGCGCGCCGGGCCTGGCCCCCACCGCCATGGTGAGCAGGAGTGAGCATGCAGTACGTGAAGCTCGGTTCCACGGGCCTGGACGTGTCCCGGATCTGTCTGGGCTGTATGAGCTTTGGGCTGCCCGATCGTGGCACCCATGAGTGGACGCTCGACGAGGAGGCCTCGCGTCCGTTGATCCGCCAGGCTCTGGAGGCCGGGATCAACTTCTTCGACACCGCGAACGTGTACTCCGACGGCACCAGCGAGGAGATCGTCGGCCGGGTGCTGGCAGACCTCGCGCGCCGCGACGAGGTCGTCATCGCCACCAAGGTGAACGGCTCGATGCGCGAGGGGCCCAACGCGCACGGTCTGTCCCGCAAGGCGATCATGACGGAGATCGACAACAGCCTTCGCCGGCTGGGCACCGATTATGTCGACCTGTACCAGATCCACCGTTTCGACCACGCCACTCCCGTGGAGGAGACGATGGAGGCCCTGCATGACGTGGTCAAGGCGGGCAAGGCCCGGTACATCGGGGCGAGTTCGATGTATGCCTGGGAGTTCTCCAAGGCCCAGTACACCGCGCGGCTGAACGGCTGGACCCGGTTCGTCTCCATGCAGAACCACTACAACCTCCTCTACCGGGAGGAGGAGCGCGAGATGCTGCCGCTCTGCGCGGACCAGGGTGTCGGTGTGCTGCCCTGGAGCCCGCTGGCCCGCGGCCGGCTCACCCGCGACTGGGACACCGCCACCGCGCGCAGCCGGACCGACGAGTACGGCAAGAACCTCTATCAGGACGGAGACCACGAGATCGTCGACGCCGTCGCCCGGATCGCCGCCGCGCGTGACGTGCCGCGTGCGCGCATCGCCCTCGCCTGGCTGCTGCACCAGGACACGGTGACCGCCCCCATCGTCGGCGCCACCAAGCCGCATCACGTCGAGGACGCGGTGGCCGCGCTCGCCGTGGAGTTGACGGAGAGGGAGATCGAGGAACTGGACAAGCCGTACGCGCCCAAGGCGATCAGCGGCCACTGACAGTCCGGTGGCGCGGGGGCCTTCGGTCGGCGGTTCGGCTTCCTGGTGTCCGGTGATAAAGCAATGAGGTATGGGAAGCGCTCCCCATACCTCATTGCTTTGCATGGGCATGCCAGGATTGGCAATGGCACTTGGGTTCCTTTCGGGTACTTGATGCGTTCGCCTGGTGGGCGGAGCGGAGATTTCGGCGCTGTGGGTCAGGCTGCCGCGGGAATCCGAAATTCATTTGCGGACCCCGTCGGCCTGACTATAAGTCAATACCCCGCCTCTTGAAGGGGAAGGGGAATCGCGAGACTGCTTGTTCCGGCTCGTCACCCTGTGCAAAGGTGTGCGTTGTCGGCGTGCAGACAATTTTTGCATCGTTCTGTGCGCATACGGTGCACTCGTCCGCCCCTCGCCCGGCCGGAGCCGCCTGACGTGGTCGTTCGCGGTGCAGCCCCCCATGGGTAGTCCCTCCGCTTCGTCGGGTGGGCTACATACCCATTGGTATGGACTTTTTCCTACGTTACCTTTGGGAGGAAAGCGGACGTGAATGACGCAGGTCTGTCCAATTCTTCAGCACCCGCGCGCTTGTTCGAGGTTCCGGACGAGCGGCTCTCCGCCGATCTGAAGAAGAGCCTGGGGAACACGCCGGCGAACTATCCCGTGGGCGAACTCCTGGACCGCCACTGGGAAGCCGTCTTCTCATACGCACGACTGTGCACGAACGGCGTGCGCCCCGCGGGAATGCTCACCACGGCCACATTCACGAGGCTGTTCGGAGAATCACTGCGCCAGACCGGGCCGACGGCCGCATGGCGCCCGCAGTTGCTGGTCACCGTGCGCCGCATAGCCGCCGAGTGGCTCATGGACCAGCGGGCCGAACAGGTCCATCCCGAACTGCGGTCGGGCCCGCACGATGAGCGAGCCGCCGTACGACTCCTTCCGTCCCCGGACAGACGACTGCTGGCCAGAGCCTTCCAGCGACTCCCGGAGCCGGCCCGCTGCCTGCTGTGGCACACCGAGGTCGAGGCGGAGCCGCTGCACCTGCCCGCCGCGCTGTTGGGCCTTGCCGACGACGACGCCACCGTGGAACTGCGGCGGTCCCGCGAACGCCTGCGCGAGGGCTGCCTGGAGATCCATCGCGAACTGGCGCCCACGGAAGAGTGCCGGCACTACAACCGCATGCTCGACGTGTCCCTCAGACGCGGCGGCACCGACCTCGACCCCGACCTGCGGCGCCACATGGCCAGATGCGAGCACTGCCGTCGTGCCGCCGATCAGTTGAACCGCTTCAACGGCGAACTCGCCCTCCCGCTGGCCGAAGCCGTACTCGGCTGGGGTGCGCGCGCCTATCTCGAAACGCGACAGGGACGCGCCACCCAGATCGTGGAAGTGACCGGGAATCCCGCGGCTGCGGCCGCCGACCAGACGGGCCGTCTTCACCTTCCGGCCGACGCTTCACGCCCTCCGAGCTTTCCCCCTCCACCCGCGCCGCCCGGTCACACGCACGCCGACTCCCACCCGTCGACGCGCAAGGCCCACCGGCGCGTCCCGCGTCGCCGGAACGTCACCCTCGCCGCGCTGACCGCGAGCGGCCTGATCCTGGCCCCGCTCGTCCTGTGGGCCGGCCTGGGTTCCGGCGGCGAGGACAGCGCTGCCGAAGGCACCTCGGCGGCGCCCGATTCGGATCCGGACAAGGTGCCCGGCGCGAACCCGTCCTGGGTCGGGTCCGGGGACCAGTCGAACGGCGCCGTGGGCGGCCGGCTGCGCAACTCCGGAAACGGGCAGTGCATCGGCGTCGTCGGCGGCAGGCCCGTGAACGGCGCCGAGACCGAACTGACGTCGTGCACCTCGAAGTCGGTCCAGCAGTGGACGTACGAGGAGGACGGGCTGTTGCGCAACGTGGCCGACCCCGGCCTCTGCCTCGACTCCCACCTCGGCTACTCGGTCCGCCTGGCCCCCTGTACGGGCGATTCCCAGCCGGACACCAAGAACGTGCGCTACGACTTCACTCTCCAGGGCGCCCTCGTGCCGCGCTGGAACCAGGACCTGGCCCTCACCCCCGCCTCAGCCGAGGAGGAAGCTGCCGTCGTCCTCAAGGTCCGCGAGGACGAGTCGGCCCAGCGCTGGACGCTCGACAGCACCTCGCCCTCCCTCCAGCTGGAGGTGGTCAACTGGGGCTCCACCAGCGAATCCGAGGCGCCCGGCCCCGGCACCGTTCCCACTCCCTCGACACCACCGTCTCCCAGCGCCCCACCCAAGCCGTCGGCGACACTGTCACCCCCGAAGCCGACGCCGTCGTCGTCCGCGTCCGCGGCGGTGGGCTATTGCTCCTACCCCTATTTCTACTGCGCCGGTGACGCGCAGTACGGCGGGGGCGGCTACGACGACGGCAGGGGAAGCGGCGGCAGTGACGGAAACAGCGACGGAAACGACGGAGGCGGCGGAGACCGCCGGTGAGCGCTCAGGAACGACAAACCCCGCCGACCGGCTCTGCGGGCGGCGGGGCGGCCGGGCGATCGGGCGGCCGGGCGATCGGGTGGCGGGGTCGGTCAGTTCGTGGTCAGGAACCGGTACCGGAGCGCACAACCGTCAGGGACACCGTCGAGTAGGTGCCGGAGACGGGAACCTTGCCCTGCGTCCACTTCACCTTGAGGGAGTCCCGCTCGTCGGGCGGTGTCACGAGCAGCGCGGCGGGAGTCGCCGTACGGGCCCCGCTGATCTCCGGGTTGCTGAACGTAAGACCGGCCCATGCCTGCTGCCCCGGCGCCAGCGTCACCGTCGTGGGCGACTCCGACGAGCGCTCGGGGTCGGGTCCCAGCTGCTTGCCGGACGCGTCGACGAACGCCGCGCCGGGGAAGCCGCGCAGGGTACAGGTGCGCTGGGAGTTGTTGGTCAGGTTGATCGGGAAGTTCTCCTGCCCCGCTCCGGGGTCGTTGCGGCCGACCGAGGCGGTCAGTTCGGAGGTGTGGCAGCGGGTACTGGAGGCCGCGGTCGTGGCAGAGGCCGCAGTGGTCGCGCCGGAGCCGGGCGCGGTGGTGCTGTCCGGTGCGCTGTCGGTGGGGACGGGGGCGCTGCTTCCGCCCGAGTCCGTGGTGTGGTCACCGGAGGCGGGTTCGGCCGTACCGGGAAGCGTCTGCGGCGTGCTGCTCGCGCTGTTGTCGGAACCGCAGGCGGTGAGCAGGCCCACCATCGCGATGCCCGCGACCAGCGCCGCCAGCCGAGCCGGGGCCGCGGTACGCCGTGCGCGCACCGCCCCGGTGGGGTTCGGATCCGTGGCCTGGTCCGCTGTGCCGTGCCGGAAGGTCGCCATCTCACCACTCCTTGAGAAATTCACTGCACGCGCCTGGCGCGTGCACACGGCGCCACATGCCCCGTCATCAGTGTCCGATGCACCGCGACGCCGAAAAGTTCACGGGTTCGGCGGCTGATTCCGGTCAGCCTTCGACCCGCACCGAGTCCAGCACAGTGTCCGTCGCGTCGGCGCCGCCGTCCTGCCGGAGCTGCACGTACACCTGCGGCTGCTCGTCGCCGTCCGCCGACGTCAGCCCCGCCTCCGTCAGGGAGCCTGCGCCGCCCGGACAGTCGTCCCAGGTCCGTATCAGCCCGTGCCAGCGCGCGCCGGTGTAGGTGCGGCTGCCGTCGAAGTGACATCCGGTGTGGGTGATCGCGCCGACCACGGCGGTGACGTCGCCGTGCTCGCTGAGACCGATGAACGCTCCGTTGACCCCGGAGCGCAGGTCCTGCCACTTCGCCAGGTCGTCCGCGACGGCGAGACCGGGCTCCGTGCCGGCCGGCAGGCCAAGGGTCTTGGGGTTCCATCCGGAGTCGCGCAGTTGGCGGCCCCAGGCGCCCGGTACCTCGGCCGTGACCCGTCCGGAGCTGTCCTTCACCTGGACGACGGTCGCCGTGGGGTGGTCCCGGGTGACGACCAGAGCGGTGACGCCGACGGCGCCGACCGCGACCGTCGCCGCCAGTGCCGTGAGCACGGTCCGTCGACGCCGGCGCGGTCGACGAGCCGTGGACACCGGACCGGCCAGCCGGTCGAGTTCCGCCGCGAACTGCGACGCGCCGGGCTAGCGCCGCTCGCGGTCGGGTTCCATGGCACGCAGCAGCGCCCGCTGGACCGCCGGCGCCAGGTCCGTACGGAGCCGGTCCGGCCGTACGACCTTGCCGGGCGGACCCGGGACCGAGCCCGTGACCAGGTGGTAGCCGAGGGCGCCCAGGCTGTACACGTCGGCCCGCTCGTCGATCCCGGAGCCGGGCGCGGACTGCTCGGGTGGCGTGTAGCCCGCCGAGCCCGCCGCCATGGTGAGTCCGGACGCCTGGGCCAGGCTCTTGGCCAGGCCGAGGTCCGCGAGCAGGACGCGGTCGGAGCCACCGGGCGAGGAGCGCAGCAGCACGTTGGACGGCTTGATGTCCCGGTGCACGATGCCGGCCTCGTGCAGCGCGGCCGCGCCCCGCGCCGCGAGAGCCGTCAGCCGCAGGGCTTCGCCCAGGGGCAGAGGTCCGGCGGCGATCCGGTCGGCCAGGGTGCCTCCGTCGGCGTACTCCATGACGAAGTAGGGCCTGCCATCGGGGAGTTCACCGATGTCGTAGACCTGGACGACCCGGTTCGAGTCGGCGCGGCGCAGCAGACGGGCCTCGGCGAGGAACCGCTCCCGGATGTCCAGCTGGTCGACCCAGTTGTCGGACAGCACCTTCACGGCGACGGCTGCCTCCAGTACCTCGTCGTGGGCGAGCCACACGACGCCGAAGCCGCCGGCGCCCAGACGTCGGTCCAGGCGGTAGCGGCCGATCCGCTCCAAGGGATCCCTCAGCATGGGCAACCCGCCCAGAAACCCGTGAGCTGGTCGAGCCGGGCCGGCGGCGTACGCCTCCTGCGGTCACCAGCGGGCATTTCCCTCTCCAGTAATCTCCAGGGCGGGCCGGTTGCCACGAGCGCGGCACTGTGGCCGCTGTCCGTAGACGGGTTGCTGCTCCTGGCGACGATCGGGCTGTTGAAGCCTACCCGCCGCTTCAGTCACGAATCGCTCCGCATCCTGAGACAGTCCCCATGACCGTGAGCGGAGTCAGGACCGACTCCGGCCACCCGGGCGGGCCGGCGAAGAGCAGCATCAGCACCTCAGCGGGATGAACGCCGGCATGACGGCGGCGAAACCCGCCTGTTCCCGCCCCCGGACCCCGGGCGTGCAGGCCGTCGCGCCGCTTCAACGGCTCCGGGCCTGGCGCTTCAGCAGTGTCCCCGGCGAGCGCGTGCGACGATCGTGCCTGGCCTCTGATCGACCCCGAGGGGAGCATGCTGTGCAGGACGCGGCGGAGACCGAGGAGCTGGCCCGGCGCGCGGCCGCCGGTGACGGACAGGCGCTGGACGCGCTGCTCCAGAAGGTGCGGCCCGAGGTCGTACGGCGCTGCGGACGTTTTCTGCCCTGCCGCGAGGATGCCGAGGAGGCGGCACAGGACGTGCTCCTCCAGGTGGCGCGGAAGATCACCACCTTCGAGGGCCGCAGCCGCTTCAGCACCTGGCTGTATACGGTGGTCGCCAACTGCGCCCGCCAGAAATATCGCGAGTTGAAGCGCCGGGCGGCCGAACAGCCGGTCGAGATCGACGCCTCGCAGCATGTCGATCCGCGAACCACGAGTGTGATCGCGGGATCCCGCGTCGACCTCCTGGAGGCGCTGGAACGCCTGGAGCGCGAACACCCGCATCTGGTGGCGCCACTCGTCTACCGGGACATCTGCCAGTTGGACTACGCCGAGGCCGCCGAGCGGGTCGGTATTCCGCTCGGCACGCTCAAGTCGCGGCTCCACGAGGCGCGCAAGCAGGTCAGGCCCTGGCTCGCCGACGCCTCGCGGTAGACCGACTCGCGCCCGGGCGGACCCCGCCACACCTGCGGAGGCGCAGTCTCACGAGGGTCGGGGTGATGGCTCGATCACGGGGTGGTGGGCGGACCGAGTGACTACGCTGACCGCTTCCACACTTCGGAGGTCCGGTTGGTTCGGCGGAGCACGCTCGGGCGAGATTTCCGGCGGTTGTGGAGCGCCTACGCGGTCAGCGCGGCGGGCAGCGCCGTCGGTATGGGGGCGTTGCCGCTGATTGCCCTCCTGGCGCTGGATTCCTCGGCGTTTCAGGTCTCTGTGCTCGCTGCGTTGTCCGCGGTGGCCAGTGGGGTGATCGCTCTGCCGCTCGGAGCGTGTATCGAGCACCAGTACAAGCGGCCGGTCATGATCACCGCCGACCTGGTCCGCTGCGCGGTGCTGGCAAGCGTTCCCGTCGCCATGGCTCTCGACAGGCTCACCTTCACTCAACTGTGTGTGGTCGGCGTTCTCCAGACGGCGGCTTCTGTCGCGCACGACGCGGCGAGTGGGGCGCACCTGAAGGCACTTGTCCTGCCCGAGCACCGCCTTCGTGCCAACAGCCTGTTCGAGACGACCAACTGGATCACCGTCAGCGCGGGCCCGCCCGTCGGCGGGCTTCTGATCGGGGCACTGGGCGCGGCCGCCACGCTGGTGGTCGACGCGCTGTCCTTCCTCGGGTCGGCACTTGGCATCCGGCGCATCGGGCAGCCCGAACCCACGCCGCCGAAACGCTCCGCCA
Organism: Streptomyces sp. NPDC005808; assembly: GCF_042871385.1. Lineage (NCBI taxonomy): Bacteria > Bacillati > Actinomycetota > Actinomycetes > Kitasatosporales > Streptomycetaceae > Streptomyces > Streptomyces sp. NPDC005808. The sequence continues at coordinate 137,213 of NZ_JBIAIK010000016.1, read as the reverse complement.
TCTCTCACCTGGGCCGTGACATCGCTGCCGGTTGGCAGTACCTCCTACGGCACCCAGGACTGCGGCCGCTGTTCTTCAACGCGCTCCTCTTTGGCGGATCCATCATGATGACATCACCTCTGATGGCAGTCCTCATGCTGGATGATCTCGGCCTTGCACCGTGGCAGTACGGACTGGCCCTGGGGCTGCCGTGCCTGGGCGGCGTGCTGGGCTCCCGCCTGACCCCGCTGCTCACCCGGCGATTCGGACAGCGCCGCATTCTGCTGCTGTCCGGTGTCGCACGCACGCTCTGGACGGTCCTTCTGCCACTGGCACCCTCCGGTGCCCTCGGCGTGTGCGTCATCGTGGCCGCCGACTTCGGCCTACTCTTCTCAGCCGGCGTCTTCGGCCCGTCGTTCACCACGTACCGCATGGCTGCCACCCCGGACGTGTTGATGTCCCGCGTCGGCACCTCCTGGTCCGTCGGCTCCAAGGCATGCCAGGCGGTCTTCATGATCGCCGGTGGCCTGATCGCCGCCGCAGCCGGGGTACGCGGCGCCCTGTTCATCGCCGGCCTGCTGTGCGTGGCGAGCGCGCTGCTCCTGCCATGGCGCAAGGCAGGCATCTCCACCGTGCTTGTTCCAGCGCCTACGACGGAAGCGACTCCGTCCCCGGCTACGGGTAGTTCCTCCGCTTAGCGACCACTAGTTCCTCCGCCTGGCGACCACGGCCCGCAACAGGCTGCGGCGGGACGGCGACACCGGCTGCGCGGCGTGTCCGATGTGGTCATGTGCGGCGCCTTCACGGGGACCTCCGCATACCGGGGAGCGGCCGTGTCCCTGGATCCGCTCTCTCGGAGCGGATGCGTGGCGCCGGGCTCCACGCGCCCTGCCTAGTCTGGTCCCCGTGACGCAGAAGGGCAGCAGACCACTGGCCGTGTTCGACCTGGACGGCACCCTCGCGGACTCCGCGCACCGCCAGCGCTTCCTGGAGCGCAAACCACGGGACTGGGACGCCTTCTTCGCGGCCGCGCCGCACGATCCGCCGCTCGCCGAGGGCGTGGCACTGGCGCTGAAGAGCGCGCAGGAGTGCGAGGTGGTCTACCTCACCGGCCGCCCCGAGCGGTGCCGCCGCGACACACTCGCCTGGCTCACCGCACAGGGGCTGCCCGAGGGGCGCGTCTGGATGCGGCGCAACGACGACCGCAGGCCGGCCCGCCGCACCAAGCTGGAGATCCTCCAAGGGCTCGCCCGCGACCACCAGATCCGCGTTCTCGTGGACGACGACGAACTCGTCTGCGAGGACGCGGAGCGGGCGGGCTTCACGGTCGTACGGGCACGCTGGGCCGGCGCGTCCGAGGCGCTGAAGGACGCGCAGGAGCGCGAGGGGCGGACCTGAGGACCGGCCCCGGGCCGCGGCGGGGCTGTGAGGTGGTCAGTCGCCGTCCTCCAGGCGGAAGCCGACCTTCAGACCGACCTGGTAGTGCTCGATCTGGCCGTTCACGATCTGCCCCCTGACCTGCGTGACCTCGAACCAGTCCAGCCCGCGCAGGGTCTGCGAGGCGCGGGCGATGCCATTGCGAATGGCCTGGTCGACGCCCTCGTGGGAGGTGCCGACGATCTCGGTGACCCGGTACGTGTGGTCGGACATGCGGGTGCTCCTCTCCGCCGTGGCGGGTGTGCCACGCGTCATTCCACGGTGCCCCACTGGGCGGCGGTCCGCGAGGTGTGGGGCGGCCCGTGGATGACGTACGCGCCCGCAACTACCCGGCGGTGCTCAGCGACAGTGCGAAGCGGCCCTCCTTGTCCGTCCACCAGTGGGCCAACTCGAAGCCCGCCGAGGCCAGTTCACCGCGGATGCTGTCCTGGCGGAACTTCGCCGAGATCTCCGTGCGCAGTTCCTCGCCGTCCGTGAAGTCGACGGTGAGGTCGAGGGCGGGGAGCTTCACGGTCTGCGCGGCGCGTGAGCGCAGCCGCATCTCGATCCATTCGTTCTCGGCGTCCCAGAGAGCGACATGCTCGAACGCGTCGGGGTCGAAGTCGGCGCCGAGCTCGCGGTTGACGACGCTGAGGACGTTCTTGTTGAACGCGGCGGTCACCCCGGCCGCGTCGTCGTAGGCGGCGACGAGGACCGACTCGTCCTTGACCAGGTCCGTGCCGAGCAGCAGCGCATCGCCGGGCGACAGCAGGGATCGTACGGACGCCAGGAACGCGGCGCGTTCGGCGGGCAGCAGGTTGCCGATCGTGCCGCCGAGGAAGGCCACCAGCCGCGGCCCGGGCGTGCCGGGAAGGGCGAGACCGCCGGTGAAGTCGGCGAGCAGGGCGTGCACACTGAGATCCGGATGCTGGGCGATCAGTGCGCGCCCGGCCTGAGTGAGGGCGGACTCGCTGACGTCGACGGGCACATACGTGTGCAGCCCCGGCAGCGCGTCGAGCAGGAACCGTGTCTTCTCCGACGAGCCCGATCCCAGCTCGACGAGGGTGCGCGCGCCGGTCGCGCCGGCGATCTCCGCGGCCCGCGCGATCAGGATCTCGCGCTCCGCCCGGGTGGGGTAGTACTCGGGCAACTCGGTGATCTTCTCGAAGAGTTCGCTGCCATGAGCGTCGTAGAACCACCTCGGCGGCAGGGACTTCGGGGTGCGGCGGAGACCGTGCAGCACATCGGCGCGCAGGGCGGCCTCCGTGGCGCCTTCGGTCAGGGTGCGGGTGAGAAGGAACGGACTCACGTGCGGGGCTCCTTCGACGGGGCGGATGCCATGTGGTCGTGCGGGTCCTTCAGCGGGCTGAGCAGGACCTCGTCGCGGGTCGCCGCGAGCAGCGTGCGATCCGGCACCTCCTGCCAGCGCGGGTCCTCGTCGTACGGCTCGGAGGCCACGACCGTGCGGTGGCCGGGCTCGATGAGGTACCAGAGGGTGTCGCCCCACGCCGTCGCGGTGATCGAATCGCCGTTGGTGAGGAGCAGGTTGAGCCGGGACCCGGGCGCCGCCTCGGCCACCTCGACGACCGTGTCGGCCAGTGCCTGGCTCTCGTCGTCGCCCTCGCGCAGCCGGTGCAGCAGCAGCGCCCAGACGAGCGCCGAGTCGCAGCGCGCCTCCAGCGACAGCAACTCCACGGCGGGCAGGCTCTGGACGAGCGGGGCGAGGGAGCGCGGCCACCCGAGCACCGCGCCGTTGTGGCTGAACAGCCAGGGCCCCGCGGCGAACGGCGCCGCCGCGGCCTCCCCGTCCGCGCCGGCCAAGGTCGCGTCCCGGACCGCCGCGAGCAGCGAGGTGGTCCTGACGACACGGGCCAGATCCGCGAAGGACTGGTCGCCCCAGATGGGCCCGGTGCGGCGGTAGCGGGCCGGTGCCGGATCGCCGTCCGCGTACCAACCCACCCCGAAACCGTCGGCGTTGACCGTGCCGTACCGCTGCTGCCGGGGCGCCCAGGACTGCCGGAAAAGGCTGTGCGGCGGCTCCACGAGCAGGCTGCCCATCGTCTCCCGGGGCCCGAGGAACGCCAGGTGACGGCACATCAGACATCCCCCGAGCGTGCCGTGCGGAACCCGGAGAAGATCTGCCGCCGGATCGGATAGTCCCAGTTGCGGAAAGTGCCCCGGCAGGCGACAGCGTCCACCGCGAACGAACCGCCGCGCAGCACCTTGTGCTCCGGCCCGAAGAACACCTCCGAGTACTCCTTGTACGGGAAGGCCGCGAACCCGGGGTAGGGCGAGAGTTCGCTCGACGTCCACTCCCACACATCGCCGATCAACTGCCGTACGCCGAGCGGTGATTCACCCGCGGGATAGCTGCCGGCCGGGGCGGGGCGCAGATGGCGCTGTCCCAGGTTGGCGTGTTCGGGGGCCGGGTCGGCGTCGCCCCACGGGTAACGCCTGGAGCGGCCGGACGCCGGGTCGTGGCGGGCCGCCTTCTCCCACTCCACCTCGGTGGGCAGCCGCCGCCCCGCCCAGCGGGCGTACGCGTCCGCCTCGTACCAACTCACGTGCAGCACCGGCTCGTCCGGCGGCACCGGCTCGGTGACGCCGAAGCGGCGCCGCAGCCACTGCCCGCCTTCGCGGCGCCAGAACAGCGGCGCCTCGATGCCGTGCGCCCGGATGTGGTCCCAGCCCTCCGGTGCCCACCAACGTGCGGTGCCGTAGCCTCCGTCGGTGATGAAGGCCTGGTAGGCGGCGTTCGTCACCGGCGTGGTGTCGATGAAGAACGAGGCGACCATGCGCTGATGCGCGGGCCTTTCGTTGTCCAGCGCCCAGGGCTCGGTGGACGTGCCCATCGTGAACGGGCCGCCCGGCACCAGGACTTCGGCGGGTCCGGTGAACAAGGGCGCGGGCGCGGGGTCCGGAGCGGTCAGGGCCGCCGGTCCCTTGCGGAGCTGATGGGTGATCAGCATCGTCTCGTCGTGCTGCTGTTCGTGCTGTGCGATCATCCCGAAGGCGAAGCCGGCCTCCGTCAGGCGGGTGGAGCCGAACGCGGTGCTCTCCAGGATGTCCAGCGCTCGGCCGCGCACCTCGGCGGCGTAGTGCCGGGCTTCCCCGGGCGGCAGCAGCGGCAGCGAGGTCCGCTCGGCGCGCGGATGCTCGAACGCGTCGTACAGCCCGTCGATCTCCGGCCGCATCGCGTCACGCCCGGCGACCGCCCGCAGCAGCCAGAGCTCCTCCTGGTTGCCGATGTGCGCCAGGTCCCACACCAGCGGGGACATCAACGGCGAGTGCTGCGCGGTCAGTTCGGGTTCCTCGACGCACGAGGTGAGGAGCGCTGTGCGGTCGCGGGCCGTGGTGAGCGCGTCCAGGGCGCGCTCCCTGAGCGACTCCGGGTCCGTGGGCGACACGGATTCCGTGAGGGGTTCGGGGGCGGTCATGAGCCGATGTCCTTCCGGTGGAACTGACCGTGGAACTGACCGTGGAACTGGCCTTGGAACTGACCGTTGAGCCGGTCGTGCGGCTGGTCGTGCGGCTGGTCGTGGAACTGATCGGGGCGCTGATCGTCGGACCGGGCCCGCAGCTGGGTGAGCAGATCGTCGGCGGGGCAGCGGCCCCGGGCGACGAAGCGCCCGGTGTACTCGGTGACGGCATCCAGGACCTCGGTGGTGGCGCCGAGCCGGGGCAGGGCCTCGGTGGCCGCCGCGAAGCAGATGACGGCGGCCTCGTGCAGCTCGGGATCGGCCAGGCCGTGCCGTGCGGCGTCCTCCCACAGCGGATTGCGCGGAGCGGGCAGCGAGCCCGCTCGCTCCGCGAGGGGCTTGACCGTCCGGTAGGCGATCTCGGCGGCTTCCGGGTCGTCGAAGAGGGCCGTCGTGACGGCGAGCGGGACGATCCATCCGTCGTCGCCCGGCTGCGCGTCGATCATGCGGAGCTCCAGGTGGCCGCGCGGGCGCACCGGCGGGAACAGGGTCGTCAGGTGGTAGTCGAGGTCCGCCCGGTCCGGCGGGCTGTCGGAGCGCGTCCACTCCCGGAACGTCATGCCTTCCGGTACGTCCCAGGGACCGTCCGGCGCCCGTACGCACATCACCGGCGCGTCCAGGACGCGCTGGACCCACGCGGCACGCGGCTCGGGCCCCAGCGGCGGCGCGTCGATCCGCCCGGGATCCATCGCCGCCCACAGCGACTGCCGAGAGGAGCGCCAGCCGGTGTGCCGCCCCCGGGCCATCGGCGAGTGGGCGAACGCGGCCACCAGGACCGCGCCCAGCTGGTGCGCCATCCACCAGCGGCGCCCGTACCCGAGCGGTCCCGGCTCCTCGTGGCCGGCGTCCAGGCACACCTGGACGGAGGCGGAGGAGCACATCATGGCGCGGCCCTCGGGGCCCGCGCGGTCGAGATACTGCTCCATGGCGTCGTACCGCGGCTCATGGAGGAAGCGGCTCGGGGGGTTCCAGGGATCCTGGCCGTAACCACTGAGGCCGAGACCCGCTTCGCGCAGTACCGCGCGTACGGCATCGAGGTCGGCGGACACGGACCCGATGCACTCCATCAGGGAGGCGGCGGGAAGAGAGCTGAGCTCCAGCTGTCCGCCGGGTTCGACCGTGAGCGCCGAACGCAGGGGCAGGGTCCGCAGTGCGGCGTAGGCCGCTACCAGTCGTTCAGGTGTTGCCGGGAGCTGCGGCTGCCGCAGCTCGTGGACGAGCCATTCCACTTCGACGCCGAGATGTCGAGGGGGTCCGGTCTTGAAGCAGATGCCTCGGACCAGCGCTTCCACCTCGGCCTCGGTGACGCCGGAGCGGTGCTCCGTACAGTCACTCACCGAATCGGACATGTCGGGATCCTCCTGAGATTCCACCATGCCGCCGGACCGGCATCCGTGGCACCGGACCGGCAGTGCTCGTCCCACCCAAGACCACATGCGCCGGTTCGCACAAGGGTGCGTTTCGCCGCTTTGGGGGGCCGGGAAACGCTGTTTGCAAGCCCGGGAAACTCTGTTGCGCCGCATGACCAGCATCGCTCACGATGCGTTCATGAGCACGACGGGGGAGATCGCGCGGGACGCGCTCGTGGCGCGTACGGGGGTGGCGCCATGAGTGCGCGCCTGCGCGGTGTCGCGCATCACACGGAGGAGATCGTCGCGGCGGGTTCGTACCGGGCGTCCGACGGGCGCGAGGTGTCGATCGCCGTGGCGGTCGAGGCCGCGCGGGCGGGGACGCGGATGTACGGCCCGGAGCCCGTGGGCACGGAACTCGGCGGCGCGGCGGACACGACGTTCGAGGTCACGGGCGAGAGCAGCCTGGAGGCCGCCCGGCGGCTCGTGGACGGAACGGACCCTGTCGCCGTCCTGAACTTCGCCTCGGCGCGCAATCCCGGCGGCGGCTATCTCAACGGGGCGCAGGCCCAGGAAGAGGCGCTCTGCCGGGCCTCCGCGCTGTACACCTGTCTGCTGCGGACCCGGCCGTTCTACGACCACCACCGCGCCCACCGCGATCCCTTCTACACGGACCGTGTCATCCACTCACCCGCCGTGCCCGTCTTCCGTGACGACCGCGGGCGCCTCCTCGACGAGCCGTACCCGGCCGGCTTCCTGACGGCCGCGGCACCCAACGCCGGAGTCGTCCTGCGGACCGCTCCGGACCGCGCCTCCGAACTGCCGCACGCCCTGGCCGTACGCGCCGAGCGGGTCCTGGAGACCGCGGCCGCCCACGGCTACCGGCGGCTGGTGCTCGGCGCCTGGGGCTGCGGGGTCTTCCGGAACGACCCGGCGCAGGTCGCGGGCGCCTTCCACGGCTTGCTGGTCAAGGGCCGCTTCGAGGGGTACTTCGAGCACGTCGTGTTCGGAGTCCTGGACCGTACGGAGGGTTCGGCGACGCGGGGCGCGTTCGAGCGGACGTTCGCAGCTGAGCTCGGGGTCCGGTAACGCGCCCCGTTTCAGGGGCGCGTGGAACTGCACGATCGGCCACGATGAGCCCGCAGTCGATCCAGCGCACCTACCGCCACCCGTACCGCTCCTGCAGCCGCCGCACCACGGAGTTGAACCGCATCCGGTCCAGCGCACACGCCTCCCGCCGCATCCCGTCCTCGTGCAGCCGCAGTACGCGATCCACGGCCACCCACGAGTCCCGGCCGGTGCGGTCCCACGGCCCGCTCCCGATCGGCACCCACTCCCGGTCGCCGTCGTGCCGCTTGCTCGACAGCTGGACGGCGAGGAAGGTGCCCGCGGCCTCCCGGGCGACGACGAGCACCGGGCGGTCCTTGCCCCGGCCGTCGTTCTCCTCATAGGGCACCCACGTCCAGACGATCTCGCCCGGATCGGGGTCGCCGTCGTGCGCGGGGGAGTACTCGGTCCGCACCCGGCCCACCTCACGAGGCTCGGCCTCCGTGGTCGCGGAAAGGCCGTGGCGGCCGGGGACGTCTTCTTCGGTCGATGCAGTCACATGGGTCACGTTACTTCGGGGACAGGGCGGCCAACTCCCCTGCCCCCGAAGGCCACCGCCTCACCGCACCGCGCGGGAGCCCGGGTCCGTCGCGAGCGGCGGCCACCGTTCGTGCCAGCGCTGATCCGCCTCCAACCGGGCGGCCAGCGAGACGAGCAGTGGCTCGCTGTTCGCGGGGCCGAGGAGTTGCGCCCCTACGGGAAGGCCGTCGCCCACGAAGCCCGCGGGGACGTTGACCCCGGGCCAGCCCAGCACGTTCCACGGCCAGGCGAACGGGCACGCGGCGATCATGGCCCGGTCGGTGCCCAGCCCGTTCAGGTTCACCATCGAGCCGATGCGTGGCGGGGGAGCGGCGGTCGTCGGTGCGAGGAGGACGTCGTACGACTCGAAGAGCGCGCCGATCCGCCGGTGGAGGGTGGCCTCCGCGCGGCGGGCCAATCGGAGAGGCACTCCGCTGAGGACGCGTCCCAGGCGGGCTGCGTCGCGGGTACGCCGGTCGAGGAGGTCCTGCTGCGGCACGTCGCGTACGCGTTCGGCGAGGCCGACCGTCGCGCGGGGGATGAACGACAGCCCGATCCGCCCGTACCGCGGCTCCGCCTCCTCCACCACGTGCCCGAGCGCCGACAGCCGCTCCGCGAGTGCGAGGACCCGCCCCCGTACGGCGGGGTCGAGCCGGGCGGGCAGAGCCGTGAACGGCGGCTTCAGCGACAGCGCGATCCGCAGCCGGCCCGGATCGCGGCCCACCGCGTCCGACACGCGCAGGGCGGGGGGCCGGTGGAGATCGCCGTCGTGCTGACCGCTCGCCGCGTCCAGGAGCAGGGCCGCGTCGGCGACGGTGCGGGCGAGAGTGCCGTTGACCGTGATGCCCTGGAACGACTCCGGGTGCGGGCCGGTCGAGATTCGGCCACGCTGCGGTTTGATCCCGATCAGGTGGGTCCAGGAGGCCGGGATGCGGACCGAGCCCGCGCCGTCCGAGCCCAGCGCGGCCGGGACGAGGCCCGCCGCCACGGCTGCCGCCGAGCCCCCGGAGGAGCCGCCCGGCGTGTGGCCGGTGTGCCAGGGGTTGCGGGTGGCGCCGAAGGCGGGTCCCTCGGTGAAGGGCCACTGTCCGAGTTCGCAGGTGTTGGTCTTGCCGATGATGATCGCGCCGGCCGCACGCAGCCGGCGCACGGCCTCTCCGTCCGCGGCCTGGGGCGGGAACTCGCCCCGGCAGCCGAACGCGGTCGGCTCGCCCGCCACGTCCATGTCGTCCTTCACCGCCACCGGAACCCCGAGCAGCGGCCGTCGTGTCCCCGCGGTCAGCTCCTTGTCCGCCGCGTCGGCCTCGGCCAGCGCCGCCTCGGCACGCACCACCCGGAAGGCGTTCAGGGAGGGCTGGGTCGCCTCGATCCGGGCCAGTGCCCGCTCGACCGTCTCGCGCGCGGTGACCGTGCCCTCGGCGAGGGCGAGGGCGCATTCGGCCAGACCCGGGGCACGGTCGGGAGCTGTGTCTGCAGTCACGTCGGGAGCCAACGAGGACACCTCCGAAGCACGTCGTCTACCGCACGGTAACCTCCGGGCGGTTCATCCGGTACGGGATGTCGAACATCCTTTGTGGAAGGGCGAGTTCCAGCCACCTGGGGCCGGCGGCCTCTCCACCGCGCCGAGCGGCGCGCCTCGGTTCTGCAAGGATGCGTCCCGTCATGGTGCAGATACCGAAGCAGCCCGCCCCGTCAGCGCCCGCACAACGAACCGTGCCGACGAGTGCCGATGTGGCCCGCCTGGCGGGCGTCTCCCGCGCGACCGTCTCATACGTCCTGAACAACACCAGCGCCGTGCGGATCAGCGAACCCACCCGCCGCCGCGTCCACGAGGCGGCCAAGGAACTCGGGTACGTCCCGCACGCCGCCGCCCGCAGCCTGCGCGCCGGCCACAGCCGGATGGTGCTGATGCCCGCGCCGTCCCTGCCCATGGGCCTGCTCTACAGCCAGTTCTTCAATGAGCTCCAGTGGGCGCTGAGCCGCCTCGACTACACGGTCGTGCAGCACGGCAGCGGCGGCCTGCACGACGACGAGGCCGCCCGTGGCTGGGCCGAGCTGCGGCCGGTCGCCGTACTCGTGCCCGGCAGCAGGCTCGGCTCGGAGGGCGTGGCCGTCCTCAAGGGCTCCGGCGCCCGGGCCGTCGTCACGATGGGCCCCGAGAGCGTCGAGGGCGCGCACGCGCTGCTCATGGACCACGAACGGGTCGGCCACTGCGCGGGTGCCCACCTCCTGGCCCGTGGCCGCCGCCGGATCGGAGTCGTGGTGCCCCGGGAAGCAGGCCTGGACGTCTTCTCCGGGCCCCGCCTCGAAGGCGTACGGCGCGCCCTGCACGGCAGTGACGCGACGGTGACCGAGCTGTCGCTCGCGTACGAGGAGCAGGCCGCCGCCCGCCTCGCGGCCCGCTGGCGCTCCCTGGACCTGGACGCCGTGTTCGCGTACAACGACGAGTACGCGATGCTGCTGACCCGCGCCCTCCAGGACGAGGGCATCGGCATCCCGGCAGAGACGGCCGTGATCGGCGCCGACGACCTGATGCTCGGCAGGCTGCTGCGGCCGCGGCTGAGTACCGTGCACATCGAGCTGCCGTCGGGGCGCGACCTGGCCGAACTGGTGGACCGTGTGGTGCGCGAGCCCGGTGCCGCAACCGAAACGCACGAGGTGCTGGGCGCGAGAGTCGTGCACCGCGAGTCGAGCTGAGAGAGGCTGGGACTCTTCCCCGGCCGAAGCCGGGGACTGTTTCCCGGGCTGGATCGGACACGGAGGCGCGTCATGCGGACCACGGTCGGCATCATCGGCGGGGGTCCCGCCGGGCTGCTGCTGGCCCGGCTGCTGCACCGGGCAGGCGTCGACTGTGTCGTCCTGGAGAGCAGGACCCGGGCGTACGCCGAGCAGCGCCAGCGCGCAGGAATGCTGGAGCAGGGCACCGTCGACGCGCTGCGCGAGTGCGGCGCCGCCGACCGGCTGGACGCCGAGGGCCTGATCCACCACGGCATCGAGTTGCGCTTCGCACGCGAACGCCACCACATCGACTTCCCCGACCTCACCGGCGGTCGCACGGTCACGATCTACGCCCAGACGGAGATCGTGAAGGACCTCATCGCCCTCCAACTCGCCGACGGGCCACCGCTGTTGTTCGGGGCCGAGGCGATCGCGATCGAGAAGCCGGACAGTGAGGCGCCCCTGGTGCGCTTTGTGCACCAGGGGCGCGAGCAGACCCTGAGCTGCGACTACGTGGTGGGCTGCGACGGTTCCCACGGCGTCGCGCGCGAGGCGTTCCCGGCCGACGCGAGCCGCACGTACGCGCACGACTACCCCTACTCCTGGCTCGGGATCCTTGCCGATGTGCCGCCCTCCTGCGAGGAGTTGATCTACGCGCGCGGTGACGGGGGCTTCGCCCTGCACAGCATGCGTTCACCCTCGGTGTCGCGGCTCTACCTCCAGGTCCCCAACGGCACCGATGTCCACGACTGGCCCGACGAGCGTATCTGGGACGAGCTCGCCGCGCGTTTCGCGATCGACGGCGACTGGCGGCTGGAGCGCGGTCCCGTCACGGCCAAGTCCGTGACCCCGATGCGGAGTTACGTCCACGAGCCGATGCGCCACGGACGGCTCTTCCTCGCCGGGGACGCCGCGCACATCGTGCCGCCGACCGGCGCCAAGGGGCTCAACCTCGCGGTGTCCGACGTCCGGGTGCTGGCGCGTGGCTTCGCGGCTCTGCACCATGCGGGATCAGCCGAACTCCTCGACCGTTACTCGGAGTTGAGCCTGGACCGGGTGTGGCAGGCCACCCGCTTCTCTTACGACATGACCAGGATGCTGCACGCTCAACCGGACGGGGACGCCTTCGAACGCCGGATGCAGCTCGCGCGGCTGCGCCGGATCACGTCATCGCGTCCCGCGGCCGCCGAACTGGCCGCGAACTACACGGGATTACCCCTCGCCCTGTGATGTCCCGCCGCTGACCAGCGATCGATCGGAGAGCCGTCATGCCGCTGCTCGACCCCAAGACCTGGCAGTCCCGCACGCTGGCGGGCGGTGAGTACGCCGTCACCGAGCCCGCCACCGGCGAGGCGCTCGGCAGCGTCACGCTCGCCACCGCCGAGGACATCGCGACGGCCGCGCGGACCGCCGGGGCCGCCCAGTCCGAATGGGCCGGGGCCCCGCACTTCGTCCGCGCCGCCGTCCTGCGCAAGGCGGGCGACCTGTTCGCCGCGCACGCCGACGAACTGCGCGACTGGATCGTCCGCGAGTCCGGCTCCATTCCCGGCAAGGCCGACTTCGAGCTTCATGTCGCCGCCCAGGAGTGCTACGAGGCGGCAGCGCTGGCCTCGCGCCCGACCGGTCAGATCCTCCCGTCGGAGGCCCCGCGTCTGTCGTACACCCGGCGCGTCCCGGTCGGTGTGGTGGGCGTCATCGCCCCGTTCAACGCTCCGCTGATCCTCTCGATCCGCTCGGTGGCCCCGGCGCTCGCGCTCGGCAACGGTGTCGTCCTGAAGCCGGACCCGCGCACCGCTGTGTGCGGGGGCCTCGCGCTCGCCGCCGTCTTCGCCGAGGCGGGTCTCCCGGAGGGGTTGCTGCACGTGCTGCCCGGTGGTCCCGAGACCGGCCAGGCACTGGTCGCCGACCCTCAGGTTCCGGTGATCTCGTTCACGGGATCGACCGCCGCCGGACGCGCGGTCGGTGAGGCCGCCGGCCGTCAACTCAAGCGCGTACACCTGGAGTTGGGAGGCAACTCCGCGCTGATCGTGCTGGCGGACGCCGACATCGACGCGGTGATCTCCACGGCGGCGTGGGGCTCGTTCTTCCACCAGGGCCAGATCTGCATGACGACGGGCCGCCATCTCGTCCACGCTTCGCTCTACGAGGAGTACGTCGAGCGGCTCGCCGCCAAGGCCGACTCGCTCGCCGTCGGCGACCCGCACCGCGAGCAGGTGCACCTCGGGCCGATCATCGACAGCGCCCAACTCGCCAAGATCCAGAGGCTGGTGGAGTCCAGCACGGCACGCGGCGCGAAGCTGGCGGCGGGCGGTACGCACGAGAGGCTGTTCTACCGGCCGACGGTGCTCGCCGGAGTCGACGACTCCACCCCCGCGTACACGGAGGAGGTCTTCGGACCGGTCGCGCCGGTACGCTCCTTCGCGAACGTCGACGAGGCCGCGGCCCTCGCCTCGGCGGGACCCTACGGCCTCTCGCTGGGAATCGTCACCCGGGACACCGCGCTCGGTCTCGACCTCGCCGACCGCATCCCCACCGGCATCGCCCACATCAACGACCAGACCGTCAACGACGAGGCCGTCGCGCCCTTCGGCGGCATCGCGGCCTCCGGCACCGGCGCCCGCTTCGGCGGTGACGCCAACCTGGAGGCCTTCACCGACGTGCGCTGGACGACGGTGCGCGGCGACGTGGCGCCGTACCCGTTCTGAGCGTGAACCCGGAACCTACTGGCCGGCCTGAGCCTGCTGCTCGGCGACGGACTTGCGGACCTCGTCCATGTCAAGCTTGCGTGCCTGGCCGATGACGTCCTCCAGCGCGGCCTGCGGCAGCGCCCCGGGCTGGGAGAAGATCGCGACCTGGTCGCGGACGATCATCAACGTCGGGATCGACCGGATGTCGAAGGCCGCGGCCAGTTCGGGCTGCGCCTCCGTGTCAACCTTGGCGAACACCAGGTCGGGGTTGGCCTCGGCCGCCTTCTCGTAGACCGGGGCGAACTGACGGCACGGCCCGCACCAGGACGCCCAGAAGTCGATCAGGACGAACTCGTTGTCCGTGACCGTCTGGTCGAAGTTCTCCTTGGTGAGCTCCACGGTGCTGCTCATGCCTGTCTCCCCTTTTTCTCGACTCGGTTCGTGCCGGTTCGCACAACACCGCCTTCCAGTGGCGTATTCCGCGCCCTTACCCATGTGGCCACGAAGCACACCAGGAACCAGACTGATCCCATGACGGAAACGGAATCCATCGCGTACGACGTCGTGGTGCTCGGTGCCGGACCCGTGGGGGAGAACGTCGCGGACCGCGCTCGCGCGGCCGGCCTCTCCGCCGCGGTCGTGGAGAGCGAACTGGTCGGCGGCGAGTGCTCCTACTGGGCCTGTATGCCCAGCAAGGCCCTGCTGCGCCCGGCCATCGCCCGCGCCGACGCCCGCCGAGTGCCCGGCCTCAGCCAAGCGGTGCAAGGCCCCCTCGACGCACCCGCGGTACTCGCCCATCGCGACTCCTTCACCTCCCACTGGAAGGACGACGGCCAGGTCGGCTGGCTGGACGGCATCGGTGCCGACCTCTATCGCGGACACGGGCGGCTCGACGGAGCACGCACAGTGACGGTCGAAGGGCCGGACGGCGAGCGGCAGGTGCTGACAGCCCGGCACGCGGTCGCCGTGTGCACCGGCACCCGCGCCCTGCTGCCCGACCTGCCGGGGCTCGCCCAGGTCAGGCCCTGGACCAGCCGCGAGGCCACCAGCGCGCAGGCCGTGCCCGGCCGGCTCGTCGTGGTCGGCGGCGGTGTGGTCGCCGTCGAGATGGCCACGGCCTGGCAGGCCCTCGGATCCCAGGTCACGGTCCTGGTCCGCGGCAAGGGCCTGCTGCCCCGCATGGAACCCTTCGCGGGGGAACTGGTGGCTGAGGGCCTGCAGGAAGCGGGCGTGGAGGTGCGCACCGGCACCTCGGTGACCGCGGTGACCCGTGAGGGCTCGACCGTGGTCGTCCTGACGGACACCGGTGACCGCCTGGAGGCCGACGAGATCCTCTTCGCGACCGGCCGCGCGCCCCGCACCGACGACCTCGGCCTCGACACCGTGGGCCTGGAAGCGGGGTCCTGGCTCGACGTGGACGACAGCCTCCGGGTGATCGGCAGCGAGTGGTTGTACGCGGTCGGCGACGTCAACCACCGCGCGCTCCTCACCCACCAGGGCAAGTACCAGGCGCGTATCGCGGGCGCGGCCATCGCCGCCCGCGCGGCCGGCGTACCGCTCCTGGAGTCGGACCCCTGGGGCGCCCATGCCGCCACCGCCGACCACGCGGCCGTCCCCCAGGTCGTCTTCACCGACCCGGAGGCCGCCGCGGTGGGCCTCTCCCTTGCCGAGGCCGAACAGGCGGGCCACCGGGTGCGGGCCGTGGACGTGGAGATGTCCGTGGTGGCGGGCGCGGGACTGTACGCGGACGGCTATCGCGGCCGGGCCCGCATGGTCGTCGACATCAACCGCGAGATCCTCCTCGGCGTCACCTTCGTCGGACCCGGCGTGGGCGAACTGATCCACTCCGCGACCGTCGCCGTCGCCGGCGAGGTGCCCATCGGCCGCCTGTGGCACGCCGTCCCGTCCTATCCGACGGTGAGCGAGGTGTGGCTGCGGCTGCTGGAGGCCTACCGGGACGCGCCGTAGCCGAGCAGCCGGCAGGGTGCCTGCCCGCACCAGGGCATCCTGCCGCGGCGGCAGGTCCTCTCAGTTGCGCAACCTGCCGTGGCGGCTCAGCCGGGCAGTGTGAAGCCGAGGGCCGCAGCCGCCTCCTGAGGCGTCGGCTGCGACCAGTGTTCGGCCATCGCCTGGTTCGAGGACAGCGAACGCGTCTCCGCACGGTCGAGATAGAGCACACCGTCCAGGTGATCGGTCTCGTGCTGGACGATCCGCGCGGGCCAGCCCGTGAACACCTCGTCGACCGCGTGACCCTCCTCGTCCAGTGCCCGCAGCCGTACTTCCGCATGCCGGGGCACCACGGCCTGCCAGCCCGGCACGGACAGGCAGCCCTCGAAGAACGCCGCCCGCCCGGCGCCGATCCCCTCGTACGACGGATTGATCAGCACCCGGAACGGCTGCGGCACCCGCCCGCGCACCAGCCGTACCTCCTCGGACACCGGCGCCGGGTCCTCGATGACCGCGAGCCGCAGTGGTACGCCGACCTGCGGCGCCGCGAGGCCGACACCCGGCGCCGCATGCATCGTCGCGCGCAGAGCGGCGACGAAGCGGGTCAACAACCCCGCGTCCAACTGGCCGTCGACGGGCTCGGCGGTACGCCGCAGCACCGGGTCTCCGGCCGCCACGATCGGCAACGGGCCTTCGTGGGAGAGGAGTTCCTCGACCTGGTCGCTGAGGGAGCGGGAGGCGCTGGGGTCACGTTCGGATGCCATCACCCCAGGATGTCAAGTGGTCCGACGCGTCGCGAGGCGGCACAGGCGAGTCCCCCAGCTTCTCGAATGTGACGCATGCCACCCCCGGGCCCGGGAACTCCCCCCGCGCGCGCCCCGACTACTGGACCGCCACCGGTGAAGGGAGCCCCACTCCCGGCCCACGGCCCGATCCCGTCCCCTTCCTGACCGGAGAACCCCGCCGATGTCCACCGCGCCCCCGATCACGACGGACGAGTCCCCGCAGTCCGCCACGCCGGCATCCACCCGAAGAGCCTGGTCCTCGCTGCGTCCCCTGGTGCTGCGCCTGCACTTCTACGCAGGAGTGCTCGTCGCCCCCTTCCTGCTGGTCGCCGCGGCCACCGGCTTCCTGTACGCCGCCTCGTACCAGGCCGAGAAGATCATCTACTCGCATGAGATGACCGTCCCGGTCGGCGACGAGAAGCTGCCGCTGTCCGAGCAGGTGGCCGCAGCCCGCAAGGCCCACCCGGAGGGCACGATCTCGGCGATACGCCCCTCGCCTGAGGCCGATGCGACGACCCGGGTGATGCTCTCGGGCGTCCCGGGCATCAACGCCGACCACACCCTCGCGGTCTTCGTCGACCCGTACACCGCGAAGGTGCGCGGGGACCTGGAACAGTACGGCGCCACCGGCGCGCTCCCGGTGCGCACCTGGATCGACGAGTTCCACCGCAACCTGCACCTCGGCGAGAGCGGCCGCCTCTACAGCGAACTCGCCGCGAGCTGGCTGTGGGTGATCGCGAGCGGCGGTCTGGTGCTGTGGTTCGCGCGCCGACGTTCGCAGCGCAAGGTGCGTGGGACGAGCGGGCGTCGTCGCACCCTGGGACTGCACGGCACCGTCGGCGTCTGGGCGGCGGTCGGATTCTTCTTCCTCTCGGCGACCGGACTGACCTGGTCGACATACGCCGGGGCGAACATCGACGTCCTCAGGACCTCGCTCGGCCAGTCGACGCCCTCGGTCTCCGCGGCGACGGGCGGCGAGCACGCGGAACACGAGGCCGCGGCCTCGGCGGGCGATGCGGAGGGCGGAGCGGGTATCGACGAGATCCTCGCCGCGGCCCGTGCCAAGGGCCTCGGCGACCCGGTCGAGATCACCCCGCCGGCCGACGCCTCTTCCGCCTACGTCGTCAAGCAGGTCCAGCGCAGCTGGCCCGAGAAGCAGGACGCGGTGGCCGTCGACCCGACGACCGCCGCGGTCACCGACGAACTCCGCTTCGCCGACTACCCGGTGCTCGCCAAGCTGACCCGCTGGGGCATCGACGCCCACACGGGCGTCCTCTTCGGCCTGGTCAACCAGATCGTGCTGATGGCTCTCGCGGGCGCGCTGATCCTTCTGATCGTCCTGGGCTACCGCATGTGGTGGCTGCGCGGGCGCGCCTCCGCGTTCGGCCGCCCCATCCCGCGCGGCGCCTGGCAGCAGGTCCCGCCGCAGATCCTGGTCCCGGCCATGGCGGCCATCGCGGTGCTCGGCTACTTCGTCCCGCTGCTCGGCATCCCGCTGGCGGCGTTCATCGCGGTGGACGTGCTGCTCGGAGAGATCGCGCACCGGAGGGGGAAGCGTACGTACGCCGCTTGAAACCCTTAGGACCTGTCCGGCCCGTCCGGCCATTACCGAGGGCGCATACGAAAAGGCCGGTCACGGTGGTGACCGGCCTTCCTCCGCAGGGCTGTTACACCTGCTCGAATTCGCCCGTGAGCGCCGAGGCGATCCGCAGGTGCCGCTCCGCCTCCTCGGACCGCCCCTGGCGCTGAAGTGTGCGCCCCAGCATCAGGCGGGCGTAGTGCTCGACCGGGTCGAGCTCCACGAGTACGCGCAACTCGGCCTCCGCGCGCCGCAGTTGGGCCGAGTGGTAGTACGAGCGGGCCAGCAGCAGCCGGGGTCCGACCAGCTCCGGCACCTCCTGGACCAGGCCCTCCAGAACCCGCGCCGCACCGGCGTAGTCCCTGGCATCGAAGAACATCCGCGCCCGCTCCCAGCGCTCCGCGGCCGTCCCGTGGTCGTAGTACGTCGTGTCCACCGCTGACCTCCTTTGACGGGCTCAACGGCAGGTGTTGGTTGAATATTCCACTACTGCAGGGTGGTGGGGTTCAGGCGCCGTCGAGCTCCGCGTTGGCCCGCTCCGTGACCAGGGTGAGTACGCGACCGGCGGTCGCCAGATCCTCCGCCGGGATATCCGCGTACAGCCGGGCCGAAGCCTCACGTACGCCCGGTTGGATACTGTCGAAGAGCTCCCGGCCGCTGTTCGTGAAGGAAACCTGCCCCGCGGCCGACTCCTCCAGCAGCTTCAGGGTAACGAGTTCGTCGGCGATCTCCCGGGCCGCGGACTCCTCGATCTTCAGTGCTCCGGTCAGGCGGCCGATGAGCCAGTCGTGCTCGGCGGTGCCGCCCTGACTCGCGACGGCATTGAGGGTCACCGACTGGTGGAACGTGGTTCCGGTGCTGCCCAGGACCGTCTCCAGAACGGCCCGGCTCGCGAAGTGGGCCAGGGCTATGAGCTGGCCGTTGGCGGGGGGAGTGGCGGTGGTCATGACTGCTCCTTCTCGGGAAGTACTTGCTTGGGGTGTTCCTGTTCGGGGCGTTCCCTCTGTGGGTGTCTCTGCTCGGAACGTGGACCCAGTGGTACGTCGAGCAGCGCCGCCAACTCGCGGCTGAACGCCCCTGTGCGCTCGCCGTGGAGCCCGCCGAGGGGTTCCAGGAGCTGGTCCAGGAGGCTCTGGACCACCCTGATCGCGCGGCGCGTGACCTCGCGCCCCTCCTTGGTGAGTGACAGCTGCACGGCTCGCGGGTCGGCCGGATCGCGGGTCCGGTCGACGAGCCCGGCCGTCTCCAGGGCGCGGGCGAGCTTGGAGACGTAGAGCGGTTCGAGTCCGGTGTGGTCGGCGAGTGCGCGCTGGCTCGGCCGCCGGCCATCCCTGTGCATGCCGTACAGCGACGCCACCAGCGAGTACTGCGCGTGGGTCAGGCCCAGCGGCGCGACCGCCCGGTCGACGGCCACCCGCCATTTCATCGACAGACGCCAGACGAGGAAGCCGGGCGTCGCGTTCTCAGGTGCCGAACTCATGCAAAAAACAGTACATGGCTACTATATCCATGGCTACTATTTTGTCGGTCGGCCCGACCGATGGGGTATGCGTCTGGGCCCCAGGCCCCCGACCCTTTTGTCGTCCTTTGCCCGGACCTGGCGCCGAGTGCCCCTCAATGGGCGGGTCGATGGCCGGACGGCGGGTCGCCCACGGGGCTAGGTTGTGGGCCATGAGCAATCTTGATCGCGAGGCAGTGCCCGCCCTGTGCGGTGGCCGCGGTTTTGTGGTGGCCGAACCGGTGCGCGAACTCCTCAGCCCCCGCAAGGTCAAGCTCGGCGAGTCCACCGAAGTCCGCCGCCTGCTGCCCAACCTGGGCCGCCGCATGGTCGGCGCGTGGTGCTTCGTCGATCACTACGGGCCCGACGACATCGCCGAGGAGCCCGGCATGCAGGTCCCGCCGCACCCGCACATGGGCCTGCAGACCGTCAGCTGGCTGCACGAGGGCGAGGTGCTGCACCGCGACTCCACGGGCAGCCTGCAGACCATCCGTCCGCGCGAACTGGGCCTGATGACCTCCGGCCGCGCCATCAGCCACTCCGAGGAGAGCCCCAAGTCGCACGCCCGCTTCCTGCACGGCGCGCAGCTCTGGGTCGCCCTCCCGGACAGCCACCGCCATGCCGAACCGCGCTTCGAGCACCACTCCGAACTGCCCCTCGTCACCGCTCCGGGCCTGCGCGCCACGCTCATCCTGGGCACGGTCGACGGCACGGCGTCGCCCGGCACGACGTACACCCCGATCGTCGGCGCCGACCTGGCTCTCACGAGCGGCGCCGACGTACGTCTGCCCCTGGAGCCCGACTTCGAGTACGCCGTCCTCGCCATGTCCGGCGAGGCCGATGTCGACGGCGTACCGGTACTCCCGGGCTCGATGCTCTACCTCGGCTGCGGCCGCACCGAACTCCCGCTGCGCGCCCGGTCCGACGCGGCCCTCATGCTCCTAGGCGGCGAACCGTTCGAGGAGGAGCTGATCATGTGGTGGAACTTCATCGGGCGGTCCAACGAGGACATCCGTCAGGCCCGTTCGGACTGGATGGCCGGCTCCCGGTTCGGTGAGGTGGTGGGCTATGACGGTGCGCCACTGCCTGCTCCTGAACTCCCGCCGGTGCCGTTGAAACCGCGTGGAAGGGTGCGCTGACCTGGAGTTCGAGCTCGGGTGCAGCCCTCGCGCGGAACGCGGGGCGACGGGCCGGACCGGTCCGCTCCCGGGCTGTGCTGCCGCCCGGATCTTGAGCACACGCAGACCGGCACGGCCCACTCGACACCCTCGTCGTGAGCGGCTCCTCGTCAGCCGAAGACCTTGAACTCGTAGACGCGGGTGGCGGGGTCGGTGCCCTGGGTGGGAGTGGTGATATTCAGCCGGACGTAGCGGGCGGAGGTACCGGTGAGGCTGTGCGTGCTGACACCGGCGGTGTTGGCGGTGGCCTGGGCGACGGTGGTCCAGGTCGTTGCGTTGGTGGAGACCTGCACCGTGTACGCCCGGGTGTTGTAGGACGCGGCCTCGCCGCCCGCGCCGGCGTGGTCGATCTCGAGGCCGGTGACGGAGTGGGCCGAGCCGAGGTCGACGGTGAGCTGCGCCGGGGAGGTGAGGGAGCAGAACTTGTCGCTGTTCCCGCCGGTCACCGTGCCGTTGACTGCTTTGGCGGGCGTCTCGTTGCTGTTGCAGGAGGTGCTGCCGGTGGCGCTCTTGCCGAGAGCGAGGTTGGTCGGGCCGGTGCCGCTGCCCATGGCGGCGCTCACCGAGGCGGCCCACTGCCAGGGCGCGCTGGTGCCGCCGGGCAGGGAGTTGAAGTACTCCCAGCCGGAAACGCCGCCGAAGGAGGGGTACTTGGCGGTGAGCGTCGCGAGGGTGCTGTTCAGAACGCTGGGATCGACGTAACCGCTGCCGCAGTTGGCCGGATTGGTGAGAGTACCCGCGACGACCCTGTCCGCGGGGATCACGCCGCGGTTGATGATCGCGTCGTAACCGCTGGTGGAACTGAGCGATCCCCAGCCACAGTAGAACTGCGCGTTGAACCAGGCGATGGAGCTCGCGCGGTCGCGATAGAGCTGGTCGTAGCTGAAGCCGGACAGGTTGCCGCCCCCGCTCAACGCGGTGGCCACGGGCGCCAGGGTCACGATGAAGCCGGCGCCGAAGTCGGCGTGGAGCTGGTCGATGAGCCGCTCCACGCCGGCCAGGGACATGTACTCCTCCACGTCCAGGTCCAGGCCGTCGAGGTGGTAGGTGGACACCACGTTCTTCAACAGCGGGTAGTAGGTGGCGAAGTCGGTGTCCAGGCGCTGGAAGGTGCCCTGGGCGGCCCCGCCGACCATGCCGATCGCGTGCACGCCCTTCGCCTGCATCGCCGCGACGTCCGTCCACATCTGGTTGAACATCGCGTTGCCGGGAGGGTTGTCGTTCAGGTGGACCGACAGGTCGCTGTTGAGATGGAAGGCGCCGATCAGCAGGTCGGTGACCCCGGTGTTGTTGTTGGTGAGGCCCAACGGGGAGACGTAGGACCCGTTGGAGTACTGCGTCTGGTAGTAGACTACGACCCGCTTGCTGTTTGCCGCGGCAGCGGGCGTCCCGGTGCCGAACAGCACGGTCGCGGCCGCGACCAGCCCGGCCACCACCCGGACGAGCGTTCTCCTGACAGTCATGCCTTGGCCTCCTTGGCCCCTCGGGCCGGGGGCGGTCGCGGTGACGACCACAGCAACCCCGGCCCCGATGACAATGTTGTCATGAACACTGCGACGTTGTCAGAGGTCATCTGGACGATCGTTCGCATACGGGCCTCAAGGAGCGGCAGCACTCCCGTACTGCCACCGCGTGTGGCGTTGCGGTCAGGATTGTGAGGGCGAGCCAGGGACCCGCTGCCCGGCTGCCGGACCCCGGCGAGGCCCGCCGCCGGAGGGCGGCCCGTGTCCCCGGTCGGTACTGTCGGAGGTGTTCGCCGCTCGTTTTCCTGTGCCCGGCTCCCGGGTCGGGACGGCCGAGCGGAGGGAGGCTGGCAGCCGTGACCGTGATCTCTGTGAAGTCCGCGACGGTGGGCGACGGACTCGTGCTCCCCTACGCCGAGGCCGGCTACCCCGATGGGACACCGGTGGTCTTCGTGCACGGGCTCTCCGACTCCTGGTGGTCCTTCGAACCCCTCCTGCGGCGTCTCCCGGTCTCCCTGCACGGCTACGCGCCCACCCAGCGCGGACACGGTGACGCAGGCCGTCCCCCCGACGGTTACACGCCGGAGGACTTCGCCTCCGATCTCGTGGACTTCCTCGACGCCGTCGGAATCGACCGCGCTCTTCTCGTGGGATCCTCCAGCGGTGGCGTGCAGGCCCGGATCGTCGCCGGCAGCCACCCCGATCGCATCGAGGGACTGGTCCTGCTCGGCGTCCCCGCCACGCTTGCCGACAAGCCCGCGGCGCTGAGAGCGCAGGAGTCGGTGGCGGGCTTCTCCGACCCCGTTCCCCGCAAGTTCGTCGAGGACCTCATGGCTGTCACGGTGGGCGACGGGGTCGCCAGGGGACTCGTCGAGACCATGATCGAAGAGAGCCTGAAGGTTCCGGCCCGCGTCTGGCGGGAGACCCTCCGCGGCCTGCTGGAGGCCGACCTCGGCGCGACGCTCACCGGAATCCTGGTGCCGACCCTCGTCATCTGGGGCGACCGGGACGAAATCCTCCCGCGCAGCGACCAGCAGATCATCCTGGACGCCATCTTCGGAGCGCGCCTCCTTGTCTACGAGGGTGCGGGCCACGTCGTGCACTGGGAACTGCCCGAGCGGGTCGTCGCCGACCTCGCCGAATTCGCCGCCCGTATCGTCCGTCCCGGCGCCGCTCCCTTTCCGATTTCAGGGGATTGACGTTCCCGATTCGACTGATTGCGCGGAGTCATCTGATTGGCGAAATGGTTTTGCCGGCGCCGTGCGGGGAATTTGAGATCCAGTGCTTCGGACAGGAGGCACGTCCGTGGGCGCAGGTGTGCAAAGGCCGCGGGTGTTTCCCTTCCGACTGGTATGCGCGCCCTCCCATGGTGACTGTCCGCTCAGCACCCCCTGAGGGAGTTGTGAGCACCATGTCTGTTGTCCCGGTCAGCAAGAAGCAGCATCCGCACGATGACGCCCCCGACACCGCCGCGGCCTTCGCCCGTCTGGCCGGCCTGTCCGACGGGCCCGAGCGGCAGGCGCTGCGCGACGAGCTCATCGAATCCTGGTTGCCCATGGCGCAGCGCATCGCGAGCCGGTTCCGGGGCAGGGGCGAGAACGTCGAGGACCTGAACCAGGTCGCGGCCCTGGGACTGGTCAAGGCGGTGGACCGCTACGACCCCGCCCTGGGCAACGCCTTCGAGAGTTACGCCGTGCCGACCGTCACCGGCGAGATCAAACGCCACTTCCGTGACCACATGTGGGTCCTGCACGTGCCGCGCCGCGTCCAGGACCTGCGCAACCGGGTGCGCGCCGCCCTCAAGAACCTGGCGCAGACGATCCCCGGCCAACGGCCCACCGTCACGGAGATCGCCGAGTGCGCGCACCTGAGCGAGAACGAGGTACGCACCGGCCTGGAGGCTCTCGACTGTTTCACCGCGCTCTCGCTGGACGCCGAACTCCCGGGCAGCGAGAACGGATACGACCTCGCCGACACCCTCGGCGAGCCCGACGCCGGCTTCGACCTGGTCATCGACCGCGAGGCCGTGAAACCCGCGCTGCGCACGCTCCCCGAACGCGACCGGACCATCCTCTACCTGCGCTTCTTCGGCGGGATGACGCAACTCGGCATCGCGCGGCAGCTCGGCATCTCGCAGATGCACGTGTCCAGGCTGATCAGCGGTTGCTGCGCCACCCTGCGCGAGGAGATAGCGAGCGACGCGGCCTCTGCGACGAGCGGAGAGGGACCGGCGCGGCCTGCGCGGCGAGGGTCCGACGCGGCCTGAGCGCAAGCGGAGAGGGACCGGCGCCCCTTTCGCCTCGGGGGCGCATGAGGGCGGCCGGCGAGTACGCCCGGCCGCCCTTGAGATCACTGCGGTCACGACGCCCGGCCGCCCTTGAGATCACTGCGATCACGCGGCCGTCGTCACCGCCGCCACCGCGGGCGTCCGCAGGGTACGCCGGGCCGTGAACAGGCTGGTCCCCAGCGTGACCGCCCCCGCGATCGCGACGACGGTGAGCCAGATACCCGGGCCCTGGTCCGGCCAGGCCGCGTCCGTGCGGACGAGGGTGAAGGGGAGGAGTCCGGCGAGCCCTGCCACGGTGCCGAGGACGACACCGGTGACCGTCACGACCAGGCCCTCCACACCGATCATTCCGAGCACCTGGCCCGGCGTCGCACCGGCCAGTCGCTGTTGGCCGAACTCCCGGCTGCGGTAAGTCGTCGCCGCGTACAGGGAATTGATCAGCATGATGCAGGAGAAGACCACAATGATGCCGACAACCACGAGGTTCAGGGTTTCGAGATTCTTCGCGTCGATTGTTTTCGCAATACCTGAGGCCTTGATCGCGTCGCTCTCGACCGCCTGCATGGAGAGCGTCGCCGTCGCCATGCCGGTGAAGAGGATCAGCGGCATCAGGACCCCGGACAGCTCGGCTGCCCGGCGGCGCAGGTTCCGTACGGCCAGGTAGCCGCTCGGGCTCGTCAGTACGAGCCGGTCGAGCAGCCCCGCCAGCAGTTGCGGCGAGAGCAGCGCGCACCCCACGGACAGCAGGATCGCCCCGTACGCGGGAGGAGCCATCAGCGCGGCGTCCGTCGAGGAGAACCCGAAGGTGGACAGGACCGCGAGACCACCGACGGCCAGTGCCGCGTACGCGAAGAACCTCCGTACGCCGCGCCGGGGTTGACGCCGGTGCGTGGCCCGCCGTACCGCCAGGAACGCCGCGCCCGCCGAAGCGAGCACCGTGATCCAGATGCCCGACATGAGCGCGACGGTACCGAAGGAGTAGTCCACCGACCGGGCGACCTGGCCGCTGTCGTGGAACACGTCCAGCAGGGCCGTCCCGCCGAGCATCGCCGGACCGATCGCCAGCACCGCGCCCACCAGCGCGACCACCACCGACTCGCCGACGACCATCCGCTTGATCTGCGCCGGAGTCGCCCCCGAGCAGCGCAACAGCTCGATCTCGTCGGCGCGTTGACGGACATTGACCGTCAGCGTCGAGGCGACCGCGAAGAACACCAGCAGCGAGCCGTAGCCGCCCACGACGCTTGCCGCAGTGGTCAGCGACTGGGCGCTCACGGAGTCGACGCCGGGCTGCCCCGCCGTGTCGTGCATCGCGTTGAAGGTCATGATGATCGCCGCGCCCAGGAAGGCCGACAGCAGCGTCGAGGTGAAGCGCCCGGGGCGCTGCCTGATGGAACGCAAGGACAGAGCGAACATGGCTCACACCCCCACCGTGGTGTCGTCACCCAGGTGCGCGAGCCGCTCGGCCACGGCGTCGGCTGTCGGCGCGTGCATCGCGCCCGCCAGCCGGCCGTCCGCGAGGAACACGACGGAGTCGGCGTACGAGGCGGCGACCGGGTCGTGCGTCACCATGACGACGGTCCTGCCGTGCACCCGTACCGCCTCCTGCAGAAGCCGCAGCACATCCCGCGCGCTGCGCGTGTCCAGCGCCCCGGTCGGTTCGTCCGCGAAGATCACCCGGGGCTCGGTGACCAGTGCGCGGGCGATCGCGACGCGCTGCCGCTGACCTCCCGAGAGCTGCTCGGGCAGATGGCCCAGGCGGTCGCCGAGACCGACGGCCGTCAGGGTCTCCTGGACCCGCCTGCGGTCGACGCGCCGCCGGGCGAGCCTGAGCGGCAGCACCGTGTTCTGGGCGACGGTCAGCGTCGGCAGCAGGTTGTACTGCTGGAAGACGAACCCGATCCGGCTGCGCCGGAACCTCGTCAGCTCGGCCTCGCCGCCGCCCGTCATCTCCGCGCCGTCGACCATCACGATGCCCGAGTCGGGCCGGTCCAGCCCGGCCGCGCACTGCAACAGCGTGGACTTGCCCGAGCCCGAGGGCCCCATGACCGCGGTGAAAGTGCCCCGAGCCAGCGTGAGCGTCACCCCGTCCAGCGCGGTCACGGCATTCTCCTCGGACCCGTACGTCTTGGTGACCTTGACCAGCCGCAGAGCCTCCGGGGCGGGTCCCGAGTCGTTCCTGCGTCGCGCGGGCTTGCGAAACATCGTCATCAGCCTCCGTGCGGCACGCCCTGTGCCTCGCCGACGACGCTACGGAGAGCCGTGGCAGACCACATTGGGCGCAGAACCCGTATGCCGGGGTGTACCCAGCGACACCCCGTACGGGTCACCACAACGCGCCGACCGCCTTGCGGGACAGATGCAATGGGCAGGTGACCGCGCCCCCGGACGACTGCCTCGCGCGCAACGAGTGGATCTGCGGTGAGTATCTGAGCACCCGCCGCCAGATCCTCCTCGACGCCGTGGTCCAGCATCTCCAGCTGACCTCGCTCGCGGTGCTCATCGCCGTCGTCGTCGCCGTACCACTGGCCGTCCTCGCGCGCCGCTGGGGCTGGGCGGCGGGGCCGGTACTCGCCGTGACGACGATCCTCTACACGATTCCGTCGCTGGCGATGTTCTCACTGCTCCTTCCCCTGTACGGACTCTCCGCGACGCTCGTCGTCGCGGGTCTCGTCCTCTATTCGCTGACCCTGCTCGTACGGAACATCCTCGCGGGCCTGCGTGCGGTACCCGAGGACACCCGGCAGGCCGCCCGCGGCATGGGCTACGGGCCGATCCGCCTCCTGCTCACCGTGGAACTGCCCCTCGCCCTGCCCGCCGCCATGGCCGGCCTGCGGATCGCCATGGTCTCGGCCGTGTCGCTGGTGACGGTCGGGGCGATCGTCGGCTTCGGAGGGCTCGGCAACCTCATCTACGCGGGCATGAACACCTACTTCAAGGCCCAGGTCCTGACCGCGTCCGTGCTGTGCGTCGTCATCGCGGTCGCCGCCGACCTCCTGCTCCTCGGCGTTCAGTGGCTCATCACCCCCTGGGCCAGGGCGGCTCGCGGATGAACACACTGACGGACGCCTGGAACTGGCTCACCGACTCCGCGCACTGGGCGGGCGCCGACGGCGTCTGGCACCGGCTCGGCCAGCATCTCGTCCTGACCGTCGTCTGCCTGGTCATCAGCTGTCTCATCGCGCTGCCCATCGCCCTGGTCCTCGGCCACCTCGGCAAGGGCGGCGCGCTCGCCGTCAACATCTCCAACGTCGGCCGTGCCGTCCCCACCTTCGCCGTGCTGGTGCTCCTGCTCCTCACCCCGGTCGGGAACTGGGGCGAGGGCCCCACCGTCGTCGCCCTCGTCCTGTTCGCCGTACCGCCCCTGCTCACCAACGCCTACGTGGGGATGCGCGAGGTCGACCCCAGCGTGGTGCGGTCCGCGCGCGGGATGGGGATGACCGGGCGGCAGATGGTGTTCCGCGTGGAACTGCCCCTCGCACTCCCGATGGTGATGAACGGGGTCCGGATCGCCGCGGTGCAACTCGTGGCGACCGCCACCATCGCCGCACTCGCGGGCGGCGGCGGGCTCGGCCGGATCATCACCGCCGGTTTCAACCTGGCGAGTACGCCGCAGGTCGTGGCCGGTGCCGTCCTGGTCGCCGTGTTCGCGCTCATCGTCGAGGGGATCTTCGAGATCGCCGAGCGGCTGGCACCGAGTTGGGCGAGGAGATCGCGATGACACGACGCCTGGCAGCCCTGACCCTCGTCCTGGTGACCGGTTGCACCACCGGCCCGTCCCTGGAGAACCAGGGCGCGGTCACCGCCCCGCCCGGAGACAGCAGACACCTGACCATCGGCTCGGCCGGATTCACCGAGAGCGACCTGCTCGCCCAGATGTACGCGCTGCTCCTCAACCAGGCCGGCTACCAGACCTCGATGCTCACCGTCGCCAACCGCGAACTGTACGAACCGGCCCTGGAATCGGGCCAGATCGACGTCGTCCCCGAATACGCGGCAACCTTCGCCGACTGGCTGAACGCCAAGACCAACGGCGCCGACGCACCGCCCGTCGGCTCGCCCGACCTCGACGCCACGATGACCGCTCTGCGCAGGCTGGCCACGCCACGCGGTCTCACCGTCCTCGACGCGGGAAGGGCCGTCGATCAGAACGCCTTCGCCGTCGCCGAGGCGTACGCCGCCCAGCACCACCTCAAGACGCTCAGCGACCTCGGGGAGTCAGGGCTGAAGGTGCGGCTCGCTGCGGGCGACGAGTGCGTGCAACGGCCGTACTGCGAACCGGGATTGAAGAAGACCTACGGCATCGACATCACCGCCGTCGACCCCAAGGGAGTCGGCACCACGCAGGCCAAGCTCGCCGTGCAGAACGGCCAGGACCAGATGGTGCTCACCACCACGACGGACGCGACCCTCGGCGACTTCGGGCTCGTCCTGCTCACCGACGACAGACACCTGCAGAACGCCGACTACATCGTCCCCGTCGTCAACCGCTCCCGGGCCGGCAGCGAGGGCGTCACCAAGGCACTCGGCAAGCTCAACGACGTACTCACCACTGCCGACTTGGCGTCCATGAACGAACAGGTGGACAGCTGGCGACGGCTGCCCGAGGACGTGGCACGGACCTATCTGAAGGAGAAGGACCTGCTGAAGTGACAGATCCGTGACCGGCGTCGGATTCCTGACTGGCTTCAACAAACGGGCTGATGAACGCGCTTCAACGAACGCCGGGCCTACGGACTCCTCGCCCGCTCACATCGGCCCGAGCGTCAAGCGCTGTCCACGGGTCAGGCATCCGCCACCGAATCGAACGTCACCTGACCCCGCGACACGCCCAGCGCGTCCGCGTCCACCGACCGGCGCAGCGCCTCGTGCAGCTTCGCCGGAGTCAGCACACCCAGAAAGCGCGCTCCGTCCAGTACGGCGACCCAGCCCGCGTCGTGCTGGAGCATCACGCCGAAGGCCTGCTTCAGCGGGGCGCCCACGGCCACCCAGGAGTTCATCCGGTGGACGAGGTCGCGCACGGAGCCGCCCGCCCCGAGCTCGTCGACGCCGACCCAGCCGTGCAGATCACCCTCGGAGTCCAGGACCACCGCCCAGCGCGCGTCCTGTGACCTCATCCGGGCCGCCGCCTGCTCGGCGGGCTCTTCGAGCCGGACGACCGGCGGCTGTTCGAGGTCGCTCGGCTCGATCTCCGTCACCGACAGCCGCTTCAGCCCGCGGTCGGCGCCCACGAACCCGGCGACGTACGGCGTGGCGGGCGTACCGAGCACCGCGCCCGGCGTGTCGAACTGCTCGATGCGCCCCTGCCCGTACACCGCGATCCGGTCGCCGAGCCGCACCGCCTCCTCGATGTCGTGCGTGACCAGCACCACCGTCTTGCGCACGGCCTGCTGCATGCGCAGGAACTCGTCCTGCAACTGCTCCCGCACCACCGGGTCCACCGCCCCGAACGGCTCGTCCATCAGCAGCACGGGCGGGTCGGCGGCCAGTGCCCGGGCCACGCCGACCCGCTGGCGCTGACCGCCCGACAACTGCTCCGGATAGCGCGCTCCGTACGTCTTGGGGTCCAGGCCCACCAGATCGAGCAGTTCGGCGGCGCGCGCCCGCGCCTTCGCCTTCTTCCAGCCGACCAGCGACGGCACGGTCGCGGCGTTGTCGAGGATCGTCCGGTGCGGGAAGAGTCCGACCTGCTGAATGACGTAGCCGATGCGGCGCCGCAGCTGCACAGGGTCGATGGTGGCGATGTCCTCGCCGTCCACGAAGATCCGCCCGGACGTCGGTTCGATCAGGCGATTGACCATCAGCAGGGTCGTCGTCTTGCCGCAGCCCGACGGGCCGACGAGCGTCACGAGTTCGCCGTCGGCGACCTCGAAGGAGAGGTCGTCCACGGCGGTCGTGCCGTCCGGATACCGCTTGGTGACCTGTTCGAACCGGATCATGCCCTCACGCTAACCGCGCCGGTCACTCTCCGCTCAGCAGCACGACCTCAAGTACGCGCGGACCGTGCACCCCCTCCACCCGGTCGAGTTCGATGTCGCTGGTCGCGGACGGGCCGGAGATCCAGGTCAGCGGGCGGGTCGGGTCGAGGCGTCCCATGGCCTGCGGGACCGAGGACACGACCTGGTCGGGGACTCGTACGACGCAGATGTGGTGGTCGGGGATCAGCGTGATGCGGCGCCGGCCCTGGTTTGGGGAGCCGTCGAGCACGATGGTGCCGGTCTCGGCGATGGCCACCGCACACGCCGTGACCACGCTGTCGACCCCGTCCAGCTCCCTCGGCGTGCTCTGAGCGTGATCGCGCACCTGCTCGACGCCCTCGACCCAGTGGGACGGCAGTCCCTGCGGCACCAGAACGGTCCGCGAGCCTCGCTCGGTGAGCAGCCGGGTGAGCAGCGACGGCAGGCCCTCGGTATCCGCCCGGTGCACGATGGCCCGGTAGTCCGCCAGGTTCTCCGCGAGCAGATCAACCGTCTCCGCGAGACTGCGGGCACCGTGCTCGCGCAGATAGCTCCGGTCGATGGCCTGCTCGTACGGCGTGTCGTCCTGTTGTACGTCCGCGATCGCGCGCCGCACCCGGCCCAGGATCAGTTCCCTGCTGCTCACTTCGCCGTGTCCTTTCCACCGTTCGTACGCTGCCACCAGTCCCGGAAGGGCTCCGCGGGCACCTTCGGCAGATCACGGCTCTCGCTCCACGCCCTGCCGGGGCCCGGCAGCGTCCGCGGATGGAAGCGGCGGGTGCGGGAGGCGAGCCGCTGGCCGGTGCGCAGGGCGCCGGGGTGGCTGAACGCCCAGCGCGCCGCGCGCATCGCCGCCCGCTCGGCCGCGTGGCCCTTGGCGGGCTTGAGGACGACCTTGTTGCCCTGGCTGGTGGCCGGACCGCCCTCGGCGATCCGCTCGCGCAGATGGACGAGGACTTCCGGGATGTCGATGGCGACCGGGCACACCTCGTAGCAGGCGCCGCACAGGGAGGAGGCGTACGGGAGTGAGGCGTCGATCTCGCTTGCGGTGCCCCGGAGCTGGGGGCTGAGGATGGCGCCGATCGGGCCGGGGTAGACCGAGCCGTACGCGTGGCCGCCGGCCCGCTCGTACACCGGGCAGACGTTGAGGCACGCCGAGCAGCGGATGCAGCGCAGGGCCTGGCGGCCGACCTCGTCGGCGAGCGTGTCGGTGCGGCCGTTGTCGAGGAGGACCAGGTGGAAGGTCTGGGGGCCGTCCTCGTCGGTGGTGCCGGTCCAGGTGCTCGTGTACGGGTTCATCCGCTCGGCGGTCGAGGAGCGCGGGAGGGTCTGGAGGAAGACCTCCAGGTCCTGCCAGGTGGGGAGGATCTTCTCGATTCCGACGACCGAGATCAGCGTCTCGGGGAGGGTGAGGCACATCCGGCCGTTGCCCTCCGATTCCACGACCACCAGCGTGCCGGTCTCGGCGATCATGAAGTTGGCGCCGGAGACGCCGACCTTGGCGCGCAGGAACTTCTCGCGCAGATGGACGCGAGCGGCCTCGGCGAGCTCGGCCGGCGTGTCGGTGAGGCCCTCGGGGGCCGGGCGGCCCCACTCGCTCATCTCGCGCACGAAGATGTCGCGGATCTCGCCGCGGTTGCGGTGGATGGCGGGGACCAGGATGTGCGAGGGGCGGTCCTTGCCCAACTGCACGATGAGTTCGGCGAGATCCGTCTCGTAGGCGCGGATACCCTCGGCTTCGAGGGCTTCGTTGAGACCGATCTCCTGCGTGGCCATCGACTTGACCTTGACGACCTCGCTCTCGCCGGTCGCCTTCACCAGGTCCGTGACGATCCGGTTGGCCTCGTCGGCGTCGGCGGCCCAGTGCACGGTGCCGCCGGCGGCTGTCACCGACTCCTCCAACTGCACGAGGTACTGGTCGAGATGGCGGAGAGTATGGTCCTTGATCTGTTTGCCCGCCTCGCGCAGCTCCGTCCAGTCCGCCAGCTCGGCGACCGCCTTGGCGCGCTTGGTGCGGATCGTGTGGGTGGCGTGGCGCAGATTGCCGCGCAGGGTCGCGTTGTGCACGGCAACGCCGGCGGCCTTGGGGAAGGCCGGCATACCGACGAACGTTCCGCTCATGCCTTGGACTCCGCTTCCCTGAAGGTCCCGGGGACCGTGCTCGGCTCTTCTTCCGTGCTCGCCAGGATCTCCGCGATGTGCACGGGCCGCATGCCCGTGTGGAGGCGGGTCATCGTGCCGCCGATGTGCATCAGGCAGGAGTTGTCGGCGGCGCACAGCACATCGGCGCCCGTCGACTCGGCGTTGCGCACCTTGTCGGCGCCCATCGCCGCGGACACATCGGAGTTCTTGACGGCGAAGGTGCCACCGAAGCCGCAGCACTCGTCGGCTCCGGGCAGCTCGCGGAGCTCAAGCCCCTTGACCGCCTGGAGCAGTCGGTGCGGGCGGTCGCCGAGACCGAGGCTGCGCAGACCGTGACAGGTGGGGTGGTAGGTCACCGTGTGCGGGTAGTAGGCGCCGACGTCGGTCACGCCGAGCACGTCGACGAGGAACTCGGTGAGCTCGTACGTCTTCGGCACGACCGGCGCGAGCGTGGCCGCGAGAGTGTCCCCGCGGCCCTCGGCGCGGGCCCGTTCGCCCATCCGCGGGTACAGCTCCCGCACCATCGCGCCGCAGGACCCGGAAGGCGTCACGATCGCCTCGTACTCACCGAATACATCGGAGAAATGTCGGGCGAGCGGCTCGGCCTCGTGACGGTATCCCGTGTTGTAGTGCGCCTGTCCGCAGCATGTCTGCGCCATCGGGAAGTCGACCTCGACGCCCAGCCTGGTCAGCAGTTTCACCACGGAGCGGCCCGTGTCCGGATAGAGCGTGTCGTTGACACAGGTCAGGAACAGGGCGACACGCATCGCGGCTCCTCGGGTTCGATCATCGGATGGGTGCAGCGTACGCGGCGGGCGCGTGACACGGGAGCCCCCTCTCACGGGCCGGTCGGGAGCCGTTTGTCCGCGGCACTCGGGGCGGCCGCGTCGCCCACGGGCTCGTGTCACCGCAACGTGCAGGACCCCCTCTCCGGCGGTGTCCTTCGCCGGCGCTCCCTGGTCCAGTTGTGGCAACCGCCGTGCTGAGCCGCTGTTCAGTAGGATTTCTTGATCCCCGGACTCGGCAGCTCGCGGATCGTGTGCTCAACTGGGACGCAGCCTGGAAACCGTACGCCTCGGGAGCCCTGTTGACCGTCAGCTACCGCCAGCCCGGTGTCGTCCTCACCGACCGACACTTCACCGTGCCTCTCGACCATGCCGACCCGGCGGGGGAGAGCATCGAGGTGTTCGCCCGCGAGGTCGTCGCGAGCGAGAAGGCACACCAGGACCTGCCGTGGCTGGTCTATCTCCAGGGTGGTCCGGGTTTCGGGGCCAACCGTTTTGTCGGCAAGCAGGCCTGGCTCGGCCGAGCCCTGCGGGACTTCCGGGTACTGCTTCTCGACCAGCGTGGCACCGGCAACTCCACCCCCGCCAACCGGCAGACCCTGCCGCTGCGCGGCGGCCCCCGCGAACAGGCCCAGTACCTCGCGCACTTCCGCGCCGACTCCATCGTCCGCGACTGCGAGGCCATCCGCCAACGGCTCACCGGCGGTGCCCCCTGGACCGTACTGGGCCAGAGCTTCGGCGGCTTCTGTACGGTGCACTACCTGTCCACCGCGCCCGAGGGCCTGAGCGCCGCCCTGATCACCGGCGGACTGCCGACCCTGGACGGCCACGCGGACGATGTCTACCGTGCCGCGTATCCGCGCATCGAGCGCAAGGTCGTCGCGCACTACGCGCGTTACCCGCAGGACGTCGAGCGGGCCCGCCGGATCGCGGAGTACCTCCTCCAGCACGAGCCGGTCCTGCACGGCGGCTACCGCCTGACCGCCGAGGCCTTCCAGTCGCTCGGCGTGCTCCTCGGCGCCGGCGAGGGCAGCCACCGCCTCCACTACCTCCTGGAGCAGGCCTTCGTCCGCACCCCGCAGGGTCCGGCCCTCTCCGACGCCTTCCAGGAAGAGGTGCAGGGACTGCTGTCGTACGCGGGCCACCCGCTGTACGCCCTCGTCCACGAGGCCTGTTACGCCCAGGGCGACCGCCCCACCGCCTGGTCCGCCGAGCGGGTGCGCGCCGAGTTCCCGCAGTTCGACGCGGCCAAGGCCCTCGCGGACGACCGGCCGCTGCTGTTCACCGGCGAGTCCGTGCACCCCTGGACGTTCGACACCGACCCGGCGCTGCGCCCGCTGCGCGAAACGGCCGAGGAACTGGCTGCCCGCACCGACTGGCAGCCGCTCTACGACACGGCCAGGCTCGCCGCCAACGAGGTGCCGGTCGCCGCGGCTGTCTACCACGACGACATGTACGTCGACACCGGGCACGCGCTGCGCACGGCACGCGCCATCCGGGGGCTGCGCACGTGGGTGACCGACGAGTTCGAGCACGACGGCGTACGGGCGGGCGGACCGCGTGTCCTGGACCGGTTGCTGGCGCTCGCCCGCGACGAGGTCTGAGGTTCCGAAGCTCTGGGATTCCGAGGTGCCCCAGGATTCTGATGAGCCGTCAGAATCCGGAGGGGGCACGGATGATCGACACCTTCCGGACGGCGGCTGGACGCCGTCACGGCGGAGCGCCTGCACCTGGTCCAACTGGTCGTAGGAATCCGGTGTGCCTCCAAACCTCCAGAAGCGGGGCGGGGTCGTGGTGGTGCGGTGGGGGCGAAAACCGCATAGCCCCAGTTCAGTAGGCTGGGCGTCATGCAAGAGGACAACGGAGCTGCCCGTGACCGGCGCCTCGACCTGGAGGCCGACTGCGGCGAGTGCTTCGGGCTCTGCTGTGTCGCCCTGCCCTTCACCCGCTCGGCCGACTTCGCGATCGACAAGGACGCGGGGACGCCGTGCCCGAACCTGCGGACCGACTCCCGGTGCGGCATCCACCCCGAACTGCCGCAGAAGGGCTTCACGGGCTGCACGGTGTACGACTGCTTCGGCGCCGGCCAGAAGGTCTCGCAGATCACCTTCGGCGGCCGGGACTGGCGCTCGGGAAGCCGTGAACAGGCCCGGCAGATGTTCGACGTCTTCCCGGTCGTACGCCAACTCCACGAACTGCTCTGGTATCTCCAAGAGGCACTGACGCTGCCCGCCGCTCAACCCCTGTACGCCGACCTCCGCCGCGCGCTCGACAGCACCGAGCACCTCACCCGCCGGACCCCGGAAGAACTGGGCGAGTTGGACGTGGGTGCGCACCGACAGCAGGTCAACGTACTGCTGCTGCGGGCCAGCGAACTCATGCGCGCCGGATTCGGCCGGGGGAGGAAGAAGGACCGCCGGGGCGCCGACCTGATGGGCGCCCGGCTCAAGGGCGCCGACCTGCGCGGTGCCGATCTGCGCGGCGCTTACCTCATCGCCGCCGACCTGACCGGCGCCGACCTGCGAGGAGCTGACCTGATCGGCGCCGACCTGCGGGACACCGACCTCACGGACGCCGATCTGACCGGCGCCTTCTTCCTGACCCGGCCGCAGCTGAACGCGGCCCGCGGCAGCGCCGGGACGAAGCTGCCGCCGTCACTCACCCGCCCGGGCCACTGGACCGCCGACCGCTGAGTCCGACGCATGCGTGCGGCCTTCGAGGTGCAGACGCAGCCCGCCGGCGTAAGCGTCAGCCGTTCGGCCACCCGGAGCCGGTAACCGGGGTCGGGCGCGGCTGGCCGGCCTTCACCACGGCCGTGTGCCTGGAGTGGCTGCGGGGTGCGGAGTTGAGCCGGGAACAGGTGCGCGATCTGTGTGCACGGGCGCTGCTGGGTGCGATCGCTCCCTGAGGCCCGGTTCGCTCACCGCGCTTCAAAAGCGTTCTCAAAGGATGGCGAGTTGTGGTTGGCGTACACCCGGATCTTCGATAGGTTAGGCAAGCCTTACCTAAGGAGGAGTCTGATGGGTGACCGTGACACCTGGACGGCCGCGCCTGCCGCGGCGGAGCGCGCACGTTCGGTGCTTGCCGCGGCATGGTCATGCGCGGTGACCGCGGAGGGCGGCCGGGAGGAGTTCGTCGGCGCGCACTCCGTGGCCGCGGACGGCAGGATCCTCCTGCATGTGCCGGACGACAGCGCGCTGCTCACGGCCGCGATCTGCGCGCCTCGCGGTGAGCCGTCCGCAGTCCTGGAGTTCGCCGATGTCGCGCCCGTTCCCGTGCGGAACCGGATCCGCGCCAGACTGTGGCTCGCCGGCTGGTTCGCCTCCGAGCAAGGGCATCTGGCGTTCCGTGCGACGCGCGCGGTGCTGCGTCAGCCGTCCGGGACGGTCGTGCTCGACCTCGACGAGTTCGCCGACGCGCACCCGGACCCCCTCGCCATGGCCGAGTCCGCGCTGCTCACCCATCTCGCCGACGCCCACCCGGACGCGATCGACCGGCTGACCCGGCTGGTCGAACCGGACAGCCTGCACGGCGCTGTGCGCGTCCAGCCTCTCGCCGTCGACCGCCACGGACTCACGCTGCGCATCGAGCGGATGCGTGGCAACGGCGACGTACGCCTGCCCTTCCACAAGCCCGCCGACACCGTCGCGCAGCTCACGGAACGGATGCACGTCCTGCTCAACCAGGCCGCCGCCGCGTCCTGCCCCCGCGCGCTACAGCGGCAGCGCACAGACGGCGACAGGTGAGGTGAACGGCTCACCCGCGAGCCGGAGTTCACCGCTCTCGCCGTCGACGTGGAAGACGCTGACGGTGCTCGACCTCTGGTTCGCCGCGAACAGCAGCCTTTCGTCCGGCGAGAAGGCGATGTGGCGCGGGAAGTCACCGCCGACCGGCACGGTGTCCAGCAGCTTCAGACGGGCGCCGTCCGCCTCGACCGCGTACCGCGTCAGGCTGTTGTGGCCCCGGTTGGCGAGATAGGCGTACGACCCGTGCGAGGTCACCAGGATCTGCGCCGGATAGCTCGTTCCCGCGCCCGTCCCCGTGGGCTGCGGCTCGCCCGGTGTGAGCCGCCCGTCGGCCGGGTCGTAGGCGCAGACGGTGACCGTGTTGTCGACCTCGTCGGCGAGATAGGCGAAGCGGCCGCCGGGGTGGAAGGTGAGATGGCGCGGTCCCGCCCCCGGCCGGGTATGCGCTCGGGAAACCTCGGTGAGCGTGCCCTTGGACTCGTCCAGACGGTAGGTGTAGACGGTGTCGGTGCCCAGATCGACGGCGAGCACGTGGCCGCCGTCGGGGCTGGTGATGAACTGGTGGGCGTGCGGCCCCTGTTGACCCGGACCGGGCGCGGGGCTCGAGTGCGTGACGAGGTCGGTGCGCTCACCGAGCGCCCCTGAGGCTTCGATCGGGTGCACGGCCACACTCCCCGACCCGTAGTCCGCGCTCAGCAGCCAGTGCCCGCTCGGATGCACGGACAGGTGGCAGGGGCTCGCGCCACCGGTGGTGCGGCTGCCGAGAACGTCGTTCCGGGCGAGGCGTACGGCCGTCACCCTGCCCGCCTCCCGCTCATCGACGGCGTACAGCGTGCGGCCGTCCGGATGGACCGCGAGATACGAGGGGTCGCCGACGCCTGTGATGACGGCGCCCTTACCAGTGATGCGGCCCGTCGCGGAGTCGTACGTGGCCAGGCCGATGCCCTTTCCGCCGCCCTCGACCGAGGTGTATGTCCCGAGGAAGAGCGGGCGGGAGCTGTTGGTGGTCGGCGCGGTCGTCTCCTCCGGGCGTCCGGACGTCGGCGGAACCGTCCTCGGGGCGGCCGGCGATGGATCAGACCTGACGACGGCCGCTGCCGCGACCGTCGACACCGAGGCGACCCCGGCCAGTGCGCCGACGAAACGGCGCCTTGTCCAGCCGCGGCCCGAGTCGCGGGGCCGATCTGCCTCACTGCTCATGTCTGCACCTCGGGTGTCGGTTGCCTCACCTGTGACAGCCACCTTGGCGTGCGCCACCCCGGAGATGCAAGAAGGGCAATGAGCGTTGCGGACTGCGCAACGGGATCTTCGCCAGTTACCAGTTACCAGTTACCAGTTACCGGTTACGAGTCACCAGTCACCGTCACCAGTCACCGTCCGCGACCGGCCTGCCCGGCGCGTCTCCGAGCGGTTTCACCTGGTTCGGGAGGGGCTGCTGCCAGGGGTCGTGGTCGTCCCCGAGCCAGTCGCCGACCGGCTGCACCGAGCCGAGCGTGTCCGTGGGGGAGAGGTCCGTGGCGTCCTGGTCGTAGTAGTCGAACCACGGGAGCCCCGCCCTGGTGTAGGCCGCGCGGTCCACGGGGGACGGCGGGGCCGCCTCGCCCGTGATGCGGCGCCACTCCGGGGGCGTCACCAGGTGCACGAACACCCGCCCGGCGGGCTCCTCGGTCCAGGCCTTGAGCGGCCGGTCGTCCTGGTAGACCTCCTGACGCATCGAGCCGCCGACCCCGAGCCCCATCGCCGGAGCGCTCCTCGCCCGGCCCCCCGGCGCCCGCACAGGCCCCGGTGCGCCGCCCGGAGCGGGCGGCGCGGCCATCGGGAACGCGGCGCCATAGCCACCGGCGGACACCGTCATCTCCCTGCGCGCCGCGGCCCTGCGCTGCTCCGCCTCGCGCCAGGCACGCAGTTCCTCCTCGCGCAGGGGGAACGACTGCAGCTGCACGCCGCCCCACACCTCCTCGCCGGTGACCTGGCCCTCGACGGTGGCGCCCAGACCAAGGGGCACCGCCACGAACTGGCGGACCGTGCCCTTGCCGGAGTTGATCCCGTCGAGCCACGGCTGACGGGGCAGCACCACATAGTTCTGCGGGTCCCTGCCGAGCCGGGAACTCCACGGCTTGCCCGAGACGGCGCACACCTTGCCCACACCGACCTGCAGGGCGGCCGGTTCCGCCGTCCCCCCGAAACTCAGCCACATCGCCTCGCGCAGATACACCGGCAGCATCACACCGCCGCGCGCCCGCCATTCGGCGGGCACGGTGTCCACGTAGTCCTCGACACGACGTACCGGGAACTCGCCGAGCCCCGGGGGCAGCGAGTGGGTGCCCTTTTCGGGCAGGCGTAGGGTCCGGATGAACCGCACCCGCACCTCGCCCGGCAGACGCAGCGTGTTCCCCTCGATCCGCACGGTGCTGTCGGTCATCCGTCCGCTCCCCCCTCGTCGTTGTGAAGCGACCCTCGTTGTGAAGCGTCCCTCGTCGTGAAAATGCTCGTGCGGCTTCCTCGCCCAGAACTGCGGCTTCCTCACGTAGAACGACGGGAAGCAGGGCGCCGGTTCCTGCGCAGCACCCGCGGGACGCGCAGTTGGCGGCGCAGCCGCGTGAGCCATGGCCGGCGCTCGCGGTCCTCGCGCGCGCAGCGGTCCAGCTCCTCCAGGAGCCGTCGGGACCGGTACTCCGTGTCGAGTTCGGCGATGATGCGGTTGACCTCGGTGAGCACCGCGCCCTGCAGCTCCCACTGGCTGGCGTCACGCTGGATCTCTTCGAGGAACAGCTGGGCCAGCTTGTCGCGGGTGGCGGCGGCCGTGGTGAGTTCCGTGGCGAGCCGCTCCTCCGCGGACTCGGCGCTGCGGGTGACATCGGTGGTCACCAGGACGGCGAAACTGACGATGGCGTCGGCGACCTCGGACAACAGCTGCTCGAGAGTGGCCCCGGCCTGGGGCTCGAACAGCGGCTCCGGCTCGCGCTCCTTGGCCAGGTCGGTGAGGCTGCGTGCGAGCACCCGCAGGACCACGGTGCAGATCTCCAGTGTGTCGAGGCCGGTGCGCAGCACGACCCGGTGCAGCAGGCCCTCGCGCACGCGCGGATTGAGCTTCAGGCTGTCCTCGGCCTGCCGCAGCGCCGCGTCCACGTCGACGATGTCGTGGTCCAGGCGGCGCGCTTCGTACAGTCGCTCGGCCGCCAGCGAGGCGGGGGTGCGGCCCGCGACCTCCTCGCCGATCCGCAGCATCAACTGCCGCATCCGGCGCGCCAGATCCTCGATGGACTCCCCGGCCACGCCCACCCACACGGGTGGCGCCAGTACGAGGTTGCAGGCGAGCCCCACGACCGCCCCGATCAGCGTTTCCAGCACCCGGGCCCACGCGGTGTCACCCACCCTGGTGACGCCGAGGATCAGCATGGCGCTGATCGCCACTTCGGGAACGAACTCGCTGACCCGTACGAGATGCCCCACGGCCAGCGAGGTGATGATCAGCAGGGCCAGGCTCCACCAGGTCAGCCCGACCAGGCTGCTGAACGCGATGGCGATGATGACGCCGGCGACCACGGAGTTCACCCGCCGGATGCCGGTGGTGATCGTGGCGTACAGGGTGACCTGCACGACGAGCAGGGCCGTCAGGGGCGCGGTGAGCGGCGCGGGCTCGGGGCTGAGGTGCAGCGCGATGACGTACGCGATCGTCGCGGCCGCCGCCGATCTGAGCGCCTGGACGACCACGGGCTCTCGTCGACGCTTCACGAGCTGGGCGACGGAGGTCGCCCACTCACCACGGTCCTCACTACGTTCCTGTCGCACCCTTGGGCCTTTCCCGTTCCATGGATGCATCGAACGTGTGGGGAAAACCACATCTACACCGACCAGTGTTCCCCCGGCACCTTGTGGGGGCCTGCCGGATGGATCGTACGGGTCCGGCACGGGAGCCTTGGATCATGAAATTGCACCGGTCCGGAACCGTCCTGGCCCTGCTCGTCTGTCTCGGCGCCTGCCTCGTCGGCGCGCCCCCCGACTCCGTCGCCATGGCGACCGACCACCAGGTCGTCGGTGCACTCGAACGTGAAGCGCACCCGCTGCGGACCGCGGAGCCGGGCGGCGACAGCACTGATCTGCACGCCCTCGACCGGATGATCGGCCACGCGCGCGTGGTGGGCGTCGGCGAGGCCACCCACAGCTCGCACGACTTCTTCGCCCTCAAGGACCGCGTCTTCCGCCACCTCGTCCAGGAGAAGGGTTTCCGCACCTTCGCCCTGGAGGCCGCCTGGAGCACAGGCCTGCGCCTCAATGACTACGTCCTGTACGGCAAGGGCGACCCGCGGCGCATCATGAGCGAGGAGTTCCAGGCCGACTACTCGTGGTGGAACAACGCGGAGTACCTGGAGCTCGTCTCGTGGATGCGCGCCTACAACATCCAGCACCCGCACGATCCGGTTCAGTTCATGGGCGACGACTTCGGCTGGGCCGGACCCGAGCTCTACGACAAGGTCACGGACTATGTGGCCCGCTCCCACCCCGAGCTTCTCGCGCGCTTCACCGAGCTCTACCGAGGACTGCGCCCCACCGTGGCGACGGGGACGTACATGGATCGGTACTTCACCAAGCCGCTCGCCGAGCGGAAGGACATGGCGGCCAGGACCGGTGAGGCGCTGGAACTGCTGCGGCGCCGGCCCGCCGGCTCGGGAGGGGAAGCGAACGAGGCGTACGCCTGGGCGGTCCAGCACGCGAACGCCATCGACCAGACCGCCCGCGGCTACGCCTTCGACATGGAGGATCCGGCACAGGCCGCCGCCGCGATGCGCTACCGCGACTCGGTGATGGCGGAGGACGTCGCCTGGTGGGAGCGGCACACGGGCACCAAGGTCCTGCTCTCCGCGCACAACGCGCACGTCGGTTACGAGACGTTCGCCCCGGCCGACTACCCCAGGATGCAGGGCGCGTTCCTGCGCGACAGCCTCGGCCCGGACTACGTGAGCGTCGGCCTCACCTTCGACCAGGGCTCGTTCAACGCCACGGGTCCCGACGGCAAGGTCCAGCGCTTCACCCTGGGTCCGGCCAGTGCCGGGACGAACGAGCGCACCCTGGACCGCGTGCGGTACCGCGACTACGTCGTCGACCTGCGGACGACCGGGTCACCGGCCAGGGCCTGGCTGAACACGGCCCGGCCGACCCGCAGCATCGGCACCGACTACCCGGACGGCCCCTACGACATCGCGCTCGCCCCGAGCCACGACATCCTGATCCACCTTCACCGGGTGGAGGCGGCGCGGCTGCGCGACCGGTAACCGGCACGATCGTGATCGCCGTGGCTGAGGGATGACCGCTCGGGGCAGATCAATCCAGCTTCTCCAGGAACGCCGACAGATTGCTCACCGTCCGGGCGATCTGCTGCTCCACTGTCAGGCTCTCCTCGAAGCGACTGCCGGATTCAAGGGCCTTCTTGCCGCGTACGTACAGGGAACAGGCGAGGTCGGCGCACATGTAGATGCCGACCGAGTTGCCCTCGCGCCCGGCCGCGCCCGTCTTACGGGCCGTCATCAGCGACACGCCATTGCCCGGATGCGTGGTCAGGCACAGCGAGCACATGCTGCGGTGCAGGAAGCCGCGTTGGGAGGAGGGAAAGCGCAGCGTGACGCCGACCAGGTCGCCGGCCCGTTCGGTGACCAGGTAACTGCGGTCGGGCGCCCCCGGATCTCGCCACCCGAGGAAGTCGAGGTCGTCCCAGGGACGCTCACCGAGATCGCGCGGTATCGAGAGACGCTTGGCCTCGCCCTTGGAGCAGTTGACGAACGAGTTGCGGATGTCCTGCTCGGTGAGTGATCGCATGGGGGAGTGCTCCTGGGTTCGGGCGTGACAAAACCTAGGAGTACTAGGTTTTTGGCCAAGCTACAGAGACCCGTCCGGAGAGATCCAATGCATTTACGACCGGTGCGTACGACCGGTGGGCCCCTCCCGCGACAGGGGGCCCACCGGCAGCCGAATCGGCTAGGCGGCGCTCCGCCGCTTCCTTCCGTGTGCCCGGATGATGTCCGCGTACCGGTGCCCGGTTCCCTTCACCGTGCGGCGCTGGGTCTTGTAGTCCACGTGCACGAGCCCAAAACGCTTGTCGTAGCCGTATGCCCACTCGAAGTTGTCGAGCAGCGACCACGCGAAGTAGCCGGCGAGCGGAACGCCCTGGGCAGCCGCCGAGGCACAGGCCGCGAGGTGCTGCTCCAGGTAGTCGGTGCGCTCGGGATCGTCGACCGTCCCGTCGGGACGCACGATGTCGGGGTAGGCGGAGCCGTTCTCGGTGATGTAGATCTTCTGGGCGCCGTAGTCGTTCGTCAGACGGAGCAGGAGGCTCTCCATGCCGTGGGCGCCGACCTCCCAGTCCATGCCGGTGCGCGGTACGCCGAGACGGCGGACCGCGCGGACGCGGGGCGCCGGACCTGTGGGGTCGTCGGCGACCGTGGACGGGAAGTAGTAGTTGAGGCCCAGCCAGTCCAGGGGCGCCGCGATGGTCTCCAAGTCGCCAGGCTGCTCGGGGAGTTCGACTCCGTAGACCTCCAGCATGTCCGCCGGGAAGCCGCGGCCGTGCACCGGGTCGAGCCACCAGCGGTTGGTGTGGCCGTCGAGCCGGCGGGCCGCCGCCACGTCCTCGGGGCGGTCGGTGGCGGGCTCGACGTAGGAAAGGTTGTTGACGATGCCGACCTGGGCGTCGGAGACGGCCGCGCGGATCGCCTGGGTGGCGAGGCCATGACCGAGGAGCAGGTGGTACGACGTCTGGACCGCGGCCGTGAGGTCCGTCCAGCCAGGGGCCATCCGGCCCTCCAGGTGGCCGATCCAGGCCGAGCACAGCGGCTCGTTGAGCGTGGTCCAGTGCTTGACGCGGTCACCGAGACGCTCCGCGACGGCCGCCGAGAATGACGCGAAGTGGTAGGCCGTGTCGCGGACGGGCCAGCCGCCCCGGTCCTGCAACACCTGGGGCAGATCCCAGTGGTAGAGGGTGACGGACGGGGTGATGCCCGCCTCCAGGAGAGCGTCGATCAGCCCGTCGTAGAAGTCGAGCCCCTTGGCGTTGACCGGGCCGTCGCCGCCCGGTACGACACGTGGCCAGGCGACGGACAACCGGTAGGCGTTGGTGCCCAGTTGGCGCATGATATCGATGTCCTCGCGCCAGCGGTGGTAGTGATCGCAGGCGATGTCCCCGTCGTCGCCGTTGTCGATCTTGCCGGGGGTGTGCGAGAAGGTGTCCCAGATGGAGGGGGAGCGGCCGTCCTCGGCGACGGCACCCTCGATCTGGTAGGCCGACGTGGCCGTGCCCCACAGGAAGTCCTCGGGGAAAGCGGCAAGGTCGATGGTCACGGAAGTCCTTTCGGGGAGGGGGGAGTTGGTCACTTGACGGCTCCCGCGGTGAGCCCGGTGACCAGAAAACGCTGGAGGAGCAGGAAGCCGGCGACCACGGGGACGCTGACGACGAGCGACGCGGCCATGATCTGGTTCCAGTAGACGTTGTAGAGCGTGGAGTAGCCCTGGAGCCCGACGGCGAGTGTGCGGGTCTGTTCGGTGGTCATCACCGACGCGAACAGCACCTCGCCCCAGGCGGTCATGAAGGCGTAGACGGCGACCGCGATGATGCCGGGGATCGCGGCCGGCACGACGACCCGGAACAGTGCGCCGAGCGGCCCGCAGCCGTCCACCAGTGCCGCCTCGTCCAGGTCGCGCGGCACCGAGTCG
This sequence comes from Streptomyces sp. NPDC005808, assembly GCF_042871385.1. Taxonomy (NCBI): domain Bacteria; kingdom Bacillati; phylum Actinomycetota; class Actinomycetes; order Kitasatosporales; family Streptomycetaceae; genus Streptomyces; species Streptomyces sp. NPDC005808. Next base: position 92,888 of record NZ_JBIAIK010000016.1, on the reverse strand, counting down.
AAGTACCCGATCAGCATCCAGATCGAGAACGGGAGGGAGAAGGTCAGATACGTCAGGATCAGCCCGCCGCGGGATCCGAACAGGGCGATGCCGGTGGCGTTGCCGATGTTGACGTAGAGGAGGAACAGCGGCAGCAGGAAGAGGATGCCGGGGAACATCTGGGTGGACAGCACGGTGACCGTGAAGACGCGCTTGCCGCGGAAGTTGTAGCGGCTGACGGCGTACGCCGCGAAGACCGCGATCACCACCGAGCAGGCCGTCGCCGCACCCGCCACGATCAGCGAGTTCACGAAGTACTTGGCGAGCGGGATCGTCGTCCAGATGTCGATGTACGGGCGGATGGTCAGGCTGCTCGGCACCCACTCGAACTTCGTCTGGACGTCCTGCAAGGGCTTCAGCGAACTGGAGACCATGACGTAGACGGGCACCAGGACGAAGCCGCTGAGCAGGGTGAGGAAGATCCGCCGGGTCCAGAGGAAAGAACGCGGCTGGGCCATCGGGGAGCGGAGCTTCGTGGAGGTACTAGACATCGGCCGTCTTCCTTCCTCGGGAGGTCAGCAGGAGGTAGACGCCCGTCACGACGAGCAGGAAGAGCAGCAGCAGGACCGACATGGCGGAGCCGTAGCCGAAGTTCCAGCTGACGAACGACGCCTGGTAGATGTGCACCGAGATGAGGTCCGCGGCCGGCGGTGCGGACTTGCCGAACAGGACGTACGGCGTGTTGAAGTCGTTGAACGTCCACAGGAACAGGACCAGGACCAGTACCTGGTTGACAGGTCGCAGCGAGGGCAGGGTGATGCGGCGGATCTGCTGCCACACACCGGCGCCGTCGAGGGCGGCCGCCTCGTACAGGTCCTTGGGGATGTTCTGCAGGCCCGCCATGACGATGAGGAAGGCGAACGGCCAGCCCTTCCACACGGACACGGTGAGCAGGGCGTAGAAGGCGTTGTCGCCGAGAAGCCAGAAGGACGGCTGGTCGGTGATGCCCAACTGGTCGTGCAGGACGTGGTTCACCAGGCCGTTGTCGTGCTGGAACATGAACACCCAGGTGATGACGGCCGCGTAGACGGGCAACGCGTACGGCACCAGGAACAGGGCCCGTAGCAGACCGCGGCCCCGGAAGGCGTCCTGCATGCAGAGCGCGGCCGCCGTGCCGATCAGCCAGCACAGGCCGACCGACAGCAGGGTGAAGCCGATGGTGAGGAGAAACGAGTCGAGCAGCGCCTTGCCGACGGGCCCGTCGAAGTCCACCGACACCTTGTAGTTGTCCAGGCCCGACCAGGGCGCGGTGCCCCAGTCGCGGATGTAGAACTGGGTGAGTTCCTTGAAGCTCATCACGATGCCGATCACCATCGGCACGAGGTGTACGAGCAGTTCGAGAAGCAGGGCGGGCAGAAGCAGCAGGTAGGGCAGTCCGATGCGAGTGATCCGCCCGGGGCGGCGCGGGCCACGCGCCGCACCGGGGGAGTTCTTGCGCACCGTCCGATCGCCGGCCTCTTGGGAGGCGGTCGTGGTGGTCATTTTTGTGCTCGCGCTCACTTCGTCGGCATCTGCGTCTGGGCCTTTTCGAGCTGGGCCTTCACCGACTCCGTCGTCACCGGCTTGCCGGCGGCGGCGTCGGCGAACAGGTTCTTGATGGCTGTACCTACGGCCGTCTCGAACTGGGACTCGTCGGCGACCTGCGGAGCCGCGACGGCGCTCTTGGCGAGCGTGTCCTTCAGCACGGCGGTCGCCGCGGTGTTGAAGGCGGCGTCCGTCTGGGCGGCCTTGACGGGCGGGATGGAACTGTAAGCCTTGTTGAGGATCTTCTGCTCCGCGTCGCTGGTCATGAACTTCACGAACTCGGTGGAGCCGTCGAGGTTGTCGGTGTTCTTGAACACGGACAGGTTGATGCCCATGACCATCGAGTTCACGCTCGTGCCGGTCCCCGGAGTGCCCGACTGCACAGGCACCGGAGCGATGCCGAAGTCGTCCTCGCTCATGCCCTGCGACACCAGGTTGGCGGTCGCGGACTGCCACAGCAGCATGCCCGTCTTGCCCGTGGCGAAGTCGCTGACGGACTGGTTCTGCGCGTACTCGGCGTTGCCCGGCGCGACGATCTTGTCCGTGGCCATCAGGTCGACGAACTGCTTGACCCCCTCGACCGCGCCGTCATTGGTGAAGTCCGGCTTGCCGTCGGCGGTGAAGAAGTCACCCCCGTGCTGCTTGGCGAAGACGACGGCGTGGTGGATGTTCTCCGCGGGGTTCGAGCCTTCGAAGGCCGCTCCCCACTTGCCGTCCTGGGAAAGCTTCTTACCGGCGGCGACGAACTCGTCCCAGGTCGTCGGCGGCTTCGCGATGCCGGCGTCGGCGAACATCTGCTTGTTGTAGTAGAGCGCGTACGCCATCGAGTACAGCGGCACCGCGGCCGGGTCCTGGCCCGCCGCGCCGGTGGAGCCGAGCGCCGACTCCACGAAGCGGTCCTTCCCGCCGATCTTGTCGAAGTTCTTCGCGTCCCAGGGCAGCAGCGCCCCCGTGGCCTGGAGGGAGGCGCTCCACGTGTTGCCGATGTTCAGGACGTCGGGCCCCTGGCCCGAGGTGGCCGCGGTGAGGATCCGGTTGAGCAGATCCGACCAGGGCACGACCTCCAGCTCCACCTTGATCCCGGTGTCCTGCTCGAACTTGTCGAGCTCGGGCTGGAGGACCTTCTTGTCGACCTCGACACTGGTGCCCTGGTTGGAGGCCCAGTAGGTGAGGGTCTTGGGCGAGTCGTTGGACCCGCCGTCCGTCGACGAGCCGCCACCACAGGCGGTCACGGCGGTCAGCATGGAGACAGTGACCGCACCGGCGGCCGCGGCTCGGATTCTGCGCATGGCTCTGGCGTCCCTTTCCGAAGGAGAGTCATGACGGCGTCCGCGGCATGTACAGGCACCCCGCGTACGTCCCTTGCGAGTGTTCACTTCTCGAACGCCCCTCACGACTTAATTTAGGATGTGAGTTAAGACTCGGAAGAAAGTCGCGTCAAGGGTTGGCACAGCGGTATCTTGCAAGTCGGGCGAACCGGAGGGGAGCCACATGGCAGGGCGGAACGGGCGCACAGTCCGTGACCTGCGGCGGGGCAATCGAACCGCCGTACTGCAACGGTTGTATTTCGACGGACCCATGAGCCGCTACGAACTCGGTCCGGCCACGTCACTGAGTTCTGGTTCCATCAGTAACGTCGTCGCGGAGCTGGTCGCCGACGGACTGGTCGAGGAGGCCGGCAGCGTCGACTCCGACGGTGGCCGCCCGCGCACCCTCCTGCGCGTCGCGCCCGCCAGCGGCCACATGATCGGCGTCGACGTCGGCGAAACCCGCGTCCGCGTCGAGCTCTTCGACCTCACCCTCACCGAACTCGCCCGCACCGACCGGCCGTTGGAGCAGCAGGGCTACGACGTCGATGTCGTCGTCGGCCACATCCGCGACGGTATCGCCGAGGTCCTGGCCCAGACGGACATCACCCCCGACCAGCTCCTCGGCGTCGGCATCGGCGTCCCCGGCATAGTGGCCCGCACCCCGGGGCTCGGCGCGGTGGTGCACGGCCAGACCATCGGCTGGGACGCGGTCCCGCTCGAATCCCTGCTCCGCCAGACCTGCGAACTCCCCGCCACCGTCCCCTACTTCGCCGACAACGGCGCCCGGACCCTCGGCCAGGCCGAGATGTGGTTCGGCGCCGGACGCGGCGCCCGCAACGCGATCGTGGTCCTCTTCGGCTCCGGCGTCGGCGCGTGCCTCGTCACGGAGGACGTGGAGTACGGCCGGGCCGTCGAATGGGGGCACTTGACCGTACGGGTCAGGGGGCGCCGCTGCCGCTGCGGTGCTTTGGGCTGCCTGGAGGCCTACGCGGGAGCGGAAGCGCTCCTGGACCGCTGGCGCGAGGAGGGCGGACGCCCGCCGGACAACGTCGACGAGGAGACCGCGCTGACCGCGATGCTCGCGGCCGCCTATCCGCCCGAGGACACCGAGGACGGCCGGGGGGTCGAGCCCGACGCGGTGGCGCTCGCCGTCCTGGAGGAGACCGCCGAGTACCTGGGCGCCGGCCTGTCCGACCTGATCAACCTCTTCCAGCCCGAGCGCATCCTCATCGGCGGCTGGGCGGGCCTCCAGCTCGGCTCCCGCTTCCTGCCCGCCGTACGCCGGTACGCGACCGAGTACGCCCTGCGCTATCCGGCCGAGCGTGTGTCCATCGACCTCGGCAAGCTGGGCCCGGACGCGGTCACCGTCGGAGCCGCCATCCTGCCCCTCGCCGACTTCTTCGCCCGCGGCGGCAGACGTGCCGCACCGGCCGGCGAGAGCCCTTCTCCGGCTTGGCGCACCGCGCTGGAGGACCGGGCACCGCACTGAACTCGGGCGGCCGGTTTCGCCGATCACCCCCGCGGTACCCGCACCGGACGGAAAGCGGCGGGCCTGACTGTGGGGGCCGTGCCGGCGACGGCCGGCCCCGAGTGGGCGAGCCGCGCCGAGCTGCCGAGGATTGGGGTGCGACATGACGGAATACCGACCGGAGGGCCCCGGCGAGAACACCGATCCGGTCCCACGGGACATGCCCGACCAGCAGGTCCAGGAGGACGAGGATCCCTGGGACCTGGCTCCCGCGGCGCGTCCTGGCGAGGACGAGCCCGCCACCGACGTCCCCGACACGGACGAGGCGGGCACAGGCAGAAAGGGTGCCCCGCGCTCGGACACCGTCCACCCCGAGGACCCCGATCCGGGCGAGTCCCCGGACTGACCTCGACGGGGAGGCCCACGGGAGACATGACCGGCGGGGGACAGGCCCTTCACGGCGACGTGACCGGCGAGTGGACACGGTTTTCATGGTGACGCTCGCGCCGCCACCCGTTCCGGGAGGTCGCGGCCCGTCGCTCACCTCACGGGCTCAGGCGAACGCGTTCACTCCGGTCAGCTCCGCCGACAGCTCCCACAGGCGTGCGGCCTGCTCGGGGTCGATCGTATACGCCTTGACGCCGGTCCGCTCCTGCGCCGGAGCGGGCTCGGCGATGTCGCAGTCCTCGCAGTACACCCCGCCCATGCCGGTCAGTTGCGGGGAGGTCGCCGCCCACACCTGGGTGGCCGCGCCCTGCTCCGGGGACTTGAAGGCCTCGGGGTGCAACAGCTCGCCCTCCTCGTCGATCCAGCCGCGCTCCATCATCTCCGCCTGGGAGAGGTGACGCTGGAGCGGCGTGAGGATGCCGCCGGGGTGCAGCGAGAAGGCCCGTACGCCGGACTCCCGGCCGAGCAGGTCGAGCTGGACGGCGAACAGCACGTTCGCCGTCTTTGCCTGTCCGTACGCCTCCCACTTGTCGTACCCGGTCGTGAATTCCACGTCGTCCCAGCGGATCGCCGAGTTGTGGTGACCGCCCGAGGACACGGAAACCACGCGCGCTCCACCGGGTGCGATCGCCGGCCAGAGCCGGTTGACGAGCGCGTAGTGGCCGAGGTGGTTGGTCGCGAACTGCGCCTCCCAGCCGGGCCCGACGCGGGTCTCTGGGCAGGCCATGATCCCCGCGTTGTTGATGACCAGGTCGACGGTGCGACCCGAGGAGAGGAACCCCTCGGCGAAGGCGCGGACGCTGTCGAGGTCACCGAGGTCGAGTTCGTCCACCTCGACGCCCTCGATGCCGTCCAGCGCCTCGCGCGCGGTGGACGGGCGCCTCGCGGGGACGACGACGTGGGCGCCTACCTTGGTGAGCGCGCGCGTCGTCTCCAGGCCGAGGCCCGAGTACCCGCCGGTGACGATCGCCAGCTTTCCGGAGAGGTCGATGCCCTCGAGGACGTCGGCGGCGGTGCTCCGGGCGCCGAAGCCCGAACCGATCTTGTGCTGTGCAGTGGTCATGTCTCGAACGCTACGAACTGGAGGGCACTCGAAGTCAAGCGGAGGCCGACGGGTGGGCGGGCACGGGAAGACCCCGACCGGACGGGGGAATCTCGGTCGGGGTCGTCTGTGGGTGGGCACGGACGGCGGTCGCCTCTCGGCGGGGGGCTCCGCAGGGCTTCAGCCGAACGATCTTCCCTGCGGGCGATGGATGAGGCCCGGGGACACTGTTCCATCCGTACCCACGGTTTGTTCAACGGAGAACTAACGGTGGGTGTTCCCCGGGGCGTGCTCGGGCCTGGTGATGTACGTCACGGGCACGGCACGGGACGGCGCCGACTGGTGCACGGCCGGAGACCGCGGCCGACGGGCGCCCCGGGGTGATGTCAGGGGCCGCCGACGCGTGCCGGGACCGTCCGGTCCCTGGTCCAGGAAAGCAGTTCGTCTGCCGTCCAGGTGGTGATCACGCGTTCCGCGGGCACCCCGCACTCCTCGGCCCGGGCGCAGCCGTGAATCTGCCAGTCGAGCTGCCCGGGGGCGTGCGCGTCGGTGTCCACGGAGAACAGCACGCCCGCGTCGACCGCACGGCGCAGCAGCCGGCGCGGCGGGTCGAGCCGTTCGGGGCGGCTGTTGATCTCCACGGCCGTGCCGGACTCCGCGCAGGCCGCGAAGACGGCCTCCGCGTCGAACTCCGACTCGGGCCGGCCGCGCCCGGTGATCAGACGGCCAGTGCAGTGCCCGAGCACGTCCGCCAGCGGATTGCGTACGGCGGCGACCATACGGCGGGTCATCGGCCGCGCGTCCATGCGCAGCTTGGAGTGCACGGACACCACCACGACATCGAGCAGGTCGAGCAACTCCGGGTCCTGGTCGAGCGACCCGTCGTCGAGGATGTCGCACTCGATGCCGGTGAGCAGCCGGAAGGGCGCCCATCGCCGGTTGAGTTCCGCGATCACCGCCAGCTGCTCGCGCAGGCGCTCCGGGGACAGCCCGCGCGCCACGGTCAGCCGCGGCGAGTGGTCCGTGAGCACTGCCCACTCGTGGCCGAGCCGCGCCGCCGTCCGGCCCATCTCCTCGATCGGGCTGCCGCCGTCCGACCAGTCGGAGTGCAGATGGCAGTCGCCGCGGAGCAGTGCCCGCAGCCGCTCACCCCCCTGGGCGAGCGGTGCCCCGGCCTCCCGCTCCAGCTTCTCCAGATAGCCCGGCACCTGACCGGCCAGTGCCTCGCGCACGACCTGCGCCGTCTTGGGGCCGACGCCTTTGAGGGACTCCAGTGACCCGGCGGCGGCGCGCTCCGCCACCTCGGCCTCGGGAAGTGCCGCGAGCGTGGCCGCAGCGGTGCGGAAGGCACGTACGCGATAGGTGGGGGCCTGGCCCCGCTCCAGCAGGAACGCGATCCGGTCCAGCGCCTCGACGGGGTCCATGGGCACCTCCCTTCCCTCAAGCCTTGCCCAGCCGTGGCCTGCCCGCACGGCGGACGGCCGCCACCGGCCGGAGGCGGGAACGCTCACCCGGCTGGGCGAACACGCCGACCCCCGCCGTCCCGCCGTACGAGGGGCCGCCGGGGCGCCGGAGCCTCCCGCGCGCAGCCGCCGGCCGGAGGAAACCGCTCTACGCTCCGGGTATGACCGAAATCGCGAGCCCCCACCTCTCCTACCCGCGAATCGTGGTGCTCGGGGTACAGCCGGGGAAGCCGCCGTTCCGGATCATGGAGATCGACGGCGAAGTGGTCGCCCGGGTCGAGGCGCTCATCGACGTACTGACGACGGCCGCGGCCTACGGCATCACGGTCCACGATCTCGACGACCCGGCCGTGGTGCGCTGGGTGGGCGGCGACAAGCTGACCTGGATACCTCGCTGACGCTGCTGCGGGAGAACGGAGAACACGGAAGGTCCGGCAGGGGTGAACCCTGCCGGACCTTCCGCTTGCCCGCCCGGGCGGTCTGTCAGCCAACCGTCCACTTCTGGTTGGCTGTGCCGGTGCACGTCCAGATCTGCAGACGTGTGGCATTGGCCGAGTTGTTGCCCGTGACATCCAGGCACTTGTTGGCCTGTGGGTTCACGATGTCATTGGCCGAACTGACCACCCATTGCTGGGCGGCGCTCCCGTTGCAGTCGTAGAGCTGCACGGTCGAGCCGTCCGCCGTGCCGCCGCCCGTGATATCGAGGCACTTGCCCAGCGCGCGGATCGTGCCGTCCGAGCCGACCGTCCATTGCTGGGCGGCGCTCGCGTTGCAGTCGTAGAGCTGTACGGCCGCGCCGTTGACCGAGCTGCCCCCGGCGACGTCCACGCACTTGCCCGCGAGGCCCCTGATCGGAACCCCGCCGACCGAGGTGTCGCTCGTGGTCACCTTCACCTCGTCAACGACGAGGTACTGCGGGAAGACGGTGGAGCTGTTGGGGTCACCCGGCCAGTAGCCGCCGACCGCGAGGTTGAGGATCAGGAAGAACGGCTTGTTGAACACCCACGCGTTGCCGCCGACATCGGCGGGCGTACGCGTCTGGTAGACGACACCGTCCACTGACCACTTGATGGAGTTGGGCGCCCAGTCGACCGCGAACGTGTGGAAACCGTCCGCGAACTGCTGGCCGTTCGGCAGGGTGTAACCGGCGCCGATGCCAGTCGAGCCGGAGTATCCCGGTCCGTGGATCGTGCCGTGGATGGTCGACGGCTCGTAGCCGACGTTCTCCATGACGTCGATCTCACCCGACGCGGGCCAGCCGACCGAACCGAGGTCGTTGCCGAGCATCCAGAACGCGGGCCACATGCCCTGCCCGCGCGGAACCTTCAGCGTGGCCTCGACACGGCCGTACTGAGCCGTGAACTTGCCGGCGGTGTTCAGCCGGGCCGAGGTGTACTGGCACGTCCCGTACCAACACTGGTAGTTGGCCGGATTCTCCTTGCGAGCGGTGATGACCAGGTGGCCCTGGCCGTCCAGCGCCGCGTTGTTGGCACCGGCCGTGTACATCTGCCGCTCGGCGTTGTTCACGTTGTCGCCGGTCTCGATCTGCCACTTGTTAGGATCCACGGCCCATCCGGCGGAGCCGTCGAACGTGTCCTGGAACACCACTGCCGCCGCGCTCACGTCATCGGCAGCCGCTGCGGGACCCGCCTGCGCGGGAGCGATGGCGGCGGACGCGATGAGCGTGGCGGACAGAGCGGCAAAGAGGCATCTTCGGAGCAGGCGCGGAGAAACCACGACTCTCCCTTCTGTACGCGACCCGGGGAGAGGGGCGGGTCGACTGAGGTGGGGGGTACATGCTTTGCCTCTTGATTTAAGAAGTGAGGTAAGGGGGTGTCAAGGCCCTGGTCCGGACCATTCGTTCACACTGCCGCCTCAGGCGTTCCTGGATGTGTTTCGCGTGCGACGACGCCCGTGCACCGCTCGGGCGAGCCGACGCCCGAGGAGCAGGTATCCCAGCAGGGCCCCGGTCGTGTTGAGGATCACGTCGTCGATGTCGAAGGCCCGCCCGGTGATGAGCGCCCCCTGGAGCATCTCGACCAGCAGCATGACCACCGCGGTCAGCAGCAGCACGCGCAGGACTCCCCGGGTCTTGGGCGCCAGGACGGGCAGCAGTAGTCCGAAGGGCACTCCGAGCAGAATGTTCCCGCCGATCTGCTTGAAGGCGTCGCGCATTTCCGGTTGGTTGAGATAGGCGTTCAGGGAACGGCCGGGGTGCAGATTGGTGTGGATCAGCGACTCGGACGCCGGGGACGGCTCCAGGGTCACCCGGGCCAGCGCGGCGGCGAAGGCCACCATCGCCCCGAGAGCCAGCAACATGACCAACAGCCGCACGGGAAGGGGGAGTGCTCCCCGCGCCCGTGCCGGTTCTCGTCCCTGTTCCTGCTTCCGCGTGGACGGCTGGCGACCCGACTTCGCGGTCCGAGCACGCAATGCCGTACGCAGCATGCGATCCTCCATTTTCAACTGCCTGTGGGTGAAGCCGACTACCCGCGATGGGGAAAACGATGTCGAGGGACACGGCGGCCGGACGAGTTCCGCGCCGGGTCCGGCTCATGTGCCGTAGGTGACCTTCACCTCCGTGAAGCCGAGCGAGGTCAGCAGTCCTTGGAGCATGCTGGTGGTGTTCTCCTCGGCGCGCGCGGTGAGGCGGCTGTCCTTCGCGGCGTCGCCGATGTGCTTGACCGCGAGCTGCTGCACGGCCTGCTCGCTGTTCGGGTTGTCCGAGAAGATGTCGCCGATCCGGTCGAGGAGACCGCGCTGCTTGGAGACGGCGTAGGAGTTGTCGGGGTCGAGCGCGGGCTTGCCCAGCGCCGCGTGCGGCAGCCGGAGCGTGGCCGACGTACGGTCCTCGTTGACCGTGACGTCCTTGTCGTCGATCTTGCCGAGGTCGACGTACGAGTCGACCGTGCCGGCGCCCACGTACAGGGTGCGGGTGCCGCGGAGCGCGTCCGGCAGGTACTTGGCGTCCTTCTCCAGGTCCACGACCACCTGGAAGTTCCCGGAGGCGGCGTCGTAACGGCTCATGTCCTGGATGGACTTGAGGAGCGTGGGGCCGCTGCGGTCGTTGGTTTCCGTGCCGAACACATCGCGCAGCCCCGGCAGAACAGCCAGCCGCAGGCCTGCGAACAGCACCACGAGCACCAACACGAAGGCGCTGAGCACCTTCGCCCACCCGGGCAAGCGCTTGATGGACGTCGTCATGTCTACGGTCCTCTCTTTCACCTAACCAGATGCCCCTCAAATCCCTTGGTAGGCGCACTTGTTGGTGGGCCGGCGCAGGAGACGGACACGCGGGGTCCGTCCGGCGCGGAGTGTCTGCTCCGGCGCGCCCGGATCCGGACCACCCGAGGGGGAAAGTTCGGCCCCTGCGCCCATGCCTCAGGTGACCACCCCAGGACGCCCTCCGGGCCGCAGCGGCCCCGTCCGCCCAGCCGGCTTCGCGACCAGCCGCAGCAGGTGTTCACGGCCGCCTGCGCACCGCGCGATTCGCGTACGCCGATGACTCATCGGGTCCAGGTGCCGTACCGGATCTGTGCGACCCACAGGGGGGCGGCTCATCAGGTCACGGGTCTGCGGCCGGACGCTCTCGCCGTCGAACAGCCGCCGCCGGTGAGGCGTCCCCGGGGGTCGTCCGCAGCCGCGTTTCCCCCGGTTGGGGCGCCGGGCGCGGGCAAGTAGCATGAGGAACGGATCCCGGGTCGATCATGCCGAAACCGGCGGCGTATCCGGTTCGATCATGCGAGGAGCGGTCGTGCGTGACATCGCCGTGTTCAGCGGTAGTGCCCATCCCGAACTGGCCGCCGAGGTCTGCGCGCATCTCGGTGTGCCCCTCAGCCCGAGCCGCACCAGCCGGTTCGCCAACGACTGTCTGGAAGTGCAGCTTCAGTCCAACTGCCGGGAGCGCGATGTCTTCCTGGTGCAGCCGCTGGTCAGGCCGGTGCAGGAGAATCTCGTCGAGCTGCTGATGATGTGCGACGCGGCGCGCGGCGCCTCCGCCGGGCGGATCACCGTGGTCATGCCGCACTACTCGTACGCCCGCTCGGACAAGAAGGACATGCCGAGGATCTCGCTCGGCGGACGGCTGGTCGCGGACCTGTTGGTGGCGGCGGGAGCGAGCCGGGTGCTGGCGATGACACTGCACTCCCCGCAGGTGCACGGGTTCTTCTCGGTGCCGGTCGACCATCTGCACGCCCTGCGGGAACTGGCCGCGCATTTCCGGCACCATGACCTGTCGCGTACGACGGTCGTGTCGCCGGACCTGGGCAACGCCAAGGAGGCCGCCCACTTCGCGCGGCTGATCGGCGCCCAGGTGGCCGCGGGCGCCAAGCAGCGCTTCGCCGACGACCGGGTGAGCATCAGTTCCGTCATCGGTGAGGTCACCGGCCGGGATGTCATCGTCCTTGACGACGAAATCGCCAAGGGCAGCACCGTCCTTGAACTCCTGGACCGACTGAGGGAGTTGGGTCCGCGCTCCATTCGCGTCGCCTGCACCCACGGACTGTTCGCGGCGGGCGCGCTGAAGCGGCTCAGCGACCAGCCCGACGTCCTTGAGATCGTCTGCACGAACACCGTGCCGATCCCGGCCGAGGAGCACACCGGGAAGCTGCGGGTCCTGTCCATCGCCCCGGCGCTCGCCGAGGCCGTGCGGCGCATTCACAACGGTGAGTCCGTCAGCGCCCTCTTCGACACACCTGAGAACGAATAGACCTGTTCGACACGCCTGAGAACGAATACACAGGTGTAGTGGCGAGACTTCCTGCCGTCGCTCAGCCAGGGGGCTGAAGTTCGCCATCCGCGAGGGCGGCAGGACGGTGGGAGCAGGGCAGGTCACCGAGATCCTCACGTAGCCGGGCGCCGGACGGGCGTCAGAGGGTGCCCGAGGTGGCCTCGGGCTGCCCCAGCGCCTCGTCCAGCGACGCGGACGGCGGCAGCAGCTGTGAGAGGCCGGTCACCTTGAGGATCCGCAGGGTCAGCGGGTGGATGCAGACGAGGTGCAGCCGGCCCTCCCGGGCGAGCACGCGGCGCCTGGCCCGGTACAGCAGGCGCAGCCCGGAGCAGTCGAAGAACTCGACCGGCCGCAGGTCGATCACGATCTGCGGTGCCTGGCCACCCGTCGCGGAGTCCAGGAACGGAGTGACCTCCATCGCCGCGAGGATGTCGATCTCCCCGTGCAGTTCCAGCACGGTGTGACCGCGGTGCCGGTGGACACGCAGATGCCGGGTGTGGGGTGCGGGGCCGGGCGCCACGACGGCATCACCTCCAACCGGCTTCCTCGCTCTGCAAGTTACCCTCGTTGGGATGAATTTCAGCATGTTCGATTGACATATGTCTTCGATTTGCTTGAAGCGTCGTCCTCGCGGCCGACGGTTGTCGTCCTTCAGGAGGAGGCGACGAAGTTGCGACGGCGAGCGCCAGGCCCTGCACAGGGCCTGGCGGAACCGGTCGATCCGGCGAGCGTGCCGACGCGCCGACCGCGCGCGGCACCCTCGTTCCTGTTGGCTCCCCGCCCTACGGCGCCGAAGCCGACGACTGCCGGCGGGAGTTCTCAGTTCGGTCGGCGACCACCGGCGACCGCTCTCAGTCGACGACCAGCACCAGCTTGCCCGTGGTCCGGCCGGTGTCGCCGAGCCTGTGCGCCTCGGCGGCCTCGGCCAGCGGGAACGTCCCGGCGACGGTCGCGCGCAGCTTGCCCGCCTCGACGAGTTCCGCGATCGTCTCCATGCCGGCGCGATCGGCGTCGACGAGCAGCCGGACCGCCCGTACGCCGAGCCGCTCGGCCTCCTCGTAGAAGTCCTCCGTACCGATGGGCAGGATCGAGACCACGATCCCGCCCGGACGCAGGACCCGCAACGAGCGGACCGCGTTGTCGCCGCCGATCGTGTCCAGGACGACGTCCACCTCCTTCACCGCCTCGGCGAAGTCGGTCTCCCGGTAGTCGATCGCCTCGTCCACGCCGATCTCGCGCAGGAATTCGTGCTTGCCCGCGCTCGCCGTACCGATCACATACGCGCCCCGCGCCTTGGCGATCTGCACGGCCACATGACCGACCCCGCCGGCCGCCGCGTGGATCAGCACTCGTTGCCCGGGCCGGACGTCCGCCGTCTCGACCAGCGACTGCCACGCCGTCAGCGACACCAGCGGCAGCGCGCCCGCCTGGACGTGGTCGATACCGGCGGGCTTGAGGACGAAGGCGCGGGCCGGGGCAGCGACGTACTCGGCGTGCGAGCCGTGCCCGAACGGGTAGGACAGCATGGCGAAGACCTCGTCGCCGGGCTTGAAGCGGGCGACGCCGGCACCGACGGCCTCGACCACACCGGAGACGTCCCAGCCGAGGACGAAAGGCGGCTCGCCGAGGAAACCGCCGGTGGCGCGGTGCTTCCAGTCGGTGGGGTTGACCCCGGCGGCACGGACCCTGACGAGGATCTCGTTGGCCCGCGGCGCGGGCCGCTCCACCTCGACCACTTCGAGGACTTCGGGACCGCCGAGGACGTGTTGGGTGATGACTCGCATGGTGTTCACAGTGCTCATGGTCGTTCAGCCTGCCGTGCGCCGCCCGGCAGGAAAATGGCACGATGGCCAACCTTCGATAGGATCGTGCCATGCAGCGTGTGGAGCGGGTCGTGGTCCTGGCGCTCGACGGCGTCTACCCCTTCGAGCTGGGCATCCCCAGCCGCATCTTCGGCGCGGCCGGTGATCGCTACGAGGTGCTGACGTGCACCGTCGACGGCGGTCCGGTGCGCACCGTCGCGGATTTCTCCGTCACTGTTGACCACGGACCCGAGATTCTCGAGACGGCGGACACGGTCGTGGTCGCCTCCGTGGCGACCTCGCACATCCCGACCGGGCTTCCCACCGAGGTCGCCGACGCCCTCGCCCGGATCCGCCCGGACGCACGGATCGTCTCGATCTGCACGGCCGCCTTCGTCCTCGCGGCCGCCGGTCTCCTCGACGGCCGCCGCGCCACCACCCACTGGCACGTCGTCGACCGTTTCCGGGCCGAGTATCCGCAGGTCGACCTCGACCCGGACGTGCTCTTCGTCCACGACGGCCGGATCCTCACCTCGGCCGGCGCGGCCTCCGGAGTCGACGTCTGTCTGCACATCGTGCGCACGGACCACGGCAGCGAACTCGCCAACACCGTCGCCCGATGCTGCGTCGTCCCGCCGTTCCGCGACGGAGGACAGGCCCAGTACATCGAACAGCCGGTCCCCGAGCCCGGGGTCACGAGCACGGCCGCCACCCGCGACTGGGCGCTGACCCGGCTCGACGAGCCCCTCCCCCTGGCCGACCTCGCCCGGCACGCCGGGATGAGCCTGCGCACCTTCGCCCGCCGCTTCCACGACGAGGTGGGCCTGAGTCCCGGCCGCTGGCTGATCCAGCAGCGTGTCGTCCGGGCCCGGCACCTGCTGGAGTCCAGCGACCTGCCGGTCGACCAGATCGCGGGCCGGGTCGGCTTCGCGACGGGCGCCTCCCTGCGCCAGCACCTGCACGCCGCGATCGGCGTCACGCCCCAGGCGTACCGACGTACCTTCCAGGCGACCCGCTAGGCACTGCGATCGGCACTGAACGATCACCGCCGCTCCCGCGTCGGAGGAGGGAACGGAAGAACGGCAGTCGGCGGACAGGGGTGGGGATGCGTAAACGGATCGCGGCGACGGTGATTGCGCTGGGGCTGACAACGGTGGGGTGCGGCGAGGAGATGCGTGACGACCTGGTGGTCACCGGAACGCCCCCGGCCACGCCCTACGCCGGGCCCCTGGACCTGCCGTTCACGGTGAGCGCAGACGGCAGTGAACGGGAGGCCGAGGAGAGTTCGGGCGCTGCCGGCCGGGCGCTGGAGTGCGACGGCGAGATCTATGCGGGCAGCGGAGGCGAGACGTGGACCAGGGCTGACGGCGGCTCGACACCGGAGGAGGGCCTGAACGCGTTCTTCGACATGGACCAGCCCCAACTGCCCGACCACGGCTACCGGATCGAGAGCAGGCAGGGAGACCGTGTCCTGTTCTCCTACGACGTCGACGGCAGGACGAAGGTCGCCGTCGTCGTCGCCAAGGACCAGCCGGACCACCCCGGTTGGGGCCCGGAGACCAACGCCTCCTGCGACCCCGCCGAACTCCCCGCGAGCTACACCGACGCGATTTCGGAGGAGATCTGGACCGACCGCGCCGGCCACCGCGTGCCCACCACCGTGCTGACCAGTTACGTGGGTGCCGAGCACTGCGACTGGGAGAGCGCGCACTTCCTGGGGATGGGCCGGGACGAGGACAGCAGGCAGTACGCGCGGGATCCGAACGGGGTGCTGGGGACCGAACTGCTCACCGCCGCCTACGACGGTGACGTCCCGATGCCCGCCGACGCGCACGACACCGGATACCGCTTCGAGGACTGGCAGCTCTGGCTGACGGACGACAAGTCGACGGCGTACGTCCGCACCTCCGACGGGGTGGAGGCGTGGCCCGAGGCGAAGGATTTCGTGGCCTGCATGTGAGACGTCATCGGCTCCGGTGCAGGGCGACCAGCAACTGCCGGACGGGGTGAGCCACTTCCCGGGAATGGCGTCGGCCCGGTCCTCGCTGCCGCGGCCCTACGACGCCGCGAGTGTGGCTCTTCCGCGCGCCGCGCCCGCGAGGCGGAGGCCGGCGTCCGGCGGGCGACGTACGCGGCTGCCGCCGACATACACCCGCACATCGCCGCCACCGCACCTGGTGGCCGACATGCGGCACAGCGTCTACCCGGCGGCGCTCGACATGCTGCTGACCGCGGCGGCGGCACGTCCGGCGGAGATCACCGCACGGGGGAAAGGCGGTCCGCCACAATAAGGGAACGCCCGGCCGTCACACCTGTACGACGCCCAACAGGAGGCTGCTCGATGACGAACCCGCCCGCCCGAACCCCCAAGCAACGCAAGCAGGACACCCTCAACCGGCTGGAGCACGACGAGGATGTCTGGGTGTCCACGGCCGCCGAGGACGGCGCAAGCCCCTACCTGGTCCCGCTCTCCTTCCTCTGGGACGGCGAGACTCTGCTGCTGGCCACGCCGGCCGCCAGCCCGACCGGCCGCAACCTGCGGGCCACCGGCAAGGCACGTCTGGGCATCGGTCCGACCCGCGACGTGGTCATGATCGAGGGCACCGTGCGGACGCTGGAACCCGTCGAGCTGCCGGAGGGGGTCGGCGACGCCTTCGCCTTCAAGACCGGGTTCGACCCGCGTCGACTCACCAGCGCCTACCTCTACTTCAGCGTCACCCCGCAGCGCGTCCAGGCCTGGCGCGAGGCCAACGAGATCGCCGGCCGCGACCTCATGCGCGACGGCGAATGGCTCGTCGCCGACTGATTCGGCCGTACGGGGTAATACGGGAAGGCGAGGCAGCAGACGCCCGGGGAGGCCGTCGGCGCCCGGTAATCCCTACGGAGGAAGCATGACACTGGTCACGGCAGGCGTCGTGGTGCTGGACTGCGCCGAACCCGAGAAGCTCGCCGACTTCTACAAGGAGCTGCTGGACGCCGAGGAGACGGACGCGAACGCGAACCGTGTGGAGATCAGGGGCACCGACGGCATCCGGATGGCCTTCCGCCGGGACATGTCGGCGACGCCGCCGAGCTGGCCGCGTCCCGAGAGTTCCCTACAGGTCCACCTGGACTTCCACGTGGACGACCTCGACGCGGCCGAGCTCAGGATCATCGGCCTCGGCGGCCGCCCCATCGAGACGAAGGACCCGTCCGGTCCCTTCGAGGAACGGGGCTACTCCGATCCGGCCGGACACTCCTTCACCTTGCGCCACGCGGCGACGACCGCGCCGAAGCAGGACTGACTGCCGAGGTACGCCGCTGAAGCGGGGGTGGATCCGACGTCCGCGTTCCGTCACGGGCGGCCGGGCGCCGGAACCCTCTCGCCCTCGGGCACCGGGCCAGGCGCGGTGCCGTCGCCGAACGGCCGGCCACCGAGCTCCTCGCGGTGATGAGGTGTCAGCCAGCCGGACAGGTCGGGTCCGAGGGGAACGATGCCGGTCGGGTTGATGCCCGTGTGGACCTGGTAGTAGTGCCGCTTGATGTGGTCGAAGTCGACCGTGTCGCCGAAACCGGGTGTCTGGTAGAGGTCGCGGACGTAAGCCCACAGGACCTGGTTCTCGGTCAGCTTCCACTGGTTGCACTTGAAATGGCCGTGGTAGACGGCGTCGAAGCGGACGAGCGTGGTGAACAGCCGGATGTCCGCCTCGGTGATCGCCTCACCGACGAGATAGCGCCGGGCACCGAGCCGCTCGGTCAGGAGATCAAGTCGCCGGAAGAGGCCGCGGCAGGCCTCCTCGTACTCCTCCTGGTGCGAGGCGAAGCCCGCCCGGTACACGCCGTTGTTGACGTCCTCGTAGACGTCCTCCATGACCTCGTCGATCTCGTCCCGCAGCGCTGCCGGATACAGGTCGGGCGCGCCGTCCCGGTGCAGGGCCGACCACTCGGTGGCGAGGTCGAGGGTCAGCCGCTGGTAGTCGTTGGTGACGAGCTGCCCGCTGGGTACGTCCACGAGAGCGGGCACACTGACGCCTCCGGGGTAGCCCGTCTCCCGCGCGTCGTAGGCCTCGCTGAGGAAGCGGATGCCGAGAACGGGGTCGCGGGCGTCGGGGTCCAGGGTGAACCGCCAGCTGCGGTCGTCCTGGATCGGATCGGTGATCGCCAGCGACAGGGCGCCCTCCAGACCGAGGAGACGGCGCGAGATCACCGCTCGGCTCGCCCAGGGACAGGCGCGGCTGACGACCAGCCGGTAGCGGCCCGCCTCCACGGGCCAGCCGTCCCGGCCGTCCGCCGTGACGCGGTCGGCGAAATGGCTCTTGGACCGCCTGAATGCCTTCTTACCGAGATCGGCGTTTCCCTCGGTTTCGCTCATGACGCCTCCAGGCGGGGCAGGGAAAAGCCCCGCCGCGACGGGGGGACGCGACGGGGCCTGGAACTCGGGTGCCCGGCAGGCGGCCGGGCATGCATGCCGATGCGAAGGAAATTCGGCGCCGGTCAGGCGTCCGTCGGCTCCAGCACGAAGACCGGGATCTGCCGGTCGGTCTTCTGCTGGTAGTCGGCGTACGGGGGATACGCCGCGACCGCGCGCTCCCACCACTGCGCCTTCTCCTCGCCGGTGACCTCACGGGCCGTGTAGTCGCGGCGCTCGGCGCCGTCCTGAAGCTCCAGGTGGGGGTCCGACTTGATGTTGTAGTACCAGACCGGATGCTCGGGCGCGCCGCCCTTAGAGGCGACCACCGCGTAGCTCCCGTCGTGCTCGACGCGCATCAGCGGGGTCTTGCGGATCTTGCCGCTCCGGGCACCGCGGGAGGTGAGAATGATGACGGGCAGGCCCGTGTCCATCAGTGTCGTCCCCTTGGTGCCCCCGGAGCTCTCGTACAGCTCCACCTGGTCGCGCACCCATTGCTCAGGGCTGGGTTCGTACTCACCCTCAAGAGGCATGATTTCCGTCCCATCGTTGCGTTGGTACTTGTTCTGTCCCAGCAGAGTTCAACACCCGCGCCGGCGCAAATCATCCGCCCTGGTCGGCGCCTCGGCTGGCGCACCCTGTGCCCCGGTAAGAAGCTGCCAGCATGAACATCGACCTCTCGATCTCCATCGACAAGGACGTCTGCATCGGCGCCGGCCAGTGCGCCCTCGCCGCCCCGGGCGTCTTCACCCAGGACGACGACGGAGTCAGTGAGCTGCTGCCCGGCCGCGTTCACGGCGCGGGCGACCCTATGCTGCGTGAGGCGGCACGAGCCTGTCCCGTCGGCGCCATCACCGTGTCCGACACCTGAACAGCGCGCCTGTCGCTGAGCATCCACCAGCAGTCGCGCCGCTCCAAGTACGCCACCACGAGCTGCTCCTTCGCGGGAAACAGCTGTCAGGGAGACTCCATGGCCGATCGCCCGCCCCTTCCACCGTTCACCCGTGAGACGGCCGCCCAGAAGGTCCAGGCGGCCGAGGACGCCTGGAACACCCGGGATCCCCACAAGGTCTCGCTCGCCTACTCCGAGGACTCGGTCTGGCGCAACCGTGGCACCTTCGTGACGGGTCGCGCCGAGATCGTCGAACTCCTGACGGCGAAGTGGGCGCGCGAACTGGACTACGCCCTCCGCAAGGACCTCTGGGCCTTCGACGGCAACCGCATCGCGGTCCGTTTCCAGTACGAGTCCCGCGACGCCGACGGCCAGTGGTGGCGCAGTTACGGCAACGAGCTGTGGGAGTTCGACGAGCACGGCCTGATGACCCGGCGCGAGGCGAGCATCAACGACGTCCGGATCGAGGAGAGGGAACGCCGGATCCTCGGCCCCCGCCCCCACTCCGAGCGTGGGGACACCTTCCCGGTTCACTAGGGTCTTCCGCGTGAGTGAACACCCGGAGAAGCCCTTCCTGTATCTCGTCGTCTGCGCGGCCGGTATCGCCTCGGACGTCGGCGAGCTGATCATCGCGGCACAGGAGCGGAACTGGGAGGTGGGCGTCATCGCCACCCCGCAGGGCCTCGGCTTCATCGACGCCGCGGCCGTCGAGGCGCAGACCGGCCGCCCCATCCGCTCCGCGTGGAGGGCCCCCGGCGACCCTCGGCCTTTCCCCGGCCCCGAGGGCCAGCGTCGACCGGCTGGGCGCCATGGGCGTCCGGTTCGGCGCGCCCCACTCCGGGGAGGCCCAACAGGGCGGCGGGCGGCCGGAGTTCCGCTGGGAGCGGGTGCTGGACCTGCTCACTCCTCGCACGTGACGGTGGGGCCGACGAGCATGCCCCCGGTGAACACGGTCTGGCCCTGCGGCATCCAGTAGCCCGCCTTGGAGACGACGGTGGAGCAGGTGTCCTTCACCGACACCTGGACGACGACGGTGGAGGGCCGGCCCGGCTGGAGATCGGTGAGCGCGCAGTCCAGCGCGTGGCCGCTCCTGGTCGTCGACGGGTAGCGGCCGGTCAGCGGATTCACGCAACGGGGGTCGGACGTGGCCAGTTCCACGCCGGACGACTCCTCCCCGATGATCCCGAGGCGTGCGCTGCCGTCCCCGCGATCGCTGTCCCGCGCGACCGTGTACGTCACGAGGGTCACGGAGTTCGGCCGCAGCACACTCCGGTCGACCTCGATGCGATGCGTGGGCGGCGCCTTCGGCTCGGTCAGGGTCAGCGTGGCGTGGACCTCGCCGCGCAGATCGACACCGGCGGGCGACGAACGCACCTGCACGCTGCCGCTGACGTCGTAGGTCCCGGGTCCTGGGTACTCCTTGCCGCTGGGGAGCGGACCCGTCGCCAGGGTCTGCCCGTCCCGCCGTACGGTCCAGGTGCCCGAGGTGAGACAGGCGTACGTCACGGACCCGGGCCGCCCGCAACGGGCCGGAGCGGACACGGAGATGTTCGGACCGCCCGTGCCCACGCAGAGGCTGACGGAGGCGCGCTGCCCGCCCTCGCCCTTCAGGGTGCCGGCGTGCGCGCAGAGCGTCGCAGGAGCAGGAGCAGGAGCAGGAGCAGGAGCAGCAGCAGGCGTCGGCGTCGGCGGCCCTTGAGCCGGCACCGGGGGAGCGGCGGACCGGTGAACGGCCTCCGCGGGCGGCTGCCCCAGGGCTGCCACCCCGGCCGCGGCCAGCACAGCCAACGCGGCGAGCGTCCTACGAGACGTGGGACTGGTGAGCACCGGATCCTCCTGCACGGCCGCGACCGGCCCGGTGCCGGTCATGCGCTGTTGACGATGCGCGAGCGGTCGACCGCCGCGAGGCTCCCACGCCGAACCGTCACCTGAGGGCAGGAACGTCCGGAATCTCAGGCTTACGGCCTGCGGAAGATCGTGATGGAGTGACCCACCTCGTCGATCGGCGTGCTTGCGTCGATCAGCGTCGCCAGTTGCCCGTCGGCCTTGGCGATCGAGGAGTCCGACACGACCAGCAGACCGTGCACCTCGCCCGGCGGCACCGTTCGCGGGTCGTCCGCCTCGATGCCGTAGTACGACGGCACACCGGCGCCCTTGTAGACGAGCCAGATCCGCTCCTGTGGGTAACGCTCGTCCAGCCGGTCGGCGAGGCGGCCCAGGTCCTGGCCCCAGTCGACGTTCGAGTCGTGCAGCCGTAGACGGGTCTTCGAGGGCCCGCCGAAGGCCTCGTTCGAGTAAGGGAGGTAGTACGGGTAGGTGCGCAGCGAACTGACGGCGACGAACAGCACCAGGGCCGCTGTGACCGCGTAGGCCCACCGCCGGCGGAACGTGACGACGGCGGAGGCCGCCACCGCGAGGAACAGCGGCAGGAAGAGGGCGTAGCGGACGCCGAGGTCGCGCGAGCCGCTCATCGCCGTGGCCAGCAGCAGCGCCGACGGGATCAGGAGGTACGGGGCCGCGGGCCGCAGCCGGGGAACGGCGACCATGGCCAGCGCGCCGGCCGCCCAGAGCACCAGCGTGCCCAGCGGCGTCTTCACCAGCAGCGCGGCCGGCAGGTAGTACCAGAGCGCTCCGCGATAGTGCCGCCCGAACAGGAAGCCGCCCCACGCCTGGTTCTCGTAGCCGAACTGGACGCGCATGCCGTCCCGGTACGGCTGCGGAAAGGGCAGCAGGTCGCTGAGGAGCGCCCGCAGGCCATGGACGGCCGGGAGGTCCGCGGGTGTGGTCCAGCGCAGGCGCGGGTCGACCGCGAGGTACGTCGCCCACACCACGGCCAGGGCCACCAGCGCGACACCGGACGCCGCGGCCAGGGCCCGACGAACCTTCGCGCGAGTGCCGAGGCCGGGTGCCCGCCAGACGGACACCACTGCCAGGAGCAGCAGCACCGGTACGGCGGGCAGCATGCTCATCTTCGTGGCCACCGTTGCGCCGAGTGCCGCCCCGGCGAGCGGGAGGTGGAGCAGCGGACGCCGCCGTGCCCGCCACAGCAGCCACACCGACGTCAGCAGGAATCCGCACGCCGGTACGTCGAGAGTGGCGAGTGAGCCGTGTGCGATGACGTCGGGTGAGAAGGCGTACAGAGCGAGCGCCACCAACCCGCCCTTGCGGCCCGCCAGTTCACTGCCGAACGCGAGGACCACGAGTCCGAACAGCAGGGTCAGCACGATCACCGGCAGCCGGGCCCACAGCATCAGCCGCCAGGGATCGTTGCCCGACTCGTACAGCACACGCTTTCCCAGCGCCGTCTGATCACCCGTGAACCCGGCGTCCAGATGCGGGTGGGCGAACACCAGACCGCTCGCGATGATCAACTTGCCGAGTGGCGGGTGCTCGGGGTTGTAACGCAGGTCGTGCTGCTGGACGTAGACGACCGCCGTGCCCACGTACACGGGCTCGTCGATCGTCGGCGTCTGCCGCACGGCCGTGGTGACCATCGCGACCGCCATCTGGGCCAGCAGCGCGACCACCGCGAGCGCGAACAGCCACGGCCGGGGCACCCGCAAGCGCCTCGGCGGGCGCGAGCCGTTCGCCGACAGGCGTTCCCGCCGCTCGTCGGCCTGCAAAGTCACCATGCCCTTTGGTACGTCCACTTCGTGGCCCCCCGTTCACCCGCGGGCACCTGTCCTCGTGCGTTCGTCGGCCCGCCGGAGGTGGTCACCGGGTCCTGCGGACATACTCCGCGGGACCGGGCGTCGGCACCAGCACATCCCGGCGCACGATGCTCAGCCGGTCACTCGAAGCGCGGGGTCCGCCTGCGTCAAGTGCCCGCAGCGGGGCGGTACGCAGGCAACCGCAAGCCCATCAGTGCGGAGCCGGCGCCGCGAACTCGGTGCCGCAGGGGCCCGCGCCCTCGCTCTCGGGCAGCTGGACCGGTTCCCCGCTCATGGTCAGCGTCCGGTAGAAACCGCCGATGCGCCGGGTGGAGCGGCCGACGTAGTGGCCGATGAACGAACGGCGGAAGCGGTCGGCGCTGCGGTTGGGCCCGGAGCCGTGCACCAGGCTGCCGTTGAAGAACAGCACGTCGCCCGGCCCCATGTCGACGGGCACAGTGGCCAGCCCGGGCGGCGGGGGCACGTATTCGCGTACGAACGACAGCTCCGCGTCCGCCTCCTCCGGGCAGAACAGGTCCATGCGGTGCGTGCCCGGCACGACCTCCAGGCCGCCGTTCTCACGGTCGATCACATCGCAGGCGATCCAGGCGGCCACACAGGTGCCCGGCTCGACCCGCAGATAGAAGTTGTCCTGGTGCAGCGCCTGGCCCCGGGCGCCCGGCGGCTTGAAGTAGAACATGCTCTGCGCGGCCAGGACCTCCTCGCCCAGCAGTGTCTCCACGATGTTCCCCAGCCGCGGGTCGAGGAGGCGGCGCAGCGAGAGCGTGCTGATGCGGTGCGGGTGGAGGACCCGGGGATAGGCGTGCAGCGGATCGGTCGGGCCGCCGGTCTCCGTGGCCCGGGGCTCGAAGTGACCCGGCACGGGCCCCGCGGCGTGCAACGCCGTGAACTCCGCGCACAGCGCGTCGATCTCGGCGCCGTCGAACAGCCCGCGCACCACCGCGAAGCCGTCCTGTTCGAACCGGTGGCGCAGCCCGCTCATGTCGGTGACGGTCATTGGGCTGTCCCTTCTCAGCTGTGTCCACGGTGCCCCACGCCGTGCCGCCGCGCCCATCGACGGGGGCCTATCGGATCAGGCTCGGTGGGGCGGCGGTGTCGTGCCGTCCGTCGCCGGCTCGGGCCGGACCAGCAGGACCGGGCAGGGCGCGTGGTCGACCACGAAACGCCCCTCCGGTCCAAGACTGCGTGGGCCGAGGTGCGACCGGTCGCCGTCACGGGCCAGGACGAGCAGGTCGGCGCCCTCCGCGGCGGCGACCACCTCACGTTCGGCGCGTCCGGTGAGCTCCAGTCGGGTGCAGGGGCGGGCGAGTCGCTCGGCCGCCGCGTCGAGAAGCCGCGTCGCGGACGAGGTACCGAGGTCCGCCAGGCTGTCCCCGGGGTCGGGCTCGGAATGCGCGCGGCCGAGCAGGCCGGCGAAGGCGCCGTGCGCCAGGCCCGGGACGTCGGGCTCGGCGACGTACAGCAGGACCACATCCGTCGCGTGCGGCGCGTGCCGGCGCACGGCGTCCACGCACGCGGGCCACGTTCCCTCGACGAGCCAGACGATCACCCGCATGTCTGTCAGCCTCCGATGACTTGGAGTGAGAGCCACAGGGCCAGTACGGCCGGGATCAGCGCGGCCGGCACGGCGATCAGGCCGAGCCGGGTGAACTCCCTGAGATCTACGCCATGGTCGTGCTGGTGCACGATACGCCGCCACAGCAGGGTCGCCAGGGAGCCCGCGTAGGTCAGATTCGGGCCGATGTTGACCCCGAGCAGGACGGCCAGCACCGCGCCGGGTCCTGACGATGCGGCCAGGGGGATCAGCACGAGGACCGCGGGCAGATTGTTGATCATGTTGGCCAGTACGGCGGCGAGCGCCGCGATGCCGAGCAGCGCGAGCAGGCCGCTGCCTTCCGGGAGCAGCCGCCCCAGGGCGTCGGCGAGCCCATGGTCGACCACCGCCCGAACGACGATGCCCAGCGCGAGCACGAACGCCAGGAAGGCGGGCGCGGTGGCACGCACCACGGTGAGAGGGGTGGCCCGCCGGCGGACGAGGGCGCGGGTGGCGAGCACCAGAGCCCCGGCCGCGGCCGACCACGCCGGATCGATGCCGAGCGCGGAGGCGAGGACGAACCCCGCGAGCGTGCAGCCCACCGTGATCAGGGCGAAGAGCGGCATGGCGGGTGGCTCGGCGACATCGGGCACCGGAATGGCCGCCGAACCCAGGTCGGGGGCGAAGAAGCGCCGGAAGACCACGTACTCGGCGCCGATGGCGACCAGCCAGGGGAGAGTCATCAGCGCGGCGAAGCGGGTGAAGCTCAGACCGCTGGCGCTGAACGCGAGCAGATTGGTGAGGTTGGAGACCGGCAGGAGGAGGGAGGCGGTGTTCGAGAGGTGGGTGCAGGCGTACACGTGCGGCTTCGGGCGGGCGCCCATCCGTGCCGCGGTCGCGAAGACGACCGGCGTGAGCAGCACGATGGTGGCGTCCAGGCTGAGCACCGCCGTGATCGCCGAGGCGAGCCCGAAGACCGCGGTCAGCAGTCGGCCTGGGCGGTCCGCCGCCCAGTGGGCCATCCACGCTCCGCAGGCCCGGAAGAGGCCCTCGTCGTCGCAGAAACGGGCGAGCACCAGCACCGCCGCGAGAAAGCCGATCACCGGTCCCAGGTGTGCCGCTTCCGCGACCGTGTGGTCCCAGGTGATCGCCCCGGTGACGATCACGACGGCGGCGGCCGGCACCGCCACGGCCGCCTCGGGCCAGTTGAAGGGACGGATCACGGCGCAGGCGAGCACCGCGACGAGCAGCACGATGGAGAGGGTTTCGGCGAGCGGGGCGTTCAGGATTCGGTCCTCCGGGACACGGTCATGGTGCCCCTTCATCAAACCAGGCCGACCGCGTCCGGCCCGTACCGGCGAGTTTCCCGGGGTCCGGTAAGCCCCGTTCCCGGGCGGACTTCCTTCCGGGCCGGTCCGCCGTCACTCCTCCACCAGTGTCAGCTCCGCCCAGATCGTCTTGCCGTCCGCCGTGTGGCGGCTGCCCCAGCGTTGCGTCAGCTGCGCGACCAGCAGGAGACCCCGGCCGCCCTCGTCGAAGGTCCTGGCCCGGCGCAGATGCGGTGCGGTGTGGCTGCCGTCGGAGACCTCGCAGATCAGGGTGGTGGTGTCGTGGATCAGGCGCAGCCGGATGGGCGATTCGCCGTACCGGATGGCATTGGTGACCAGTTCGCTCACCACGAGCTCGGTCGTGAACGTCGCCTCGTCCAGGCCCCAGTCGTTCAGCTGCCTGACGACCTGCTTGCGGATCGGCCCGACGAGGGCGGGGTCGGCGGGAATGGCCCAGGTCGCCACCTGGGAGGCGGGGAGCCCGTGGGTACGGGCGAGCAGCAGAGCCACGTCGTCCGGGGCGCCGCCGCCGGGAAGGAGCCTCTGGAGGATCGCGTGGCATGCCCCCTCCAGGGAGTCCGAGTACGCTTCCAGCGCATCGCACAGCAGTCGATGGCCTGCGTCGATGTCCCGCTCGCGGCTCTCGATCAGGCCGTCGGTGAACAGTGCGAGCACCGTGCCCTCGGGAACGTCGAGTTCGACGGACTCGAAGGGCAGTCCGCCGAGGCCCAGTGGCGGCCCCGCGGGGAGTTCGATCTCGCGGGCCGAGCCGCCCGGCGGGAGCATGACGGGCGGTGGGTGGCCCGCCCGGGCCAGGGCACAGCGCCGGGAGACCGGGTCGTACACCGCGTACAGACAGGTGGCCCCCACCTCGCCGGTGGTTCCCTCGGCCCCGGCCTCCACGGACAGTCGTACGACGAGGTCGTCGAGGTGGGTGAGCAGTTCGTCCGGGGCGAGGTCGATGTCGGCGAGGGTGCGGACGGCGGTGCGCAGCCGCCCCATGGTCGCCGAGGCCTGGATGCCGTGGCCGACCACGTCGCCGACTACCATCGCGACTCGCATCCCGGACAGCGGGATCACGTCGAACCAGTCGCCGCCCACCCCGGCACGCGCCGCGGGAAGGTAGCGCGAGGCGGCGTCAACGGCGGCCGTCCGGGGCAGTGACTGGGGCAGCAGGCTCCGCTGCAGGGCCAGCGCTGTGGCGCGCTCACGGGAGAAACGGCGGGCGTTGTCGATGCAGACGGCGGCCCTCGCGGTCACCTCCTCGGCCAGCAGGACGTCGTCGGACGTGAAGGGATCGATCCGCCGGGACCGGCTGAAGACGGCCACTCCGAGGGTGGTGCCGCGGGCTCGGATCGGCACCGACATCACCGCGTGGATGCGGTACTCCTTCATGACCTCGCTGCGTATCTGGTCCCGGCCGAGCCAGCCGGCGAGCGCGCTGGCGGCATCGGCTGCCACGATCGTCCGGCCGGCCATCAGGGAGTCCGCCTGGGGCGAACCCTCGGGGTAGACGTCGACCTGCCCGGGTTTGACCACCAGCTCGGGGGATCCGGGGTGGATCGACTGGTGTGCGGCACGGCGCAGCGCGACCGGCATGCTCGGCGGTGCCGACTCCCGGTCGCCCCCGCTTTCCGGGGGATCCAGCAGGTCGATGCTGACGTAGTCGGCGAGGATGGGGACGCACACTTCGGCCAGCTCCTGGGCCGTCCGCGTGACGTCGAGGGTGCTCCCGATGCGGACGCTGGCCTCGTTGACCAGTTGCAGGCGCTCCCGGGCCATGTAGTGCTCGGAGAAGTCGTGAGCGGTCAGGCACACACCGCGCACCCGCCCCTCGGCGTCGGTCAGCGGCGCGAGCAGTCCGAGCCAGGCGTGCGCGCGCTCCTCGCCGCCCGCCCGCACGTATCCCTGTGTCTCGCGGCCCTGTCCCGACTCGAGGACCCCGCGCAGCTCCTGTTCTATCTCCTCGCCGTCCAGATTGCCGCCGACCTCGGGGGTCGAGAGGCCACGGATGCGCGAGGCCGGGAGACCGAGCACGGCGGCCATCGCCTCATTGACCCCGTGCAGGCGCAGCCGGTCGTCGTAGACGGCGGTGGCACAGGGGGACTGCGTCAGGGCGGCCGTCATCAGGAAGTCGTCCTGCGGATCGGGATCGGCGTGGTTCAGCGGGGTCAGCACGAGCCAGTCGTCGCCGCCCTGTCCCGGGGGGCCGTGATGGGCGAGCAGCCACACGGACAGCGTGTGGCCGTCGCGGTGGCGCAGCTCGACGGTGCCGCTCCATCGGTCCTCGGCGGGGTCCGGCAACTGGACCCTGCTCCTTGTGGCCAGCAGGTCCGCGGCGGGCTTTCCCTCGACCTCTTCCGGCGCATAGCCCAGCAGGCGCCGGGCCCCCTCGCTCCACCGAATCACGGTGCCGTTCAGATCGATGACGGCCCGCGCTGTGGCGGGCCCACCGAGGGGTGTCTCCGGGCTCATCGTCGCCACTCCATTGCGCACACACAGTGAACAAGCGCGTCACTCGTTGTTCCAGCCTAGTGCGTGGGCGGCCTTCGCACGCGACACATGGCTCACGCACAGCTTAGCCATGCCGACCGGGCGGATGGGCGTGGCGTGGTGTTCGGGGTCCCACAGTCCTATCATGGGCGGTGACCAGGGCCGGAAGCCAACTCTCAAGCAGCCGCAGGTACTTGGGCGTCGGCATGGCGCGCCGCTGGCCCGAGGCGAGCGCGTCCACCGGTGTCTGAATCTGCTCAACACTCATGCCCCCTGGGCCCGCGACGTGTTGTATCGGTCTTACGGGACGGGTTCCGGGTCTCGCGGCCTCAGGAGTGCACCGGCGTCGCTCCGGCGCTCCCGGACATCGGACTGCCCCCGCCCGCCCACGCCCTTGTTCCGGGCATCGCAGGTACCGCGCCCCGTCATCGCTGAGCTGGGAGTATTTACGCGTAAGTACCCGGGCGGTACCGTGAAGGCATGCCAGCTCTCAATGTGGAGTTCAGCGACCGCGAGCTAGAGGACCTGAGGCAGATCGCCAAGGAACGCGGTACGTCGATGAAGGCCCTGGTGCGGGAGGCGGCCGCGGCCGACATCGTGCGGCACCGGGCGCTGCAGGAAGGCGCGGAGGTCTTCCGCCGGTTCTTCGCGGCGCACGCGGCGGAGTTCGCCGCCGCGTTCCCCGAGGACGAACCGCCCCGCAAGGGCGCGGGCCGGGCAGCCTGACCCATGGCACCCGTCATCCATATCGACGTGCCCTGGCTGCTCCAGCGCCACGAAGAGGTCATGCCGGACCAGCCCACGGTCAACGACTTCTCGGCGCTCGTCGCCGCCGTGGCCCGGCACCGCGTCGACCCGCCCCGCCTCGGCGTCGACTCCGACCCCGCCTGGCGCGCCGCCGCGCTCCTGCACACCCTGGCCCTGCTGAAACCTCTGCCGACCGCCAACGCCCGCTTCGCCTGCGCGGCGGCGGTCGCCTACATGTTCGTCAGCGGTGTCGGCATCGACCCGCCGTACGGCGCTCTTGTCGATCTCGCCCGTGATCTGATCGACGGCAAGACGGACGTCTTCGCCGCGGCGGACCGATTGAGGTCCTGGCAGATCTGACACCGGTCGGCGAGCGGGCCGGGCGACCCGCCCTCGGGGCCGCCGACCGAGGGCGGGAGATCAGGGTCGGCGGCCCGTTTCGCGCGGGAGAGCCGCCGTACCGCGCGGGGCCCCCGAGGAGGGCCGGTTCCAGTGGACAGCCCCGTAGTGCGCGCCGGGAGCGTGCGCGGGCCACCGGCGTGTGCGCGCCGTTCACACGGGGCGCATGAAATTTTCGAAAGCCGGTACGAGTCGCGAGAGTTGCCGACCGGATCTGACTTTCTCTCACTGAGACGGAAGTTACTCAGGTGTCTTGTTGGTCATGAGCATGTTGTGCGAAGGTGACCTTCCTGTGCTGGGCCAATAGCCGGGCCCGAATCGCTGTTCGGTATTCAAGGCCGTCGAGGAGCTCGAAAGGCTCTTGGCGGCGATTGTCGTTACGGACTTCGCCCCGGCTGTTTTCCCGGCGCTCCGGCGAAAAGGTCTGCACCAATGAGAGCTGCTTTTCGGCGGTGAAGGAACTTCTATGTGCCACCTTGCACCTTGGAAGGAACCCGCTCTGTGCACACCCCCCACCCCCCACGTCCCCCCTATCCTCCCGGCGGCACTCCCGGGGAATCCGACGAGAGTCTCGCCGCGGAGCTGCGAGACCGGCCGGAGGACGGGGCGGCGCACCCCGTAGCCCTGCTGATGGCCCGGCACTGGCAGCCGGCGTACGACTACTCGGTCATCTGCCTCGCTTCCTCGGCGAACGTCGCCTCGATGGTGACCGCGGCCTCCTTCCAGCGGACGGTCGACCGCCTGACGCGGGGCGAGTCCGGTGTCGCCGTGCGGCCCCGGCTTCTCGTGGCAGTTCGGGACACCGTCAGAGAGTGGGCCGCCGCGGATCGGATAACCGGCGTACTGCCGGACCTGAGAAAGCCCGCCGGGGGCCGCGGCATGAGGGCCGCCAAGTCCATGACGGCCGAAAGCCGGAAGCTCGCCGAGCGCGCTTTTCACGCTCTGCAGCCACTCGCCCAGAGCCTGCTGTGGCACACCGAGGTCGAAGCGGAGGACATATCCGTACCGACCGGTCTGTCGGGCATGGATACCGACACCTCGTCGGCGGCTCTGGAACAGGCCCGCGAGCAATTCCGTGAGGGCTGTGTACGCGCCCACCGGGAACTCGCGCCGACCCGGGAATGCGCTTTCCACAATCGGTTGCTGGACGTTCCGATTCGCCGCGGCGGCGCCTTGCTTCCCGATGTCCAACAGCATCTGTTGGAGTGCCGCTACTGCCGTTTCGCCGCCGAGCAACTCAGCCACTTCGACGGCGGGTTGGGCGTTCTGCTCGCCGAAGCGGTACTCGGCTGGGGCGCCCGGCGCTATCTGGACTCCCGTCCGGGGCGCGCGCAGCAAGGCATGCGCCCCCGGGGTGGAGGACCGCTCGCCGGCAGGCGCCAGGACGGCGGTGGCGGGCTCCCGGGCAACAGCGGACGTCATCGTCTGCTGTCCCAGATACCCGCCCCACGCGGCGTGCCCCAGCCCGCACAGCGGCACGCCAAAGCCCTGATCACCGGAGCGGGCGTGGTCTCGGCCACCGTGCTGGCGACCGTTCTCGCCACCACTCTGTGGTCGGACGACGAGCCGGGCGCCGACCCCACGGCCTCCACGGGAGCGAGCAACGCCCGCACGCTGTCGCCCGAGCCCGGATCCGAGGCCCCGCCGGCCGCGTCCCCGCCCCCCGGCTCGGCGGGGCATCCCACGGGCGCCGAGCAGACCCGGCTGCGCAATCTCGCCGCCGACCTGTGCCTCGACATCCGGGGCGGTGAGGCCAAGGCAGGGGCCGAGACCGAACTCGCGGTGTGTTCCTCCGCCTGGACCCAGCAGTGGTCCTACGGCGGCGACGGTCTGCTGCGCAGCGTCG
The DNA here is from genome assembly GCF_042871385.1 of Streptomyces sp. NPDC005808. Classification (NCBI taxonomy): domain Bacteria; kingdom Bacillati; phylum Actinomycetota; class Actinomycetes; order Kitasatosporales; family Streptomycetaceae; genus Streptomyces; species Streptomyces sp. NPDC005808. The sequence goes on along the minus strand of NZ_JBIAIK010000016.1, from coordinate 61,767 downwards.
CCGACCCCGAACTGTGCCTGGACTCCCGTGCCGACGACGGCTTCGTGGTGCTGGAGCCCTGTGCCGCCGAGGACGCGGCGCGTGGTGACGACGTGCGTTACGACCTCACTGCGCGGGGCGAGTTGCAGCCCCGGTGGAGCGACCGGCTCGCTGTCGCGCCCGATTTGCCGGACCCCGGTTCCGAAATCGTCGTCAAAGTCCGGGACGGCTCCGGCGCACAGCAGTGGCGGACGGACTCCGAGTCGGCCGGCCCGGATTCACTGTCGATCTCGGGCAGGACCAGCCCTTCGCCGCAGGCCGCCAGCGGTGCGCCGTCCGCCGGCGACAGCCCGCCCGAACCTCCCCACGGGCAGCTGCCCGGTGAGCAGCCGCCGGGTGAACAGCCTCCCGGCGCACAGCCGACCGGCGTGCCGGTCGACCCGGAGGCGACCTCGTCGGAGCCCTACCGGGAACCCCGCTCCGTGACGGTCGGCGACAACGCGAGCCCTGAGCCCGTGCTGCCTCTGCTCACGCAACTCGACGCGGTGATCAGGGGGATCGGCCTGTAGGGGTGGGCGAACACGGGTTACCGGACGATGGCCGGCGCACGCCGCCATCCACGAGGGCGGCGGTAGGGACGGCTGTCGACGCGATCCGCACGAGCGCCCCGCGCGTGACCCGCGACATGCGGGGCAGAGCACCACGCACGGGGCGCCGAGCAACCGCGGGGCCGGCGCAGGTGGTTCGGGGCCGAAGACGTCGTCGCGGGCTCCGTGGCGTCCTGGTCGGTCAGCGTGCCCCGTGCGGCGTCGATGTCACGCGGTTTCCTCGATCAGGTCGTCGGGGCCGATGTCGGTGGGGCGGGCGTGCCCGGACAGGGCGAGTGTGAGGTCGAACTCGGCGAGCAGGCAACGGATGACGTGTTCGACGCCCGCCTGACCGTCGAGGCCGAGTCCGTAGGCGTACGGACGCCCGACGAGGACGCCCTGCGCGCCGAGGGCGAGCGCCTTGAAGATGTCGTCGCCGGTGCGGATGCCGCTGTCGAAGAGGACGGTCAGCCGGTCGCCCGCCGCCTCCACCACGCGGGGCAGCGCGTCCGCCGCCGCGACGGCGCCGGCCACCTGACGGCCGCCGTGGTTGGAGACGACCACGCCGTCCATCCCGGCACTGGCCGCACGACGGGCGTCGTCCGGGTGCAGGACGCCTTTGAGGACGATCGGGCCGTCCCAGTTCTCCCGTAGGAACGCCAGGTCGGGCCATGTCTTGCCCGGGTCCGCGAACATGCCCACGAAGTGCATGACGGCGGCGTTCGGGTCCTCGTGCACCGGCTTCGCCAGGCCCGCCCGGAACGCCGGGTCGGTGAAGTAGTTGGCGGTGCCCACGCCGTGCAGGAACGGCAGGTACGCCCGGTCGAGATCGCGTGGCCGCCAGGCGAGCATGGGAGTGTCGAGGGTGACGAACAGCGCGGTGAACCCGGCGGCCTTGGCCCGTTCCAGGAAGCTTCGGGTGACTTCGAGGTCCTTCGCCCAGTACAGCTGGAACCAGCGCTCCGCGTCACCCATCACCTCCGCGACCTGCTCCATGGGTGTGCTGGAGGCCGAGGACAGGACGTACGGGACGCCCTGTGCCGCGGCGGCCCGTGCGGCGGCGGGCTCCGCGTCCGGGTGCATGATCGACAGTACGCCGACGGGTGCGAGGGCCAGGGGTGCGGGCAGCGGTCGCCCCAACAGCTCGACGGACAGGTCGCGTTCGTGTACGTCACGCAGCATCCGGGGCACGATCCGGCGCCGGTCGAGGGCGGTGCGGTTGGCTTGGGCGGTGCTTCCGTTGCCCGCGCTGCCTGCCACATAGCCGACCGGGCCTGGGCCCAGCCGCTGCTCGGTGAGCTCTTCCAGCCGGGTCAGATCGGTGGGCAGCCGCGGTACGGCGCCTGCCATCCCGTTGAGATAGATCTCGTACTGGAAGTCGGCCCAGTGCTTCGCCATCCGTGCGTCCCCGTCCCTCGTCCCTGAGTTCGCGCAGTACGGGTCGATCCTTGCGACTGCGGCAAGATCCGTCCACTCTGCGGTGCGGATCGGGGCCGGGGGTGGGTCTGTTCGCCCCTCCGCCAGTGGGACTTGGTCACTCCTCCTCGCCGGCGGCCGGGGCGGCCTGGGGCTCGGCGTCCGGCCCCTGGGCCCGGACGCGCTGTACGTGCTCCAGCGAGTCCCGCAGCTCCGTGAGCCAGTCGTCGGTGTGCCGCTGCACCAGACGTACGCACCAGGCGAGGGCGTCGCTGCGGCTGCGCGCCACACCGGCGGCGATGAGGGTGTCCAGGACCTGGCGCTCGGGCTGGCGCAGCCGGGTCATGACCGGCGCGGCGATGTGGGTGAACAGGGCGCGCTCGCCCCCGCACTCCACGCCCCACGAGACCTTCTTGCGGAACCGGTGCTCGGCCTCGCGCGCCACCTCGATCCGCTGCTCGCGGGTGCGCTCCCGGAATTCCTGGATACGGGACTGGAGGGCCGCCTCCTTCTCGGCGGCGGAGGCGCCTTCGGTGACCCGGGGCTCGGGGATGCGGCCGACGACGGTGATCTCCTCGCGGTCGACGGTCACCTCCGTCAGGCTCTCGAAGAGGTCGTCGGGCAGTCGGCCGGTGAACCAGCCGCGCAGCTTCTCGTGTTGCTCTGCAGTAATCATGTAATCACCATTACTCCCCGACGGAGGCCTGTGCAAGGGATGAGCAGTGGGTCAGCCGTGAGCGGAAGCGGAATGTTTCCGGCCTATTGCTGAGCCGGGGAAATCCGGCCAGGAAGGCGCTCAAGACGATCAGTAAGCGCTCGCTTCCGGGCTGTTACGTTCGAATCCTGTGACTTCGAGCCACTGATTCAATACTCAAAGTTACTGAAACCAGTGGGTCGGATGTGTGTTTCCTGTCCGGACTCGGCAGACTCGCGCTCGCCGAACCGGCACCGACCGAGCCGGTCCCGCATTCGATCGAGCGGAAGGATGCACACAATGCCGACAACCGCGCGTTGGGCAGCGACTCTCACCCTGACGGCCACCGCCGTCTGCGGGCCACTGGGCGGAACCGCCCTCGCCGCCCCGGGCCCCGGCCCGTCCGCGCTCTACGCCCCCTCTGCCCTCGTGCTCAGCGTGGGCCACGGTCACAGCGCCGCCACCGCCACCGCGGATCGCGCCGTCACCCTGAACTGCGCCCCGACCGCCTCCGGCACGCACCCCGACGCCCCGCGGGCCTGCGCCGAACTCCGTGAGACAGGCGGGGACTTCGGCGCCCTGTCCGTCAGAGCCGGCGTGATGTGTACGAAGGAGTTCGACCCCGTCGTCGTCACCGTCGACGGCGTCTGGCAGGGCAAGCGGGTCGCTTACGAGCGCACCTTCGCCAACGAGTGCGTGAAGAACTCCTACGGGATGAACGTCTTCACGTTCTGAGAGACCGGGATCGCGCGGTCCCCGTGGGCGTCCAACGAGAGCCCGATACCGGGGAAGGCGGGCCTCGTCGCGAGGGCCGCGTGATCTCGTACCGGAGGTCGGCCGGACAGAGTGGGGCTGTCGGCCGGCCTCCGGCGTTACAGCTGAGGAGAGATGTCCGGGGAACACGGATTGGCCCGGCACTGTGTGACGGTGCTGCTCCGGTTGGAGGTGCAGCGGATGCCGATCCGGCTTCGCTCCCGGTAGGAGTGGGGCCATGGGCACACTCGGCGAACTGGATCTGAGGCTGTTTTGGCGGGTGGCGGGCTCCCGGTTCCCGGCCGCGGATCCGGCACTGCGGCGGCTCAGCCGGGCCGCCGACCACGGGCGGCTGTGGTTCGGCGCGGCCGCGGCACTCGCGCTCGTCGGCGGCCGTACCGCCCGGCGGGCGGCCGTGCGCGGTACCGGCTCGCTCGCCCTCGCCTCGCTGACCGTCAACACCGTCGTCAAGTGGAGCGCCCGCCGCCCCCGTCCGGTACTGGACCACGTGCCGTCGATCCGGCACCTGAGACGTCAGCCGCACACCACGTCGTTCCCCTCGGGGCACTCCGCGTCGGCCGCGGCCTTCGCCGCCGGAGTCGCCCTGGAATCCACCGGGTACGGGGCTCTGGTCGCCCCGGTCGCCGCCTCGGTCGCCTTCTCGCGTGTCTACGTCGGCGTGCACTACCCAGGAGACGTGCTGGCCGGGATCGCGATCGGCGCCGGCGCCGCCGCACTGACCTGCCGCTGGTGGCCGCCGCACCCCGCGCGGCCGGAGCGGGAGCGGCCCGCGGCCGACGCGCCCGCGCTGCCCGGGGGGCGGGGACTGGTCGTCTTCGTCAACAGCAGGGCCGGCACGGGCGCATCCACGACAGGAATGCCGCCCGTCGAACGGCTGCGCGGGCTGCTGCCGGAGGCCGAGCTGATCGAACGCGCCCCGGACGACGACTTCGCAGAACTGCTCGCCAAGGCGGTGGAACGGGCAGCGGCGGCGGGCGGCGCACTCGGCGTGTGCGGGGGCGACGGCAGTGTCAACGCGGCGGCGCGCGCGGCGGCCGGACGGGGGCTCGCGCTCGCGGTGTTCCCCGGCGGCACCCTCAACCACTTCGCGCAGGACGTGGGCGTACCGAACTTCGAGGACACCGCCGTGGCGGTCGCCCGGGGCGAGGCGGTGGCCGTGGACATCGGCGTGGCCCGTCCGGTGGCCGGCCACGAGGTGCGGTTCCTCAACACCTTCAGCATCGGCCTCTACCCCGAACTCGTCCGGATCCGTGAGCACTTGGAGGAGCGGTGGGGCAAATGGCCGGCGGCCGCGGTCGCCCTCACCCGGGTCCTGCGCACCGCGACCCCCATGGAGCTGCGGGTCAACGGCCGTCCCCGGCGTCTGTGGCTGCTCTTCGCGGGCAACGGTCGCTATGTCCCGGACGGCTTCGCCCCCGCCTTCAGGCCGCGCCTGGACGACGGACTCCTGGATCTGCGCCTGATCGACGGTGACCACCGGCTCGCCCGCACCCGGGTCGTCGTCTCCGCGCTCGCCGGGGCCCTCGGCCGTTCACGGGTCTACAGCGCCGAACGCGTTTCCTGGGTCGAGCTGGAGGGTCTCACCGGCGCGGACACTCTCGCGTACGACGGTGAAGTCGCCCCCACGCCGGGTGAGTTGAGGCTGGAGAAACGGCAGCGGGGACTTGTCGTCTACCGGCCCGCCGTCCCGCAGAGCGAGCTGGCCCAGCAGGTTCGCCTCGCGGCAGCGAGGGCCCGCTACCGGAGGCGGATGAGGGGTGGTCCCGTGGCAGAGGGATGAGGGGCCGCCGTCTCCCTGCAGACGGCGGCCCCTCGGTCCAGGGGTGATCCTGAGGTCAGGACGCGATCACATGTGGACGACCGGTGCGGCGTTCGGGTCCTGCTCCAGCCTTCCGCCGCCGTAGAGCAGGAAGGTGATCACCGCGCCTGCGGCGAAGAAGCCGGCCGACCACCAGAAGGCGGTGGTATAGCTCTCGATCGTCGCCTGTGCCTGGGCCAGCTTGTCGGCCGGGTTCTTGCCGACCAGGTAGCTCGTCGCGGCGCTCGCGGCCAGCGTGTTCAGCAGCGCCGTACCGATCGAACCGCCCACCTGCTGCATGGTGTTGACCGTCGCGGAGGCCACGCCCGCGTCCTCGGCCGCGATCCCGATGGTGGCCAGCGACATCGCGGGCGGCATCACGATGCCGAGGCCCACGCCGATCAGGATCAACTGCGGCAGTACGGCGCTCGAGAAGGACGAGCCGACACCGATGCCGGTGAGCCAGACCATGGCGATCGCGGCGATCGCGAAGCCCGCCGGGATGACGACCTTCGGCCCGATACGCGGCACCAGGATCGTGGTGGAGATCTGTGCCATGACCATCAGGGCCGCCATCATCGGCAGGAACGACAGGCCCGTCTTGGTCGGGCTGAAGCCCAGGTTCAGCTGGAGGTAGTAGGTCAGGAAGAGGAAGACGCCGAACATGCCCGCGCCGGTGACCAGAACGGCGATGAACGAGGCGGCGCGGTTGCGGTCGAGCAGTACCCGCAGCGGGAGCAGCGGGTGCTTGGCACGGGTCTGCCAGCGGGCGAAGGCGATCAGCAGGACGCCGCCCGCGGCCAGGAAGCCCCAGGTTTCGGGCGAACTCCAGTTGTGCGTCTCGGCGTTGGAGAATCCGTAGACCAGGGCGAAGAGTCCGGAGGAGACCAGCAGGGTGCCCGGCAGGTCCAGCTTGGAGTTCGCGGCGTCGCGGTGGTTGTTCAGCAGCACCCAGCCGCCGGCGAAAGCGATGATCGCGAAGATGAGGTTGACGTACAGAGTCCAGCGCCAGTCGAGCGCGTCCGTCAGTACACCGCCGAGCAGCAGCCCCAGCGCGCCCCCGGCGCCGGCGATCGCGCCGAACACGCTGAACGCCTTGGCCCGGTCCTTCGCCTCGGGGAACGTCGTGTTCAGCAGGGAGAGCGCGGCCGGAGCGAGCAGCGCACCGAAGATGCCCTGGAGGGCGCGTGCGGTGACCAGCATCCCGAAGCTGGTGGACGCGCCGCCCAGCACGGAGGCCGCGGCGAATCCGGAGACGCCGATGAGGAATGCGGGCTTGCGCCCGAAGAGGTCGGCGATGCGTCCGCCGAGCAGGAGCAGTGAGGCGAACGCCAGCGAGTAGGCGGTGACGATCCACTGCCGGTTGCCGTCGGAGAAGCCCAGGTCCGCCTGGGCGGACGGCAGGGCGATGTTCACGATGGTGGCGTCCAGGACCACCATCAGCTGCGCGATCCCGATGATCGCGAGGATCCACCAGCGCTTCGACGAATTCGCCGCCGGGGCGTCCACGGCGCCTGTACGGGCACCTTCGGTCACGGTCTGAGGCATCAGGGAACTCCAGGGAAGTCGCATAAGGTTTCGTGCAGGTAAACGAAACCGTTTCGTACACCTAGAGGCTAGACCCCTTTTATCGAAACTGCAACGTTTCGATGAGTGACCCAGATCTCGTCGGAGGGCCGCGTCGCGGACGGGCTGTGACCGGCGGGGTATTCCGTGACCGAGCCCGACGCCAGGAGATCTACCGCCGGTACGTCAAGCCCGGGATTCCCTCCCGAGCGCCGGTCCCAGAGATCGACCGACCGATCACCGCATCTGCCGCCGCACCAGCTCGTGCAGCCGCCCGCCCGTGTCCGCGAGGAGCTGCGCCGGCGGCCCCTGCTGGGCGACCTTGCCGTTCTCCATCACGATGACGCGGTCCGCGTCCATCACGGTGGAAAGGCGGTGCGCGATCACCACACGGCTGGCGTTGAGTGCCCGGGTGCTCTCGATGACCGTCCGCTGGGTCTCGTTGTCCAGTGCGCTGGTCGCCTCGTCGAAGAAGAGGATGCGTGGACGGCGTATCAGCGCCTGGGCGATCATCAGGCGCTGGCGCTGGCCGCCGGAGATCGCGCCGCTGCCGGCGACGATGGTGTGCAGGCCCATCGGCATGCGCTTGATGTCCTCGGCGAGGCCCGCCATCTCGGCCGCCGCCATCGCCTCCTCGGGCGTGTACGGCTCGGTGCCGCAGATGCAGTCCAGGATCGAGCCGGTGAACGGCTGCGCGTGCTGGAGGACGACACCGCACTGGCGGCGTACGGCGGACTGGTCCAGGGCCGCCAGATCCTGGCCGTCGTACAGGACGCTGCCCGACACCGGCTTGTCGAAGCCGATGAGCAGCCGCAGCAGCGTGGACTTGCCGCAGCCGCTGGGGCCGACGATCGCCACGAACTCGCCCGGCTTCACGTCGAAGGACACCTCGTCCAGGACCAGCGGGCCGTCGTCGGTGTAGCGGAAGGACAGCCCACGGGCCTCGATCGCGCCGGACAGGACTCCGGGGCGGGTGCTCGCCACGCGCACCTCGGGCGTCGCGTCGAACACCGGCCTGATCTCCTCGAACATCGGCAGGGCGGCCGCCGCCGAGACGAACGCGCCGGTGATCGAGGTGACCGAGGTCAGCAGCATCGTCATGGACGTGTTGAAGGTGAGGAACTCGGCGGCCGACAGCGAGTCGCGCGCCGGGCCCGCGAGCAGCATGAACATCAGCAGGGAGCAGAGCGGCAGATAGACCGCGCCCATCACCGTGGTGAGGTTCTTGATCCGGCCGACCTTCTGCTGGAGTTCACGGCTGCGCGCGAACTCGCCCGCCCAGGCGGCGTACGCGTAGTTCTCGGCCGCCGCGACCCGCAGTTTGGGCAGGCCGCGCAGGGTCTGGAAGGCCTGGTTGTTCAGCTTGTTGCTGAGCACGACCAGGTGGCGCTGCCAGCGCACCTGCCACAGGCCGAGTCCCAGGAACACGGCGGCGATGACGACGAGCATGCCGATCGCGGCCAGCGCCATGGGGACGCTGTACCAGAGCAGCAGACCCAGGTTCATCGCGCCGATGGTGCCCGCCTGGGCGAGGGTCGGGCCGACGCCGGCGAGGAGGCGGCGGATCGCGCTGATCCCCATCGCCGCACTGGCGAGTTCACCCGTGGAGCGGGAGGTGAAGAACTTCGTGGGCAGGCGCAACAGCCGGTCCCACACGGCAGGTTGGAGCGTTGCCTCGATCCGGCCCTCCAGCCGGAGGATGGTGAGGTTCTGCAGCAGCGTGAACGCCGCCGACACGACGCTGGTGATCATGATGGCGAGGCAGACCTGCACGATGAGGCTGTGCTGGGCTTTGGGTACGTACTCGCCCAGCACCTTGCCGGTGGCGATCGGCACGATCGCGCCGATCGCGACGGTCACCAGACCGCTGATCGCGAGGTTGCGCATGTCGCCGCCGGTGCCCCGGAGGCAGAACCGCATCAGCCGAAGCGGGCTCAACTTCTGTTCGGGCAAGGGTCGGTAGAACATCACGGCCTGCGGTTCGAACTCGCCCGCGTTGGCCTTCTCGACCGGCGTCTCGCGTCCCGAGGACGGCTGTACGGCGACATATCCGCCGCCGCGCCACAGCAGGGCGACCGGACTGCCCGAGACGGCGCGATGGCCCACCAAGGGGCCGATGTTGTCGTGCCACCAGTGCCCGTCGAGACGTACGGCACGGGCGCGGACGCGTGAGGCGATCGCGATCCGCTCGACCGGGTCGATCCGGTCGCTCTCCACGCCGCTCTGGACCGTCTGCGCGAGGGTGATCCCGGCCGCGTCGGCGACCACCTTGCAGGCCGCGTACGTGGCGTCCGCGTCGGCGGCCGTCGGGCGCCTCCCCGACTGCTTGCCGATCGACGCGAGAAGGGTCCGGTCGGCCTGGGCGCGGACGGCCTCGCCCGCCTTGATGCCCGCTGCCGTACGGTCCTCGTGGCGTGACTCCAGCCGCTCGATCCAGCGGTCGAGCGTGGTCAGGAGCCGGTACTGCTGGTCGACCATGCGCTGCCAGACACCGGAGTCCATCAGCAGGTCGGCCGCCGCCTCCGCGCCGTACAGGGAGCCGTACTGCACACTGCCCGGCGGCACCTGCATCCAGAAGACGTCGTCGTCCGTGAGGGCGGCGGCGTTCTCGTGTGCCATCGGCGCCTGGAAGAGGATGGAGAGGCTGCGGCCCACGCCGAGCGCGAGGGCGTACTCCAGCGGGCTCGAAGTCGGCGGCACGTACTGGGCGTTGCCGTACTCGTCGTAGGACCAGGTCTGGGTGCCGGCCTGCTGGTACAGCTCGCGCAGGCCGATCCGGCGCACCACGCAGTCGCGCAACGGCCGCCCGACCAGGGTGTGTTGGGGGCCGGTGACCGGACCGAGGAGCAGGGAGCCCGCTTCGAGGCGGCCGAGGTGGTGCCAGTGCCCCTGCTGGACGGCGTCGACCGCGAACAGGTCGACGGCGCCCGCCGCGACGAGCCACAGGACCTGCGGCCCCTCCAGGTCAAGGCGGTTGAGGGCGGAGCAGTCGACAGGGATGCCCATGCCGCCGAGCGCGCCGAGGACGACATCGCCCTCGTTGACCGTCGTCATCTCATCGCTCCTTGACCAGCTGGGCGTACGGGCCACCGGCCGCCACCAGGGCGTCGTGCCGCCCGCGTTCCACGATCGTGCCGTGCTGCAGTACGACGATCTCGTCGCTGTCACGCACGGTGCTGAGCCGGTGCGCGATCACCACACACGCGCAGCCGCGCTTGCGCAGGTTGTCGATGACGGTCTGCTCGGTCTCCGCGTCCAGCGCGCTGGTCACCTCGTCGAGCACCAGGATGCTGGGCCTGCGCACCAGCGCCCGGGCGATCTCCAGGCGTTGACGCTGGCCGCCGGAGAAGTTCCGGCCGTCCTGCTCGACCCGGCTCTGGATGCCGCCCGGCCGGCGCGTGATGACGTCGTACAGCGCCGCGTCCTCCAGCGCCGCGACGACCGCGTCGTCCGGGATCGACGGGTCCCACAGCGCCACGTTGTCGCGGACCGTTCCCTCGAAGAGGAAGACGTCCTGGTCGACGAAGGAGACGGAGGAGGCGAGGGCGCCGCGCGGAATGTCCTCCAGGCGCCGGCCGTCGATACGGATCGTGCCCTCCCACGGCGCGTACAGGCCCGAAATCAGCCGGGACACCGTCGACTTGCCGCTGCCCGAGCCGCCGACCAGCGCCACCTGCTGGCCCGGCCCGACCGTCAGGGAGAAGCCGGTCAGCAGTGGCTTGTCGAGCGGGCTGTAGCCGAAGGTGATGTTCTCCAGCTCGACATGGCCGTGCAGACGGCGGGTGGAGTCGCCGGAGCCGGGACGGTCGTACAGCGGGTCCGCCTGGAAGTTCTCGACGTCCTTGAGACGCGCGACGTCGGCCGCGAAGTCCTGGATGCGGCCCGCGACACCGTTGAGGCGGGTGATCGGCGCGGTGAAGCGCGTCACCAGGGACTGGAAGGCGACCAGCAGACCGACCGAGATGCCTCCCTCGATGGCACGCATCCCGCCGATCCACAGGATCAGGGCGCTGTTGAGCGTCGCGAGCATCGGAGCGACCACGCCGAGCCAGGCGCTCGGCACGCCGAGGCGCTGCTCCTCCTCCAGCGTGGTCGCGTGCTGCCCGGCCCACTTGCGGAAGTAGCCGTCCTCGCCGCCGGTGGCCTTCATCGTCTCGATCAACTGGAGTCCGCTGTATGCCGTGTTGGTCAGCCGGGCGCTGTCCGCACGCAGCTTCGCCGTGCGCGTCGAGCGCAGCCGGATCACCACCCGCATCGCGACCACGTTGAGCAGCGCGACGCCGATGCCGACGGCCGTGAGCTGTGGGTCGTAGGTGTAGAGGAGCACCGCGTAGAGCACGACCACGACCGCGTCCACCCCGGCCGCCGCGAGGTCACGGGACAGGGTCTCGGCCACCGCGTCGTTCGACTGGAGCCGCTGCACCAGGTCGGCCGGGCTGCGCTGGGAGAAGAACGTCACCGGCAGGCGCAGCAGATGGCGCAGGAAGCGGGCGCTGGAGAGCGTCGAGGAGATGATGCGGCCGCGCAGCAGATTCGCCTGTTGCAGCCAGGTCAGCACCACCGTCAGCGCCACCGAGGCGCCCATCGACGCGAACAGCACGCCGAGCAGCGAGGACTGACCACCGATCAGATAGCTGTCGATGTACGTCCGGCTGAGCGCGGGCACCGCCGCGCCGACCACCACGAGCAGCAGACTCGCGAGGACGGCCGCGGGCATGGTGCCCGAGGTCCCGCGCAGCCGTGCCGGCATGGCGCCAAGGACGCCCGGCTTGCGGCCGCCCTTGTGGAAGTCGGGGCCCGGTTCCATGACCAGGACGACGCCGGTGAAGCTGGTGTCGAAGTCCTCCATCGGCACGAAACGACGGCCCTTGCCCGGGTCGTTGATATGCACGCCGCGTCGTCCGAACCGGCGCCCCATGCCGTCGTACACGACGTAGTGGTTGAACTCCCAGAACAGGATCGCGGGCGCCCGCACCTCGGCGAGTGCGACCGTGTCCATCTGCATGCCCTTGGCGGTCAGGCCGTAACTGCGCGCCGCCTTCAGCAGGTTGCTGGCGCGCGAGCCGTCGCGGGAGACACCGCAGGCGATGCGCAGCTCTTCGAGGGGGATGTGCCGGCCGTAGTGGCCGAGCACCATGGCGAGCGAGGCCGCGCCGCACTCCACCGCTTCCATCTGGAGCACGGTCGGGGTGCGCACGGTCCTGCGCCTCCCTTTGGGGACCGGGCGTTTGGGCGGGGTGGCGCGGCGTCTGCCGTGGGTGTCCTGCGCGGTGGTCACGGGAGGAGCCAATCGACGGGGCGCTGGTCGGCCAGCCGGATCGAAGCCGTGGCCAGGGTCATGGAGGTCAGCGCGAACGGCGGCCCGTCCGCCGAGGACCACTTGAGGCCGCTCTTCGTGCTGGACCTCGGGTCGAGACGGACCAGTACGGCCACCGGCCTGCCGTCCTTGGTGAACTGCTCGCCCAGCTGGTTGTCGCCGAGAAAGGCGGCGATCTGCTGCTGGGTCTGGACCGTCCGGCCGACCGCCTTCACATGGCCGCGGAGCACTCCGTACTGCTGGGTCGGTACCGACTGGACGGTGAGGTCCACCGCGGCGTTCTCGGGGATCGTGGCGGCGTTCTCCGCGGGGACGTACACCGTCGCGTACAGCGGATCGCTCGCGTGGGCGACCTTCTCCACAGCCGCGACGTTCGCACCGGTCGAGATGATCGCGCCGATGGTGGCGGCCAGAGCGGTGACGCGCCCGGCCGCGACCGTGCGGACGACGGCCGTCTCGCCCTGCGCGGTACGGACCTGGAGCAGGGGGGCGTTGGCGGCGAGCCGTTCGCCCTCCGTGGCGAGGACCGCGGTGACCTGCCCGGCGACCGGGCTCTGCAACACGTAACTGCCCTGCCCGTGCGTGAGGATGGCGGGTGCGCCGACCGTGGACGCCACGGTGCCCGTCACGGCCCACACGGAGGCCGCCGCCATGACGAGGACCGTCACGGACAGGACGAGCCAGCCCTGGGGGCGGGCGAAACGCACCGGAAGGTCGAGTTCCTCCGGTGACTGCAGCTTGGCGAGGGCCTGTTGGCGGAACTGCACGCGACTTCCCTCACCTGATTCGATAGGTTTACGGCACCCGAGAGTCCCGGAACCATGGAGCGGTTCCGGGACTCGACGGTTCTGATGGAGATCAGAGACCGGCGACCAGGCCGGTGACACCGGCGGTGTTCAGGCCGGTGACACCCTCGACGGTGCCGACGACCGAACCGACCAGCGGGAGGACGCCCGGGGCGATGTCGTCCACGATGCCCGTGACGGTGCCAACGGCGTTCAGGGTGAGACCGCCCGAAACGGCGTCGAGGTCGGCGTCCGAGATCTCGGCGGTGGCAACCTGGGGGATGGAGTTCATGATGGAACTTCCCTTCGTATGCGTATTCATAAGGGGGAGAGCGGCCCCCCTCTGAGGACAGATGGTCGGCCGCGACCGCGGGTGTCAGGCACCCGTTGCCGGAAGCCCGGAATGACCCGTGACCCCCGCGGTGCCACGGATCAAAGCACGCGGTCGCGGCGCGCTTCCAATCAACCGGCGCTCTCACCAGGGCAGTTGATCTACAAAACCGGTCATCCGTGCAGGATCGTGCACTGTTCGACGGCGAGTCCTTCACAGTCCGCCCGCCATCACCGGCTGTGTGCCGTCGGCATCCGGTTCCCGAACTGGACACTCCCGCCCCAATGGCCCCGCACCTCCCGGCACGCTGTGGAGATCCGTCGCGCGGGGTGACCTGGTTGCGCATTCGATGTGCAGATTCGCAGAATCCGGGATTCCGCTCGGAGTTTTCGACGGCCTGTGACCGGACACGCGCGGAGCGTGCCGGATGGCTCACCGAGGGGGTTCCTCGGCCGGGATGGGCGCACAGGAGGACCCGAATGCCTCGCAATCCACGCCTTTGGCCTGGCTGACTCACGCCATGTGTAAACGGAGTTGAACGCCCCATGTGACGCGTGCGTATCAACAGGCATCCAGGCGCCCCCAGTTCAGCCGCAAGACGGTGGCAACGGACCCCGTCCCCAGGAGGTCAGAAGTTGAGTCACAAACGCATACCCAAGCGCAAGGCCGCGATAGCGGCAGGCAGCGTGGCGGCGCTCGGAGCGGCGGCACTCTTCCTGCCCAACGCCATGGCGTCCCAGACCGGCTCGGACGACGCCACCGCGAGCGCCAGAACGTTCAAGGCGGCCGACGTGTCGGACCTGGCCTCGCAGCTCGCCTCCCAGCTGGGTGACGCCTTCGCCGGGTCCTACTACGACGCGGCCAATCAGCAGATCATCATCAACGTCGTCGGTGACAACAGCAATGTGATCAATGAGATCAAGGCGGCCGGCGCGGTCCCCAACCAGGTGCAGAACAGCACCGACACGCTCGAGAACGCAGCCGCGACGCTCAAGGCCGACGCGACGATCCCGGGCACGGCATGGTCCGTCGACCCCAAGACCAACGAGATCCGCGTCACCGCCGACTCCACCGTCACGGGAACCAGCTGGGACACGCTGGAGTCGACGGTCGAGGGCCTCGGCTCGGGCGTGGCGACCATCACGAAGTCCGCGGGCACGTTCAGGACCTTCGTCGACGGCGGTGACGCCATCTTCGGCGGCGGCGCCCGCTGCTCCCTCGGCTTCAACGTCACCGCGGGCGACGGCACCCCCGCCTTCCTCACCGCGGGCCACTGCGGGGTCGCGGTCGCCGAGTGGTCGGACGCCCAGGGCGGCGCCCCGATCGCCACCGTCGACCAGGCCACCTTCCCCGGCGACGGCGACTTCGCCCTCGTGAAGTACGACGACCCGGCCACCGTGACCGCAAGCGTGGTCGACATCGGCGATGGCCAGACCGTCGAGATCGGCCAGGCCGCCGAAGCCGCCGTGGGCCAGCAGGTCTTCCGCATGGGCAGCACCACGGGTCTCTTCGACGGCACCGTCCTGGGCCTCGACGCCACCGTCAACTACCCCGAGGGCACGGTCACCGGTCTCATCCAGACCGATGTCTGCGCCGAGCCCGGCGACAGCGGCGGCTCCCTCTTCACCCAGGACGGCAGTGCGATCGGCCTGACCTCCGGCGGCAGCGGCGACTGCACCGTCGGTGGCGAGACCTTCTTCCAGCCCGTCACCACCGCGCTGGAAGCGGTCGGCGCGACGCTCGGCGCGGGTGACGCGGCCGGAGACGCCGGTGCCGGCGCAGCGGATCCCGGAGCGGTGGAGCCCGGCGACGGCGCCAGTGCCCCCGGGGCCGGCGGCGACGAGCTCGGTGGCGCCGGGGACCAGTCGGGAGACACGGGTGACGACTCCGGCTCCGGCCTGGACGACGGCTCAGGGCTCGTGAACATCAACCCCTGACACCGGTGACCGCCTGACACTGGTGCCCCCCACACCGGTGCCCCCACCCCCGGTGTCTCAGAGCCACTGACCCGGCCGCGGCATACAGCGGCCCCGGTCGGCAGTGGAAAGGTCCGGCCCTCCGGCGGGAGGGCCGGGCCACTCACCCCACGTGCGGGCTGCCGCGGGGCCACTCACTCCGCATGCGGGCTGTCGCCGGGCCACTGCGCGTCCGGGCGGCGGCTGTCAGCCGCGTGCCCGCAGAAGCAGCAGTGCGACATCGTCGAACCGTTTCTGCGTCGCCGCCTCATCGAACTGGACGAGACTGTCGGCCAGCGCGTCGAGCGGCTGGTCGCCCTTGTCGGCGAGCTGTCTCCCGAGAGCGGCGAGAGCGTCCTCGATGTCGACGCCCGGGGATTCGATCAGGCCGTCGGTGTAGAGAGCGAGCACGGAACCCGGGGGGAGTTGGACCTCGGTCGTCGGATACGTCGCCGAGTCGTCGATCCCGAGCAGTGGTCCCCCGGCCAGGTCGAGCACCCGGACCTTGCCGTCAGGCCGTCGCAGCAGCGGAGGCGGATGGCCCGCCCGCGCCATGACGGCCACCCCGCGCGCGGGGTCGAGCCGCAGATAGAGACAGCTCGCGAACAGCTCACTTCCCAGGTCGATCAGCATCCGGTTGGTGCTGCGCATGACCTCCTCGGGCGGCTGGCCGACGGTCGTGTACGCGCGTACAGCAGTACGGATCTGCCCCATCAGGCCCGCCGCCGTGACGTTGTGCCCCTGCACGTCCCCGATCACGGCCGCCGCCCGGCCCTGCGAGAGGACCAGGTCGTAGAAGTCCCCGCCGATGTCCATGCCCTGGGTTGCCGGGAGATAGCGCGCGGCCGCCTCGATCGAGGGCACCGACGGCAGGGAATGCGGCAGAAGCGCGGCCTGCAGACCGTGTGCCAGCCGGAGCTTGGCGTCATAGAGGAGGGCCCGCGCCAGTGCCTGCGCGATCAGACCGCCCAGGCTCGTCAGCACGGCACGCTCGTCCGCGGGGAAGGAATGCGATTCCGGGTACCCGAGGACGCAGACGCCCACCGGACGACCGGAGGCGATGAGAGGCAGATACGCCCACGCCGCCATGCCGTCGGGTGTGGTGTGCCGGGCCGGATAGAGGCGCTCCAACTCCGTACGGGAGTCGAAGAAGGCGGGAACACCGCTGCTCAACGCCTGAGCACCCGGCGTCTCCGCGTCGAGCGGCAGCCCGTCGAAGCGCTCCACGACACGCGCGTCGGGGTACCCCCGATGCCCGAGCACGTGCAGACGTCCGGCCCGCGTCCCGAGTACCGCCAAGGCCTGACTGCCGACGGCGGGCGCGATCTCGTCGGCGACGAGTTGCACCACGTCCTGCACACTCGCCGCCTCTGTCAGCGCGCTGGCCAGGCTCAGCACATGGGAGATGGTCACCAGCCCCGGGGCGGGATCGTCGCTGTGTTCCGGTTCGGCCCGCCGCATCTCGGACACCGCCCGCGCCCGCGAGATCCGTATGCTCAGCCCGTTCTTACTGGGGTAGAGACGGAACGACAGCCAGTCGCCGGGCGGCCGCAGCGCCACGAAGGACGTCACGTGCTGGCTGATCAGTGCGGCGCGGTAGCGGTCCTCGTAGACCGGGTCGTTGAGCCAGGGCACGGACGCCCACAACTGGGTGCCCAGCAGTTCGCCGACCGGGACGCCGAGCAGCTCCGCGGTCGCCGCGTTGGCGAAACTGAGGCGCCCGTGCAGGTCCAGCGCACACAGCCCGTACGGCAGCCGCGCCACCATCCGTGCCGCCTCCACCGTGCCGAGCGTGCCGGACACCGTCGCCGACGCGGCCGTGGCGAGCAGATCCGCCTCGGGGCGCACCGGATGGCCCGCCGCGGCGGCTCGCTCAAGGCGCAGCGCGAGCCGGTCGCAGGCCGCGGTGAGCCGGCCGCGCTCCCGGTCGGACAGTTCCGGTGGACGGGATCCGGGCCAGGTCACGTAGACGGCGCCGTACACGGTGTGCTCGGTCGCCACCGGGAGCGCGGCCAGCGCGAAGGGATACGGGAGCACCACCGCAACCCGGGGGTAGCGGCCGGCCATCTGCTCCTCGCCGCTGACCCAGATCAGCCGCCGCTCCCTTGCCGCCTCGGCGACCGGGATCGGCGCGCTGAGCCCCACCCGCTCCCACGGGGCGGCGAAGGCTCTGGGCAGCCCCGCCATCACCGCCATCTCCAGGACCGTTTCACCGGGCGCCAGCAGGTACACGGCGCCGGAATGGGCGTGGACCTCGTCCATCATCGCGGCCAGAGCCAGAGACAGCAGCGGGGTTCCCGACGGCACTGTTCGAGCGGCCGGTGCCTGTCCGGATCCCTGCAAGTCGGACACGTCGGCCACCTCCTCGCAGGGCCGCGTGATCAGGTCCCTGACGTCAAGACTCTCTCCTGGCGGCTCCGCGCGCACGGCGAGCGGAAGCCACCGGGGACCGCGTACGGACCACGGAGGCGGGCCTTGTCACAGGTCTGGCAGGCCCGGAACGGTCACAGGGGCTGCGCCGGAGCCCCGGAAGCGCTGTAATTACGGACGTGGTCAGTGAGGACATCGCGGGACGCAGAATGAGAACGCCACGCGCCGAAATTGCCCTCAAGACGCTCACAACCGATCTCGAACCCCGCGAGCGGCTCCGCCGCGTACTCGAACAGGCCCTTGTCTTCACCGGCGCGACCGTCGTAGTGGTCTACTCACCGACCCGGGGCGGCGAGGAACTGCGCCTCGCCGAGTCCGCGGGCGTGCCGAGAACGCTCTACGGGCTGCGCGACGGCTATCCCGTAGCCGGCGGATCCCCGGTCGCCGACGCGCACCGCTCGGGCCGGCCGCTGTGGCTGGGCCCCCAGGAGGTCGACCGGCGCGCCGACGCCCGGCGGCTGTCCTCCCAGGACTTCTCGCTGGCCGTCCTGCCGCTGCGCGACGACGGCTGTCTGCTCGCCGTCAGCGAGCACCCCGCCGGCTTCGGCATCGAGGACCGGGAGTGCCTGGCCCTCATCGCCGAGGCCGTCGTCTGTCCGCCGCCCGCCACCGAGGCGGACGCCGACGAACTGCCCGCCAGCTCGTTCAGCCTCGCCATGGACACCGGGCGTGTCGAGGTCGACGAGGAGATGCTGGAGCTCTTCGGCCTGAGCCCGGCCGACTTCGACGGCAAGGTGGAGACACTGCTGTCGCTGACCGTTCCGGAGGACCTGCCCTCGCTGATGTCCGTGGTGGAGGCGGACCACATGTCCACCGGAGACCGCGAGCTGGAGTTCCGGATCCTCCAGCCCTCCGGCGAGCAGAAATGGCTGCGGCTGCGCGGTCACCTCCTGCCCGGCGGGGAGGGCCTCCCCGGACGGCTCGTGGGCACCGTCTCCGACGCCTCGAAACTGCGCTCGGGGGGCAACGAGGTCGCCCGCGTCCAGCGGCTCGCCGCCGCCCTCGCCACGGCAGGCACCGTCCGTGACGTGGGCCGGGCCGTTGTCGAGGCCCTCCGCAAGCCCCTGCGGGCCGACCGGATCGCCGTCGCGGAGCTGGAGGGCGATCGCCTCGTCGTCACCGTCCTGGACCCGCCCGAGCCGGAGGCCTGGCCCGAACTGTGGCGGGCCGAATGGCGCTCCGAGTGGCCCGACGCGCCCGTACGCGCGATGCCGACCCTCGCCGCGGCCCTGAGCGAGGGGCGCGCCGCGGTCTGGCCCGCTGGGACGGACCTGGAACCCGCGCTCGCCGACGTGGGTCCCGGCGGCCTCGCCGTCCTGCCGCTGCCCGCCGCCGGACGGATCGCCGGAGCCTGCCTGATCGGCTGGGACACGCCGCACGACTTCGGCCCCGACGAGCGTGCCCTGCTCACCGCCGCCGCGGGCCTCACCGGCCAGGCCCTGGTGCGCGCCCACGCCTTCGACGCCGAACACGAACTGATCGGCATGCTCCAGCGCACCCTGCTCCCGCGCCGCCTGCCCAAGCTGCCCGGCGCGGTCGCCGTCGCCCGCTATCTGCCCACGACGTCGGGCCTGGAGGTCGGCGGCGACTGGTACGACGTGATCCCACTGCCCGACAACCACGTCGCACTCGTCATCGGCGACGTCCAGGGGCACAACGCCTCGGCCGCCACGCTCATGGGCCAGATGCGCACAGCCCTGCGCGCCTACGCCGTCGAAGGTCACCCCCCGGATGTCGTGGTCTCGCACGCCAACCGGCTCCTCATGGACCTGGAGACCGACCTCTTCGCGACCTGCTGCTATGTCGACGTGGACATGGAGGAGGGCTTCGCGTGGTTCGTACGTGCCGGGCACCTGCCCCCGGTGCTGCGCCACCCGGACGGCGGTACGGAGATCGCCTGGTCCGAAGGCGGGCCGCCGCTCGGCGTCCTCACCCAGGCCGACTTCCCCATGAGCCCGCTGCGCCTGCCGCCCGGCACGATCGTCGCCCTGACCACGGACGGTCTCGTCGAGTCCGCGGAGGTCGACATCGAGGACGGTCTGGACCGGCTCGCCGGAGAGCTGGCCGCCGCCGACCCAGCCCATCTCGGGCTCGTGGCCGACCGGCTCCTCGCCGGCGCCAACCGCGGCGACGACGTCGCCCTCCTCCTGATGCGCTACGACGGTATGGAGCTGCGCCCGCTCCGCGAGAGCTGGACGGTCTGGCGCGTCCCGGAGGCGGTCCGGCACGCCCGCCGCTTCACCAGGCGCACCCTGCGTGCCTGGGGGATGCGCGGCGACGCGGACGCGGCACTCCTCGTCGTCTCCGAACTCGTCACCAACGCCCTCGTCCACACCGACGGACAGATCAGGCTCGACCTCACCCTCATCAACAACCGCTTCAGAATCGCGGTGGCCGACAACTCTCCGCGTACCCCGATCAAGCCCACCGACATCGGCTGGGAGGCCACCGGCGGCCGCGGCATCCTCCTCGTCGAGGCGATGTCGGCGGCCTGGGGGACGGTGCCCGTCAGCGGTGGGAAGCAGGTATGGAGCGAGATCCTTCTCGACTGACACGCTCGCGTCGACCGGCCCCATCGGGACTGACACTTCTTGCGGACTGACACCTCTCGGCAGCGACACCCCTCGCGGAGTGGCACCCTGAGGGCGTGCGTCTGCTGCTGATGTCCGACACCCATCTCCCCAAGCGGGCCAAGGAACTCCCAGCTCAGCTCCTTGCCGAACTTCCGCTCGCCGACCTGGTCATCCACGCGGGCGACTGGGTGGACACCGCCACCCTCGACCTCCTGGAGGCCCGCTCCCGCCGGCTCGTCGGCGTCCACGGCAACAACGACGGCCCGGATCTGCGCGCCCGCCTCCCCGAGACCGCCCGCCTCGACCTGGACGGCCTGCGCCTCGGTGTCGTCCATGAGACGGGTGCCGCCCAGGGCCGCGAACTCCGCTGCGCCCAGCGGTTCCCCGACCTCGATGTCCTGGTCTTCGGCCACAGCCACATTCCCTGGGACACGACCACGGACACCGGCCTGCGCCTCCTCAACCCCGGTTCTCCGACCGACCGTCGCCGCCGGCCCCACTGCACGTACATGACGGCGCGGGTGACTGACGGCCGGTTGGGCGAGGTACGTCATCACCGGCTGCCCCCGCGCAGTTGACGTCGTAGCCCTCCGCCTTACGGAGTTTCTCCTCGTGGTGGATGGACGGGTCCCGGATGAATCGCCCCGCCCGTCGCCGTGAGCGGCTCTCCGCTGCCGCCCCACCGCAGCGCCACGATCTCCGCGGCGACGGACACGGCCACCTCTTCGGGCGTACGGGCCCCGAGGTCGAGCCCGACCGGTGAGCGCAGCCGGGACAGTTCTCTCTCGCCGAGCCCCGCCTCCACCAGCCGCCTCATCCGGTGGTCGTGCGTGCGCCGGCTGCCCATCGCACCGATGTACGCGGCCGGGCGGCGCAGCGCCTCCTCCAACAGCGGCACGTCGAACTTCGGGTCGTGGGTGAGGACGCAGATCACCGTGCGCGCGTCCGTCGTCGTACCGCTGAGGTAGCGGTGCGGCCAGTCGACGACGACCTCGACGCCCGCCGGGAACCGCTTCGCGGTGGCGAAGACCGGGCGGGCGTCGCAGACCGTGACGCGGTAGCCGAGGAAGGCGCCGATACGGGCCACTGCGGCGGCGTAGTCGATCGCGCCGAAGACCAGCATGCGGGGCGGCGGAGCGAAGGAGTGCAGGAAGACGGTGACATCGTCCTCGCGGCGCTCACCGTCCGGGCCGTAGTGCCGCTGCCCGGTGGCCCCCTGGGCCAGTTCCCCTCGGGCGTCGGCCGTGACCGCCACGTCCAGACCGGTCGACCCGAGCGAGCCGGCCACCTCGTCCGGCCACACCGCGAGTGTGGCGCCGCGCGCTGCCGGACCGTCGAGCACCGTCGCCACGGTCACCGGGCGGCCCGCGGCCACCGACTCGGCCACCGCCCCGAAGGTGGGATCGTCCTCGCGCGTCACTCGGCGTACGAGGAGGGTGATCTCCCCGCCGCAGGTCAGTCCCACGGCGAACGCGTCCTCGTCGCTGTACCCGAAGGTCTCCAGGCGTGCCTCGCCGGATTCCACCACCTCTTGGGCCAGCTCGAAGACCGCGCCCTCGACACAGCCGCCGGACACACTGCCCACGGCCTCGTCGCCGGGGCCCACGGCCATGGCCGCGCCCGGGTCGCGCGGCGCGCTGCGGCTGACGGCGACCACGGTGGCGAGCCCGAACGGCGATCCCGCCGCGTACCACCGGTTGAGCGCCGGGAGGATCTCACGCATCGCTGGCTCCCTTCGCCGCGGAGGGCATCTGACGAATGCGGCAGGTGCAAGCGTCGCATCCGCCCCGCGAGCCGGGCAGGATCGCCACACTCCCGGCGAAGCCGACCGGCCGCTGAGATTTACAACGAGCCGATGCTCCGGTTCCGCCTGGAGGCCCCGGCCGACGCTTTGGGCGCCGTGCTGCCGGTGCTCGCGAAGCAGCAGGCCGCCCCGCAGACCACGAAGACGCGCGGCGCGCGACGAGCGTCGGGGCTTGAACATGACGCGCGTCGGTCTGGGTGATGAGCAGGTCACGGCGGCCGGTGAAACTGAAACCTACTCAAGAGTCAGGCGGTGTTGACGGTCCAGCATGCGCTCGCGCACTGTAATGAACATGTCGAAGTTACGTGCGCGTCTGCTCGGCGTCCTCGTACTCCTCACCGGCTTCCTCTCCGCGGCGGGCGTTCAGCCCGCCACTGCGGACGGACTCCCCGACTCCCTCTGGTTCGACGAATCCGCGGCCGCCACCCTCACCGTCGAGGACGGTCACTTCACCGACGGGCTCGGCCGCGAGGTCGTACTGCGCGGCTACAACGTCTCCGGCGAAACGAAGCTGGAGGAGAACAACGGGCTGCCCTTCGCGTCCGTCGCCGACGCGAGGAGGTCGGCGACGGCGCTGCGCGCTCTCGGCGGCGGCAACTCCGTACGCTTCCTGCTCTCCTGGGCGCAGGCCGAACCCGTGCGCGGCCAGGTCGACACGACCTATCTCGCGGCGGCCACCGCCCAGATCGGCGCCTTCCTCGACGCGGGAATCCGCGTGTACCCGGACTTCCACCAGGACCTCTACTCCCGGTACCTGTTCAACCAGGGCAGTTGGTACACCGGCGACGGCGCCCCCAAGTGGGCCGTGGACGCGGGGGGTTACCCCCAGGAGTCGTGCGGGATCTGCATCCTCTGGGGCCAGAACATCACCCAGAACGAGGCCGTGAAGCAGGCGTCGTACGACTTCTGGCACAACGAGTACGGCATCCAGGACGCCTTCCTCACCACGGCTGAGGCGACGATGGCCTACGTCAGACAGCACCTCACCACCGACCAGTTCGCGGGTGTCGTCGGCTTCGATCCCTTCAACGAACCGCATGCCGGGACGTACGACTCCGGTCAGACCAGCCGCGCCTGGGAAAGTGACGTGCTCTGGCCCTTCTACGTGAAGTTCCGGGCCAGGATGGACGCGGCAGGCTGGCAGAACAAACCCGCCTTCGTCGAGCCGAACCTCTTCTGGAACGCCAACATCGACTTCCAGAAGCAGGAGGGCGGACTGCTCGACGCGGGCACCCTGGGCTCGCGCTATGTCTTCAACAGCCACTTCTACGACCAGAAGGCCATCTCGGGCGTCTTCATGTGGGGCAAGGCCGAAGACGGTCAGTACGTCACCGACTTCGGGACGCTACGCGACCGCGCCTCGGCCGCCGGTACGACGGCGATACTCAGCGAGTTCGGCCACCCGCTGGCCGGATCGGTCTCGGACAAGGCGCCCACGGTCCTCAAGGCGATGTACCAGGCCCTCGACTCCCGGCAGAAGGGCGCCACCTGGTGGTCGGACCCGGCTGCCTCCGGCGCGGTCCTGTCCGGCAGCCAGTGGCAGTGGGACATCTACAACGGCCGCCACCACGAGCTGATGAACGACAACCCCGCCCAGGTCATGACCACCGGCGACGCCTGGAACGACGAGGACCTCTCCGCCGTAGGCCTCGACGACTCGGGGGCGGCCGTACTGCGCCAGGACGCCCGCCTGCTGGACCGCGTCTACCCCAGCGCCACCGCGGGCACCGCGGTCGCCTTCACCTACGAGGACCGCTCCCGGGACGGCAGCACGACCCTGACCTGGAACCCGGTCCCGAGCTCCCTGCCCAACGTCTCCCAGCTCGTGGGGTCGGGCCAGTACAGCCTTCTGGTCTGGCGTTCCGACGGCACGAACACTCCCACGGAACTCCATCTCCCGGCGTCCTTCCCGACGTCGGCCACCACGGTCGTCTCCGACCTCGGCACGACGGCCACGCCACCCTCGTACACCACGACAACCCCGATCGCGGTGGCGCTCGAACCGGGTGGCACGGGCAGCCGCCGCCTCCTGCTCACCGCTCCCGGCTCGGGGACGCTGCACTACGCGCTGGTCACGAACGGGGCGACCGCTCCGTCCGCCGGTCTGCTGAGCGCGGCCCGGACCGAGCTGGCGTCATGGGCCGCGGCGGAGTTCGGCTGACCGACGGGTCCGACGGGTCCGACGGGTCCGACGGGTCCGACGGGTCCGACGGGTCCGACCGGTTCCGACCGGTTCACCGCGCACCTGCCGCTCCATGACCGGAGCGGCAGGTGCGCGGACGCGCTCCGAGTTGTTAATCAGGCAACTGGCTGATTAATGTGGGTGGTGCCTCGCCCAGCTCAGGAGGTTCCATGGCAACCCGGCGGAGTGCACAGTCACCGCGTGGGCCGGGCCGGCCGCCGGCCGACGCGCCACTGCCCGACCTGGAGGAGATCCATCAGCGCGGCCTGGAGGCGTTCGCGGAACTGGGCTACGAGGCGGTGTCCGTACGGCAGCTGAACGAGCGCCTCGGCATGGGGCACACCTTCATCCACGACCGGTACGGGTCCAAGGAAGTCTTCTGGCGGGCGGTCATGGAAACCGCCATCCGCGACACGACCGACGAGGTCATGGCGGCCCTTGCCAAGGAGGAGCCCGTCGACGACCTCGCGCTGCTGATCGCCGGCGTGCGGGCCTTCCACCAGGCTGCCGCTCGCCGTCCCCACCTCTCGCGGGTCATCGACTACGAAGCGGGCCGCGACTCACCGCGCCTGACCCACCTCTACACGCTGATGAGCCCGCTCAACGACATGGGCCGGCCGGCCTTCGACCGGCTCGTGCGGGAGGGGACGCTGCGAGACATCCCTTGGTACCTGTTCCACTTCGCCGTCACGAAGCCGATGGCCATGTACAGCCAGGCACCGCTGGCGCGGATGTTCGGCCGGACCGACGACGCCGATGACCACACCCTGATGAGCACACTGGTCCTCAACGGCCTGCTCACGTGCAACAGCCCGACAGAAGCCGGAGATCCCCGATGACCGCCGTCCCACGCTCCCACAAGAACACCACGGTGTTGTGCCTCACGGCCGTTGTCCTCCTCGGGCAGCTGCTGTCGGCCTTCGTGCCCGGCCTGACGATGCTCGTGATCGTGGTGCAGGTCGGCTTCGTGTTCCTGCACGGGGCGCAGCGCTACGGCCGGCGCGCCATCGGGGTCTTCGTCGTCGGTGGGCTCGTGATCAGCAACGCTCTGGAGAACCTCAGCATCCAGACCGGCTTCCCGTTCGGCCACTACCACTACACCGGCGACGGCAAGATCTTCCAGGTGCCGTGGTTCATCGGCCCGGCCTACCTGGCCACCGGCTACCTCGCCTGGATCGTGGCCACCGTGCTGCTCGACGACGTGCGCCGCAACTCGAGCTGGCTGACCACCATCGGAACCCCCGTCGTCGCCGCGTTCGCCATGACCGCCTGGGACCTTGCCATGGACCCCGGGTTCTCGACGATCGAGCACCACTGGGTGTGGGAGAACGGCGGCGGATTCTTCGGAGTCCCCCTCGGTAACTTCCTCGGGTGGACGTTCACCGTCTACCTGTTCATGCAGGTCTTCGCCCTCTACGTGCGCAGCCGCGGTCCGCTGCCGACGGCGCAGCCGGAGTCGACCACGGCCAGTGACCTGCAGGGCGTACTCCTCTACGCCGCGACGACCATCTCGTTCTTCACGGACTTCCTCACCCGCAGGCACACCACCGTCACCGACGCGGCCGGCGTGACCTGGCGCACCGCCGACATCTACGAGTCATCGGTCCTGCTCACCGTGTACGGCATGTGCTTCATCGCCCTCCTCGCCCTGCTGCGCATCGCCCAGCGACGCACCCCCTCCGCGACGCCGGTCCCGGCGGAGAGCGCGGCGGAGAGCGCGGCAGTCGGGCAGCCGGAATCCGCCGTGCCCGGGGTGAGGAGCTGAGCGAGCAGGTGCTCCGCGCAGGGTTGAGCCCGGTACGGAGGCGGACACCGCCGCCGTCAGGCCCTTCCTACTCGTCCCACGCCTGCAGCAGCGTGTGTTCGACGATCTTGCCGCCGCGTAGCGACATCATCGAGCTGGCCAGCACCTTCACGCCGTCCGGGTACTGACAGGACTCGGTGAAGGCGACGTGGTCGCCGTCGACGACGCACTGCTCCAGCTTGTGGGTCATGTCCCGGCTGTAGACGTCGTTGAGCATGGCGGCGATCTCGCCGCGACCGCGTTTGACCATCGGATGGCTGGGCTGGGTGTTGTGATCGACGACACGGACCTCCGCGTCGTCGGCGTAGAGCGACAGCAGATCTGCCGCGCTCCGTCCCTCTATGCCCCGGCGTAGCGCTTCGGTGTCGAAGGTGGGGCGTGCCGCGGTGCTCATGATGACCTCCTTGCGAGGCCGCGGCCCAGCGAGGAGCGGGCCGCGAAGGGCCTCTCCTTCGAGACTCCTCCCTCGCGGGGCGCGCGGCAAGCGCAACGCAGCCCTGAGCCTCACGGGTGAGCGGCGGGCAACGGCCGTGTCCGCCCGGGGCCCGGAGCCGTTGCTGAAGCATGATCTCAACACGACGTATTGCCGCCGCCGTTGGTCTCGCCGTCGGTGTCACGGGTCTTGCCGCGCCGATGGCGAACGCCGCCGTCTCCGAGGCGCCGAAGCCGCTGAACCCCATCGCCGAGCTCGACCGGCTCGCTGTGAGTGAAATCCCCGCGAAGTACCAGGCCGCGATTCCGAAGGTCTCCACCCAGCTGGCCGGGCTCAACCGTCTGAACGAGGGCCTCGACCAGCTGCACCAGGTGACCGACCTGCTCGCACCAGTCGCCGGGGTGCTACCGGCCCTTGAGGCGTAGCCTTTCGGCGCGCGACAGCTTCGTCTGCCCCCGGCATCCGGTGCCGGGGGCAGACGTGTATGCCCTTGACTTTCACGGGGCCCGGTCCGAGCATCCTACCTAGTAGGTTAGTGAAGTAGGATTCGCGTGGCGAACAAGTGTTTGCCGTCGTGAGCTCTCAACTGCTGCTGTTGACCACCTGCGTACCGCCGTCGCTACGTACCGGAGGAACCCGCCATGGCCATCACCCGTGAACTGTTCATCGGCGGCAAGGACGTGCCGGCTGCCTCCGGCCGCACCACCGAGGACATCAATCCCTACACCGGCGAGGTGTTCGCGACCGTCGCCGCGGCCGGTCCCGAGGATGTCACCCGCGCTGTGGACGCCGCCGACGCGGCCTTCGCCGACTGGGCCGCGCTCGCGCCCTTCGCGCGCCGCGCGATATTCCTGAAGGCCGCCGACCTCCTCGACGCCAAGGGGGAGGAGGTGGCCGAGCTGATGGCGCACGAGGCGGGCGGCACCCGCCCATGGGCGTACTTCAATGTGGGCCTCGCCGCGAACATCCTGCGCGAGGCGGCCGCCGCGATCACCGCTCCGCGCGGTGAGGTGCTCAGCGCCCAGGAGGCGGGCGCGCTCGGCCTCGCGATCCGCGAACCCCTGGGTGTCGTCGCCGCCTTCGCGCCCTGGAACGCGCCTGTCATCCTCGGCGTACGGGCGGTCGCGGCTCCCCTCGCCGCCGGCAACACCGTCGTCGTGAAGCCCAGCGAGGACGCGCCGATCGCGTGTGCGCTGCTCGTCGCCGACGTACTGCGCGAGGCCGGGCTGCCGGACGGTGTGCTGAACGTGGTCACCAACGCCCGTGAGGACGCCGCCGAGATCGCCGAGGTGCTCATCGCCGACCCGCGTGTCCGCGCCGTCAACTTCACCGGCTCCACGGGAGTGGGCCGGATCATCGGCACGCACGCCGCCGCTCATCTCAAGCCCGCCGTACTGGAGTTGGGCGGCAAGAACGCGGTCGTCGTCCTCGACGACGCCGACGTGGACTACGCGGTCGACGCGGTCACCTTCAGTGTGTTCATGAACTCCGGCCAGATCTGCATGTCCGGCGACCGGATCCTCGTACACGACTCGCTCGCCGAGGAGTTCACACAGAAGTTCGCCGCGAAGGTCGCCCAGCTGCAGGCCGGCGACCCCGCCCACCCGCACACGGTGGTCGGTCCGCTGGTCAGCGCCGCCGCCGCACAGCGGGTCGCGGGTCTCGTCAAGGACGCGGTGGGCAAGGGCGCCACGGTCCTCACCGGTGGCGGGGAGCCGGAGGGCGCGGTGCACCCGGCGACCGTCCTCACCGGTGTCACCAAGGACGCGGACATCTACTACGCGGAGGCGTTCGGCCCGGTCTGCGTGATCGAGACCTTCGCCGACGACAGCGCCGCCGTCGACGTGGCCAATGACACCGACAACGGTCTGACCTGCGGAGTCATCACCGAGAACGCCACGCACGGGCTGGCCGTCGCCCGCCGGATCCGCACCGGCATCGTGCACATCAACGACCAGTCCGTCGCCGACGAGCCGCACGCGCCCTTCGGGGGCGTCAAGGCCTCCGGCTACGGGCGCTTCGGCGGCCGCTGGGGCCTGGAGGCGTTCTCCAACACTCGCTGGGTGACCATCGCCACGCAGCAGGCGCACTACCCGTTCTAGACGTGGGCTGCGGGAGCCCCCGGCAGGTGTGCCGGGGACGGGCCGGCCGGTCAGCCGACGGTCGCGAGGAACTGCGTGGCCGCAAGTTCCGCATAGAGCGGATCCCCGGCCACGAGTTCGCGGTGGGTGCCCACCGCGCGGACGCGGCCGGCGTCCATGACGACGATCCGGTCGGCCATCGTGACGGTGGACAGCCGGTGCGCGACCACGAGGACCGTTGTCGTACGGGCGACAGCGGCGACGGTGTCGCGCAGCGCGGCCTCGTTCACCGCGTCGAGCTGCGACGTCGCCTCGTCGAGAAGCAACAGGCGGGGGTGGCGCAGCAGGGCGCGGGCGATGGCGACGCGCTGACGCTCACCGCCGGACAGCTTGGTGCCGCGGTGGCCGACCAGGGTGTCCAGGCCGCGCGGCAACCGGGCCACGAGTCCGTCCAGGCGTGTCGTCTTCAGCACGCGGGCGACGTCGGTGTCATCGGCGTCCGGGTTGCCGAGCAGCAGGTTGTCCAGGAGGGAGCCCGACAGGACGGGCGCGTCCTGCTCCACGTAGCCGATCGAGGAACGGAGCTCGGGCAGATCCCAGTCCTCCAGTCCCCGGCCGTCGAAGGTGATGACGCCCGCCTCGGGGTCGTAGAACCGCTCGATGAGGGAGAAGACGGTCGTCTTGCCCGCGCCGGAGGGTCCGACGAACGCCGTCATGCCGCGGGCCGGGACGGCGAACGTCACGCCGTGGTGGACGTACGGCAGATCGTCGGCGTACCGGAAGCGCACGTCGTCGAAGGCGAGGGCGGCGGGTTCTGCGGTCGGGGACGGCAGCGGCGCGGGCAGGGCGGCGGGCTCGGCGGGGAGCCGCAGGGCCTCCTGGATACGGGCGAGCGCGCCGGCGCCGGTCTGGTACTGCGTGATCGCACCGACGAGCTGCTGGATCGGCGACATCAGGTAGAAGACGTAGAGGAGGAACGCGACGAGCGTGCCGACGTCGATGGCGCCGGTCGCGACGCGGGCGCCGCCCACCGCGAGCACCGTGATGAACGCGATCTGCATCGCCAGGCCGGCCGTGTTGCCCGCGGCTGCCGACCACTTGGCGGCGTGCACGCTCTGCCGCCACGATTCCTCGGCGGCCGCGTGGATGGCCTGCTCCTCGCGGCTCTCGGCACCCGAGGCCTTGATCGTGCGGAGCGCGCCCAGGATCCGTTCCAGCGAGGCGCCCATCACGCCGACCGCGTCCTGCGCCCGCTTGCTCGCCCGGTTGATGCGCGGCACGATCACGCCGAGGACAGTGCCCGCGCACAGGATCACGGCCAGCGTGACGCCGAGGAGCACGGGGTCGACCAGGCCCATCATCGCCACCGTCGCGACAAGGGTGAGTCCTCCGGTGCCGAAGCCGACCAGCGAATCGGTCGTGACCTCGCGCAGCAGAGTCGTGTCGGAGGTGATCCGGGCCATCAGGTCGCCCGGCTCGCTGCGGTCCACGGCCGGTATGCGCAGCCGCAGCAGATACGACGACAGGGCGCGCCGCGCGCCGAGCACCACTGACTCGGCGGTGCGCCGCAGCACGTACGAGCCCGTCGCGCCCACCGCCGCGTTGGTCACCACCAGCGCCGCCATGCCGAGCAGCGCCCCGGTGATCGGGCGGTCGTGCGACAGATCATCGATGAGTCCGCGCGCCACCAGCGGCAGTACCAGCCCTGTGGCCCCGGTCGCGAGGGCCAGTAACCCACCCGCGAAGAGCGCCCATCGATGCGGTCGTACGTACCCGAACAACAGGCGCCACGCGGGTGCCTCGGGCTTGGCTGCGGTAGTGCTCACGGCGCTCCTTGTGAGGGATCTGTGCGGAGCGTTCAGGCTACGTCGGTGGAAGGGGTGGCCATCGACCTCGGCATCTCGACGGCATCTCGACGGCATCTCTCCGGCGTCAAAGAGGCGAAGGCTTTTCCTGGGGAACTTGCCTGCCAGGCAATAAGTGAGGTTTTGGTAACGCCGCTTTGTTCCGGATGACGCGATTCGGTAATCAGCCGTGGCTGAAGTGGTTCCCACAAGCAGCGGTGAGGAGTGAGACCGGAGACGGTTCTCCCCGAAAACCTCGCCCCGCGCAGGGAGGACTTCATGCCAGAGCTGTACGGATCCCATTATCCGGTGGTGGTTGTCGGTGGTGGCCAGGCGGGACTTTCCGTCAGTCACTGTCTGCGTGAGCGTGGTATCGAGCACGTGGTGATCGAGGCCAACAGGGTCGGCCACGAGTGGCGCGAGCGGCGCTGGGACTCCTTCTGCCTGGTCACTCCCAACTGGCAGTGCCGACTGCCCGGTCACCCCTATGCGGGGCCCGATCCGGACGGGTTCATGGTGCGTGCGGAGATCGTGCGCTACCTGGAGGAGTACGTCGCCCGCTTCGATCCGCCGCTGGTCGAGGGCGTGTCCGTCACCGGGCTGCGCCGCTCCCCGAGCGGCATTTTCGAACTGGCCACCAGCGCGGGGGAGTTCACCGCCGATCAGGTGGTGGTCGCCACCGGCCCCTACCACACGCCTGCCGTCCCGCGGATGGCCGAGCGGCTGCCCGTAGGCGTCGAGCAGATCCACTCCTCCCGCTACCGCAACCCGGCCCAGCTCCCCGACGGGGCCGTGCTCGTGGTGGGTACCGGACAGTCCGGCTGTCAGATCGCCGAGGACCTGCACCTCGCGGGCCGCCGGGTCCACCTGGCCGTCGGCAGCGCACCCCGGGTGGCCCGCTTCTACCGTGGCCGGGACTGCGTCGCCTGGCTCGACGAGATGGGCCACTACGCGAAGGGCATCGACCACTTCGACGACGCGGCCGCCGTCCGGATGCGCGTCAACCACTACGTCACCGGGCGCGACGGCGGCAGGGACATCGACCTCCGTGCCTTCGCCCGCGACGGAATGCGCCTGTACGGGCGGCTGACCGGCATCGACGGCGGGATCCTGGAGTTCGCCGACGATCTGTTGATCAACCTCGACCGGGCCGATGCCGTGGCCGATGGCATCAAGGACGCCATCGACGCGCACATCTTGGAACGTGGCATACCGGCGCCCGAGGAGGCCCGCTACGTGCCCGTGTGGGAGCCGTCCGAGCAACCGGCCGCGCTCGACCTGGCCGATGCCGAGGTCACCTCCGTCATCTGGTCCACCGGCTTCACCCGCGACCACCGCTGGATCGAGATACCCGTCTTCGACGGCCGCGGTTACCCGATGCACTGGCGAGGGGTGACGAGCACTCCCGGCCTGTACTTCGTGGGCCTGCCCTGGCAGTTCTCGTGGGGCTCGGGGCGCTTCGAGGCCGTCGGCCGCGACGCCGAGTTCCTCGCGGACCACATCGACGCCTCGCGCCGCCTCGCCGACGTCTGCGGCACCCTCACCGGCGCCCCCACCGAGCTCGCTCCCGCCCTCCCCGTCGGCTGAAAGCACGGACATGGTCTTCGACGCACACCGCCACATCGGCGTACTCCCCGCGTATCCCTTCTACGGCGGACCGCCCGTCAACCCGGACACCACCGCCCGGGCCACCGTCAAGCAGCTCCTCGCCGACCTCGACGCCGAAGGCACCGAACGCGCGCTGGTGCTCCCCAACTACGGCGTCCCCGACCCCGACATCGCCTTCTCCTTCAACGAGTTGGCCATCGAGGCCGCCCAGAGCGACGACCGCATCCGGGCAGGCCTGTGGGTCTCCCCGCGCCCCGAGGACGAGCACCGCACCGCGCACGCCCTCGCCCTGGCCGGTGAGGACGGCGTACGTGCCCTCAAGCTCAGCTTCCTGCTCGGCGGGAGCCCCACCGACCCCGACTGCCGCCCGCTCCTCGACCGGATCTTCCACGAGGCTCAGCGCCTGGACCTCGTGGTGCATGTGCACACCTCGCCGGGCGCCGCCTCCGACATCGACGAGGTCGGCCACCTCGTCGACCGGTACGCCGATCAGGTCGCCATCCACCTCGTGCACTTCGGCGGCGGGATGAGCGGCCACATCAAACTCGTGGGCTCCCGCTTCTTCGACTGGATCGAGTCGGGCAAGCGCGTCTACACCGACCTCTCCTGGGCCATCGGCTTCGCCCCGTACTGGCTGGCCCGGGAGATCGAGCACCGCGGTATCGGCCACGACCGGGTGCTCTTCGCCAGCGACCAGCCCTGGGGCGACTTCGCGGGCGAGTACGCCCGGATGACCGCCGCGGCCGGCGGTGGCGAACTGGGCGAGCGGGTCTTCCGGGACACGTTCGCCACGCTCTACGACTGACCCGCACACCCGCACACCCGCACACCCGCACACACCCTCATCCACATACGACCTTCTCCGCGCCCGTACCACCCTCGCTCACCCACACGTCCAAGGAGACAGCCATGTCGGAAACCGTCGCACTCAGCGAGATCGAGCAGAAGTCCCTCACCGAGATCCCGCACCCGTCCCTCCCCGAGGGCACCAGCATCTACGGCGACACCAAGGTCTTCCCCGACTACAAGGCCGAGGACGGCGAGACGTACTTCACCCTCGTCCACGGCATCGCCCACGAGTCCTCGGTCTCCTTCGTCGCCGTCCTGCAGGCGACACGCGCCCTGCGCAAGGGCTTTGAGACCGCCATCTACTTCTACGGGCCCGGCTCGCTGAACTGCCTTGCCACCCGCGGGTTTCCGACCGTCGGCAACTCGGCCTTCCCGGGCGAGCACAACATCAACAACCAGCTCAAGACATTCCTCGGGGAGGGCGGCAAGGTCTACTGCTGCCGCTTCGGGCTCTCCCTGCACGGGGCCCGCGAGGAGGACCTGATCGAGGGCGTCATCCCGACCCACCCGCTCGACGTCCAGGACGCGCTGATCCACTACGCGCGCAAGGGCGCCATCATCAACTCGACCTACCAGCTCTGAGGGGCACGCCATGAGCGTTGGCACCGACACACAGACGAGGGGGTCGGGTCCGGTCGACGTCCGGATCACGACCCGCGCCGAACTCGCCCTCCACGGAGTCCGGTCGGAGGCTCCCGTGCAGCGTCCGGACGGCGCCGGCCCGAGCGACGACGGGCACGTCCTTGTCGACGGTGCCAACGCGGCGCTGCCCCGCAACCCCGACAGCCCGTACGCGGTCCGGGACGGCAGGGTATGGCTCGGCGACGAAGACACCGGCCTGACTCTGACCGCCGTACAGCGCCCCAGGTTCTACGACCTGACCACCGCCGACGGCACCCCGTACGAGCACATCGCCCGCCTCCACGGCTCCGACGTCCTCGCCACGACGGTCGTGCAGACCTGTATCCGCTACGCAGAGGCCGACCGCTGCCGCTTCTGCACCATCGAGGAGTCACTGCGCTCCGGTGCGACGGTCGCCGCCAAGACCCCGGCACAACTCGCCGAAGTCGCCGAGGCGGCCGTCCGCCTGGACGGCGTACGGCAGATGGTCATGACCACCGGCACGACGACCGGCCCTGACCGGGGCGCCCGCAATCTCGTGCGGTCCTTGCGCTCCGTCCTCCAAGCCGTGCCCGGCCTGCCCGTCCAGGTGCAGTGCGAACCACCAGGCGACCTGGTGTGGATCCGTGAACTGCACGAAGCCGGGGCGACGGCCATCGGTATCCATGTCGAGTCCCTCGACGACGCGGTACGGCGGCGCTGGATGCCCGGCAAGTCGACCGTGCCCCTGGCGGAGTACGAAGCCGCCTGGGACGAGGCGGTCCGGGTGTTCGGGCCCAACCGTGTCTCCACGTACCTGCTCGTCGGTCTCGGTGAGGATCCGGACGAACTCATCGCCGGAGCAGGGAAGTTGATCGACCGAGGAGTTTACCCGTTCGTCGTCCCCTTCCGCCCGATGGGCGGCACGCTGGCCGCCCGCGACGGCGCCGGGGCCCCGAGTGCCGCGCTGTTGCGGTACGTCACCGAGGGTGTCGCGGCGAAACTGCGTGCGGCGGACATGAACGGCGCGGACCAGCAGGCCGGTTGCGCGGCCTGCGGGGCGTGCAGTGTGCTTCGGACGGCGGGTGGCTGAGCCGTGTACCTCGACGGATCGACGACGACCGCGCCCGTGGTGGTGGAGCGCGCGCAGGACATCCTCGCGCTGCTCGGCGACCACAGCACACTCGCACGGCAGCCCGGCTTCCACATCGAAGAGGCCTCGGCCAAGGGCGAGTTGAAAGCCTACGAACGGCTTCGGCGGGACACGTTCGTGCACGAACAGGGGCTCTTCGCGGGTCATGACCTCGACGACCGCGACGAAGACCCCCGCACCCTGGTCCTGGTCGCCAAGGACCGCTCCGGCGCCGTCCTCGGAGGCGTCCGGCTCGGTCCGGTGGACGACGGCCCGGACCTCGGCTGGTGGGCGGGCGGCCGGCTGGTCGTCGCGCCCGGCGCCAGGGGACCGCAGGGGATCGGCGCCGCCCTCGTACGGGCTGCCTGCGCGCGGGCGGAGGCCGAGGGCGTCCTGCGCTTCGACGCCACCGTCCAGGTCCGAAATCGACTGCTGTTCAAGCGACTTGGCTGGCAGCACGTCAGAGAGGTGGTGCTCGCGGACCGTCCGCATGTCCTCATGCGGTGGCCGATCGGACGCATCGCCGCGCAGGCCGAGGCCACCAAGGCCCCGCTCGGCCCCCTGCTCCGCGCCCTGACGCCGGCGCCCCTCGGCTACGTGGGCGACGACGGCGCACCCGTCGCCGGCACGGATGTGATCGCCGCCTGCGACGCGATCGTGCCGTCCATGGTCGAGCGGGACCCCGACTGGGCCGGCTGGTGCTCGGTCCTGGTCAATGTCAACGACCTTGCGGCGATGGGCGCTTCACCTGTCGGACTGCTGGACGCGGTGGGCGCGAAGGATGCCTGGCACGCGTCCCGGATCCTCGCCGGACTCGGCCGGGCGGCGCGGGCCTACGGCGTCCCGGTGCTCGGCGGCCACACCCAACTCGGCGTGCCCGCCGCCCTGTCCGTGACCGCGCTCGGCCGTACCGACCACCCCGTGCCGGGCGGCGGCGGGCGGCCGGGGCATGCGGTGCGACTCACCGCCGACCTGGGAGGCGGCTGGCGTCAGGGCTACCGGGGGCGCCAGTGGGACTCCTCAAGTCACCGTCGCGGGGACGAACTCCGCACCATGACCCGGGCGGTGGCCGCGGCACGGCCCGCCGCCGCGAAGGACGTGTCGATGGCCGGCATCGCCGGGACCCTTGGCATGCTCGCCGAAGCGAGCGGCTGCGGCGCCGTGCTCGACGTGGCCGCCGTGCCGCGCCCCGGAGCGGCAGCCATGGGGGACTGGCTCACCTGCTTCCCGGGCTTCGCCATGCTCACCGCCGACGAGCCGAACGCGCCGCCCCTCCCCGCGGGCCCCGCCACAGGGGCCCGCTGCGGAGAGCTGACCGTCGGACACGGTGTCGGGCTGCGCTGGCCCGACGGAGAGATCACCGAAGCTGTCACCGGACCGGTGACCGGAATGGGGACTGCATGAGTACCGAAGACATGACCACCGATGCCACAGGCGTGAGCCGCACACGCACCCACCGCACGGGCACCCTTCGTGTGGCCGCCGCCTCAGCCGAGTTCGGCCGCGACCTCGAAGAGGACTTCGCCGTCGTGGAACGGCTGATCAAGGAAGCGCGGGCCGAGGGCGTCGGGCTGCTCGCCCTCCCGGAGGCCTGCCTGGGCGGCTATCTGCTCAGCCTCGACGACTCCGCGTCCGACGAGGGCCCGCCCGCGCTCGCCCTCGACGGCCCCGAGATCCGCCGACTGGCTGCCCTGGCGGGGGAGTTGACCGTGATCGCCGGATACTGCGAGGCCGACGGCGACGTCCGCTACAACAGCGTCGTCTGCGTCAACGGCGACGGCGTGCTCGGCAATCACCGCAAGGTTCACCAGCCGCTCAGCGAGGACGTCAGCTACGCGTCCGGCGACCGTTTCCACGCCTTCGACACACCGGTCGGCCGGATCGGCATGATGATCTGCTACGACAAGGCGTTCCCGGAGTCCGCACGCGCGCTGGCCCTCGACGGCGCCGAGATCGGCGTCTGCGTCTCGGCCTGGCCGGGCGCCAGGACCCACGCCAGCACGGATCTGGTCAACGACCGCTGGAAGCGCCGTTTCGACCTCTTCGACCGGGCCCGCGCCCTGGAGAACCAGATCGTGTGGATCTCCGCCAACCAGGCGGGTACCTTCGGGTCGCTACGCTTCGTCGGCAGCGCCAAGGTCGTCGACCCGGGCGGCGAGATCCTCGCCGACACCGGTGTCGGATCCGGTCTGGCGATCGCCGAACTCGACATCGCCCAGGCCCTGGAGACCGCCCGCCGCTCGATGGGGCACCTACGCGACCGGCGCCCGGAAACCTACACGCACGCAGGAGCAGTCAGCGCATGAGCACCATCCGGATCGCGGCCGCCGCCGCCCACTTCGGCCGCGACCTGGAGTTCGACCTCGCGCGCATCGCGAAACTCATCGATGACGCGCGTAAATCGGGTGCGGGACTGCTCGTCCTGCCCGACGCCGCGCTCGGCGGCTACCTCGCCGACCTGCGCCACCCCGACCCCGACGCGCTGCCGCCCGCGCTCAAGCCCGACGACCCACTGATCCTCCAAGTCGCCCGCCTCGCAGCCGAGATGGTCGTCTGCGTCGGTTACTGCGAGGACGGCGGCACCGAGCACTACAACGCCGCCGTGTGCGTCAGCGGCGACGGCGTCCTCGGCCGCCACCGCAAGGTCCACCTGCCCGCCGGGGAGGTCGCCGCGTATGCGCCGGGCGACCGCTTCGACGCCTTCGACACCCCGGTGGGCCGGATCGGCATGCTCATCGACTACGACAAGACGTTCCCGGAGTCCGCCCGCTCACTGGCCCTGGACGGCGCCGAGATCCTCGCCTGCCTCTCCGCCTGGCCCACCAGCATCACCAACCGCGCCCCGCGCATGGCCCAGGACCGCCAGGCCAAACTCTTCGACCTGTACGACCAGGCCCGCGCCGCCGAGAACCAGGTCGTCCTCGCCTCCTCCAACCAGACCGGCACCATGGGCGGCATGCGCTTCCTCGGCCAGTCCAAGGTCGTCGGCCCCGGCGGCGACATCCTCGCCCGCACCTGGGCCAAGGCCGGCCTCGCCGTCGCCGAGGTCGACGTCGCCGCCGAGATGGACCGAGCCCGCCGTGTCCTGCGTCACCTCGGTGAGCGTCGTCCGGCCGCCTATCGGGAGGTTTCGTTGTGAGTGCTGCCCTGTTTGGCGTGGCGGCCGAGATGGACCGCGCCCGCCGTGCCCTGCGTCACTTCCACGAGCGTCGTCCGGCCGCCTATCGGGAGGTTCCCTCATGAGGATCGCCCTGCTCAGTTACTCCACCAAGCCGCGCGGCGGTGTCGTGCACACCCTCGCTCTCGCCGAGGCGCTGGCCGCGGCCGGTGAGGACGTCACCGTCTGGACGCTCGGCCGGGGCGGCGACGACGGTTTCTTCCGGACGGTGGACCCCGCCGTGCGCCTACGCGTCGTGCCGTTCCCCGACGGCCCGCCGGACGAGACCGTCGGCGCGCGCATCCTGCGCTCCATCGCCACTCTCCGCGACGCCTTCGACCCCACCCCCTACGACATCGTCCACGCACAGGACTGCATCAGCGCCAACGCCGCGGGCCGCTGCGTCCGCACCGTCCACCACCTCGACCACTTCACCACCCCCGAACTCGCCGCCTGCCACGAACGGGCCATCGTCGAGCCCTACGCGCACATCTGTGTCTCGCGGTCGGTGGCCGACGAACTCTCCGACGGCTGGGGCCTGAAACCCGCGGTCATCCCCAACGGAGTGGCGTACGAGCGCTTCGCCACCACGGACCCGGCGGCGCGCGCCGCCTGGCGCTCCCGCCTCGGCCCCTACGTCCTGACCGTGGGCGGCATCGAGCCGCGAAAAGGATCGCTCGACCTGCTGGAGGCGTACGCGTCGCTGCGTACCGGGCACCCCGGCGTACGACTGGTGATCGCGGGCGGCGAGACCCTCTTCGACTACCGCGACTACCGCGCCCGCTGGGAAACCCGGGCGGCGGAGCTGGGCGTGCGGCCCATGGTCCTGGGACCCGTGGCCGACGAAGAACTGCCCGCACTCGTCGCCGCCGCCGACGCCTTCGCCTTCCCGTCCCTGAAGGAGGGCTTCGGGCTGGCCGCGATGGAGGCGCTCGCGGCCGGCGTCCCGCTGGTCGTGCGGGACCTTCCCGTGCTGCGCGAGGTGTTCGGCCCGGCCGCCCGGTTCGGGGACTCACCGCAGACCCTTGCCGCCGAACTCGGCGGCGCGCTCGACTCGTACGACCCGGCCCGCGCGGAGGCCGGCCGGGAGCTGGCCGCCCGCCACACCTGGACCGAGGCGGCCGCGCACCACCTGGCCTTCTACCGGGCGCTCACGCCATAGGGTCGGTCGCAGAACCTGTGTCCGACCGCCGGTCGGATCGGGCGCGGGCTCCGAGGGAACGTCGAACTACGGAAGGCTGATCAACATGGCGCAGGAAGTACGGGGCGTGATCGCACCGGGCAAGAACGAGCCGGTGCGTATCGAGACCATCGTCGTGCCGGATCCGGGGCCGGGAGAAGCCGTCGTCCAGGTCCAGGCCTGCGGGGTCTGTCACACCGACCTGCACTACAAGCAGGGCGGCATCAGCGACGACTTCCCCTTCCTGCTCGGCCACGAGGCTGCGGGCGTGGTGGAGTCGGTCGGCGAAGGCGTCACGGACGTCGCGCCCGGTGACTTCGTCATCCTCAACTGGCGTGCGGTCTGCGGCAGTTGCCGTGCGTGTCTGCGCGGCCGGCCCTGGTACTGCTTCAACACGCACAACGCCGAGCAGAAGATGACGCTCACGGACGGCACCGAGCTCTCCCCGGCCCTGGGCATCGGTGCGTTCGCCGAGAAGACGCTGGTGGCCGCAGGACAGTGCACCAAGGTCGACCCGGCCGTGTCCCCGGCGGTGGCCGGCCTCCTCGGCTGCGGCGTCATGGCGGGCATCGGCGCCGCGATCAACACCGGTAACGTCGGCCGGGGCGACTCCGTCGCCGTCATCGGCTGCGGCGGCGTCGGCAACGCGGCGATCGCGGGGGCCCGGCTGGCCGGCGCGGCGAAGATCATCGCCGTCGACATCGACGACCGGAAGCTGACGACCGCCTCGAAGATCGGCGCCACGCACACCGTCAACTCCGCCAAGGCCGACGCCGTCGAGGCGATCCGTGAGCTCACCGGCGGTTTCGGCGCCGATGTCGTCATCGATGCGGTGGGCCGTCCGGAGACGTACAAGCAGGCGTTCTACGCCCGTGACCTCGCCGGCACGGTCGTGCTCGTCGGCGTACCGACGCCGGAGATGAAGCTGGAACTGCCGCTGCTCGACGTCTTCGGGCGCGGCGGAGCGCTCAAGTCGTCCTGGTACGGCGACTGCCTGCCCTCCCGCGACTTCCCGTTGCTCATCGACCTGCATCTGCAAGGGCGGCTGGATCTGGGCGCGTTCGTGACCGAGACGATCGCCCTGGACGCGGTGGAGCCCGCCTTCGAGCGGATGCACCACGGCGACGTGCTGCGTTCGGTGGTGGTGCTGTGATGACCGCGCGTATCGAACAGCTCGTCACCTCCGGCACGTTCTCGCTCGACGGCGGCACCTGGGACGTCGACAACAACGTGTGGATCGTCGGAAACGACCACGAGGCGATCGTCATCGACGCCGCCCACGACGCCGACGCCATCGCCGAGGCGCTGGGCGACCGACGCCTCCTGGCCATCGTGTGCACACACGCCCACAACGATCACATCGACGCCGCTCCCGCCCTCGCCGAGCGCACCGGCGCCACGATCTGGCTCCACCCCGACGACCTTCCGCTGTGGAAGCAGACCCACCCGGACCGCCTCCCCGACGCCTGGCTCCAGGACGGCCAGGTGATCGAGGCCGCAGGCGCAGACCTGACCGTGCTGCACACCCCGGGACACGCCCCCGGCGCTGTCTGCCTGTACGACCCGGGCCTGGGCACCGTCTTCACCGGCGACACGCTCTTCCAGGGCGGCCCGGGAGCCACCGGCCGCTCGTACTCCCACTTCCCGACGATCGTCGATTCGATCCGCGACCGGCTGCTCACCCTCCCGGCGGACACCACGGTCCGTACGGGACACGGCGACTCGACCACGATCGGAGCCGAGGCCCCGCACCTGGAGGAGTGGATCACCCGCGGTCACTGACCCCGACGCGGCACCGGCTTCGACGCGCCGGAAAAAGACGACAGAGGATGTCCGGCTTCTGCGGGACCCTCGTAGGGACGCACGCGTGAAGGCATCGCGTGAGCGCTACGAGCACGGAGGTCGGACATGTCGGGGCCGCTGCACCACACCTTGGAAGGCAAGGTCGCACTCGTCGCCGGGGCGACACGAGGCGCCGGCCGCGGGATCGCCGTGGAACTCGGCGCGGCCGGCGCCACCGTCTACGTGACCGGCCGCAGCACGCGCGCGAAGCGATCGGAGTACGACCGCCCCGAGACGATCGAGGAAACGGCGGAGCTGGTCACGGCGGCGGGAGGCCGCGGCATCGCGGTCCCCACCGATCATCTGGTCCCGTCCGAGGTCGAGTCCCTGGTCTCCCGTATCGCGGACGAGCAGGGCCGCCTCGATGTCCTGGTCAACGACGTCTGGGGCGGCGAGACGCTCTTCGAGTGGGAGTCGACGGTCTGGGAACACGACCTCGACAAGGGCCTCAGGCTGCTGCGTCTCGCTGTCGAGACCCACGCGATCACCAGCCACCACGCGCTTCCCCTGCTGCTCCGCAACCCCGGCGGCCTGGTGGTGGAGATGACCGACGGCACCGCCGAGTACAACCGGAACACCTACCGGGTCTCCTTCTTCTACGACCTCGCCAAGTCGTCCGTCCTGCGCATGGCGTTCGCGCTGGGCCACGAACTGGGCCCGCGCGGTGCCACCGCGGTCGCGCTCACTCCCGGATGGCTCCGCTCGGAGATGATGCTCGAGAACTTCGGTGTGACCGAGGAGAACTGGCGCGACGCCCTGGAGCGCGTCCCGCACTTCGGCATCTCCGAGACACCCTTCTACGTCGGCCGAGCCGTCGCCGCGCTGGCCGCCGACCCGGACGTCGCCCGCTGGAACGGCGACTCGCTCTCCAGCGGCGGACTCGCCCAGGTGTACGGCTTCAGCGACCGCGACGGCAGCCGCCCGGACGCCTGGCGCTACATGGTCGAGGTCCAGGACGTGGGCAAGGCGGCAGACGCGACGGGGTACCGCTGAGGTCACCGCGCCTACCGGGCGGCGGGACCTCCGGAGCCGGTCGAGGTCCTCGGTGAGTGTGCGGTGATGGCGGCAGGGTAGGCGGACGGGGCACGGCGGCACGGGAATCCCGGTCCAGTTGCGGGAAACCGGTTCAGTGCAGGGCGCGGCTCACGCCGGCGGGGGATCGGCTGGGGCCTGCTCGACGCCGGCCAATGTCACCGTTTCGTCGCAGCCCGGCCGGCCCTACAACGCGCACCCCCCGACGCGGGTCTAGCAGTCGGAACATCGCGATGGATGCGAAGAGAACGTAAGAGAGAGGTCCGTCATGGGGGACATACGCAGACGCGGAGCTGTCGCGCTCGGCATCACCGGGCTGATCGCGCCGCTGACACTCGTGCTGGGCGCGGCGCCCGCGCAGGCCGCGAGCTGTACGACACAGGCCGGCCCGTACCAGAAGC
Source organism: Streptomyces sp. NPDC005808 (assembly GCF_042871385.1). Classification (NCBI taxonomy): domain Bacteria; kingdom Bacillati; phylum Actinomycetota; class Actinomycetes; order Kitasatosporales; family Streptomycetaceae; genus Streptomyces; species Streptomyces sp. NPDC005808. The sequence goes on along the minus strand of NZ_JBIAIK010000016.1, from coordinate 19,613 downwards.
AGGTGGAGAAGTTCCTCGGCCGCCCGGTCGACGGACGGCAGTCCACCGCCGACTGCAAGGCGATCCAAGCCTTCCAGAACAAGCACGGCATCACCCCCAATATCGGGTACGCGGGGTCCATCACCTGGGGCGTGATGGACCTCATGAACAAGCAGAAGGCCGTCGGCAACAAGCCCAACAAGGACGGCAAGTGCCCGGTCAACAAGGGCCGCATCGCCTGCGTCAACCTCACGCTCCAGCTGAGCTGGATCCAGGACGGCAGCAAGCTCGTCTATGGGCCGGTGCCGGTCCGTACGGGCCGTAACAACTACGAGACCCGTACCGGCCTGGAGAAGATCTACTGGCGGGACATCGACCACGTCTCCAGCATCTACGACGTGCCCATGCCCTACAGCCAGTTCTTCGACGGCGGTCAGGCCTTCCACTCGGTGGGCGTGAGCATGTGGAACCCGCCCGGCTCGCACGGCTGCGTCAACATGACCACGGCCACCGCCAAGAAGTACTGGTCACTGCTGAAGACGGGCGACGACGTCTACGTCTACGGCCGCAAGCCGGGCACCTGACGGCACCCGGCCCGAGTCCGGTCGAGGCCCGCGTCGCCCCCCGCCGGTCGAGGGTCGTGGTGGCCCCGCGCCGGTCGAGGGTCGTGGGCCCCCGCGCCGACCGAAGGCCACGCCGGTCGGAGGCCACGCCGGGGCGTCCCCGAAGTCGGGGATGTCCAACCTGACCCACCCTGCCGCGCGGACTCGTGCGCGACGATGCCCGGCAGGGAGGTGGTCGAACTCCCGGAGCAGCCGCGTCCGGTCGTGCACGGGCGCCGACCCCGAAGTCGTTCCCGAACTGGCTGATCCTGGGCGTGAGTGATGAGCTTCACGGTCCGGAATGTCGTCCGGCGTACCTTTACTCACATCGCCTTCACGTCAAGGTCCGTATGCTTCACACCATGTCCACCACTCCTGAACCCGCTTCCGAGCGGTCCGCCACCGAGGTCAATGAGGAGATCCGAGCCCTCTGGTTCCGTACCGGCGGGACGCTGAGCATGGACGAGCGGCGGGAGTATCAGCGGCTCGTCCTGGAGTGGTCGGAAGCGGCCCCGCACTCGCCCATCCGGGCCGCGTGACGAGCCGGGTATCAGCCGCCGTCCTGCCCCCACTGTCCCGTGTGAGCCGGGCATCGACAACGCGCACTGCGAATCGTCGGCCGTCCCGCATGAGCCGCGATTCGGCCCGCGCGCCGCGAACCGCCCGCCATCCCCTGTGAGCCGGGTCTCACCCCCAACTCTGTGAGTACTGCTGCCGATAGCGACTGCGGTCCTGCTCAGAGCGGATATAGCGGGTCGCCACCAGCGCGACGATACTTCCCGCGATGACCAGGAGCCCCGGGCCTATGTTCCTGGGATCCGTGAGGCGTGTGATGAGCGTCTCGGCGGCGGCCGCGCCGACCGACTCGACAGAACCTGGCGCGGCGGAGCCCGGCGCGGCCGCCGCGCCCTGCGGGGCCGCCGCGGACGGAGGGGCGGACGCCTGCGCCGTGGGACTGCCGGAGGCCTCCGACTGTCCCGTCAGGGTCACACCGAGTTCCGTCAGCGCCGTGGTGACCGGCTGGAAGAACGTCGTACCGCCCGTGGTGCAGTCGCCGTTGCCGCCCGAAGTCACACCGAGCGCGATGCCCTCCGAGAACAACGGGCCGCCGCTGTCGCCCGGTTCGGCGCACACGGTGGTCTCGATGAGCCCCGAGACAGTGCCCTCCGGGTAGTTCACCGTCGCGTTCAACGCCGTGACCTGGCCGTCGCGCAGTCCGCTGGTGCTGCCGCTGCGGAAGACCCGCTGGCCGACGGCCGGATCGGCGACGCCCGTGATGCGTACGCCCTTTCCGCCGCCGATGGCCACGATGTTGTCGCCCTGCGGTGCTTGCCCGTCGGCGTACTGAACGAGGGAGTAGTCGTCGCCGGGAAAGGACGTGGTGATCGTCTGTCCGACCTGCTGGGTGCCCTGGTTGTCGGCGAACCACAGGGATCCGGCCGGTCCGCAGTGCCCGGCCGTGAGGATGAACTCACCTTGTGCGTCGGTCACGTTGAAGCCCGCCGAACAGCGGCCACCGGTCGAGAGAAGGGGGTCGGCGCCGTTCAGCCGAGTGGTGAACGTACCCTCGGTCCGCTCCATGCGCACGGAGTCACCGATGCCCTCGGCCAGGGACGTCATACGCGACCAGTCGGAGGCGGACACCGTGCTGTCGGCCCGCACCACCACCTCGTTGTTCGTGTAGTCGACGGCCCAGGCGGTGCCTGTGACCCGGGGCGCCGAACTCAGTGTCTGCGTGGCGGACTTGAGGTCCTGCATGCTGTGATCCACGACCTTGGGGCGGGCACCCGCCTTCGTCACCTCGGCCGCCGCGTCCGTATCGGTCACCGCGACGACCGGTTGCCCGTCGGAGGCGATCCAGCTCCCCGCCGTACGGGAGGTGCCCAGGGTGGAGACCAGTTCGGCCCCCGTGTCCGCGGCGGCCTGGGCCGAACTCTCCGTGGCACGCGACGTGCCGGACGGTTCGCTCGCCATCGCGCGCGTCACCATCAGGCCCCCGCAGAGCAGCCCCCCGACGGCCGCGATCCGCGCCCCCCGTTGGACGATCCGTCGTCGTGCGTGCCTCATCCATGGGCTCCCGAAGCCGAACACCACCGGCGTTCACCGCCGCCGGGGGCTCCGGTCGAGAGCCCTCCCTTCATACGTGCGGCCACGTCCGGGCGTTCACGGCTTCACCCCGCCCGTCAAGAACCTTGTGTCAGGCCCGAGTTCGGGCGGCCACCTCTTCGGGAGTCAGATACACATCGGTGTGCTCGAAGTCCCGCAGTGTTCCCTTACGGTCCGCAAGGAAGCCGGTGCGGACGAAGTCGTCGCCCGCGACCGCGTGGAGGAGCCAGTTGGCGCCGGTACGGAAGCGGGCCGCGCCGGTGCGCAGCGCGTACAGGTGGTAGCCGCGGGCCACGACCTGAGCGGGCACACCCTTGAGGCCGACACCGAGCGGCTTGGACACCGCGTCGTGACCGCCGAGGTCGACGACGAGACCGAGGTCCTTGTGCTTGTACGGCGTGACGGGCAACCCGCTCAGCAGCGCCTTGAGGACCTTCGCCGCGTGCCGGCCCTGCCGGGCCGCGTGCTGGGCGGTCGGCACACAGTAGGAGCCGTCGCCCTTGGCCAGGTCGGGCACGGCGGCGGCGTCCCCGAGCGCGAACACCCCGTCCAGGTTGGGCACCCGGAAGTCGGCCTCGGTGACGATCCGCCCGCGTACGGTCTCGGCGCCCAGCGAGTCGACGAGCGGGCTCGCCGCGACACCGGCCGTCCACACCAGCGTCCGAGAGGGCAGCACCCGTCCGTCGGTGAGGGTGATCTTGTCCTCGGTGACGGAGGCGACGGAGGTCTCCAGGGAGATCTGCACCCCACGCCCGCTCAGCAGGCGCAGCGCGCTCGAACCCAGCTTGTCGCCGAGCTCCGGGAGCAGCTTGGGCGCGACATCGATCAGGTGCCACTTGATCAGGGTGGGGTCCAGGCGCGGGTGGTACCGCCTGGCCGCCGCGGTCGTGAGCCGCTGCAGGCAGGCTGCCGTCTCCGTGCCCGCGTAACCGCCACCCACCACCACGAACTGAAGCCGCGCCGCCCGCTCGTCCTCGTCCGGTGTGGCCGCCGCGAGGTCGAGCTGGGCGATCACGTGGTCGCGCAGATACACGGCCTGGGCCAGCGTCTTCATCCCGCGCGCCTCGTCGAGGAGACCGGGGATGTCGAAGGTGCGGGTCACACTGCCCGGCGTGAGCACCAGGTAGTCGTACGGCAGGTCGACGAGCTCGCCGGTGATCTTGTGTACGACGCACACCTTGGCCGCCGGGTCGATGCCGACCACCCCGCCCGGCACCAGCTCGGTGCGGCGCAGCATCCGGCGCAGCGAGGGGGCCACTGACTGCGGCGTGACGACACCGGCGGCGACGTGCGGCAGCAGTGGCAGGTAGAGCTGGTAGTCATTCGGGCTGATCAGGGTGATCCGGGCGTCGCCGGGGGCGAGCGCTCGCTCCAGTCCTCGCGCGGTCTCGACTCCGGCGAATCCGGCGCCGACGATCACTATGTTCGGTGTGTCCATCCGAGCAGCCTCTCTCCGTGTGCAGACACTGCGGCCCGCGGACCGCGAGCCCAGGCTCACACGTGAAGCGCGCGCGTGCCACCCCGCATCAGGAGGGTGGAGGTCATGGCCCGGCGAGTGGCCGGGAGATGCTCTACCGAAGAGTAATTTCAGCTTTGCCCGGCGTACACCAATAGACGTGATCATGTCAGGAGCGGTGACGGGCGAGGCTCGCTCGCCGCTTCGACGTGAAAAGGGGACAGGAATGACAGCACGCGGTGTGGGGCGCCGGATGGGCGCTGTGTCGGTGGTCGTGGCGCTGGGAATAGGGGGGTCGGTCACCGTCGCGGGGACCGCAGCCGCGGCCCCTGCCCAGGTGACGGCGAGCGTCACTGCGGCGGAGGCCGACGTCGACTACGCCACCTGGCAGCAGGACGTCCAGGCCGTCATCGACCAGGCCACGCCCTACGTCGAGGAGCGCACCGCGCACGCGGACGGGCAGCAGCTCGCCCTCGTCTTCGACATCGACAACACCACGCTGGAGACGGACTTCCACCCCTGGTACGAGCTGCCCACCCCGGCGGTCCAGGCCTCGCTGGCACTCGCCGAGTACGCGAAGTCGCGCGGAGCCGCCATCTTCTTCGTGAGCGCCCGCCCGGGCATCATCTACAGCCTGACCCAGTCGAACCTGGCGTCCGTGGGCTACCCGGTCGACGGCCTGTACGTCCGCGATCTGCCGGACCTGTTCGCCGAGGTCAGCGCGTACAAGACCGGCAAGCGCGCGGAGATCGAGTCCCTGGGCTACACGATCATCGCCAACGTCGGAAACAACGACACCGACCTCGTCGGCGGTCACGCCGAGCGGACCTTCAAGCTGCCCGACTACGACGGCCAGCTGTCCTGAGGCCGTCGCTTGCTGAGCCGGACTGTTTCCCGGGTTCCTCTGCTTAGACTTCCGTCATGGACGAGGCCTCGCTGGACACGCTCGGTTCGGGCAAGTACGTGCTCATCACCAGCTACCGCAAGAACGGCACGGGAGTTGCGACGCCGGTGTGGGTGGTGCGGGACGGCCGGACGCTCGGTGTCTGGACGCCCGCGGACAGCTGGAAGGTGAAGCGGATCCGCAACCGGGCAGACGTCCTGGTCGGCCCCTGCGACGTGCGCGGCAGGCCGACCGGTGACCAGGTCCCGGCAACGGCCGAGATCCTCGACGCGGCCGAAACCGCCCACTACCGCCGGCTGCTCACCCGCAAGTACGGCATTCTCGGCCGCATCACCCTCCTGGGCAGTCGCCTGCGGCGCGGAGAGAGGGGGACGGTCGGGATCCGCATCACCCCGGCCGGCTGACCCCCGCACCAGGGGCCGGCGTCCACCGGTTCCGACAGCTCCGGTGCGGACAGGCGGCCCGCCTGTCCGGGGCTCTCAACTCCAGCCGCGACAGGGGCCGTCGACGATCTGGAACACCGGCTGCCTGCGTATCGCATCCTTGGCGGTGGCGAGTTGGACGCGGTCTCCCCGGTGAACGGCGGCCGGCGGGCCCATCACCCGGCCCTGGACGGTGAATCCCTCCGCAAGCTCGACGAGGGAGACGTTCCGCGCCGCCGGGGTGTTGCGGTGAACCACGTTGGCATGGCGCACAACTCCCGTGCCCGTGCTGGCTTCCGATCGCAGGTCGCTGCCCGCGCAGACCGGGCACAGGAGCCGTTGGTACATCGCGGTGCCGCACCAGTGACAGCGCTGGAAGAGGAGTGCGTGCTGGGCCGGAGTCCCGTGCGGCGGCGAGTCGATGCCCGCGGCGATGAGGTACACGATGTCGTCTCCCTGCGCTCGGCCGGAACCTGAGGTGCTCGGGTCCGCCCCGGCACGAGCCACAGAATATGACACTGAGTGCCGCCAGTAAAGGCACTCGGTACCCTCGTATTGGGTCAGTTCGGCCCGAGGGTGGACTCGATCTCCTGAACGACGCGCCACATCGGCGCCCCCCGCCGGGAGATCACGACCACCACGTCCTCCTGGCCCTCGGTGGCCGAGTCGTCCCCCGGGCCGCCGAAGGCGGCGCGTACGTACCCGAGTGCGTGGTCCACCGCCGCGCTCGCGTCGCCCCGTCCGTCCGCGCGCAGCCAGGAACGCAGGGCGTTGTTGTGTGCGGCGGCCACGGCGGCGGCCGCCACGTCGGCGCGCAGGGCGCCGTCCCGCCGACCGGCGAAGCGCCGGTGGAGATACTCGGCCATGGCCCGTTCGTAGCGCCAGACGACCGACAGTTCGTACGCGCGCAGCCCGGGAACCTTCTTGGTGAGGCGGTACCGCTGGACGGAGAACGTCGGGTTCTCGGCGTACATGCGCAGCACGAGCCGGACGGCGTCGCACACCCGCTGTACCGGGTCGTCCTCGTCGGACCCGGTGCTCAGGAAGGCCGTCATGTCCGCCAGGCACCGCTCGTGGTCGGGGAAGACCACGTCCTCCTTGGAGGGGAAATAGCGGAAGAACGACCGTCGGCCGACTCCGGCGAGCGCCACGATGTCGTCGACCGTGGTCTGCTCGTAGCCGCGCTCGAGGAAGAGCTGGAACGCGGCAGCGACCAGGGCGTCCCGCATGGGCGGCTTCACGGTCGGCGACTCTGCGTTCTGGAGAGGCGGGGGTCCGTCGTTCATGAACGGGAAGGTAGCACCGAAGCCGAGAGGTGGCACTCAGTGCGCCCGATGGGGAACTCAGTACCTTCGGTGGGTGGGGCGCTCTCACCTCCTTGCTCTTCCCGCCCCGGCCCGTGCGCCCAAGCTCCGGACCGCAGAATTCCTCATGTGCCCAATATGTGACGAGCCGTGAAGTCCTCGTGCATTCAGCGAGGTTGACAGCCTCCACGCCCTGATTGACTATGTGGGTGAGCTGTGGCCCATGTGACCAATGCGCCCAGTGTTTCCTCGACCATTCACCCCCGGTGCGGCCCAAGGCTGCTTCGCGCTGCCGTGTTGCTGTCGACCGGGTCCTGCACATCAAGATGGGATCTGCATGTCCATAGCGAGACGTGTCACCCTCCGCTGCCTGCTGGGGACGGGCGCGGTGGCGCTCGCCCTCTCGGCGTCGACGACCGGCGCCTGGGCCACCGGCACCCCCGGTGGCGACGGCTGGGACAAGACCGGCAGCGACTACAAGCCCGGCAAGGGCGCGGGTACGAAGACCGAGACCGATCGCTGCCAGTTCTCCCTGGACGGGACGAACTTCTACGACTCGGTCCGTGTCGACGACCAGACCCTCAAGCCCACCGACGACGGCAAGGTCCACATCAAGGTCCGTACCGCCGGCGACGCGGCCACCTGCACCGCCTCGCTCGCCTCGTACCTCGCCCACGGCGCCACCTTCAACACCTCCGGCGAGCAGGTCTTCCACGACTTCGACACGGTCACGGTCAAGCCGGGCGGCACGGACTCCCTCGACATCGCGGTGCCCGACGTCGGCTGCTTCGCGCAGGTCGACCTCTACCGCGGTGCCGTCAAGTTCGACGGCCGGTTCGACGCGAACGACGGCTTCGAGCACGGTGACCTGCCCAAGGGCCCGGACCGCGCGGTCATCAAGGACAAGCTGATCGCGGCGTGGAACGGCGGCACGAAGGACTGCACGACGCAGCCGCCGACCACCCCGCAGACGCCTCCGGCCTCGACGCCCCCGGCTTCCACACCTGCCGCCTCCTCGCCGTCCGCCTCGGCGCCGGCCACGCCGACCGAGCCGGAGCCCGCCGAGTCGACCGCTTCGGCGACTCCGTCGCAGTCCGAGTCGACCACGCCTGCCGCTCCGTCGCCCAACGGCGGCACCCCGGCGCCCGGCGACCTCGCGGAGACCGGTGGCGGCAACACCCTGCCGATCGCCGCCGGCGCCGCGGCCCTCCTCGCGGCCGGTGCCGCGATCACCGTCGTCACCCGCCGCCGACGCGCCACGGGCACCCGAGCCTGACGCTCGGCGTCCCGGGCCTCGACGGCTCTGGAAGGCCCCGGTACTCACCCTGTAGGTGAGTACCGGGGCCGTTCACGTGTGGCAGCCTCCTCGGCCGTCAGCCGAGCCTGGATCTCAGGACGCTGGACCAGTCCTCGCCCGGCGTGATGACCCTGCCGGGCGGGTGCGTGACGGTGGTCAAGAAGCGTGTCCTAATATCCGCTCATGACGATCCCGACCGCGGCCCTCGCTCAGGACCTGGCTCCCCGGCGCGTGCTGCGGGCGTCGATCAACCTGGGCAATCCGGTCCTCGCGCAGGGCACCCCGGCAGCGCCGACCGGCGTGAGCGTCGACATCGCGCGTGAGATCGGGGCCCGGCTGGACCTGCCGGTGGATCTCGTCTGCTTCGACGCGGCGCGGAAGTCGTTCGACGCGCTGCGGACGGGCCGGGCCGATCTGTGCTTCCTGGCCATCGAACCCGCACGGGAGGCCGAGGTCGCCTTCACCGCGCCGTACGTCGTGATCGACGGCGTGTACGCCGTGCCCCGTCACTCGGACCTCACCACGGTCGCCGACGTCGACCGTGCGGGCGTACGCGTCGGTGTGCAGCGCGGTTCCGCGTACGACCTCTTTCTCTCCCGCACGCTCGAGCACGCGACGGTGGTGCGCGGTGAGGACGGGGTCGACGCCTTCCGCGCCCAGGGCGTCGAGGTGGCTGCCGGGATTCGTCAGCCGCTGACCGAGTACGTCGCCGCGCACCCGGAACTCCGCCTGATCGAGGGCCGGTTCATGCAGATCAGGCAGGCGGTGGGCACGACACCCACCCGACGGCCCGAGACCGTCCGCTTCCTGCGCGATCTCGTCGAGGAACTGAAGGCCGAAGGGTTCATCGCCGACGCGCTGCGCCGCGCACACCAGTCGGAGGCACTGCTCGCCCCGCCTGTATAAGGGCAGCGCCATGCCGCGTGCTCAGTGCACCCCGGCGACGGCGCAGGTCAACGTCCTGTTCGCAATGGAAGTGGCCGGCCCCGGCCTGCTCCGAGCGCAATGCCCGTCCCGTGCCGCAGCTCGGCAGTGCCTCAGTCAGGTCCGGCCAATTCGCCTGCCGCGTCATTATGTCGCGTTCATGCCATCCAGAAGAAGACCGCTGTCATGCGCTTGTCCTCGATGGTGGAGCCGCAGTAGCCGCTGGCGCTGTGTATCAGGTTGGCGTTGTAGGCGAGCAGGCGGTTGTACCGGTGGGGAACGCGGATGTCCTCGACGAAGGAGTCCGGCGGGACGAAACGGGTCCCCAGTGCGTCGATCAGGTTGTTGTGCGGCGCGGCCACCATGTTGCCGCCCAGTCTGCCGCCGGGCAGGCTCTGCCGGTAGAAGCTGGTGCCGCAGTCCTTGGGGGCGGCGGGGTTGAGATAGAGCACCGCGGCGTAGCGGCACAGTGAGCGGGAGTCGGTGTGCGGACGCGGCTCTCCCTCGCCCCGGCCCACCACCTGGATGCAGTTGTGGTTGAGGGTGCCCCCGGAGGGCGTGCTCTGCAGCCACAGTTCCCGCGCCCCGGTGGCCTTCTTGATCAGCCGTTCCACGCGGGACAGTTCCGCGGGTTCGAGCCCGGGCATCGTGCGCAGGCCGGGCCAGCTCTCCGAGGTGTAGGGATGGCCCTTGATCCAGTCGTCCTTGGCGAGGCACCGGGCCCGGACGGCGTCCACGTCGGGCAGTACGTCGTCGAACACCCAGTAGTCCCGGTCGCGGGTGGGCTTCCGGTAGGGGAGAACCGGGAGAGCCGGCGTTCTCGGAGGTTGTGGGGGCATGCCGGAGACCATATAGACGGGAACGTCAGTGATCTCCTGCGATTTGGTCAACCTTCCGTCAACTCGGGCCGCCCGCACGGGACTCGGAAGCGGTGTCTCGTAGCGTCGTGTCCTGCGGTGTTGGCTTGGTAATGGGATCCATTTTCAGATAGCGTGAGCTCTGCCAGCCCACCCCTCACAGGAGATCGATATGGCCGTTCCCAAGCGGAAGATGTCCCGCAGCAACACCCGCCACCGCCGCGCACAGTGGAAGGCCGCCCCGGTGCAGCTCGTCCCTGTCACCGTCGACGGCTCGTCGTACCTCGTACCGCAGCGGCTCGCCAAGGCGTACGAGCGCGGGCTGCTGCGTCCGGAGGGCTGACGTGCGCGCTGCCTTCGTCGGGAAGGGCGGCAGCGGCAAGACCACACTGTCCGCCCTCTTCGCCCGCCACCTCGCGCACTCCGGAGCGCCCCTCGTCGCCATCGACGGCGACATCAACCAGCACCTGGCCCAGGCCCTGGGCCTCGATGACGACGAATCCCTCACCGTGCCGCCCCTCAGCGCACGGCTGGGCGAGATCAAGGACTTCCTGCGCGGCGGCAACCCGCGCATCGCCTCACGCGAGGCCATGATCAAGACCACCCCACCGGGCCGGGGGTCGCGCCTGCTGAGGCTCCTCGGTGACGACGCCGTGCACTCCCATCACGTCCAGGACGTGGACGGCGTTCCCCTGATGGTCACGGGTGAGTTCGACGAGAGCGATCTCGGAGTTGCCTGCTACCACTCCAAGCTCGGAGCCGTCGAGATGTACCTCAACCATCTGGTCGACGGACCCGGGGAGTACGTCGTCGTCGACATGACCGCAGGCGCGGATGCCTTCGCCTCCGGCCTCTTCACCCGGTTCGACATGACCTTCCTGGTCGCCGAGCCGACCCGCAAGGGCGTCTCGGTGTACCGCCAATACCGCGACCACGCCGAGGAGTTCGGGATCCCGGTCGCGGTGATCGGCAACAAGGTCACCGGCGAGGACGACGTACTGTTCCTCAAAGAGCACGTGGGTGACGACCTCCTGACGTATTTTCGGCATTCCTCCTGGGTGCGGGCACGCGAACAGGGTCGCCCGCAGGGCGACCTGGAGCCGCACAACCGCCACGCTCTGAGCCAGTTGCGGACCGCCCTGGACGCCCGGACCAAGGACTGGGCGGCCTTCCAGGAGCACGCCGTCGCCTTCCACCTGCGCAACGCCGCGGCATGGGCCGACCGGGCCACCGGCAGCGACCTCTCCGCACAGATCGACCCCGGCTTCCGGCACGGCCCCGCCGCCCTGGAGTCGAACCCCGCCTGAACGGGGCGAAGAAGTACCAGGACCCGCCCCACGGCGCGGCGGTCCACGGCGCGGCGGCTTACGGCGCACCAAACCCGTCGTACACGGCGCACCAAACCCGTCGTACACGGCCCACCACGCCGTCGTACACCGCCCGCCGACGCCTCACCGCGCATCACTCGAACCAGCTAGCGACAGGACTGCCTCTTCATGTCACTCGACGTCTCCCCGAAGCTGCTCGCCGAAGCCGAACGCGGTCAGGTCCGCGAACAGGACTTCGTGGAAACCGTCCGTACGTCCCTGCCGTACGCCTACGACCTCATCGCCGGTCTGGTCGGTGAACTGGGTTCGGGGGCAAAGGAGTTCGCCGACAACCACACACCGCCCCCCTCGGAGAAGGAGCGCGGGCAGCTGCTGCGGGCGCTGGCCAGTGACGCGATCCGGTCCAGCCTGGAGAGGCACTTCGGCGTCACCCTCGCCTTCATGAACTGCCATCGCGTCGCCGTCTTCCGCCCCGAGGCACAGGGCGGCGAGACCCACACCCGGTTCACCTCGCTGCGCTCCCAGATCCTCAACCAGTCACCCGAGTTCCGCGACTGCTGAGCCGACGGCTGCGGGTGGGGGCCGTTCGGCGGAGCGGCCGTCACCCGAGCAGCCCACTACCGAGGTGGTAGGCAGCGGTTGAACTCCCGTGCCCGTGCCTCCGTATCTCTCCACGGGGATGGCGGGAGACCGCGCGCACGGAAGGAGAGCAGTGTGTCGACACCGCCCGAACGCGAGCAGCCCATGCGCCGCCCGGCGCTCGAACCCACCTACGTCCAGCAGCGCCGCCGCACGGAGGCCCTGGCGGAACTGGTGAGGGAGTTCCGAGAGGATCAGCAGGCCGTCGGCCCGGACGAAAACTACGAGTCGGTCAGATTGTCCTCGGCGCACCTGGGTGAGACGGAGGAGTTGCCGCCCGTTCTGGTGGGCGAGAACTATGCCGCCTACGAGGAGGCGAAGCCCGCGGCGCCGACCCGGCAGGAGCCGGGGCGCCGACCGGGGCGTGCAGCCGGGCAAGGGTACGGACACGCTACGGGCCTGCGCCGAGCCGCCGTCGTCGCCGCTGTCGTGGCGGCCGCGCTGGTCGGATTCGCCGTGGCCATGCTGCTGCCCGGCGGAGACAGCCGATCGCAGGCCGGGGCCGCCTCGTCCGCCACGGCACCCGTCGCTCAGGCGCCTTCCGGCGCCGCGGACCCGGACGGCACCGGCATCCTCCGGGAGGGAGACAACGGCCCCGAGGTGGCGGAACTCCAGGAACGGCTGCTCCACATCCCGGATGTCTACGACAGCGGCGTCACGAGCGGAACGTACGACCCCACCCTCACCGCGGCCGTGGCCCGCTTCCAGCTCTGGTACGGGATCCGGGGTGACGAGACGGGCGTCTACGGCGACGACACCCGGGCCGCCCTGGAATCCCGTACCTGACGAAGCCGCCTGCTCACAGGTGCCGGTGGAAGGCCGGGTGGGCGTCGAGACGTCGCACGTAGTCCTGGAGGAGTGCGTACGAGGACAGGTCCTGGACCGCTTCGAGTTGGACCAGGGCGACCCAGAGGTCCACGTCTGCGGCGGTCAGTTCCTTGCCCAACGCATAGGGACCGGCGGTGAGTTGACGGTTCAGCAGGTCGAGAGCGGCCGACCGTTCCTGTAGCGGCGCGCCCGGTGTGACATCCCGGTCGAGGAGGTCGCGCAGGGCGTCGACGTCCGCGGCGAGTTCCGACGGGCGGAGCGGGGAGCGGCAGGATCCGGCGCGGTCGGGGAAGAGATCGCCGAGGTCGCGCAGGATGTCGGGCGTGTGGTTGCTGACGACACGTCCGCTCCACCGGTCGCACAGCGCGGGGGCGGTCAGCGGACCGTCGTAGTGGTGCCAGGTGGCCTCGTACACCCCGCGCAGGGAGGCGAACGCGGCGGGGGTGTCGGCGGGGAGCGCCAGCCGTGTGATGGCGACCGAGTCCTTGAGACCCAGCAGGCCGTGCGTGATGGAAACCCGTAGCGAGAGGGGACAGCGCGCGGACAGATACAGCTCGTAGCGGTGCGGGGCAGGGTAGAAGCCGCCGGCGAGACCCACTCCGATACGGCTGCGGAATCGGTGTGGGCGGGCGGACGGGATCGCGGCGATCCGGGGATGGGGGACCGCGTCAAGTGAGCTGGGTGCGCACGGAGTTGACGTACACGTGCTGGACGTACCGGTGTTTGAGGCGTGCGAGATTGTCTCGGACATGACTCTCCATGGGACGAGGAGGCCACGGCCACCTTGTGGGCACCGCGGCGGAACGGAGTGACTGCGCTACGTACTGGTCCGGATCGCTCGGACTAGTAGGCGCTGGAGACACGCAACAGATCGATGTGCAGGCGTCTCGTCAAACCGCTGTTGGCCATTCCCACCTGTCCCGCACTCGGGGCTCGCGAGACGCGAGACCACGCTTGTCCCGCCGCACCGGCGGAACCGGGTCGTCACCCGGGGCACCCCGTCGCGGTGGAAGGGTTGCCTGCCAGCGGGCCGGGGCCGATGACCTCACAGGCAGGGTGAACCTGCCCGAAGGGCGCTGACAATCGTGACCGTCCCCGTCAGTGTCGGTGCGCTCCGTGAGGTCGTCAAGAAGGCCTCCGGCGCAGTCTCATCAGGTGGTCATCCAGCGTGCCTCAGGCCGTACGGGAGGCGTGGAACAGATTGCGCAGCCCAGTGGTTGACCCTCCTGAGGACGCGCGGCGGCGTGATCACGACCATGATCCCCGGCCCATTGCGCACCGCTGTGGCCTCCCGTAACGTCCCCAGCAGGTTATGAGCGTCAGCGTCAAGCCCTGGCTTGCTGACCGGCAACCCTCCTCCGCGGCGGGGTGCTCCAGGTGACGACCAGGCGGTGCCCGCCCCGGGTTCCGCAAGCGCGATGCCGGCGGCCTCCAGCCCGCCGAGCCGGAAGGGCGGAGGTGACGGACGTGCAGACCGTGCCCCGTCTCCGTGTCCTGGTTCTCGCCCCGCGCCGCCGCGTGCACCTGTACTCCCGGCCGCACATCGACCTTCAGCGCGTGGCCGGCGCGCTCTGTCGTCCCTGACCTGTCACCCCGCCGCCGCACCCTCCCAGCCGAGGCCCGGCGATCTCACACGGTCGATCAGGAAGGCACCCCTTTCGTGTCCTCGTCAACGTCGTTGCCCTCGTCCTCCTCTTCTCCCTCCGCACTGCACCTGGCTGTCGCCCTCGACGGCGCGGGCTGGCACCCCGCCGCCTGGCGCGAGCCGGTGGCCCGCCCCCACGACCTGTTCACCGCCTCGTACTGGACCGACCTGGTCACCGAGGCCGAGCGTGGCCTGCTCGACTTCGTGACCATCGAGGACGGCCTCGGCCTGCAGTCCGCGCGCCTCAGCGAACCGGACCCACGCACCGACCAGGTACGCGGCCGACTCGACGCCGTCCTCATCGCCGCCCGCGTTGCGCCGCTGACCAGCCACATAGGGCTGGTGCCGAGCGTGGTGACCACCCACTCGGAGCCCTTCCACATATCCAAGGCCATCGCCACCCTCGACTATGTGAGCACCGGCCGTGCCGGCGTGCGGGTGCAGGCGTCCGCGCGACGACACGAGGCCGCTCACTTCGGACGCCGTGAGTTCCCCAAGCTCCGTGTCGAAGACCTGGAGACTCCGGCCCTGCAGGAGTTGATCGTCGACCTCTTCGACGAGACCGCCGACTACGTCGAGGCGGTGCGCCGGCTGTGGGACAGCTGGGAGGACGACGTGGAGATCCGGGACGTCGCCACCGGCCGGTTCGTCGACCGCGACAAACTGCACTACATCGACTTCGAGGGCAAGCACTTCAGCGTCAAGGGCCCCTCCATCACACCCCGCCCACCGCAGGGTCAGCCCCTGGTCACCGCACTGGCCCACGAGTCCACGACGGGGGCGCCCTTCCGGCTGCTCGGACGCAGCACCGACATCGGATACGTCACTCCGCACGACTCCGCGCAGGCGCGCGCCATCGTCGCCGCGGTCCGCACCGAACAGGAAGCGGCCGGACGCGCCGAGGAGCCGTTGCACCTCTTCGGTGACCTGGTGGTGTTCCTGGACAAGGACCCCGCCGCCGCTGCGGACCGGCGAGAGAGGCTCGACGCCCTTGCCGGTTACCCGTACACCAGCGACGCACGGGTGTTTACCGGCACCCCCGTACAACTGGCCGATCTGCTCCAGGAGTTGCAGCAGTCCGGGCTGACCGGCTTCCGGCTTCGGCCGGCCGTCGCCGGGCACGACCTCCCGGCGATCACCCGGGGCCTGGTCCCCGAACTCCAGCGCCGCGACGCCTTCCGGCACTCCTACGAGGCCGACACCCTGCGCGGGCTGCTGGGGCTCGCCCGCCCCGCCAACCGCTACGCCGCCGCACACGCCTGAGCCGGAGGGACTTCACTCATGAGCAAGTCAACGGACAAGCCGCTCAAGCAGATCCACCTCGCGGCGCACTTCCCCGGCGTCAACAACACCACCGTGTGGAGCGACCCCGAGGCCGGCAGCCACATCGAGTTCACCTCGTTCGCACACTTCGCGCGGACCGCCGAACGCGCCAAGTTCGACTTCCTGTTTCTCGCCGAAGGCCTGCGACTGCGCGAACAGGGCGGCAAAATATACGACTTGGACGTGGTCGGACGTCCCGACACCTTCACGGTCCTGAGCGCGCTCGCCGCCGTCACCGAACACCTCGGACTGACCGGCACCATCAACTCCACGTTCAACGAGCCCTACGAGGTGGCCCGCCAGTTCGCGAGCCTCGACCACCTCTCCGGCGGGCGCGCCGCCTGGAACGTCGTCACCTCCTGGGACGCCTTCACCGGCGAGAACTTCCGCCGCGGCGGCTTCCTCCCACAGGAGGAGCGGTACTCCCGGGCCAAGGAGTTCCTGGCCACCACCAACGAACTGTTCGACTCCTGGCACGGGGACGAGATCGTCGCCGACCAGGCGAGCGGCACCTTCCTGCGGGACGCGACGGCCGGAGCCTTCGTGCACAAGGGACAGCACTTCGACATCGAGGGGCAGTTCAACGTACCCCGCAGCCCGCAGGGCCGCCCGGTCATCTTCCAGGCCGGGGACTCCGACGAAGGACGCGAGTTCGCCGCCGCCGGAGCGGACGCGATCTTCAGCCGGTACAGCACGCTCAAGGAGGGCCAGGCGTTCTACACGGACGTCAAGGGCCGCCTCGCCCGGCACGGCCGCACCCACGATCAGCTCCTGATCCTGCCCGCGGCCACCTTCGTCCTCGGTGACACGGACGCCGAGGCGGAGGAGATCTCCCGCGAGGTACGGCGCCAGCAGGTCAGCGGCGCCACCGCCATCAAGCACCTCGAGTTCGTCTGGAACCGTGACCTGTCCGCGTACGACCCGGAAGGGCCACTTCCCGACATCGATCCGGACCCGGGCGAGCACACCATCGCCCGGGGCCGCGCCCAGGTGCGGATGTACCGCGACCCATTGGCCACCGCCCGTGAGTGGCGCGAGCGTGCGGCCGCCAACAACTGGTCCATCCGCGACCTCGTCATCGAGACAGGCAACCGTCAGTCGTTCATCGGTTCCCCTGCCACCGTCGCCGAGACCATCAACGAATTCGTTCAGACGGACGCGAGCGACGGCTTCATCCTTGTCCCGCACATCACTCCGGGCGGCCTCGACGGTTTCGCCGACACCGTCGTCCCGCTGCTCCAGGAACGCGGCGTCTTCCGCACGGAGTACGAGGGCGCCACCTTGCGCGACCACCTGGGCCTGGCCCACCCCGACGCCGGGGGCGACGCGCGAACCGAACGGGCCGCGTCATGAAGTTCCTCGCCGTCACCCTGATCGTGCACGCGCCGGACCCGGTGACCGGCGTGCGGAAACCGACCAACGCGCGATTTCGTGAGGTCATCGACAACGCGCTGCTGGCCGAGGAGTTGGGCTTCGACGGCTTCGGCGTGGGGGAGCGGCACGAGCGGCCGTTCATCTCCTCCTCGCCGCCCGTCGTACTCAGCCACATCGCGGCGCTCACCTCCCGGATCCGTCTGTTCACGGCGGTCACCACGCTCAGCCTCCTCGACCCGGTGCGCGCGTACGAGGACTACGCGACCCTGGATCATCTGTCCGGCGGGCGGCTGGAGTTGATCATCGGCAAGGGCAACGGCACCGCCCAGCGCCTGCTGTTCCACGTCACGCCCGAGGACCAGTGGGATCGCAACGCCGAGGGCTATGAGGTGTTCCGGCAGATCTGGCGGCAGGACAAGGTGACCGCCGCGACCCGCTTCCGCCCCGAGCTGCACGAGGCCGAGGTGTGGCCCCGGCCGTTCCAGCAGCCCGTCCGGGTCTGGCACGGCAGCGCGACCAGCAAGGAGTCGGTGGACCTCGCCGCCCGCTTCGGTGATCCGCTGTTCTCGGCGAATGTCACCAACCCCATAGAGCCGTATGCCGAGTTGATCCGCTACTACCGGGAGCGCTGGGAGCACTACGGCCACGACCCGGCGCAGATCGCGGTGGGTGCCGGAACGGCGGGCTACCACGCCGCCCGTACGTCGCAGCAGGCGATCGCCGCCTACCGGCCGGTCTTCGAGGGGCAGTTGGCGTTCCAGAAGAGGCTGGGTCTGGAGCCGGTGTTCCGCACCCTGGAGGACTTCGTGGAGCGCAGCTCGGCGCTGATCGGCAGCCCCCAGCAGGTGATCGAGAAAGTGCACCGCTACCACGAGCAGTTCGGGCACACCGTGCTGCACCTGCACGCCGACGCGAGCGGGCTGACCGGGGCGCAGCACCGCACCTCCCTCGAACTCTTCCAGTCCGACATCGCGCCCGTGCTGCGACGGGAGATTCCTGATCCGCCGTTCGCGTGGGGCCCGGTGTTCGCGGAACCGTCTGCGGGCACGAGTGCATCTGAGCCCGCGTCAGCACCTGAGGCCGTACCCGCGCCAACACCCGACTCCGCACCCGACCCTGCACCCGCGTCAGCACGCGACTCCGTACCCGCGTCCGTACCCGCGTCCGCCGACCGCTGAGGAGCACCGTTCTCATGTCCGACATCCCCCTCGGCGTCCTCGACCTCGTCCCGATCTCGTCCGGCTCCACCGCGAGCCAGGCGCTGCGCAACTCCATCGACCTTGCCCAGCGGGCGGAGCGGTTCGGATACGCCCGTTACTGGTTCGCCGAGCATCACCTGAACCCGGGCGTGGCCGGCACCTCACCTGCGGTCGTCCTCGCCCTGACCGCCTCCGCGACCTCCACGATCAGGCTCGGCTCCGGTGCCGTACAGCTCGGTCACCGCACCGCCCTGTCCACGGTCGAGGAGTTCGGCCTGCTCGACGCGCTGCACCCCGGTCGCCTCGATCTGGGGCTCGGCCGTTCCGGCGGGCGCCCGCCGGGAGGGCCCGTCGAGCCGCTGCCGACGGCCACGCCGGTCGTCGACGGCCTTGCCCCGAACGGGCTGCGGATCCCACCGCGGTCCTCCTTCGAGCACCTGCTCGGCTCACCCCGCGTCGCCCTCCAGATCAAGCTGCTCAAGCAGCCGAACGCCGAGTCGCAGGACTACGGCGAGCAGATCGACGACATCCTCGCGCTGTTGGCAGGCACCTACCGCTCCACGGACGGCGTCGAGGCGCACGTCGTGCCGGGCGAGGGCGCCGACGTACAGGTGTGGATCCTGGGCAGCAGCGGGGGAGAGAGCGCCGAGGTCGCGGGCCGCAACGGCCTGCGGTTCGCGGCGAACTACCACGTCAGCCCGGGGACGGTGCTGGAGGCGGCGGACGGGTACCGGGCGGCGTTCCAGCCGTCCGAGGTACTCGACAAGCCGTACGTCAGTGTCTCCGCGGACGTCGTCGTCGCCGAGGACGACAGCACCGCCCGCGAACTCGCCACCGGCTATGGCGCGTGGGTTCGCAGCATCCGTACGGCCGAGGGCGCCATCGAGTTCCCGACGCCGGAGGAAGCGCGCGCCCACCTCTGGACCGACGCGGACCGGTCACTTGTCCAGGACCGCATCGACACCCAGTTCGTCGGCTCCCCGGCCAGGGTTGCCGACCAGTTGGAGCAACTCCAAGAGGCCACCGGCGCCGACGAGTTGCTCATCACCACCATCACCCACGGCCACGCCGACCGGGTGCGCTCCTACGAGCTGCTGGCCGAGGAGTGGCGGCGCAGGTGACACGGCCCGCACAGGGCGTGGGGGGGGGGGCGCTCGGGGGGGCGGCCCGGGCGGGGCCGGCGCGGGGGCGGGGGCGCCCCCCCGCCGGATCGGCAACGACGGCCACCGCGTCGTCATCGCCGAACTCGACGCCACCACCGGACAGCAGGCCGCCGCCGAACTGCGCGCCGACGGCATCACCGCGGACTACCACCCGCTCGACGTCACCGACCCCGACTCCGCCGCGGCCCTGGCCGCCACCCTCACCGGCGACGGCACCCGGCTGTACGGACTGGTCAACAACGCCGGACTCGCCAACGCGGTGG